>CAZRNZ010000001.1:0-139072 GCA_964601615.1 uncultured Candidatus Saccharibacteria bacterium
CCTTAATGGATTGTTCGCTAAGGTTGGTGTGTGGTTGGGGGATAGGGCGAATGGTATTAATGATTTCTTCGCTAATCGTGTACATACAAAAGAAATTTGTATCGGGGAGGAAGGAGATACAACATGTCTGGATAAGAATCGTCTTGATAGCTTGCTAGAGATGGAGGTCAAATCGAAAGAAAAAGAGATTGAAGAAAATAAAGGTAACGATTCACCACCTACTTCGCCACCCGCGGTAGTATCACCAATAGAGACATCACCAGCTGTGCCACCTGATACACCAGAAGCAGCAGATGAAAAACAACCTGAACCTAATCAAGAAGTAGAGAAAGAGGAGACTGAAGAAAAACAAGAGCAAAAAGTTGAAGAAAATATAGAAGGGAAAGAGGAGACTAAAGAACCAGCAGAATAAAGCAACCAATAAACATTAAAATGAAAAATTTATTAAATTACAACAAAATAAAAAGTTCCTGCGCTAAAATCTTAAATGATGTAGGGCTAATAGCTTCCAGGTCTGAAGTTTCCCAAAAAGATATTTTTTGGAAGACTGTAAATCAAGTTTTTGTAAAATGTTTTATTGCTGTCTTGGTATTTAGTAATGCATTTCTAGGTATTTCTTTTGACTTTGTTTTAGGAAAAATAACTGGTAAGGATGTTGCTCCTAATATACCTACCGCTTTGGCTGCACCGATTACGGTCAATGTGGTAGAAAATATGTACGGCTCTGGCGGTACTACCTATACAGACTATGAATTCAATGATGAATATCCAATCATCACTGGTATGTCTAGTAACCTAAATTTGAGTAATGGTACTAGCCATGTTATTCAGATGCCGCCAAATATTAAGCCAGGGGAGTTGTTGGTAGTAGTTTTTTCAGTAGATGGAAACCCTACAGTTACCACTACTGATCCAACTTGGAATAAGTTAGGTCAAGGATCTTACAGTTCTGTTGTTACTGGTACGGTATTTTGGAAAGTAGCGGAGTCAGCTAGTGAGTCTCTTACTCTTACAACAACCGCATCTGAAATGGGAACACATATTTCTTACCGTATTGGTCGTCACAATGGCGTAGTTCAAGGAGGTTTTACCAGCAGCACTGGTACAAATAGTAACCCACCATCTTTTTCTCCAAGTGGCGGTTCAGGAAAATATATGTGGCTAGCTACCAGAAGTGGTGACAGTACGGGAATTGCTACAGCAGTACCAAGTGGTTATAGTTTTTGGCGCAAGTTGGCTGGCTATAACACTAGTTCAGCTAGTACTGATGTGGCGGTAAAGTTTTCTACCGCTGCTAGTGAAGACCCTGGTGTTTGGACCTCTCCTTCTGCCGGATGGGTTTCTTGGACATTGGCTATACCTGCAGGTAACAGAGGTCATAGTCCAGAAGTTACTACTGGTGATGCTGAAAAATTAACAAATAAAAGTGCTGCTATAAAAGGAGATACAGGAGAATGGAAACCTCGCACTGCCGCGGAGGCAAACCAGTGGAACTCCGTCACCTACGGCAATGGTCTGTTTGTGGCGGTGGCAGGTAGTGGCACTAACCGAGTGATGACCTCACCAGACGGTATCACCTGGACTCCTCGTACAGCTGCTGCAACAAATCCTTGGTCTTCCGTCACCTACGGCAACGGCATGTTTGTGGCAGTAGCATCAGCTGGTACTACTAGTAGAGTGATGACCTCACCAGACGGTATCACTTGGACTGCTCGTACAGTTCCCGAGTCAAACAATTGGAACTCCGTCACTTATGGTAACAGTCTGTTTGTGGCAGTAGCATCTACTGGTACCAATCGCGTCATGACCTCACCAGACGGTATCACTTGGACTGCTCGTGCTGCTGCTCAAGCAAACACCTGGAACTCCGTCACCTACGGCAATGGCACTTTTGTGGCAGTGGCACCAGCTGGCACCAACCGCGTGATGACCTCAACAAACGGCACTACTTGGACCGTTCGTACAGCAGCAGAAGCCAATCAGTGGCGCTCTGTAACTTACGGCAATGGTCTCTTTGTGGCAGTGGCATGGAGTGGTACTAACCGCGTGATGACTTCACCAGACGGCACTACTTGGACCGCTCGTGCAGCAGCAGCAGGAAACGCTTGGAACTCTGTCATCTACGGCAACGGTAGGTTTGTGGCAGTGGCACAAAATGGCACCAACCGCGTGATGACCTCAACAAACGGCACCACTTGGACTTCTCAGCCTGCTGCTGGTGACAGTACTAGTACTTGGCTCTCTGTCACCTATAGCAATGGTTTATTTGTATCAGTGGCCAGTGGTGGTACCAATCGCGTGATGACTGCTGACTTCACATCGCCAATTACTGACCATGGTTTCATCTATGGAACCAAATCAGATTTGATTGGCGGGAACACTGCTACCTCATCGTTAAATGGTGTTTTGGCTGCTGGAGCAATTAATTTGAACTTAGAAAACCTTGAACCTGCTACCACTTACTACTACCGTACTTATGCAACTAATGGTTATGGTACAGGGTATGGTGAAATAAAGAGTTTTACTACTTATGGACCGCCAGCATCAGAGACTCTAGATGCTTCTGATGTAACAGATAGCACAGCTACAATAAATGGTGAAATTGAAAACTATGCTTTAGACAGTTGGACTGGTCAAACTATTCCTGGAAGTTATTCTTTGAGTAAAATAACTTATGGCAACGGTAAGTTTGTAGCTGTAGATTGGGGTACAGCATTGACTTCATCAGACGGTATCAATTGGACTGCGAGTTCTCTGTATGATGCGGCGCCTTTTGAAATACCTTCCTGGAACTCCATCACCTATGGCAACGGTCTGTTTGTGTTGGTGGGATATAGTGGAGATGTTGGTGTAAAAGCTGAAGTAATGACGTCACCAGATGGAATCACCTGGACTCCTCAAAATGCTCCATATGGTGTTATATTGCAATCCGTAACCTACGGCAATGGTAAGTTTGTGGCGGTGTCTGGTTATAATCAGGAGGTTGGTAGTCCAGATATTTATACATCAACTAACGGAACAACTTGGACAAGCAGTGTTAGTAACACGAACATATCTGCAGCTGATAGAAGATGGACAGTTTTAACTTACGGTAACGGCCTGTTTGTGGCTATTGGTGGCGATGGTGGTAGTAGTGATCGAGTCATAACTTCACCGGACGGAATCACTTGGACAGTCCGCACCGCTGCAACGGTAGACGCGTGGTCTTCCGTCACTTATGGCAACGGTCTGTTTGTGGCGGTATCACGAACTGGTGTTAACCGCGTGATGACCTCACCAGACGGAATCACTTGGACTTCTCGCACTGCCGCGGAGGCAATCAATTGGCAATCAGTCACTTATGGCAACGGTCTGTTTGTAGCGGTGTCATCTGATGGTATTAACCGCGTAATGACTTCACCAGACGGAATCACTTGGACTGCTCTTCCTGCTGCTTTAAACGATTGGACCTCCGTCACCTACGGCAACGGTCTGTTTGCGGCTGTGTCCAGTAGTGGTACCAACCGCGTCATGACCGCAAGCTTGGCGTCCGACCACGGCTTTATCTGGGGTACTTCACCAAGTCTTTCTGGGGGAGACACTGCTACTACTTCACTAGGAAGTATTAATGGTATAGGAAATATCAGTACCAACTTGGAAAATCTTCAGCCAGGAACCGCTTATTATTATCGTGCTTATGCCACTACCGCTTATGGTACTGGCTACGGTGAGATAAAAGCTTTATATACAGCAGGTTTTCCATTTGCTGAAACTAATGCCGCTTCTAATATCACAACAAACTCCGCTACTATAAATGGTAAGGTTCTTAGTGCTTCTGCACCTCTATCTGGGGTAGGTGACTTAGGGAACTTCGTAGCTCGTTCTATCCCTACAAACGATTCTTGGCAATCTATAACCTACGGCAATGGTATTTTTATGGCATTAGGAGAAAATGGACTCATTGCGACATCTTCTGATGGGATTAATTGGAGGGCGAGCATAATGGATGAATTTTATATTTTTTGGAAATCTATAGCTTATGGCAATGGTAGGTTTGTAGGGGTTGGTTACTATGGTAATTATGTATCTACTGACAATGGTGCTACCTGGCAACAAGAAATGATGAGATATGCGCATACTATCACCTACGGCAATGGTAAATTTGTAGCTTATAGATCGGATGGTGAAATGGGGATTTCTCCTTCCACAGCAGTTTCTTCTGATGGTATTGATTGGGTCTATTCAGAAAATATTGGCACTGCTATAAATAGCATGACGTACGGCAATGGTCTGTTTGTGGCGGTGGGTAGTAATGTTGTTAAAACTTCACCAGACGGCCTTACTTGGACTACTCGTACTGCCGCAGAGGCAAACACTTGGCTCTCAGTCACCTACGGCAATGGTCTGTTTGTGGCGGTGGCAGGTAGTGGCACTAACCGAGTGATGACTTCTCCAGACGGAATCACTTGGACCGCTCGTGCGGCTGCTGAGGCAAACGTTTGGCAGTCTGTCACCTACGGCAACGGTCTCTTTGTGGCAGTGGCGCGATCAGGTATCGGTAATCGCGTGATGGTTTCATCAGATGGTATCACTTGGACCGCTCGTGCTGCGGCTGCTGCAAACACTTGGTGGGCAGTCACCTACGGTAATGGCAAATTTGTGGCAGTATCAACTGGTGGCACCAATCGCGTGATGAGCGCTGAACTTGCGCCTGCTACAACCGACCACGGCTTTATCTGGGGTACTTCACCAAGTCTTTCTGGGGGAGACACTGCTACTATTTCACTTGGTAATGTAGGGAATAGTGGGTCATTATTCAGTGCCAACTTAACAGACTTAGCTACATCAACCGCTTACTACTACCGTAGTTATATAACTACCAATTATGGTACTGGTTATGGTGACATAGAAGTTTTGTACACTGCTGGACCACCGATGGTGGAGACTACTGAAGCGACAGATGTAGGGGCTTTTTCAGCAACTTTAAATGGTGATGTCTTAGCTTATACTGAACCTTCACCTGTGTTTGGTGCTTGGACCGCTCGTAGTACTGCTAATATTTCTGGAACTTATAAGAGTTGGACCTCCGTCACCTATGGTAACGGTCTGTTTGTGGCAGTAGGTGATTTAAATAATACTATCCGTGTCATGACCTCTCCTGACGGTATCACTTGGACACCAAGGGGGTCTGTATTTAGTTCTTGGAACTCCGTCACTTATGGTAATGGTATGTTCGTGGCTGTGGGTGGGTCAGATTTTGGACCTGGAATTATGTCTTCACCAGACGGCATCACTTGGACTGGTTCAGGATTTTCTGGAGAGTGGTACAACAGTGTCACCTACGGCAACGGCATGTTTGTGGCAGTAGGAGATAGTGGTGTTAAAACATCACCAGATGGTATTACTTGGACAGATCGTACTGCCGCTGAGGCAAATGGTTGGTGGGCAGTCACCTACGGCAATGGTCTGTTTGTAGCGGTGTCAAACATCGGTACTAATCGTGTGATGACCTCACCAGACGGAATTACTTGGACTGCTCGCAGTGCATCAAGTGCTATTTCTTGGCGATCAGTCGCCTACGGCAACGGTCTGTTTGTGGCAGTGTCTTGTGCTTCTACAGGATATTGTAACGGTACGACAAGTAATAAGGTAATGACCTCTCCTGACGGTATCACTTGGACAGAGCGTACTGCTTTGTCAAATAATTGGACATCAATAACTTACGGTAATGGTATGTTTTTGGCAGTGGCACAAAACACTGGTAATACAATGATGTCTAGTAATGGTGTTGAATGGACTAATAAAGCAGGGACGGGATCAGATTGGTGGGGGGTTACATACGGAAATGGTAAGTTTGTGGCAGTGGCAAGTAACAGCTCCTCTAATAACGTTATGACTGCAGACTATATGTCTGCTCCGACCGACCACGGCTTTATTTGGGGTACTGAGTCAGATTTGATTGGGGGTGACACTGCCACTACTTCACTAGGAAGTATTTCTGCAACTGGTGTCGCTAGTACAACAATCTCTGGCTTAGAGCCTGGGGAAGAATACTACTATCGTATTTATGCGACAGCTGGCTTTGGTACTACTTATGGTGAGATAGAATCATTTACAACAATTATTCCAGTGCCAGTGGTGGAGACTGATGATGCTTCTGATATTACTGGTAACTCTGCGACCTTGAATGGAGAAATTGTGAGTTATGATTTGCCACCACCAGAACTTGGTGAATGGACCGCTCGCACTGCCGCTGAGGCAAACTATTGGACCTCCATCACCTACGGCAACGGTTTGTTCGTAGCGGTGGCAAATAACGGCACCAACCGCGTGATGACCTCACCAGACGGAATCACTTGGACTCCACGCACTGCCGCTTCAGCAAATACTTGGCGATCAGTCACCTACGGCAACGGCATGTTTGTAGCGGTAAGCAATGCTGTAATGACCTCTCCTGACGGAATCACTTGGACATCACGTACTGTTGCAGAGGAAAATCCTTGGCTTTCAGTCACCTACGGCAACGGTCTGTTCGTAGCGGTGGCAAATAACGGCACCAACCGCGTGATGACCTCTCCTGATGGAATTACTTGGACTGCTCGTGCTGCCACCGAGGCAAATATTTGGACTTCCGTCACCTACGGCAATGGTTTGTTTGTAGCTGTGTCAAATAGTGGCACCAACCGCGTGATGACCTCTCCTGATGGAATTACTTGGACTGCTCGCACTGCCGCTGAGGCAAATAGTTGGCAATCTGTCACCTACGGCAATGGTCTGTTCGTAGCGGTAGCAGGAAGTGGTACCAACCGCGTGATGACCTCACCAGATGGTATTACTTGGACTGCTCGTGCTGCCGCTGAGGCAAATAGTTGGATTTTTGTCACTTACGCTAACGGCCTGTTCGTGGCAGTAGCATGGAGTGGCACCAACCGCGTGATGACCTCACCAGATGGTATTACTTGGACTGCTCGCACTGCCGCTGAGGCAAATACTTGGATTTCTGTCACCTATGGCAATGGTTTGTTTGTGGCGCTGGCAGGTGATGGCATCAATCGCGTGATGACTGCTGAGCTTACACTTGCTCCAACCGACCATGGTTTCATCTACGGAACTGAATCTGATTTGATTGGCGGAGATACTGAAACAATCTCACTAGGTTCTTTTGCGGCTGTGGGAAATATCAGTGGTGCTATATCAGATTTGGAACTGGGTACTACTTATTACTACCGTGCATATGCTACTACTGGTTATGGTACTGGCTACGGTGAGATCAAGAGCTTCGTTACTAAAGGTGTGCCAGTGGTAAGGACTGATGATACTACCAATATCACAGCAAATTCTGCGACCTTAAATGGAGAAATTGTGAGCTATGATTTAGCACTTTCTGGGACTGATGATTTGGGTCAGTTTGTAGCTCGTACTGCTGCAACAGTAAATGCTTGGACTTCCGTCACTTACGGCAATGGTCTCTTTGTAGCGGTAGGTAATGGTAGTGTAATGACCTCACCTGACGGAATCACTTGGACTCCTCGCACTGCAGCTACAGCAAGTTCTTGGAACTCCGTCACCTACGGCAACGGTCTGTTTGTGGCAGTGGCATCTTTTGGCACTAATCAAGTTATGACCTCACCTGACGGAATCACTTGGACAGCTCGTACTGCTACAGAGGCAAATCAATGGACTTCCGTCACCTACGGTAACGGCATGTTTGTGGCTGTGGCACAAAGTGGTACGAATCGTGTGATGACTTCACCAGACGGTATCACTTGGACTCCTCGTACTGCAGCAGCAGCAAATGCTTGGTGGACAGTTACTTACGGCAACGGTCTCTTTGTGGCAGTGGGATATAGTTGTACAAGCTGTGTAATGACCTCACCAGATGGCATCACTTGGACCGCTCGCACTATATCAAGTGCTTGGACATCAATAACTTATGGTAACGGCCTGTTTGTGGCAGTGAGTCAGTCTGGCACTGTCATGACCTCGGGAGACGGTATCACTTGGATTCCTCGTACTGCACCTGAGGCAAATCAGTGGTACTCCGTCACCTACGGCAACGGTCTGTTTGTGGCAGTGGCATATAGTGGTACTAATCGTGTGATGATATCAACAGATGGTATTACTTGGACTGCTCGTACAGCTTCAGAGGCAAATCAGTGGACTTCAGTTACTTATGCCAACAACAGGTTTGTAGCTGTGTCGGATAATGGTACCAATCGTGTGATGACTGCTGAATTAAGTAGTCCAACCGATCATGGTTTCATCTATGGAACTGAATCAGATTTAATTGGAGGAGATACGGCAACTTCATCGGCTGGTGCATTCACTTCTGCTGGAGCCATTAGTTCTAATATCGAAGGTTTAACTAGTGGAGTAACTTACTACTATCGTGCTTACGCCACTACTGGTTACGGTACTGGCTATGGTGAGATAAAGAGTTTTTCTACACTGGGATTGCAGGTAGTGACTAGACCAGAAACTGGAGTGACTAATAACCGAGCCAGAATACATGGTGAGGTGTTGCTGCAAGGAACTGTAGGGACTGGTAATTTGGGTAATTGGACTCCTCGTACAGCTGCTGAGGAAAACTCTTGGAACTCCGTCACCTACGGTAACGGCATGTTTGTGGCGGTGGCAGGTAGCGGTACTAATCGCGTGATGACCTCTTCCGACGGTATCACTTGGACTCCTCGCACTGCGGCGGAGGCAAACACCTGGAACTCCATCACCTATGGCAATGGTAGGTTTGTGGCAGTGGCATCAAATGGCACCAACCGCGTGATGACCTCACCAGACGGAATCACTTGGACTCCTCGTACTGCGGCGGAGGCAAGTCAATGGTACTCCGTTACCTACGGCAATAGTCAGTTCGTAGCAGTATCTAATAATAATAGTAACCGCGTCATGACCTCACCAGACGGTATCACTTGGACTGCTCGCACTGCGGCAGAGGCAAACTCTTGGCAATCAGTCACCTACGGCAATGGCATGTTTGTAGCAGTGGCTCTAAATGGCACCAACCGCGTGATGACCTCACCAGACGGTATCACTTGGACTCCTCGTACTGTTGTGACATATGGCTGGCGTTCCGTCACCTACGGCAACGGTCTGTTTGTGGCATTGGGAAAGCCAGGTGGTCTAGGCGGCTGTACAACTAATTGTGTCATGACCTCACCCGACGGAATCACTTGGACCGTACGCACTGCTGTTGAGGTAATCCCTTGGCACTCCATCACCTACGGCAACGGTCTGTTTGTGGCAGTAGCAGGTGGTTTAGTTGGTCTAGGTGGCGGCTGTACAACTAATTGTGTCATGACCTCATCAGACGGAATCACTTGGACCGCACGCACTGCTGCTGAGGAAAACTTTTGGCAGTCTGTCACCTACGGTAACGGCATGTTTGTGGCAGTAGGATATAGTGGTACCAACCGTGTGATGATTGCAGCATTAGAACTTACACCTTTGGCGATAATCGACCATGGATTTATTTGGGGTACTGAAGAAAGTTTGATTGGAGGCGATACTGCTACTACTTCACTCGGAGCTTTGGCAAGTGCTGGTTCATTTGATTACTTATTAAACAATCTGAACCCTAATGACATCTATTACTACCGAGCTTACGCTGTAGATGCTAATGGATTGCGGTGGGGAGAAATAAGGTCATTCCAGGTTAGGTTCTATTATGGAGGAGGAGGTGCCGAAATAGGTGATCCACCACCAGATGGAGATGGAGATGTGGGCGGGGGAGATGGTGGCGGTGGTGGAGAGATTGGTGGAGGAGAGGGACAACCTGAAACACCTCCGCCAGTTGGTGGTGGTGGTGGAGGAGGAGGAGGAGAGTTGTAAAATTGAATATGGGGAAGATAACAGGGGCGCCGTAAGGCGCCCCTGTTGTTTTTGTAGTGTCTGGTATAATAAATCAATATGAGTCTAGACCAGCAGATTGAAGCTATTTTATTTTACAAGGCCGCACCAGTGGAGAAGGATTTTTTACTTAAAACCCTAAATATTTCCAATGATGAATTGCTCGAGTCTCTAACTTTTTTAAAAAGCCGACTGGTCTCTGGTGTGACCAGGTTGTTGGAGTCTGATACAGCTGTGGAGTTAGTTTTAGATACCTCATTTGATGGTTTGATTGATGGCTTAAGAAAGGAAGAACTTAATCGAGATATTGGCAAAGCTGGGGCAGAAACTCTAGCTATTGTGATGTATAAATCACCAGTGTCGAGAGCGGAAATAGATAGAATACGAGGAGTAAATTCTTCATATATATTAAGAGCTTTAGAAACTAGAGGTTTGGTGGAAAGATCGGTAAAAGGGCAGAGAAGTGAATTTCGCCCAACCACCGAATTATTTAAATTCTTGGGGATACCAGAAAAGACCAATATGCCAGATTATGCTACTGTAATGGACGCATTAGATAATTTTGAAAAACAACAATTAGTAGAAAATGACTGACAATCAATACGAGACAACAGAAAATAATACGTCTTTATCAGAAGAGTTTTTTTCTGAACCAATTGTAGAAACAGAACGTAGTAATATGCCGGTAGTAAGACAATTAGTGGTCGTGTCATTTATTCTATTGGGTGTTTTTTCGATAGGAGCCACTTCGGTTATTTTAAGTAAAATTGAAAAGCAATCTGGAGATAATCCTAATATCGCCGCATCATCAGCAGCAATAAAAGAAGGGGAAGAAAAAAGTAGCGGAGACCCATTTGCAGATTTGAAGGTAAATGCAAAATCTGCCATTGTGATTGATTTACAAACAGACAGAGTGCTTTACCAGAAAGAGCCTGATTTAAAGTGGCCGTTAGCTAGTATTACTAAGTTGATGACTGCCTTGGTGGCAAGAG
Organism: uncultured Candidatus Saccharibacteria bacterium; assembly: GCA_964601615.1. Taxonomy (GTDB): domain Bacteria; phylum Patescibacteriota; class Minisyncoccia; order Phycocordibacterales; family UBA918; genus OLB19. The sequence goes on from CAZRNZ010000001.1 coordinate 10,836, forward strand.
AAATTGTAGAGGAGGGAAGTAGTGTACAGATAACAAAAGAAGCAATCGGACAGGCAGGAGAAAGTGGTTTTACCGAAGGTGAGAGATTTTCTTACCGTAATTTGTCTGACATGATGCTGCTAACTTCATCAAACGACGGAGCTTATGCGTTGGCAGCCGCTGCTGGAAGTGCTTTAAATAATGAAAATCCAGCTGATGCCTTCGTGCGAGCCATGAATGTGAGGGCTAAGGAGATTGGTTTAACCAAAACTTACTTTAGAAACCCAACAGGATTAGATATTACAGAAGATGAGGCTGGTGCATACGGAACTGCTAGGGAAGTAGCCGTACTGATGGAATATTTGTTAGAAAATTATCCTGAGATTTTAGAAGAAACAAATAAAAAAACTAGTACTGTTAATAATACAGCAGGTGATAGATACGAAACTGAAAATACAAATCGCATGATTGATGCTATCGCAACTTCGCTAGGATCTAAAACGGGTTACACTACTTTAGCTGGTGGAAACCTAGTGGTTGCTTTTGATGCGGGGATAAATAGACCAGTTGTAGTGGTGGTGTTGGGGTCTTCGCACCAAGGTAGATTTTCTGATGTTTTACGTTTAGTTGAAGCATCAAGGCAGTATTTAGGTAATGAATAATAAAAGTATATGGAACTTACTCTCATAAAAGTTTTTTTACCAACCGCGATAGCGTTTTTTATTGGAATTGCTATTACACCTTTGGTTACTCATTATTTGTTTAAATACAAAGCTTGGAAAAAGTCTTCTGGTAAGGGAAATGGTTATGGCGGAGGGGGAACTCCAATATTTGATAAGCTTCATAAAGAAAGAGATACAAACACACCTAGATTGGGTGGAATTGTGATTTGGGGAAGTGTTATTTTGACAGTACTCTTTATATTTTTATTGCAAGTATTTTTGCCAGAGACAATATTCGGCAAGTTAAATTTTTTGTCTCGTTCTCAGACTTGGCTACCGCTTTTGGCCATGATGGTGGGTGCGATTGTTGGACTGGTTGACGATATTTTGACAATTAGAGGTGATGGCAAACACTTTGCTGGTGGTCTACCTCTATCGCAGAGAATGTTGGTAGTAGGACTTACGGCAATCTTTGCTGGTTGGTGGTTTTATGAAAAGTTGGGAGTAGATAGTGTTTCTTTATTTGGTTTTGGTGATTTAGTACTAGGTATTTGGTTTATTCCTTTCTTTGTTTTTGTGGCTGTCTGTATTTATATGTCTAGCGTGATAGACGGCCTGGATGGATTAGCAGGAGGGGTGTTTATGTTTATCTTTACTGCTTATGCAGGTATTGCTATTTGGCAACAACAATTTGATATTGCGGCTTTGTCGGCGACTATCGTAGGTGGTATTTTGGCTTTTCTTTGGTTCAATATTCCGCCAGCTCGTTTTTATATGACAGAGACAGGTGTAATGGCACTCACTATGTGTCTCACTATCATTGCTTTTATGACTGATAGCTTAGGAGAAGGGGAAGGTGTTTCACTTTTGCCGATTGTGGGATTTTTGTTGGTGGCTACGGTAGCTGCTAATACAGCGCAGATTTTATCTAAAAAAATATTAAAGAAAAAATTACTTCTAATTGCACCACTACATCATCATTTTGAAGCAATTGGTTGGCCTGCTCACAAGGTAGTGATGCGTTATTGGGTGTTAGGATTTGTCTTTGCTGTGATTGGTTTATTGTTAGCTATCGGTCTATAATATTTTTAAGACGACCATGAGTAACGCAAAATCAGTAGATAAGATATTACTTTTTATTGTGCTGGTTTTGGTTGGTTGTGGTTTTTTTATTTTCTCTTCTGCTTCACTCGGCTTACTGGCACGCGGGGGAGCCAGCTTTTCTTCAGTGGCATTTACTCAGGCAGTATTGGGTATTGGTGGTGGATTAACTGCGATGTTTATTACTAGCAGAATTCATTATCGTGTTTGGCGGAAGTTTGCATTTTATATATTTTTAATTGGCATCGCTTTATCTTTGTTGGTATTTACGCCACTAGGATTTGAACATGGTGGTGCTAGAAGATGGTTGGATATTGCTGGTTTTTCATTTCAACCAGCTGAGGCGCTGAAGATTGCTTTTGTGATTTATATGGCAACTTGGTTCTCTGGTAAAAGAAAAAAAATAGAAGATTTTTGGCACAGCACAGCGCCATTCGTGGCTGGTGTAGTTGTAGTAGGAATAGTAATGCTCTTGCAGAGAGATACAGATACTTTTTTGATAATGGCAACAGCGGGAGCGGCAATGTTTTTTGTGCAGAGTGGCCGTTGGCGGGATTTGTTGATAATGGGTGTGGCAGCAATTCTGCTTGTTGCTACTTTGGCTTTGGTACATGATTACATCAGGCTTCGCATAATGTCTTTTTTTAATGCTGATTTAGATCCGCAAGGTATCAGTTACCAGGTAAATCAATCTTTGATTGCGGTGGGAAGTGGTGGTTTGCAAGGAAGAGGTTTTGGGCAAAGTATTCAAAAATTTGAATACTTACCAGAACCAATTGGTGACTCGATATTTGCTGTTTACGCCGAAGAGTTTGGTTTTATTGGTGCATTTATTTTGGTATTACTTTTTTCAGCTTTTGCTTTCAGGGGTTATAGATTAGCGACACATGCACCAGATGATTTTGGTATGTTGTTGGTAGTTGGTTTTATTACTATGATTATTTTGCAAGCATTTTTGCATATTGCAGCGATGACAAAATTTGCTCCAATGCTAGGTCTGCCACTACCGTTTATTAGTCACGGTGGTACTGCTATGTTGATTACATTGGCAGCAATCGGAATAATATTAAATGTGTCTAAGTATCAGAAAATAAGAATAACTTAGCGTATAATTATCTTATGAGAATAGTTTTTGTTGGTGGTGGTACCGGTGGTCATTTTTACCCGCTGATGGCGATTGCTGAGGCTGTGCGCGGTAGAGATGTACAATTGGGTGAAAATAGCGACTTATTTTTCTTGGGCCCAAATCCTTACAACAAAATATCTTTAGACTCTTTGCAGATTAAATATCGTTATGTACCAGCTGGTAAGAATAGGGTGGGGTATGGAGGCATAGCAAATTTTTTTGATTTATTTAAAACAGGATTTGGTGTATTCATCGCTTTTTTTAAGTTGTTACTGCTTTATCCCGATGTAGTGATGAGCAAAGGAGGGTATACAAGTGTGCCAGTGGTATTGGCAGCAAAACTACTCCGTATACCTGTCGTGATTCATGAATCTGATGCTGTGCCGGGTAGGGCAAATTTAATTGCTGCCAAGTTTGCTCGATATATTGGTGTGGCATACAACGAGGTGATTCCTTATTTTAATCAAAATAAGGTGGCACAGGTTGGTATTCCAATTCGGAAAATATTTTTTAAAACCATTAGTGACCCTTATGTTCGCCTTGGTATTCCAAAAGACAAGCCAGTTATTTTGGTAACAGGAGGTTCTTCTGGTGCGGAAAGACTTAATGATTTTATTTTAGCTTCACTGGGACGTTTGTTAGAAAATTTTACCGTTGTTCATCAGGTGGGTGAAGCTAACTTTGAAAAAGTAAGTAGTGCAGCCTCGGCACTTTTTACCAGCAAAGAACCTTTAGCTAGTTATTTTGTGTTTGGTCACCTTGATCAAGATGATTTTGTAGCTGCTTTACAATCAGCCAGTTTGGTTGTTACTAGAGCTGGTTCTACGGCTTTATTTGAAATTGCAGCTAATGGTAAACCGGCGATTGTTGTACCAATTCCAGAGCAATTGAGTCGTGATCAAAGAAGCAATGCTTACGCTTATGCAAGAGCAACAGGTGCTGTAGTGTTGGAAGAAAAAAATCTCAGTGATGAAATTTTAGCTTCAGAGATTGAAAGAATTCTTAGTAGTGAAGAAGTTTTAAGAAAAATGAGTGAAGGAGCACTATCTTTGACAGTGGGGCAGGCTGCCTATACACTGGCCGATGCATTGCGTAGTATTGCTAGTGAACATCAGTAATTTTTTATGAACGTAGTAACAAGAATCCCGCCGAGTCCAACAGGACATTTACATATCGGAACAGCTAGAACGGCTTTATTTAATTACTTATTTGCTCGAAATAATAAGGGTAGTTTTGTTTTTCGTAGCGAGGATACTGATAAGGCACGCTCTACAAAAGAGTATGAAGAAGAAATAATTTCTGGCTTAAAGAAGTTAGGGATTAATTGGGACAATGATGATCTTGTTCGACAATCTGAACGCGCTGATATTTATAGAAAGTATCTAGAAAAGGGAATAGAGGATGGACACTTTTATATTTCTAAAGAAGAAAGCAAACAAAATCCTGGTGAGATGGTTGAGGTGATTCGTCTTAAAAATCCAAATAAGACAATTACTTTTAATGATTTGATACGTGGTGATATTACTTTTGATACAACAGAGTTGGGTGATATTGTAGTGGCTCGTTCTATTGATGATGCTCTTTATCATCTGACAGTAGTGATTGATGATTATGAAATGGGAGTAACTCATGTACTTCGTGGAGAAGATCATATCTCTAATACACCGAGACAGATTTTGATTCAAGAAGCACTTGGTTTTAGTCGTCCAGAGTATGCTCATTTGCCTTTAATTTTGGCACCAGACAGAAGTAAGATGTCTAAGAGACATGGTGCGACTGCGATAGAAGATTATTTTGCAGAAGGTTTTTTACCAGAAGCAATTATAAATTATTTAGCATTACTTGGTTGGAACTCAGGGACTGATAAAGAAATTTACACACTAGAGGAATTGGTAGAGATTTTTAATATTTCTCAAGTACAGAAAAGCGGTGCGGTTTTTGATAAGCAAAAATTCCGCTGGATTAATCGCCAGCATTTAGACTTACTTTCAGAAGAGGATTATAGAACTAAGGTGTTAGAATTTTTGCCATCGCGCGTTAAAGAGTTGGCTAACTTTAACGATGAAAGATTCTCTAAGTTACTACCAGTAATTCGCGAGCGTGCTGAGATTTTTGGTGATGTAACCACTGCTGGTGAGGTAGGGGAGTATGACTTCGCCTTTGATGCTCCTGATGTACCTGTGGAAATGTTGGCTTGGAAAAAAGATAATAGCATTAAGGATGTTTTGCCAAGACTAGAAAAATTAATTTCTCTTTTAGATAACGCTGATTTTTCTACGACAGAAAATATTAAATCTGCTGTATGGGATTTTGCCGAAAAAGAGGGGAGAGGAGAAGTGTTGTGGCCAATGAGAGTTGCCCTAACTGGTCTAGAAAAATCACCAGATCCCTTTACTGTTGCTTATATAATTGGAGCCGTGGATACTAAGGAAAGGCTAAAAGCAGCTTATGATAAAATAAAAGGGTGAAATCTTTTATTTTAGGAAAAACTCGGAATTATAAAAACTTAATTGCTTTTTCTGTAGGTATTTTATTAATACCACTGATATTTTTTGGTACAGGATTTGTTTTTGCTCAATCTGAAGCTGAGCGTCTGCAAACACAAAAAAATAATTTAAATAGTCAGCTCTCTGACTTAGAAAAGGAAATCGCTGCTTATGAAGCAGAGCTTGGAAAAGTTGGTGCCGAGAAAAACACTCTGCAAAAAGCCATTAACCAACTGGAGTTAGAAAGAAGGAAGGTGCTCACTGAGGTGCGTTCAACTGAGAATAAAATATCCACTATTGATTTGCAGTTGGGTCAGCTTTCTACGGAGATAAAAAACACCAGCGAAAGTATTGAAAAGAACAATGCTGCCGTAGCAGAGATTTTGCGGGTATTAGACCAGACTGATTCTCAATCTTTGATTGAGTTGTTGCTTCGCTATGACAATCTGGCTGATTTTTGGCTGGAAGTAGAAGACTTGGAAACCATTAGAGAGAAGATGCGAGAGAGAGTACTAAATCTTTCTTCATTAAAAGAAGTCTTGTTTGATAAGGTTAGTGAAGAAACAGAGAATAAGGAAGACTTATTATCACTTCGTAACCAATATTCTGGACAGCAGCAGGTATTAGATAGTAATAAGAAAGAAAAAGATCAACTTCTTACTGCAACTAGAAATGAAGAAGCTGAATATCAAAAGATTTTAAATGAAAAGAAAGCAGCTAGAGAAAAATTGGCTGCGCAAGTACAAGATATTGAATCTCAGATTAAATTTATTCTTGACCCAAACTCAATTCCAACTAAAGGAACAGCTGTTTTCCGTTGGCCTCTAGAAAAGATAATTATCACTCAATACTTTGGCTATACAACTTTTGCTTTGCAAAATCCGGGTGTGTATAAAAATAATATGCACAATGGTATGGACTTTGGTGCACCAACTGGAACAAAAATTTATGCTCCATTAGGAGGCACTGTACGAGCTACTGCCAATACAGATCTTGTGCCAGGTTGTTATTCTTGGGGTCAGTGGGCTTTGGTTGATCATCCAAATGGTTTATCTACACTATATGCGCACATGAGTTGGACTGGAGTTACTGCGGGTCAAAAATTGAATACTGGTGATGTGATTGGTTATGTTGGCGCTACTGGTTACGCTACGGGACCGCATTTACACTTTACTCTATATGTAAGTCAGGCTGTTCAGGTAAAGAAATTTAATGAATTTAAGTCTGTAACTGGTTGTGGAGCTGCGCTATCACCATTTGCGGCTGTGGAAGGATATCTAAACCCTGCAGACTATCTTCCAGCAAACTAATGCGGAAATACTTGATATTTTCTAAAGTTTTCTTATACTTACGCTCGAATAGTTCTCCAGCGTTCTTGGGATAAAGGAAGGGAAAATAAATTGACCGTAAAAGGTAGTAATGAATCGTCTTTGGGCGAAGTTGAGCAAAACAAGCTCAAATCAACAATAGCTTTATTTTTAGCTATTTCTTTTACTGCTTTGGCAATCATTGCTGTATTGTATGAGCCTATTACCAGGCTTGTATACCTGACCTCTTTCTAGTCGTAAAGCCGATTACTCAAAAGTAATCGGCTTTTATTTTATCCTTTTAGGGACAGGGAACAGGGAAGAAGCAATTAACCTCAATTGGATGAGATATTTTTTAAATCCGCTACTCCCCTATCCGAAAGTGGGGGAGGAGTCCCTATTGAGGTATTTTAATTATTTTGAATTTAGATCTTACAAAAGAAAATTAAGTGCAGATAAAGATGTATAAGTTTATTAAAAATTTTAATAAATAAACTAAAAGGGGGATTTTAAATCCAAAATCAAACTGTGGATAACTTTATCTGTAAACCCCTTTCTTCCAGTATATAATTGAGTATTAGAGATATTATACTCAGTTACATATCTAACAAATAAGCCCTATTTCCTACCTCATATATAATGTATTGATCACAGCCAAGCTTTCCTATGACTGATAAAAAAGAAAAAAATAATAACGTTGAGACTTTAAAGACCGCTAATTTTTCTGTCCTCCCCCACATACCGCATTTCCTGACTTCCATACTGGCTAACAATTATTCTAAAAAAACTCACGATTCATATAAGCGTGATTTATTGACCTTCGACCGCTTTTTAGCTTCTGAGATGACTCATATATCGTTTAATAAGCTTGATAAGCATGTTATTGAGCTATTTAAGGCTCATTTAAATTCAGATGACCGTAAGACCACTTTGGATAAAAAAACAGCGGAAAACAGGCTTTCTAGCGGTTCAGTTAATCGTATGTTGTCATCCTTGCGTCGGTATTTTGCCTACCTGATTGATATGGATTATGAATCCCCTTTAGCTCCAACGGCAATCAAGTTGGTGCGAATGGAAAAGAAACATGGTCAAGTTGCTGAGTTGCATGAATTAATTTCCTTAATAGAGTCACCTGCTAAATTTGAAAAAAATAAATTTGTGGCTTTACGTAATCGTGCCATGCTGGAAACTTTAATGGCTAGTGGTATGCGTATATCCGAACTTCTTAGCCTAAAAACAAGTCAATTAGATAAGTCTGGACGTATTTTTATCCAAGGTAAGGGTCGTAAGCAGCGTTTTATCTACCTAACAGAGCGTGCCAAGACTCATATAGATGCTTACCTTAAATTACGTGTTGATGAAAATACTTTCCTTTTCATTCCTAGGCGTGGCTTAAATGCTGGAGAAAAAAATGCTCGCATCTCCCCCAATTATTTACAAATGAAAATCAAACGCTATCGTGAATTACTTGGTATAAATGTACCAACATCAGCTCACTCATTGCGTCACGGCTTTGCTACCTATTTGGCCGAACAAGGTGCTAATCCAGCCGCAATTCAGATTTTACTTGGTCACGAATCACTCGACACAACGACTCGTTACGTACATGCTTCGGACCGTTATGCTGAAGAAACTCATCGTAAATTTCATCCAGTTAGTGAGTAAATAATATAAAAAGCGCAACCAAAGGTCGCGCTTTTTATATAAATTCTAAACTTTAATCAACTCCGTTGGTGATTGAAAGTATTGTATCGCAAGGACATTCAGATGGTGTATCTTCGTGTTCTACTTTGAAATTTGAATCAAATGCTACAGCAATAAATTGTCCATTTTTAGTGTAGTAAGTAACATTTGAACCAGGACCACTTGCTTCACGTGATATATCTTTCTCCCAGCCAGCATCAGTTAATTTTTGTTCGTAGTAATCTGTAAATGGTGTGGCAACTTCATGAATATTAGTCACATCAACTAATGAGTCAGAAAATATTACCCAGTATGCTTTTTCTTGCTCATATCTTGGTTCAACCAAGACCGGATCTTGCCAATTAACTCCCGAATACAAAGGTAATAATTCATTATTTAATGATATTACTTCTTCATTTTGAGAACTAGTTGCTTCATTGGCAACTTCTTTACTTTTTATCACAAAAAGTACTAGTAACCCAACAATAATAATTCCTAAGACAGCAATTATTATTAGTAGTTTTTTATTATTTTCTTTCATATTTTGATTATTTATTACCTCTATTTTATCTTGCTATAAAACTAAAAGCGAGCACACTTTGTGTGCTCGCTTTTAAGGATATTGTGAATATAATTTTGTGAATTAACCTTCACAACTAACACAGACCGATTCACCTACATGATGAATACGAGGTTTTGCTGCTGGGGCACCTTCAACTTCTGGTAAATCGAAGTCAAATTCCATGTCTTGTTTCTTTTCCATATCCCTAAATTATATCACTGCAACAAATTACCTGCTGTGCATAACTGAGTTTTAACTAGGAAAATAAGGATTTTGATCTCGACGTATTTGTAGATTCACTAAGTCCAGAGTAAATCTACTAAATTTTACTAATGTATATTTATGTCCAAATTACTTTTATGTATTATCAAAGATACTAATTTAACTACTGCAGATTAAAATAATCACTGACCTATACCCCACCTTACTTGACTTAATTCAAAATCGTGTGATTAATTTATGCCTCACAATGTCTGTATACTCATGTAACCTTTTGTATAGTTTTATGTAGATCTTCTGATATTTAAGTAGTCCACTTTAGTTGGATTAAGATCGCTTTGGTATCGATATGTAGGGTTATAATTAAACTAGGAAGTTTAATAAATTAATTTAATTAACTTTATGAAGGCAATAGATAAAGTTATTCGAGAACACGGTGCGTTGGTAGGGCGTTCACTCATTGGTCTATTATTCTTATTTTCTGGTGTTGGTATTTTGATGGGAAATATAGACGGTATTACTAGTATGATTGCAGCCAAGGGTATTCCATTGGCAATACTTGTTGCTTGGGCAGCTGTGTTTGTAAAAATTGGTGGTGGGATTTGTCTTATTCTTGGTTATAAAACTAGAGAGGCTTCACTGGCTTTGCTTGGTTTTGTACTTTTAACAATCTTGCTTTTCCATGGCAATTTACAAGATCCAAACTTATTTAAAAACTTAGCTATCATGGGCGGTCTGTTCTATGTGTACATTTATGGACCAGGAAAAGGCTGGAGATTGAAAATAAAAGATAAATCTTCAAAAGACCCTTCTCCTGCAATGTAGGATTTTGAGATTGAAGAAAATAAAAAAGCAGCGTCGCCTTTCGGCGACGCTGCTTTTTGTATTTTTCCTAATTAGCCGTTGTATGCCAGGGTTCTTCCCCAACATGCAGATGACGCATTCCAAGGTCGTGTTCCTTCCTTGTCATAAAGGTATTTGGCGTAAGCCAAGTTACCTTCCGTCGTTAAAATATCGTACCCAAGTCTCAAAGCAGGTTCTCTGTGAAGAGATTCCATAATCTGGAAGACTCCCTTTGCAGAACTTGTTGGATTCTTAAGTACTTGTCCGCTCCTATCAAATTGATTGAATTCGGACTCACAACGAGCAATGGTGATCATGACTGGTGTATCTTTGAAATACTCACGAACCACATTCTCGGTGTTATTTTCGGAAAGGGCTACTTTTTCCACTTCAGCCGTAGCTAGAGTTATCTGTCCATGTTCGATCGGTGTTGTACTAATCGTTGCGGCAGCAGATACTGAGATTACAGCAGTCAGTAAACCGGATAAAATAAGCCAAGGGTCTTATCTTTTAAAAGTCTGTCCTCTAAAATCGTAAGATTTCGTCTAAGTAACAGACCTCTGAAGGGAGGCTGAAGCCTCCTAATCAAAAAAACAGCCGTAGCTGTCCTTCATTTATACTAGCATAAAATGGCCTAAAAATCAAATTATGCAACAAATATAGTTTTATGTAAATAGTATAAAACCCTTATTTTAAGCCATTTAGTCCTGTTCAGATAATAGCGCCATTGCACCATAAAGTCCTGAATCATCTTTCAATTTTGCTGATTCTATTTGTGGTAGTGGAATTTCATCTCCCAGTATATCTGCTAGGTAGCTACTCACCTTCTCTACTGGAATAACTGGATTTCCTGTCATCATAGAGCCTCCTAATACGATTGTGTCCGGTGACCAGTACAAAATTGTATTACGTAAACCATGCGCAAGGTAGTTTGCTAGCTGGTCCCAAATGGCATCCTCCTGAGGAATCTCATAAGGTTTCACTCCGGTACGTTCTTCTACTGCTGTGCCAGAAACAAGATTCTCTAGTGTCGGTAAAATATCATCACCTAGAATTGTTCGGTCAATATCAAGTACTTGCTTACCCGGTTCAAACCCCAGGTGATAGCTGTCTATCTTCCCTTCTTCTATTTTGGCACCGCCAACACCAGTTGAGATGGTGTGGTAAACCATAATTTTAGACTCCTTCCCTGCTCCGAAGTGTGCTTCGCCCAAACCAGCTAAAGCAGCATCATTTTCTAAAATAACTTTGGTGTCTAGTTCTTTAGCTAAAGCGTCTGCTAGTGGTTCCTCTACCCATTTTGCCAGAACGTCATCATTCATTATTGATCGTCTGTCTTCGCTTAGCATTCCACGTACTGCACCAGTGGCGCCACGAATCGGTTTACCCTCAGTTAACTCTTTAGCTGCAGTAACTATTTTTTCAATACCTTCTTTGAAGTTTATTGGTGTAGTAAATTTAATTGGCTTAGAAAAAGTCTTTAGGTCTTCACTCACAGCTACACGAGTTTTTGTGCCACCGATATCAAAAATTATGTAACTCATATTATTCAACTATTGGTTTTATTTCTTGATTAAAAACTTCACTCATTTCTTTGCAATACTGTACGATATTTTCTTTAAAGTAAGGTGGCTTAGTCGATTGGATTAAACCAACTAAGTAATAAGTTAAGGACAGTACTCCACCAAAATTTATATCATCTGCAATATCGATATTAATTAAGTTTTGTATATCTAGCCAAGTAATATCGTTTCCAATATTTATGAATAACTCATTGTCATTCGGTACCACGGTTTTAGCGTGTTTGAGTTCTTCGGGAGAAAAGAATCTGCCACAAATATGAGAGCCAAATAATTCATCAAATTTGGTACGGAGCATTGGTTTTATTTCAGAAAAATCGGCTGGCAAAATAAAACTGTAGGCTGAATACTTGGCTAGTTGTTCCGCTGTAATAGATTCAGAAGTTTCCTTAATTAATCTCTGGATGGCAGAAACTGACTCGTTAGTGTCAGCTAAAATCATGCTCAGATAAGTAGACGTATTATAGGTATATGGCTCACGATTCTTAGGAAATACAAAAACCTCATCTAAAGATAGTTGCTTTGCAGCATCAGACTCAGGATTATTTGTTAATAGAATTATTGGTAGATTTTTATCTTTTGCCCAAGCTGCAATCTCTACAGAGTGTTTTCCGCCAGATGCAGAAATTAAAAATATGCCATCAATGTTTTCTGTTTTATTAAATATTGATTTATAGTCTGATTCATTAGCAAAAACTGCATCGTTCTTGGTAAATAATATGCGACCAGTTGCTTCGGCATTTCCACTACCTATTACAAGAGGTCTTCTAAATGGTGAGTTTGTGTTTGGTAAAACAATATCTTCAGAAAAAAGTTCCAAGGCACCAAGTACTACGGTGTGTAGGTCAGGCATGTGTTCTGTATTAAATTCGTTCAGGATTTTTTGGTAGCTCATTATTTTGTTGTTAACTTTTTAGTAGCTGTCTTCTTGCGTGGTTTTAATGTACAAGTCTTGGAAAGTTTTTTAACAATATATTCCTCGGCTTCATCTACTGAATCTACAACATGGAATAAATCCAAGTCTTCCTTGCTGATAGTTTTGTATTTACCTGCCAAGTCTTTGTCCATCCATTCAATAAGTGGTGTCCAAAAATCTTTACCATAAAGTAGTACTGGTATAGCTGTAATTTTTTTTGTTTGGATAAGAGTGACTATTTCAAAAAATTCATCCAAGGTACCAAGTCCTCCTGGATAATAAACATAAACTTCTGATGCATAAGCCAACATAACTTTGCGAGCAAAGAAGTGGTCAAAAGGCATTGATTCAGTAGTGTATGGATTTAATTGTTGCTCTTCAGGAAGCTTGATGTTTAGACCAACTGAAGTTCCGCCAACCTTAAAAGCACCGACGTTACCAGCTTCCATAATTCCATTACCTCCACCAGTAACAATTGCTAGACCCATTTCTGCCAGCCTAGCAGCTAGTTCCTCAGCTTCTTTGTAGTATTTATCGTTTGGCTTTAAACGCGCACTTCCCCAGAAGGTGGCGGCTGGTCCAAGTCTTTTGAGTAGATTAAAACCATTAACAAACTCTGACATGATGCCAAAAACTCGCCAGCTCTGATCGGCTGGCCTAAGTAGCTCTGTTGTTAGACGACAAGTAACTTGCTCGTCATTAGTAAGAGGTTGTTCACTTGGTAGAGGCTTGGAAAAGAAATCACGTATCATTGTGATTTATTTTATCATGATAAAAAGGGTGCAGGCTTCGCCTGCACCCAATTATGTTAATTACCTTATTCCCAAGGAATTTCGTACTGATCAAACTCTGGTAGGAGTTTTTTGTTGTAAAGCAGACGATAAGCTACTTCAGCGTGAGAAAGTGCACCAGTTAAGGCGTTGTGTGGTGTTGGTTCGTCTGGAATACCGCAGTAGTTTAGTATTGAATCTAGATTTAGGTCACTGCGTCTCCTTTGTTGGTCGATAGGTGGTGTAACTCCCCTCTTAATCATATGCATAAAGCAAAGTGAGTGAGTATCGATAGTTCTGTGTGCAAAGTCCCAAGATAGTTTTTCTCGGTAAGCTGCTTCACGCAAGAAGTCTCGATCAAACGAAGGATTTTGTCCGGTTAAAGTTCGGTCGCCAACATGTTGGCTCCATTCCATAAATTCCCTAATCAACTCCCCTTCAGTTTTTTTGTTTTCATCTAGAGCCTCTTCTTTACTAAAACCATTTACGGCCAGAGCTTCATCAGAAATACCTGCACAATCCCAGACTCGACACTCACCATAAAAACGCCATTCTGGATTGTCGGAGTCCAGTGCGCCAATAGATAGGATAGAATTTTTTTCAGCATTCAGTCCTGAAGCCTCAATGTCTACAATTAACATAATTATATTTCACTTACTTCTAGACTAATAGATTTAAAGCGCAAAACTCCACCATTGTTCATGTAGATTAATTCTAGTTCTTCAGGATTAAGTTTTGTGATTTTGTAGTAAAACTTTTCTTCTGGTGATTCACTAAAGAAAAGTTCTAGATAGGTTTCTCCTGTCTCAATTTCAAATGGAGTTTCAACTGCGCTACTCTTATCAAAAATTACCCAATAACCATCAGAGTTTTCATTATTGTAGGAATCTACCACAGTCTGACTGGTGTTGTTGCTAAAAGTTCGGGTAAAACTCTCGTCGTCTAGACTTTGCCACCTTCCAATAATGTTTTGACTCAAGATTGATATCTCGCTAGTTTGGACATTTTCCGATTCAGTTAAGCCGTCACCAAAATGGTAAGGAGCATTATTGGGATCAAAAGGTTGATTACAAATACTTATTTCACCTGTTGCTAGATTTAGTACCTGTACGTTTTCGCCTACAAAGATGTAGCTAAAATAATTATCAGCAAATGTCAGAGGTGTGTCAGAAATTTTATTAAGTTCTTTAGTAACCTCACCTCTTTCAATGATTTTTAATTTATCAAAAGCATCATTAAATTCTGCGATGAAGCCATTATTCTCACTACAGATAAATGAGACTTGATTACTTGATGTTGGTTCAGTTATTTTTTGTTCTTGTGATCTCGTGTAGATAATTACTGTTGCAACAGTAATTATTATCAAGAGTGTGATGATTAGGAGTTTGTTTGCCATAATAATTTTGGTAACTAATAAATGTATATATATTTTAGCTTTTCAGGCTTTTTATTACCAATAACTAAATGCCTTTGCAGTTGGCGGCGGGGCGAAGCCCCGCCGCCTCAGCATCTTCCTTAGAAGAGAAAAACCTTTTATTTGCATCACTTATGCGCTTGGCACCTGAACAATGTGGTAAATGGTAAACAGTGCCATTTTTGGAGGCAACATATCTGACTTCAACATCAGCTACTATTGGACTTGCTATTGGAGCGTGTAAAGTCTTTGTTTCTGGTATTATTTCAACATTTTCTTCATAAGAAACCGATTGTCTCCCCAGTCCAAATGAAGCAATTGCCACCAAAACTACTACAAAAGCGCTAAAAATAGCCCTATCTTGAACTATGGCCTTGATTTTTTCCTTCATTTCTTGTAGGATGCTGAGCATTGTATCGATTATTATAACCAATTATGGCAACTAAAAAATCAGGAGGTACCAGTAAAAACCTGCGTGACTCACAACCAAAATATCTAGGTGTAAAGAAGGCTGACGGCTCTAAGGTTGCTGTTGGTGAGGTTATTGTGCGTCAGCGTGGTACTCGTATTGAGGCTGGCAAGAATGTTGGTATTGGTAAAGACCATACTCTATTTGCTGCTTCTGAAGGACGTGTAACATTCCGCGAAGCTCGTAAAGTTCGTTTTGACGGAAAGAGAGTTACTAAGAAGACAGTTGACGTTGTTTAATTTTTAAACAATCAAAACAAAAAAGCGCGACCTTCGGTCGCGCTTTTTGTTTATTATTTTGTTCCGTCTATCCCCTGTTGATAGTAATTGTTTCAATAATCACAGGATTCACTGGGATGTCTCTTTCTTTAGTCTCGGTAGTACCAATAGCATCAACTACGTCCATACCATTGATTACACGTCCGAATACTGGATGCTTTGATGTAAAAGGTTGTTTATCAAAGTCTAGTGGAGTGTTGTCTGCTAGGTTGATGAACCATTGGCTTCCACCTGAGTTTGGTTGACCAGTGTTGGCCATAGAAATTGTGCCGCGAATATTTGTAAGAAGTTCTCCTGCTACAAATTCGTCAGCAACATTTTTGTCTGGACCACCCATGCCATAGATTGCTTCGTTGTCACCCTTAGAATTTGGGTCACCAGATTGAATCATAAAACCTTCAATCACACGGTGGAATTTAACACCATTATAAAAACCTGATTCAGCCAAGTCGATAAAGTTTCCAGTAGTTATTGGCATTTGGTTGGCAAAGAGTTCTAGTTCAATGTCTCCCATGTTTGTTTTGATAATTGCTGTTGGATTCATAGTATTGATATTTTTTGGATTACTAATTGGTTGTTCTTCTGGTACTAGCGGCCCGTCTATTGTTTCGTTTTGATTCAGACTTGGACCAGTGGAAGAAATATTTTGCAGATAAATCAGTCCAGCGAGAATTAAGGCTGATCCGATTATTACGGCAAGGATTAATTTAATATTATTTATTTTCATAAATTATTCGATACTGATAAGTATGATTCCTTTATTTTTCCCGTAAATCAATTCAACCTGATGTTCACCTGTGGTTTTGATTTGGTCCTGGATTTTTAGCATCTTTGGATCAATATCGATATCTTGTTTTTGAGCCGCTTCGATAATTATTTCTGGTTTTAGGGCAGCAAACAAATGTCCGTTGTCGTTTTTAAGGCCACTGATTTTAATCACTACCTCTTCCAGCTTCTTCTTGGTGGCAAAGAAAAGTTCTTCAGTTGCTTTTTCTTTGTTCTCAGCTTGTTTATGAAAATTTGAAATATTTTTTAAATTTTCTGGTGTCGCTGGTTTAGCAAGACCTTTTGGTATTAATTGGTTCTGGGCGTATCCGTCTGGAACTTCAGTAATCGAATGTCGTTTACCTATTTTCGCCACGTCTCTTAAAAGAATTACCTTCATAGCAAAATCACTATATCATGAACAGAAAACTCCCGCACGGCCGCCTTTGGCGGCCGTGCGGGAGAATTTTCTACTAAAACTGAAACCCTATTTTCTCTGCTAAATCCTTCTCTCCATTTAGCCATTTGATAGCAGATTCTTGCTGCGAATCTTTGCCTTTGGCTAATTCCTCTGGAGTTCGAATTACCTTTATTTTGGGCTCCAAACCACCTTCTGAGAATGAAACTCCTTCTGGGGTTAACCATCGAGCAATAGTTACTTTCAATGCAGAAGAATCTGGCAAACTTACTAATTCTTGTACTGAACCCTTTCCAAAAGTATTGTCACCAATAGTAGTTGCAGCTCCGTGTTCAGAGAGTGCCCCAGCCAAAATTTCAGATGCTGATGCAGAACCGCCATCAATCAAAACTACAAAATTATCAGGATCAATGTTTACTATCTGTACAGTGGATGTGCGATAAACTTGTTCTTTATCATCACCAAAACTTTCGCGCACAACAACTTTTCCTTGTGGCATAAAGTAGCCAGCAATATTTACAGCGCTCTCTAGATATCCTCCCGGATTACCTCGTAAGTCAAGGATAAGCTTTTCATAATTACTGTTTTTGAATTCTAGAATTGCTTCACGCATCTTAGATTCAGCTAATGCGTTGAAGCTAAATAATCTAATGATGAACACATCTCCCTCTTTCTCGATTTCTATAGTTGGAATATTTATTG
The DNA here is from genome assembly GCA_964601615.1 of uncultured Candidatus Saccharibacteria bacterium. Classification (GTDB taxonomy): domain Bacteria; phylum Patescibacteriota; class Minisyncoccia; order Phycocordibacterales; family UBA918; genus OLB19. Next base: position 28,116 of record CAZRNZ010000001.1, read on the forward strand.
TGTCACGAGTAATTTTCTTTTCTAAGAACTCACTAGTTGATTGTCGGTAAATGGTCAGAGTAACTTCGGTGCCACGATCACCACGGATTAGCTTTACAGCCTGATCCACTAGCATTTTTTCTGTAGTCTGGTCATCAATTTTTGTGATGATGTCACCAGATTGAATTCCTGCTTTTTCAGCCGGAGAATCTGGTAGTGGACTAATAATGGTGATAACACTATTACGCATACCTACTTCCATACCAACACCACTGAAGTTTCCAGAAATATCTTCAGCAAAATAAGCAGCATCAGCTGGTGGCATGAAAACTGTATAAGGGTCGCCATAACTTTCTACCAAGCCAGCAATCGCTCCTTGGATACGAGTGGTTTTATCAGGTCTTTCTGAGCTAGAAACAAACTTATTTTCTAGAATATTCCAAACGCGCCAAAATTCTTTTAAGTCGGCGTCTTGGTCAGGTTTAGCTGAGGGAGAAAGAAAACTAAACAAACCAGCCTCAAGAGATACTTCATTAGGCATCCCTTTTCCTATTTCTATACCAGATACAAAAGCTGCACTACTTAATAGAATAGCCAGGGTTACTCCTAGTAGTTTGTTGGTCTTTTTTGATTTATTTTCTTGCTCTTTTTCCATGTGGGTCATTATCGCATATAGTCGGAAAACCTAGAAGTGAGAACTTTATGTGCTATAAAACCTCTTAATAATTGTTATAATACAGTCTATATGTTTAGTTTGTTTAGATCAGCTCCAGTAAATCAGCCTGTATTTTTGTACAATTCTGCCACTGGAAAGAAAGAAGAATTCAAGCCATTAAAAGCTGGTCATCTAACTATGTATAGCTGTGGTCCGACTGTTTATGACCATATTCATGTTGGTAATCTACGCTCATATCTCTTGCCAGATTTGCTTACTCGCCTATTTCTCTATAATGGTTACAAAATTAAATCAGTAATTAACTTTACTGACTTTGGTCATTTGAGTGACGATGGAGATGATGGTGAAGATAAGATGGTAAAAGGTATGAAGCGTGATGGTTATGAAATTACGCTTGAAAATATGCGGACTTTTTCTGAACCATATATTGATTCTTTTAAGTCTGACAATTTAGTTTTTGGAAATCTGCCGCCAACTGTATATACCAGAGCGAGTGATTATGTGCGTCAGCAGATTGCTCTTATTCGCGCGCTAGAAGAAAAAGGTTACGCTTACAAAATATCAGATGGAATTTATTTTGATATTTCTCGCTTCCCTTCCTATGGTGTTTTAGGGAATGTTGATATTGAAAAAATGAAAGCTGGCGCTCGCGTAGAAGTAAATCTAGAGAAAAAACATCCAGCTGACTTTGCACTGTGGAAGTTTAGTGATTTAGGTTGGGAAAGTCGTTGGGGTAAAGGATTCCCTGGTTGGCATATTGAGTGTACCGCTATGGCTTTTGCTGAACTCGGTAAGCAGATCGATATTCATACTGGTGGAGAGGATTTAAAATATACGCACCATAACGGTGAAATAGCGCAGGCAGAATCTGCTACTGGAAAGAAATATGTCGGTTATTGGCTGCACAATTCTCACGTTACGATAGATAAAAATAAGATTGCCAAATCTGCTGGAAATGGAATTCGCTTAAAACAATTGGCTGATCGTGGTTATTCCCCTGCTGATTATCGTTTTTGGTTGCTGCAAAGTCACTATCGCACAACTGCTAATTTTACTTGGGATGCTTTAGAGGCTGCAAAACAAGGATTGATTCGTTTACGTCGTTTGGTTTATGAAGAGTTGGGTGGTGAACGGCCATCACAAATTGATGAGAAATATATAAATAAATTTGTAGCTGCCATTTCTGATGATCTTGATACTCCAAAGGCTTTGGCGATTTTGGCAGATTTAGCTAAAGATAATTCAGTTTCTCCAGCTAATAAATTGGCTACTATTCATTCATTTGATTCTTTGTTGTCCCTTGGTTTATCAAAAAATACTGAAGATGGTTTGGCTGAACTTGGTATTGTGCAGGTACAAGACCTGCCTGATGAAATACTTTTACTTCTTTCAAAAAGAGAAAATGCTCGCGTGGCAAAAGATTTTGCTGAGTCAGATCGCTTGCGTGATCTGCTAAAAGAAAAAGGTTTTGAAGTAAAAGATACCTCAAAAGGCCAGGAAATAATTAAGCTATAGACATATCCATTGTTCGTGTTATTGTTTTGGACGAATAAAACCTTAACAAGGAGAAGTACTTTGGACTGGAAACTACTTATTTTGTCATGCGTTCCTCTGATTATTGTTGCAGCTATTTTGGTTATTAAGATTATGGCTGGTAACAAATATGTCGCGAGGAGAGCTATTTCTGTTTGTGCTCACGAAGGCGTCGGCGATGGTCCTTGTCCGATTTGTGACAAGAATTAATATTAGCACCAGCATGTTTTCATGTTGGTGCTTTGTTTTTTCTACTTATCCACTTTGTCCCCAAAGTCCACAGTAGGCGGCCGCTTCGCGGCCGCCTTTCTTTTTTGTTAAAATACTCTCATGACCAATACTGATCGTCGCCTACGCACTCCCCCACATAACGTGGATGCAGAAAAAGCATTGCTTGGAGCTATTATTTTAAAGCCAGAAGTAATGCATGATGTTTCTGCTGATATTCGTCCAGAAACTTTTTATGCTGATAAACATCGAGAAATCTATCGAGCAATTTTTGAAATATTTACCAAGGGTGACCCAATTGACCTTCTTTCTGTTTCGACAAAATTAAAGAGTGTCGGACAGCTAGATAGAATTGGTGGCGCTGCTTATTTGGCAGAGTTACTTGAAGCTGTTCCTGCTGCCGGTAACGCTCTTTACTACTCTTCTGAGGTGCATAACAAATCAATGCTTCGCGGCCTTATTCATGCGGCTGATGACATTGCTGAATTGGGTTATTCTGATCCAGAAAATATCGACGCCGCTCTTGATCAGGCTGAGAAAAAGGTTTACGAAGTTACTAATCAAACTACTGCACAAAAGTTCGTTACTATTGGTTCTGCCCTTACTGAAGCTTGGGATCGTTTTGAACACTTGAGTGCCAACCAGGAGGATATTAGAGGTGTGCCAACTGGTTTCGCTTCAGTAGATAATATTTTAGCTGGTCTACAAAAATCGGACTTAATTATTTTGGCTGCTCGTCCTTCTGTGGGTAAGACTACTTTTGCGTTGGATTTGGCTCGTAATGCAGCCGTACAATACAAAAAGTCAGTTGGTATCTTTTCTCTAGAGATGGGTGCGCAGCAGCTGGTTGACCGTATGTTGGCTTCTGAAGCGGGTGTGGACTCTTGGAAACTTCGTACCGGACGTTTGAAGACAGATCAAGAATTTGAAGCTGTACAAGCAGCCATGGCACGTTTGTCTGAAGCTTCTATTCATATCGACGATCAGCCTGGAACAAACATCCTTAAGATGCGATCTTCCGCTCGTCGTCTTCACAACGAGCATGGATTGGATTTGTTGATTGTAGATTATCTTCAATTGATGTCCCCTACCGCTACCAAAGCCAGTGATTCGATGGTACAGCAAGTTACCGAGATTTCTCGTTCATTAAAGATTCTCGCTCGTGAATTGAACGTACCAGTTTTAGCTCTATCACAGCTTTCTCGTGCAGTAGAACAACGCGGTGGACGTCCGCGTCTTTCTGACTTGCGTGACTCTGGTTCTATCGAACAGGACGCCGACGTGGTGATGTTTATTCACCGTGAAGATAAGATAAATAAAGAATCAGAGAGACCAAATATTGCTGAAATTTTGGTAGAAAAACACCGTAACGGTCCTGTTGGTTCAGCTGAGCTTTACTTCGATGGTAAGCATGTTCGTTTCTTAAACCTTGATAACAATCACAACTCTACCGGTGCTGAGGCCGCTTTTTCTGCTGCATCCAACGATGATTTCTAATTATTTTTCTCATGAATCCTCTCGATAAATTGATAACCTATTTTGAGCAATTTCCTGGAATCGGTGCTCGCCAAGCACGCCGCTTTGCTTTTCATGTTTTGACTATGAGAGAACCAGAAATTGAAGAATTTTCTGAGTTAATAAAAAACTTGAAAGGATCAGTTACTGAGTGTGCTTCCTGTCGTCGGTTTTTTGCTAGAAATGCTGGACGTACAGATTTGTGTGATATCTGTTCTGATGGTAGTCGTGACCAAGCCAAGCTTCTGGTGGTTGAACGAGATATTGATATTCGTTCTATCGAGCGTAGTGGTGTTTATGATGGTCTTTATTTTGTACTTGGCGGAACCGTACCTCTTTTGGAATCAAAAGAAAATTCTAAACTTCGAGGTGGTGGTTTGAAGCAAGTTGTTGAAGTACGTCTCCCTGCTGGACTCAATGAGGTTATATTAGGATTTTCGGTTAATCCTGATGGTGAAAATACAAGTCGTTTTGTGGAATCAATCATCAAAGGAATTGAAGGTACTGATAAAATAAAGATATCTCACCTAGGTCGTGGACTCTCAACTGGAAGTGAGCTTGAGTACGCAGACCCAGAGACTCTTAAGAATGCCTTGCAAAATCGGTATTAATGTGTTATTATTGTATAAGTTAACAGGAGGCGTTAGGCAGACCAACTAAAAGGTAGCTCCAATGGTCAATGACTTAACACCAGCAAATGACAATCTCCAAATGGTTGTCTATCAAAAGTTCCAAAAAGTAGAATTATTCTACGTTAGTATATATCTATGGCATTGTGTTGGTTTGAGTCGTATAGACATTCCAACATGGTGCTGGAGAATAGAACCTTTTATATTAAGGCGAAAATATAGTGAGGATTTCGCCTTAGATTTGCTTGTGCGATCTTATGAATGGTTCGGCACCCTGTCTGAAAATCAAAAAAAATTCTTACGCCAACTTTGGGAAGAAAGTACTCCTCAGTTAGTTGCATAACAATTATTATCCGGCCGCGCAGCGACCGGATTTTTTATAATTTATATTGACTTTATCTGTTTTTTATGCTACTATATTGGAAGGATAATCTATTCTAATTCAAGAAGAACTTGTTGGTTAGTATGGAGTCGAAAATGAGATCTTTAGAAACTGATGAATCAGACGAACCAAGGGATACTTTGGTACCTGAAGAACACATCTACGCCATTCTTTCTTGGTTTCTTGAAGAAATCTATTACGGTGGTGGTATGACTGTGATCGACTTAGATTGTCACATTGGTGACAGTCTTCGCACCACTCTCTATCCGCGCAGTGTGGTGGAGTATTGGTTGCATCGCTCCGGTGTCGATAAATGGCAACCAAAGCCTAGCTCGATGATTGTCGCGACATATCGTCATGTTACTCAACTTCGTCTGGTTGCTTAAGATGTACAAAAGAATACCGCTGAACCTTTTATGGCTCAGCGGTTTTATTTTGTCTTAAACAAAAATCCTCACTTTTGAGTGAGGATTTTGATTACTTGATTGAAGTGATTTCAACGCGTGAGTATTTTTGACGATGACCTAGTTTACGGTCACGGTTGCTCTTAGCCTTGTAACGGATGATTGTGATCTTTGGACCTTTCTTAAGTCCTAGATAATTTCCTGTTACCTTAGCTCCGTCAATGTGTGGAGTGCCGATTGTGGCAGCCTTACCATCATCTGAAAGAAGTACCTTATCAAAAGTTACTTTGTCGCCTTCTGAGTAATCACCCAAAAGTTCAACATCAATGATGTCTCCAACTGATACTGCGTATTGCTTGCCACCTGTCTCGATAACAGCAAAATCGGTTTGTAGCTCTTTTTTAGCCATAATGCCGGCAATACTACCTGAAATATGGATATTTTGCAATAGGCTTCTAAAATATTAATTTTTCTAATTAATATGCTATATTTCACTAGTTTCGTACCAGGAGAAAATAATGTCTAGTACCAGAAAGCAGAAACTTCGTCAAAGAAATCGTTGGAAGGGGTTGCTCGTGATGACTAATCCCGTAGAGCGTGCAAAACACAATGGAATTGCCGAGCACGATACGAGCTTTCGCAAGAGACGTTGGTTAAAAAGAGGTGGTGATGCTACTAATTGGATGGCACCTCTCTATCGTACTTAATATCAATAAAAAGCGCCCATGGGCGCTTTTTCTTAATCCTCGTCTAGTTTATTAGGTTTTTCGATAGTCAGGATATCTACCCCACCTGCTTCACCGGTAATACGAGTCACATCCTTATCCATCTTAGCTAGCTCCTTATAGCCGGCATTGTAGTGATTTACTGTTGTAGCTAGCGTATTGCCAAGCTTTTGGTAGTAATCTTCGTATTTGTTGATGTGGATTCCAAGTTTCTCTACATTCTTGATAATATCCTTGGCTTTTTCTTCAATTTCAAGAGCTTTGAGACCTTGTAGAACTGTTTGTAGATATGCCAAGAATGAAGTTGGAGAAACAATTATTACCTTGTACTTCCCTGCTGCTCTTTGAATAAGGTTTTCTTCACCACCACCAACTTTATTTGATAATAGGTCGTAATAAACTCCTTCGGAAGGAATGAACATAAAGGCAAAGTCGGTAGTTCGTTCAGTTGGCTTTATATATTTTGCGGTTTCAGTAATACGAAGTTTTAGGTCATTTACAAAAGCTTTTTCTAGGGCCGCTCGCTCTCCCGCGTCATTTGCTTCAATTAAACGATTGTAGTTTTCTAGAGAAAATTTAGAGTCAACTGGAATAACTTTATCTTTCACAAAAACAGCCGCATCAACAATTTCACCATTTTCAAATCCATACTGCATTTGAAAACTTCCTGGCGGTAAAACATTTTGCAAAACAGTTTCTAGATAATACTCACCAAGAATACCGCGCTGTTTTGGATTTTTGAGAACGTCTTGTAATTGTTTGAGTTGTTCAGCAAACCCGATTACTTGTTTGTTTGTTTCTCCTAGCTTGGTAAGTCCCTCGGTTACTTCACGAACAATCTTATTTGATTCGCCGAGCTGACTTTGTACTGATTCTTGAATGGTGCGATTATTTTCGCTCAATCTGCGGTCCATAGTGTCACGCAGTTTTTCCATTTGTTGTTGCAGAAAAAGTAGACCGTCAGTGTCTTGTTTTTGTGGCTCCTCTTTCTTTTTTATAAAAGTGGCATAAATCTGGATGGCCAAAATAGTCACCACAGCAACAATAATCAGTATTTGTATTAGTTCCATTTGGCTATTTTAACACGTTAATCTTGGTGGTATAATCGCGGATATGTCACTACATACAGATATAAAAGCTTCTTTAAAAGAAGCAATGAAGGCTAAGGACGAGGTAAAGCTCCGAACTGTTCGCGGTATGCTTACCGCTTTTACTAATGAATTAGTTGCTACAGGAAAGACTCCTCAGGATGAGTTGACTGACGACGGAGTTTTGTCTGTTATTAAGCGTTTGGCAAAGCAAAGAAAAGAATCTATTGTGCAATTCGAGGCTGCTGGTAGAACAGATTTATCTGAACCAGAAAAGGCTGAGCTTATTGTGCTTGAAGCATATTTACCACAGATGATGTCTCAAGAAGAAATTGAGCCAATTGCTAAGGCAAAGTTGGCTGAGATGGGAGAAGTCGACAAGTCTAAAATAGGTGTCGTGATTGGTATGCTGATGAAAGAATTTCAAGGAAAAGCCGACGGAGGTGACGTGAAGGCTGTGGTTGAGAAAATATTGCAAAGCTAGTCTTTTTGCTGTCTAATATAAGAGGTTAGTATTGAATCGTGTATCTTTTTCCGGAGGGATTTCCTATGGGAATGCCAGTAAAAGTACAGGAAGCATACGAGCGTGGTGATTTCGTTGCGATTAGGCGTATGCGGAAGAAATCGACAGACACTAAGCGTATAAAAAAGCAATTGGCTGACAAGCGACGTGACGAGCAAGAGGCTATTGATGATTTATTTCGGCGAAGAAATGAATTTGATATGTTTTTAAATGCTCGTCAGCGCAACGACCATCTCTTACCAGAAGAATAATTAAATGCTCTGCAATTTCAGCAGAGCATTTTCTTTTATAGTTGTTCTGCGTCTTCAACTCTAAAACTAGCAATCTTTGTGCGACGAAGACTTTGTAGTGTAGCAGGAAACCCTTTTCCTAATTTCTTATACCGCTTTTGTCGTAGCTGATTAAAATACAAAGCTAATTTATTTAGGCCTAGTTTGGTCATGTTCTCTTCCAATTTTATCAGTTGCCTAATGACTAGATTGCTTTGGTTTCCAGTTAATCTATTTCCCAGCTCTTCTCCAAGTGAGCGAATGTAAGTACCACTACCGACTTTGAATCGGGCTTTTATTATCATTCCCCTATTTTCTCTTTTAATATCTAAAAGCTCAGCTTCATAGATTCTCATTTTTCTAATTGGTAGTTCTGAGTTTGGGATATATTGTCCGAGAAGCTTTGCTTTGCGGGCTTTTTTGTACATTGGTACACCATTTCTTTTGATGGCAGAAAAAGCTGAAACAGGTAGTGTGAGAATTCCTTGCATGGAGTTGATGGTAGCGGAAATTTTTTCAGAGGAAAAAATTTCCGCTACCTCTTCGTCGTTTATTTCCCTTTCTTCTATTACTCTTCCATCTAAATCACCACTTTCAGTTTTTTTACCAATCAAAATTTCCGCAACATATTCTTTGTCGAGTTTAATATACTCAGGAAGTTTTTTAGTACCTTTACCAACACCAATTATCATCAATCCAGAAGCTAGTGGATCTAGTGTCCCTGCATGCCCCATTTTCTTAATTCCGGTCTTTTTTCTAAGTTGTCTGATTACACCAAAAGAGCTTATTCCTACTGGTTTATCAATGAAAATAATTTCGTTCATACACTACTTGTTCCTTTCTGATGCGCACCATGAACTATTAGCCATTTTGCCATTTCAACCATTGCCACGTTACCTATTACCCAAACAATCAGCCAAACAAACCATTCTAGAGGCAAGGCGGTTGTGCCAAAGAGGTTTTGGAAGAAAGGATGATATATCGTCATCATCAGCATTGCAAGACCAAAAACAATTCCAATATTTAATACTTTGTTTTCAAAGATTGGATAAGAAAATAGTGGCTTATTTAGGTTGCGGAAAGAGTAAGCAACAAACAAGATGTATGAAGCAAAACAGGCAAATACGAAAGTTCTCTCTACTGCTGATTCTCCACCAATTGTGACGAGTAAGTAATAAAGAACTAGAAGTGCAATTGAGCTCATGGTACCAATACCAAAACTCAGGGTTATCACTTCTTTACTTAAAATAGCTTGGTCCCGAGCACTACGCTTAGGGTTTTCTCTATCAAAGGCGTAGGCAATTGCTGGAATGCTGCCAGTAAAAAAGTTTACCCAAATAACCTGTAGTGGTGAAAGTGGCAAGGTTAGACCAATTATTAAAGAGCCTCCAAGTAATACGATTTCATCAAGTGAGTTCGACATTAGATAAACAAAAGTTTTTCTAATATTAGATAGGATTAATTTTCCTTCATCTATTGCGCCTTTGATTGTAAAGAAATTGTCGTCGAGCAAAACCAGGTCAGCAACTCCTTTAGCAACATCTGTACCGCTACCAACAGCAACACCAATTGATGCGCGTTTTAGTGATGGGGCGTCATTTACACCGTCACCCAACATTGCCACAACTTCGCCATTAGACTGCAGCATTTCTACTACGCGATATTTATCTTCTGGTGTCATACGAGCCAAAATTCTGATGCGAGAAAGCGAATCAAGTAACTCTGAGTCAGTCATTGTTCGAAGGTCGTCACCAGTTAGCACCTTAGATAACTCTCCTTCCCAACCAAGGTTTGCAGCAATTGCTGCAGCGGTTCCTGGTAAATCGCCAGTTGCCATAATTACTCGAACTCCTGAATTTTCTATTTCAGAAATAGCCTCTTTCATATTCTCTCTTAGTGGATCGTAGAAAGAAAAGATTCCTAAAAGACTCAAATTAAAATCTGATTCTGTACTACCTTCTGATAATTCTCCAACTCCAAGTAATCTCTTGCCAGACTGACTTTGTTCTTCTAATAACGCAGATAACTTTTGTTTATTAATTTCAGATAAATTTGAATTCTTCAAAAGAATATCTGGCGCTCCAAGCACAACTCTTTTTTCACCAGATTTATGGACTGAGTATTTGTGAGCAGAGCTAAATAATTTAATTGGTTCTGATTCGGAATAAATATCATGTACAGGCACACCTCTTTTGGCAGCAGCGCGAGCAATCGCCACATCTAAGTGTCTACCAGATATATTCCATTTGTCGGGAGATTCTTCTGGGTTATCAATAATTACATTGATGTTTGCAGATGCTAATGAGAGAAGATTTTTGATTGAATCTTCTTCAGTTTTTTCATTAGATAAAATTGAACTAGTTTGAAAAACTTCCACTAATTCCATATTTCCTGTGGTAAGTGTGCCAGTTTTGTCTGTGATAATTATCGTTGCACTACCAAGGGTCTCCGCTGCTAAAAGTGATTTAACAATTCCTTTTTGTTTAGCAATTCTCTCTACTCCAACAGCTAAAATCGCAGTCAGTCCAGGTGGTAGTGCTTCAGGAATTGAGCCAACCGCAATAGCTACTCCAATTAAGAAAATTTCTAAATGGTCCATGCCTCTGGCAATACCAATTGCATAAACTCCAACTGACAAAAGTATAATTGCAGCGGCAATTATGTAACCCATACGAGTAACTGCCTTTTGTAGTGGGGTGCGAGCATTTTCTTGAGTAAGGACCGCCTCAGCAATTTTGCCAAATTCAGTATATGAAGCTGTGGCTGTAATGATTGCCTTACCCTGCCCTTCAGAAACATAAGTGCCACCAAAGATAAGATTGGTACGGTCTTGAATTGGTGTTACCTCGGCAGTTGATTCTGTAGTTTTAGAGACTGGTAGAGATTCTCCAGTTAAAACGGATTCATCTACTGATAAGTCATGTACTTCAAACAATCTTCCGTCAGCGGGAATTCTTTCGCCAGAGCGAAGAATTATGATGTCACCCGGAACAATATTGCGAGCATCAATTTCCTCTTCTTTTCCATCTCGGATTACTCGTACACGTGCTTCGATATATGACTTAAGTGCTTCAGTAGCTTTCTCTGCTTTGTATTCCTGAGAAAAACCTAATCCAACTGCTACACCAACTGCTAGAAAAATAAATAGCGCATCCACCCACTCATGAAAAATAATTGTTACAACTGCTGCTATTAATAAGATGATTATTAGTGGACTAGCAAGTTGTTGGAAAAGTAACCAGATTGGTGAGCGTGAACGACCTTGCTCAAAGGTATTTATTCCGTAGGATTTTAATCTTTCTTCAGCTTCTTGCTCAGAAAGACCAGTTTCTTTATTACTATTAAGTTCCTTCGTTACTAGGTCGATATTTTTCGCCCAGACATTTTCAATTGGTGGCATATGTAATCCTATTGTAACTTGCTCTAGAGACTAAAAAACTCATTTTTTCAACATTTTGATTATGTGTTGATTTTGATCATTTCTCGTGAGATAGTTGGTATCGGCATTAAACTAGAGGAGTTTAAAATGTCTGTCGGTATTACTAAAAGTGAACTTGTCGGGCAGTCTGTTCTTTCTTCTCTTGAATCTCGTGTGCGGCTAACTGGATTACCAGTCTTGCCTGCAGAAAAGGTTTCAACTCACAAGAAGTTGATTACCTCATTGGCTCGTACTGGTGTATGGAAATGGCTTTATCCAGTTCCTGTGGCAATCGTATGGCTTTTGACAGAATTGTTTCTAAATACTCGTGTTCATATTCAACGCCTTATGTCAGCAGGATTTGCTTTTGGTGTTTTGGTTAATATCAATCTAGCACCAGACTTTGCAGCAGTTCTCCTAAGTGCCGTTACTTACATGATCCTGTTTCCACTTGCTCTATGTGTGTTTGGAATAATTCTTGCATTCTTGGCAGATAATCGCTTTGTTCAAAAATTTAATTGGGCTGGAGAGTATTGGTCCAAGCGCTACTATGGAGTCGGTGAACTCAATAAACTTATACAAGAGAATACGGTTCCTACCAATATTTATCACCGACTGGATGCGGTCTTCAAAGAATTTGCTGGCACAGATGCCAAAATATTCGTCGAAGGTTATGGGGATGATCCTTTTGTCGGAATAAAATATCAAGGTGAAACTGTTTATTTTGGTGCTTGGAATACAACTGAAGAGTTGGATAATTACTGAAGAATTAAAATGGCCGGAAAGGAGCTTCGCTCCTTTCCGGCCATATTTTTTATTTACTCAGATAATAATAAATTCTGCCAAGTCTGATTATTTCGTAATCGTATCTTTCACCAAGGTGTTCAAAAATTGGTTTTAACTTTTCGTCCCCTACTTCACCAATTGCTTCTTTAATTTCCAACCAAACATCACTCCAGTCTTTTGGTAACAAATGATTAATATCATTAAGTTCAATTCTTTTTTCAGTAACCAATTCTTCCAAGTGACTCCAAATAGTCGAGCCAGACATCTTCCTTTCTTTAGCTATTTGGGCAATATTATTTTTCTCTTGCAAAAGTCTCTTGGTTATTTCGTAAGTACTTTCCTTCTGAATTCTTTCGTGAGGTTCACCAACTTTCACATCCGCAGGATTTGGAATCTTCCCTCCTAAAGTCGTCACAAAAGCTTTGTGCATTTTCTCTATCTCAGATTCTTCCATATCAGTGAAAGCACTTTCTGCTTGTTCGCTACTGTCACGAAAAGCCTCGTCCTGTCTGGCAACTCTCGGATCAACACTAAGAGCATTAGGATTCATTCCTGAAAGTTTTAGTCCCTGTAGGGTTCGTACACGCGATAGTGCAACGTATCCCTGTCCATAAGCAAAAGCGCGAGAAAGATCTATCTCTGCTGCATCAAGCGACATTCCCTGACTCTTGTGAATTGTAATTGCCCAAGCTAGACGTAGTGGCACTTGATCAATAGAAGCCTTTATCTTTCCATCTTCTACTACTTCCCAACTCGTCGGCTCCATCTTGATAGTTCTGCCGTCGGCTAGTTTGATAATTGGCCAGCCTTCACGAGCATCAAAATCTATTACTCGCCCTAGTGTGCCGTTTACATAACCCTTCTCAAAGTTATTTTTAGTACACATCACCATCGCTTCTTCTTTAAGGTCGAGCACTTCTGGTGAAAGACAAGTTCTTACTAACCCTTCAATTAATGGTTTGCCACCCATGCCGTGCATTTTAAAACTTCTGACAGTACCTTTTAGACTGGCGAGCTTTTGATTATTAAAAGCATCCACATCAGCGTTGTGAGTATATAGTTTGGTTGGTTCAATATTTTCAAAACCAATATCAGTTTGTTCCTTGAGAAGATTGTAGTGATCTTCTTCAACCTGCATTTTACGCACTGACTGCAAAAGTCCCAGAAATAGTTCGTCTTCTTGACGGTGTTGTTCTGTCAGATAGCAAACTAAAGGTTTTGCTTCTTTCCAGGCAAGAGAATCAAAAGCATAATGCACAACCTCACCCATCCTAGTGATTGGTGGTAACTGAAAAAAGTCACCTACAAAAACTACTTGCAAACCACCAAATGGTTGCTCGCTTTGCTTTACAGCTTTGGCAACTTTATTTACCATGTCGAGCAAGTTGCCACTCATCATCGAGATTTCATCGATAATAAGTACGTGAGCTTTTTTAATTCTGCGAGCAGTTTTTTCACTTGAAGAAATCTTGTCTAAGTCTTGCGCAGTCAATGTATCTCGTACACCAATTCCACTCCAAGAGTGAATCGTCATTCCACCAATATGCGTTGCTGCAATTCCAGTAGAAGCAGTAACAGCCACTGATAAACCAGCTGCTTCAAGCCAAGCTATGTATTGATTGATAACATGGGTTTTTCCAGCTCCAGGTTCTCCAGTTAGAAAAACATTTCCACCAGTTTTTAGAATATCGAGTGCTTGATTTTGAATCATTGGCTATAAGTTTACCACAAGGGCAAAATATTGATTTTTACTTAAAAATGTGCTATAATTAAAGAGGTGATAGTACCTTAATAAATATGAAGGAGATAACCCGTGAGCGGGATTACTCAAAAAAATACTGCTGCGACCGCCGGTCAAATCAGGATGCTTGGACAAGTGGCCACTGCCGCTGTTCTCAAATCACTTGAAGAGACTAGCCTCAACAATATTGATGCCCAGCGCATTATTGAACATGGCGATAAATTCTCGATTGGTATTCGTGAGTCTGTCACTCGCCTGCTTCAGGGGTTGTCGGCTTCCGACACTTTCCAGAATGAGGAGGTACTTTCGGACGAAGGATACTATTCTGGCTATGAGCCTAAGAGTATTGCCGAACAAATGAAGATTCTGCGCGGTCTTTTCCCAAAAATTGGTAACGCCGACGAAAGTCTCGCTGAAGGTAAGCTTCCTTTGGGTGCAGAAGGATGGTTTGCGATTCCGCGGTGGCAAGATTTTGCTGCCACGTATGCTGAAGCAGTCGAAATTGCGCTTGCAAAGATTGAAGAGGTGTATGGTGACAATTTCTATAACTGTCACAAAGGTCGGCTTGGTCTCTACAGTCTTCGTCAGTCTGTAGAAACAGCCGATATGTTAGAAAGGATCGGACAAGAGCAAGAATTTTATGATGTTCTCGTAATTCCTGCCCAGTTTGGTCTCAGACATCGTGGTCGTTCTATTCGTCGCTCTGTTGAGGTTTTTGCTGATGATGAGTTTGGACTTGGTGTCTTTGCTATATGCATCATGATTCTGACTCATCCAGAACGGATTATGCACCACAGTGACTTGTGGATCGACTGCTTTGGTGACGAATATGATGATCCGAATTCTGGTGTTCGCATTGACTATTCCATATTCTTCGGTTTCATTAGAGACAGAGTCGAGTGTGATATGGGTTGGTCCGGCTATGTCGACCGTGGATGCGGGTTAGCTTCTGGGTTCTTTGTTTCTGTTGAATAAGATTTAAAACTATAAGACCATCCTTCTGGATGGTCTTTTCTTTTTGTGTAGATAAGTATCACTTAGCACTTAGTAGTTGATATATAATTGATTAATAATGAGTTCTAAAATACTTTCCAAAGGAAAAGATGAGGAGATTTTTAGAGAGCCACTTGGTCATATATTGGTCGAAAAACTACTTCGTGAGGCAGGTTTTGAAGGAGATGTTTTAAGTAGTGCTGATGTTCTCGATAAATATTCCAGAGACGAAAGTATTTTTTCTATCAAACCACAAATTGTTCTCCAACCTGTAAACGTCAAAGATGTCTGTGTTGCTGTTTCTGTTTTGGGAAAAGAAAAAGAAAAGTTCCCTTCCCTTTCCTTAACTCCACGTGCCGCTGGTACAGGACTTGGTGGTGGTTCACTCACTGATTCAATTGTGCTTGATGTAAATACACACATGAATCGTATTTTGCGTGTTGGCCGTCAGGCTGGCAAAGTTACCTTTACTTGTGAATCTGGTACTTGGTGGCGCGATGTCGAAAAGGAATTAAAAACCTACGATAGTTATTTGCCGCCCTTCCCTGCTTCTAAACAGATTTGTTCTATTGGTGGTTCTGTTGCTAACAATGCAGCTGGTCCAGATTCTCTTCGCTTTGGTCATGTAGCAGATTGGGTGGAGTCGCTAGAGGTTGTTTTGCATGACGGAAAAGCTTATGAGGTACGTCCGATAAGCTACAAAGAATATAAAAATATCATCACTAAAAAAGACGCTTTAGCTAAAATAACTAAAGAAGTTTTTGAACTAATCAAAAAGAATGAATCTTTAATTAAGAAGTCTCGACCTAAGACAGCCAAGAATACTGCGGGTTATTCTTTGTGGGACGCATTAGATGTTTCAGTTGATGATTTCATGGCTGGCAAAGGCAAGTTTGATTTGACCAGAATTTTTTCTGGCAGTCAGGGCACGATTGGTATTATTACAAAAGTCACTATGCGAGCTGAACCAATTGCTCACGATGTAGAACTCGTAGCGGTGCCAGTATTTGACCTAGCTTCAGCAGGCAGAGTTGTATTGGAATCAGTAAAATTTGATCCAATCAACGTAGAGGTTTTTGATGCCCTTACATACAAAGCAGCAATGGCTAATCCTGGTTTTTTCCGAGCTAGAATAACTGGTCTGCCATATTTAGGAATGCTTTGGTCCATGTACACAACCTACTTTTTCCGCTGGAAAAGAAAGTTGCCAGAATTTGTTCTCTTGGTGACCTTAGATAAAAAAAGTCTGAAAAAATCTGGTAAAGAAACTAAAGACTTACTTATCGAACTTAGAAAAGTTGGTGGTGAGACAGCCATGTTGGTAGAGAATAAAAATGACAAGCAGATGTTTTGGCAGGTACGCGATGCCAGTTTTTTGCTTTCCAAATTACTTGACCCCAAGAAACGACCTGCAGCTTTTCTGGAAGACATGACTGTTCCGTCAGAACATATTGCTAAGTTTTTTTCTGATATTAAATATCTTTTGAATAAATATAATGTGCAGGCGGCAGTGCATGGACATGGTGGCAATGCTCATTTCCACTTCTATCCCCTACTTGATTTCACCAACAAGCAAACTCCAGATTTGATAATGAAAATGTCTGATGAGTTTTTCCATACCGCAGTAAAGTACGGTGGCAGTATTTGTGGTGAACACAATGACGGAATTATTCGCACTCCGTATTTAGATTTAATGTTTTCTAAAAAGACCTTAGATTTATTTGAAAAACTAGAAAGTATTTTTGATCCTAAAGACATCTTCAATCCTGGTAAAAAGGTAAATCCAAGATTTGATATAAAGACTTCAATTAGAAAGATTAATTAAAGTAAATAATAAGCTGATTAAATCTAATCAGCTTATTTATAACCTCTAGTTTACGTTACATCCTAGGTAAATCATCTGACTATCTAAGTCATAGGTAATCCTGAAGCATTGATATTCTGCCACACTCCCATTCCATTCCAAGAATTTATCTGATTCTAGCCTACTGGCTATTATTTTTCTTTAATGTTAGAAGTCCTTGTAGATGATTAATGCTAGGATGAAGAACTCTGCATGTTCTGCCATTACTTATGTAAGTAATTTAACTTTTCGGTTCACTTTAGAAAAGGCGTCTACTTTACCGCTGCTGATATTATCTCCAAGAGCTTCTGTGTGTGATCTGGGTGACTTCGGTTGAGTCAGTCCCTTTTAAATAATTCATTTATTTCCTCCCTGCTTCCTTCAATTATGTCCCTGTGGCTATCTTCATCAGCAAAATCTTTTGCAGATTCTTCCATCATCTCTAAAGCTCTATCAGCATGGTTATCACTCATTCTGTCTACGATTGTGGCTACATTGAAAGATGTCATGTCTAATACATACCTGCGTTCGGAATCTATAAAATTTTCGTTGATCGCTTGTTCAATTTCAGAATTGATGGAATATGTGTCAACTTCGTAGTCATCTGGAGCTATAAAATCAACATATTTAGTGTAATCAATATCTAAATGATCTTCTATATTATAAAGAATATGATCTTCATATAGCAGAGCAAGATGCTCTGCTATATGTTTATCTTGTATCTGTCTATCATAAAAGTATCTAAATAAATGCTCAAAGTCGAGATTGTCTATATTACTATTTAGATAAGCCCATAAAAAGTCAAATTTTTCTGGCACAAATTCTGTTTCAAAAAAAGATAATATGTAATAAAGCTTGTAGAAATCAATTAAGTTTAAGCTCTGTGACTCTTCTTTTTCCAGTGTGGTCAGACTAGATAAAACTTCAATTATTTTTTCACTGGCAAGATTATTTTCATCGCAGTGTATTAAACATACAAGCCAATTCCAATCTTTCTTAGCAAGTTTACTTTTATATAACGATTCAAATAAATTTTTCTGTAAATATTTAAATTCTAAATCAGTAATATAGTCATTTCTTTTTAAAGATTCTAAATATTGGATGGATTCAATATTTGACAAGGCAAACAATAATTTATTTATCTCAGACTCGTTATTTTTAAAATAATTCTCAACTATATAGTCTCCAAGAGATGGATTAAAAAGAATGTATTGAAATTCGTTTTTATCAAAAACTTTACTCCTACTTAGAAGTGAATCTAAAGCTACTTTAATAACGTAACTAAAGGAAGCTTCGTTATCAGAAGAAAACTTATTGTAGTTACAAAAAATATCAAAAGAATTTCTTAGGTGTGATTCACTTATTTTTCCGTTATTAAATGCGACTAATAAAACCAGGGTTTTTGTACACCTGTCTAACTTTTCGAAATAGTCCTCCCAAATATCACTCGGGTTATCAAGTTTTTCTTCTATGTAGGTAAAATAATCATTACTTTTTATTTCAGAAAACTCGACCCTCTCTTTTTCTAAAATGTATTCGATTATTCTTGGATTGAAATTACTATGATTAATAATCTTCCAATACTTTTTTTCAAGGTAAATTTGATCAACATAGTCAGGGTCTAATTCAGAAAAATACATATGTTTATACAATATGCGTGCTTTGTCTATCGGTCTTAGGTTTTCGATTTGTAGTACATATTCACTACCTTTAATATTTCCCTTCTCTAGGGAAGGGAATATTCCTCGTGCCTTATTTATGATGGTGGTGCGAGAATTTAATATAAATTTAAGTTTCTTGGATCGCGCTACTCTGTCCATAAATAACATAATTTGGGAAGAATCATCTCCTTTGGAAATATCCATAAAATTTTCACCAAGAAAGTCATCAAAATAAAAAACTATGTTACATTCTTGATTTGCTGACACAATATCTTCAGCTTCTTTGATGTTCCTGATTGAATAGAAAGAATATCCATTCTTTACATATGTAAATGCAAGCATATTTGATAGTGTTGTCTTTCCAATGCCTGCTTCTCCAGTGATTACTACAACATTCTTTTCATCCAAACGTTTTCCAGCTTTATCAAAATCTTCAGTGTAAACAAATCGAACAGAATTTTTCTTTATATTCTCAAGTAGAAAATCACTTTGTCCTTGCAGTCCGCCAGTAAGCGCATTTGCAATTGTCTGCCCTAAAATCTTTTTCAGAAGAATCTCTGAATATATGTATAGCTGTGTATATTTTTTAACAATGTCAAAATTCTCTTCTTTTGAGAGAAAACTCTGTATATCATCGAACCCCCAAATATCTTCCACGCCTTTAATGAAGCCGTTCATAATAGATAGCATCTCAGCTTTTTTTAGTGGAGTGACTTTACCAGAAGTCATAAAGATATACCTTTCAGGGTTCAGGGCTTTGACTTTGTTCGTTTCTAATTTTAATGCAGATATAATACGAACAGATGTCGCGTCAGGATAATGCTTCGCCTGTATTATTACACTTTGATTTTCACCCACCCAAAATCTTCCATCGATACCGCTGTCTTTTCCAACGGTAAAACGTTCAACTCGTTTACCATTCTCTTTCTCAATGATGTCAGCACACAAGTTTTCAAATTCTCTTGAATCAAGTCTTTTAAGATCGTATTCGGTCATATGTAATATGTTTTACAATTTGCCAATTTTATTATGGCAATAATCCACAAACATCAGTATATAATTTTTTTAACTCATCAATGCTCATATCAAGTATTGGTTCATACATAAAAGAATTGAGATGAATGTTCTCTGGAGTCATAATATTTACTCTTTCTAGAATAATAAGGGCATTTTTCAGACTATCATCTCTCACAGAATCATCTTTATATCTTTCAAATAATTCTCGCGTTTGGTTAACTGAAATTCGACTTCTATCCGTAATTTTAGCCAACATGTACTCCTCAGCTTTCTGTCGTATTGCTATAGCAAGAATAATTTTATTTTCCAGATTAAACTCCTCATCTCGTATCGTAGATGCTACTGTCAATAAATGCTGATAGACAATATCTGTATCAGCAATAGTTGCATCAAAGTCATCCCTGTCTATATGCTCTTTAAAGATAAGTTTCAAATCAGAAAATGTAATATTGCCTGTGTTTGTTTTAGAGTGTAGTAAACATGTTAAAGTGCTGAAATCATCACCGTGAGCAGTTGAGCTGAGAGATCTTCTGCTGTATTCGATTAGATTTCTGACAAAAGGAATCAAGGCCAAAATATGCTTTTTTGCATCGTCAGCTGTGAAATCTTTATCTTTATACTGTCCACTTTTTAGACAGTTCATCCAAGTTATAAAGGGTGGATTTTGATACACTTCTTTGATGAGACTTATCCCGTCAAGAGTTTTAATTGCGTGTTTCTTACAATCTCTTGAAAGACCTAGTCTGCTAGTTATTGTCCTGTAGAAGTCAAAATTGTGAGTAAGGATTATTGAGTAGAAATTACTACCTTTATTGAGGTCATTTAGATATTCAACAATTGCATATTTGTTTTTATAATCAAACGAATCAGCAATGTCATCAATAATAAAAACAGTTTCTTGATTTTGTAATTGTCTCGATTTAATTTCAAAAATAACATTAAGTAAGTAAAAAGCCCGTCTCTCTCCCTGACTTAGGATATTATCTACCATTGTCTTACGTTCGACCGGCTTCCCTTGGAATGAAAAATCAATAGCAGGTGTTTGATTGTTTAAAACAGCATCTGCTTTATTATTGATTGCTATCTTAAAAGGTACATTTGCAAATCGGTTTTCAAACTCACCAATAGCTGCTTCCCATGCTGATTGACCATCTTTAGCCTTTTGGATTATTTCCTCTAAATCTTTTTCTTTGCTCTTGTATAAATCGACCAATACCTCAATACTGGGTGAGATCTGTTTCAAGAACCCAAACCATACCTCTCTTTTAAAATCATCGTAATTTACTAACTTTGCAAGAATCTGTTGATTCTTCTTTTGAGTGATAACTTTTTTAAAGGCCCTTAATGTTTTTGTTTTATCTAGCTTTTTCTCAATTTCTTGAAATAACTCGCGTAATTTTTCATCATTAAATATCTTTTCAACCTCTTCATTTAAAATTATTGAAAAATCTTCAGACTTTTGAATTTCACCATGTTTTTTCAGTAATAATTTATGTCCCGTGTTGAAATACTCATCTCCCTCTAGGGATGAATTTAAAGATTTTGCCTCAGTGGTACCAAAGATGTTTTGGGCATTTTTACCAAAAAACTCAGAATCACTCACGAGTTCCTCATATTTCTCTATGTAGTTTTGTAATAGCTGAAAGTTCTCACTCAAAAAATCCCGTACCTCATTTTTTGGATCAAACACATCGTTGTATTTAAAATCAAAAAATTCTTTTGCAGATTTAATCTCTGGCAGAGTTGTCTCAAAAATCTCAAATATGTTTTTCTTTTTTAGATATGAAAAAGCATCATTGATTTCTGCCTCGTAGTTACCACTACCAGTTATTTTTTTAAGTCCTGATAGTGTAGCTTTTTTTTGGGAGTCAATTTCTTTGTATATTGTTAGATATTCTTTTCGGGTTTCTTCATCTGCTAGAAGTGTAAGAACCTCTTCAGAATTAAATGCTTTGTCGTTATAGGGTTCAATGACACAAATATTTTCTGGCTGCACAGGTATTCCGTCTTCTCGAAACACATCAAAGGTAGGCATTAACGAGGTATCCATTTGGTCGCATGGTTTACTTTTTGACGAAATATCTTTGAATGTTTTGGCAAAGGAGGTCTTCATTACTCCGTTGGCTGCATAAATAGCGATAGTTTTACATTTTGAAAAATCAAACTCACCTTCAAGCTTTTTTATACCGTAACAGTTTTCAAATTTAATGGCTAATTTATTCATACATTCTTACCGCAAAAATCTAATCTGCAAATTTAGTTTCATTCGCTGTTCGCGGTTTTCTTCATAGATTTTTCCAAACCTATGACGAATAGTACTTGGTGTATCTAGTTTTGTATTGTGAAAGAGATAGTCCTCAAATTTGTCGCGGTTATAAAGATGGTAACAGACAATATCACCGTCTTCTTTCACAACAATGTAACCACCGTGCGCTTCAGTGTATCCATCCCAATCTTTACTCGGCATCATTCCCAGGGCGATACTTGATAGAAAACTTTTTATGTTCATCACTAACATTTCTTTAGTGAAATCAATCTGCTCCATAAAGGTAGTATCGTTGGCAATCTTATCCATCAAATCCTTGATGGTAGTTGCTTCTCCCATGTAGTAGTGTTTCAGCATCTGAGCGACAATCTTGGGGAATATCGAATCAATTTTTCGAAGGTTACGCCTAAAAATGTCGTTATCCATTCCTATATACTCAAGCTTTGCGCCCACATCATAGGTTAATTTTGCAGCATCTCTAACAGACAAGTTGTTGCTACTTTCCACGGGTTTATTATCTTCAGTAGCAATTCTATATAAAAAATTAGTTGCTCCAGATGCATTAAGGAGAGTTGCGGGCGAACCGAGCATTGATTTGATACTAAAACCTAGCTCTGGAAATTCAGGAGACTTCTTATCATGTAAAACAATTGTTAAGTCGGCCTTTTTGGCACTCGACGCACGCATTTGGGTACAATAGAGATCGTTCATTGATTCTGTCGCACTTGCAACCTCAAATGTTGTTCCTTCTGAGTTTTTAATCTGTTCAAAAACTTTAGCAACGCCACCCTTGATTTTTTCCAAATTTACCACACCTATCTCCTCATTTTCACTTGAAATAACAACCAGTCCATCGTTTTTGGAAATGTCGTACTCCCTCTTTCCAACTGCCTCCTGACGAATAATTTTCAAAACAATATGAAAATTATCTTCAAGTATTTTTAGATTTTTATCTGCTGTAAAAACTTTTCCATCAGTCAAGATTTTAATAAAGGCATAGAATTCAGACCATTCTCCTTTATTGCCTTTGAGAGTTGTAGTAATTTTATTTGTCATATTTTTCTAGGGTTTCAATTATTCTTTCCGCAACTGCTTGAATTGCTGGGACAGCAACAGAGTTACCAAGCTGTTTCATCGATTGAACACTTGATACCTCTTCTGGAAACTCAAACCATTTGGGGAATCCTTGCATCTTCAAGCCTTCTTTAGGTCCAATCTGCACAACTTTTCCGTCCACACGATACGCGTCCCAATTTCTGCGGTCATTAATACTACTGCCACGACCCCCAACACGAAGGGTAAAACCAACATCTCTATCGCATTTACCGCCAAATATATCTGACATGGTGTACTTCAACTCTTTTACTGGTTCTGGAAATTCAAAAGGAATTGTATTATCACGAAAACCAACCATAAACAAACGCGGCCGATGTTGTGGAACTCCAAAATCTGAAGCTTTTACAATTTTCGCGTGGAATGAATACCCAAGATCTTCTTCGATAATTCGTTTAATTGTTTCAAAAGTTTTTCCGCCATCGTGAGCATATAATCCACGTACATTTTCAAGAAAAAACGCTTTTGGCTGCTTTTCTTTCATTATGCGAACTACATCAAAAAACAACGTGCCGCGCGCTTCTGCAAAACCTTTTTTGAAACCTGCTTGTGAGAATGGCTGACAAGGAAATCCGCCTGTGATTATGTCAAAATCAGGCATTTCTTTTTCGTTGACCTTTGTTATATCTCCGACAAAATTACCACTTCTGAACACGTCGGGTGAAACTTTGTAAAAATTATGTCTATATGTACTTCGTGCTGGTTCATCCCACTCCGAAACAAAAACGCATTCAGCGCCGACATTATGAAATGCAACATGAAAACCACCGATACCTGCAAAAAGGTCGATGAATTTATGCTTTGTTTTTGTCAGTGGTTCTGGTGCTTTATCGTTGACTCCTAGAAAATACATATGACGTGAATCGACAAGAAGGCCAAATAGTGACCCTTGATTACCTTCAGCAACATAATCAGTCGCTTTCGGTTCCATTTTTTGTAATTCGGCAAGAATACTATGTACACCTTGTTCAGCAATAATAAGAAAATCTATGACGTTTATACCGATAATCTTACCTGCTTCAATAATTCGGGCAGCAACCTGTTTGTCTTCGTTACTCGGTGAAGGGTCACCAGATGGGTGATTGTGAATAACAATGACACTAGCAGCATGTTTCTCAAGTCCAGGAGCAAATACTTCTCGCGGATGGATAATACTTTTGTCCAAAGTGCCGATAGATACAATTTCTTTATGTACTAAAACACTTCGAGCGTTGAGGTAAAGACAAACCAAGTGTTCCTTTTTTGCTGTTTTGAGTTCAGGAACCAATATCGCAGCATCAATGGCAGACAACACCATATGTTCCTCTTCGCCGTTATGTTTGTCATACATACGTCGCGCCAGGGCAAACATTGAAGCAATTTGCAATGCTTTGACATCTCCTATTCCAGAAATTTGTTTCAAATCTTCCACGGTTGCGTCCATTAGATTATTACCAAATTTTCTGGATATTTTTTGAGCAAGTAACTTGACGTTTGTGCCTTTGATACCACTTCCAAGTAAAATAGCGAGTAGTTCACTGTCGGTGAGAGCATCGCTACCTTTTCCAAGAAATTTCTCGCGTGGTCTGTCGTATTTTGGTGTATCTTTGAGTTTAGCCATACATTGATTACTTCAAAAGTTTGTCACTTGTGACTCCAAGCGCTATAGCAATGCGTTCGATGGTAGCAAGTGTCGGATTGCCTTTTCCAGCTTCAAGATTGCTAATGAAAGCTCTGTCGCACTTCAACGCTCTGCATATATCGCCTTGAGACATACGCTTATCCTCTCGAACACGTTTCATATTTTTCGCTAGTCGTTTTGGTGCTTGTTGCATATCATTTCCACAGTGCAATCATTATACAAGAATATTGTATTGTGTGCTAATGATTTATAATACAACAGTGGTACAGAATTGGATATTTCTTTGGTTGTGGGGCGAGCGATAGCGAAGCACATCAAACCCCATGAGTATACAGAAGTACAAAGCCACCACGCGCCTGGCGCGCCCTGCTTCGGTGCAGAATAGCGATTTATTTATGAGCCTTCTCGTGATAGAACCAAATGATTTCATTGCCTCGTAAGGTCATTTTAGTTGGTCGGACTGATTTGCTCCGACCCTTCTCCAGAGATATATTTTAGATCAGAAAACACATCCTCAAACCCTGTGGCTTTTAAAATTTGCTTCGCTTCAATTTTAGTATCTCTTTTATCATCTAGATCAACACTTACTCTACATGCTTCTATCATTCCAGATATGTAAGCATTATCTAATTTGTGTTGTTTAGCTCCCGCAACCATAAGTGCCAAATACCAATCGTATACTGGTAAGCCACTTATATATTTTTCAGTTGGAGCAATGTATGTCCTTACATTATTCAGTACTTTACCCTCAAAAATTACCGTAAAATCTTCTTTTACGATGTAACCACCGTTACCCCTACCTTCAGCACTGTCTAGTTTTATTATTTCGTCACCACTATCGTCAATTTCAAATAGAACTCCATAAACAATATCAGACTCGTTGCACGTTTTTAGTAAGGTCGCTTTGGCTGAATCATCTTTACTTTCTTTGATAAGTATTACCTTATAGCCCATAACAATTGCTTTGCCGAGAGGTTCCGCACTTGTACACCGTTTTGGTGCCTTGAGCCGTTCTGTCAGCATGTTTGAACCGTATGCGAAGTATTTCATATAGGCCATTATCTCTCAAAAGTGACAAAAATGACACTAATTTGCAACATCACCAAATAACGAGCCTTGGTTTTTGTTCTTCTCATCGAATTTCTTTTTTTCTTTTTTTAGTTCCAAATCCTTTTTGTGTTGAACTAAATTATCATTATGGGATGTGACTCTCTTTACATACAACCTTGGTTTGCCAAATTTACCATTTACATAGTCGTAGAAGCGACTAATGTCAAAAACTACACCTATATTGTCTCCACTAGTAAATGAGATTTCTTGATTCAAGATTTGATTTTTATATTCATCATCTTGCATATAAAAAAATATATTTTCACCATCTTCGATAATGATTTGATTGTCTTCATCGAAGACATCAGAGCCATAATAGACACCCTTCCACGGCACACCCCTGCCATATTGCTGTTGTTTTTCGATAAATGGTTGTGATAATTGTATATTTCCAGATAAATCAATCTTTAGAAACTCTTTTTCTTTCGGAATTTCTTCTATATAGTTCTTAAAATCATCTCTTTTTATTTCAGTTTGAAATATCCTTTGTTTTTCTTCAGATATTGTCGGTTTAATACTAAGAATATCTCTGTCTGCCATTACAGACTGATAAAAAATATTTTTCTGTTTTTTAGGATAATACGAATCGCATATCTCTTCTACCTTTTGTATCTGTTCATCGCTGAGATTAAAACTTTTACATTTTTCTACTATTCCTAAAGTATTAAGGTCTGATGTAGTGTCGTTCAGTCTTATCTGACTACTAAACAATAATGCTGCCAACAAGGTAGTAACTGCCAAAGCTACACCCTGATTATCATTTAAAAATTTAACTACTGTATGCTCTTTAAAAGAACCTTCTTCTGGAGGTAACGTTAAAATCTCAAAATGCTCGTCTGGACACAATGTCTTTATCAAATACGATATGATCTCCACTTGTGCCAAGGCACAAGTGTTTCTGACGTGAAAATTTATTGCATGAACATCATCACTGGTGAAGTTATAGTGTAGTTCAAGGGTTATTTCTTTTTTAGTCAAATCCGTTCCCATTTTTAACTTTTTGTATTGATATGAATCATTTCGTTTCTGCACTAGAAATCATAAATAACCAATTCATCACTATTATTAACAAACTGACCGCTGGCAAATACGCAAAGCCACCTAATAAGAATGGGTATAAGTACGCGCTTATGCTACCAATCCACTGATTATTCTCATCCGTAGCCAGGGCAAGAAAGAACACAACATAGGTGAAGCAGATAATTGTGGACACCAATATCCAGGTTAAATAATCTAACTGTCGACTAGATAATTTGTATTTTTGCCACTCAAAAACCAAATAGTTGGTAACGGCAAAAAATATAATCATGCCGGACTGCAAAATAATCCCACTAGTCTCCTTAGGCTCAGTTCCAGCAAAACTAAATATTGCTTCAATTACTACTGGGAAAAACACAGCCAGCATTACCACTAATTGTATTTTCTTTTCGACGCTCTTTATCTTTTCCTTGACTGTTAATTCCATACATCACTTCTGTTTATCTATCAGCTTCAATAAATCCTCCTCTTTCTCATAGGCTCTCAATCTACCCTTCCAGCACACCCAGTCGATAACTCACACCATCGGTGGTTAAACGCCAATTGGCATCGGACAAGGGCCGAACGAATTAGTTTCTCTAGAGACTTCTTGCTGTCGTACTCTTCTCGTTCTCCCTTTTGTCATACACGACGAAGGGAACAACAACCTAATGGGTCTTTGAGCTGAAGCTGTACGTAGTCAACTTCGCTAGCGATGGGAGTCAAAAGCTCCTCTAGCTCCATAATACGTATTTTTCAGGTTTTTGCTACAACTCCTTCTATATACTTCTAACTATTTCCGTATACATAATCTCCTTTTGTGGCACAGAATAACGTTTTCGAAAAACGTCATTTTTGGGTACATAATTGAAATTATCAAGAGGAAAATCCAACTCCTTTTTATGACAGTAAAACAGTCTCAAATTGAGACTGTTTTTGTATGCTAGTTCTGATCCTTCTCGAGTGCTCGAACTTGCACTCTACTTGGTGACCCCACGGGAAATCGAATCCCGATTTCTGCCGTGAGAGGGCAGCGTCCTAACCGTTAGACGATGGGGCCAAAATGTACAAGACCATTTCGTCGTTAGAGGGATGGTTGATTTGGGAAATCAACCATCCGACACCTTATAGACGATAGGGCCAGTGGGCATATTTATAACAAATATTCTTGGTTTCGGGAAGAGATAGGGATTTAAAATAAACAGGCCGGAGCGAAGCTCCGGCCTGTTTTAAATCTAATCCAGATTATCTGTTTGTAGAAAATTCTTCTACATCACCACAAGTGATAACATTTCTGTTGTTGTCATTTATGAATCCAACACAGATGCTGAAGAAATAATCTTCATTTCTCTCCAGGTTGCTTACAGTTGCTGTGAAGTTATTGTTTCCATTAACTTGTCCGCTAATTCTCACTTTCTCTAGACGATCAGTACGAGTACGAACATTGCTGTAGCTTGTGAAGTCATCTTCTACTTCTTCAACAAGATATTCGTCTGTTCCGTAAACGAAGAATACTTCCCCGTTTCTGAAATCGTTCATATCTACTCTACCGCGTAGTTGAGCAGAATTACGACTGATACTGGTGGCATTATTTGTGAAAGCTTCCGGTTCATCATCACGGTAATCTCTGTCGTTGTAGCGATCGTTGTTTCTACTGTTTCTACCACTTCTTGGTTCACCTACAACCTGATTGTATTTTGTATTGTAGTTGTAATCGTAATTTGATTGGTAGTAATTTGAATTTCTTCTTTGGTCATTAATTTGAGCCTGAAGTTGAATAATCAGTTGTCTCAAATATGATTCCAATTGAGCATTGCTCATTACAGTTGTGTTGCTCTGGTAGGTATTGAAGCTACTTGGAACATAGTAATAATTTGTTTGTGCACTCACATTATCCGTTGGCACAGCTACTAAAGTAGCTGCAAAAACAACGAAAAATATAGCAATAAAACTCTTTTTCATATAAAGGTAAAGTACACCGAAATATGAAAAAGTCAATGTCTGCTATAAGGTATTTTCTCTTAAAATATATTCTCAGGAAACCGGTCCTCGCTACGCTGCGGGGCTTCCTTTAAATATCTTGCCAAGCGCGACTTTGTCTAACTAGTAGCTTTTCAGCATTTTCTGGCTCACGCATTATGTCCAAAACTATCTTTTCCATGCGCATTCCTTGAGAACCTTTGATTAGGAGGAGGTCTCCTGGTTGAATAAAGTTTTGCAATTCCCTGCCTGCACGCTCAGATTCGTCGTATTGAATGATATTCTTTTCGCTCATTCCTGCCTTTAGAGCACCATCTGCAACTCTTTGTGAACGAACTCCTACAGTTACCAAGATATCAGCACATTCTGCCACTTGTTCACCAGCTTCCTCATGTTCTTTTACAGAAAATCTTCCTAGTTCCAACATGTCACCGATTACGGCAATCTTGCGTTGGAATCCGGTCATTTCGTGCATAGTTGATAGGGCTCTATCGAGAGCTGTTGGTGAAGAGTTGTAGGTGTCATCAATTATGACGGTATTTTTTATTCCCTCGATAACTCTCATTCGGCCAGGAGCTGGTGTGAAGTCGGTTAATTTTTCTGCCACTTTAGATAATGGGATTTCCAGTAAGTGCGCTACTGCGCAAGCAGCAGCAAAGTTGTAGATATGACCAACACCTACTACACCTTCAAGATAAAAATCGGCTGAGTCCTCATTGTGTGTGATTGTGAAGCTGGTTCCTGTTGGGATTCCATTTGCATAAACAATTTTGTCAGCTGTCGCCATAAAATCGGCAGAAGAATAACGACTGAAAGAGTAAGACTTTTGTCTTACTGTACCAGCAACTTGGCAAACTTTTTCGTCATCGTTGTTATAGATAAAAACTCCTTCAGTAGCTAAAGCTTCAACCAAGGTAACTTTTTCTTTGATTACATCATCTGGTGAAGCGAAGTACTCTACATGTACTGGTACATCAGGTAGACGGGTCAAAATAACTGCGTCAGGCTTTATCCAAGAAGTTAATCTTGCCATATCTCCTGGTCTGTCTACTCCCATTTCCAAAACTAATACCTCAGGATATTTCCCTGGGAACAAAACCAAGAACAATCCTTCAATAATATTTTTGAGCCAAAGAATTGGATTTTGCCACGCATTATCTAAGCCAAGAATTGTTAAAGCGACACCAATGTCGGAGTTGTAGCTCTTCTCACTTTTACGTGCACTAACAGAATCTTTGATGGCATGAAAAACCGCATCTTTGGTTGTGGTTTTTCCGACACTACCTGTGATAGCAATTATTTTTGGTTGAGTACGTTTAAGTAAATATTTTGCCTCAGCGGTCAAAATATTTACTACTACAGATTTAAAAAATGTTTTCATAAGTTTATCTATCAGGAGGAATACTGTAATAGTTTATCAAGAATTTCGCGATGTCCATAAAGGAATCAGTCAAAGTCTCTGAAGCGTAAGTTACACCTTTAGGATCTTCGGTGTACAAAAATACAAGAAATTCCGGATCATAAGATGGGAAATAGCCAAAAAACGAGTGTAAATAACGGTCATCGTAGTATCCACCCTCAGGTCTGGTCATTTGAGCGGTCCCTGTCTTGGCAGCAATTGTGTGATCTTTTAGTTTTACTTCACCATTTTTTAGCGCTTCGTCCACTACCCTGGTAAGCATTCTTGAGACATCTTCGCTAGTTTTTTCACTCCAAACTCGCTCACCTACTTTTGGTGTAAGAACTTTTTTTGTACCATCTTCATATTCAATTGCACTTACTATATGTGGTGAAATTAACACTCCACCATTACCTAAAGCTGAAAGAGCTTTTACTGCAGCAATTGGAGTTGTAGCAATACCTTGTCCGTAAGAAGCGGTAGCGTATTCAATATCTCGTGGTGAGTTTAAGTTCTCTACATCACCTTTAATTTCACCCGGCAAATCAATGCCAGTAACATCACCTAATCCTAGCTTTAAGAAATAATCTCTAAACAAATTTTTCCCCATTGTTTTTACAATAAAGGCCACACCAGTGTTGAGAGATTTACTGAGAACAACTTGCATATCAACTACTCCACGACCCATCTTGTCGTAGTTGCTAATAGTCCAAGTATCCATCTTGAGTGAACCTGTATCGTTGTAGGTTGTGGATGGAGAAATTCTGCCACTATCTAAACCAGCTGCAACAGTAAGTGCTTTTATAATACTTCCTAGCTCATACCGTTCTTCCACAAGCGGATTGCTGAAGTGATCTATCGGACTGCCTGTACGGTTGTTGGGATCAAAAGTCGGTACAGCATCAATTGCATAAATCGCACCAGTTTTTGGATTGATAATAATTCCACCAGTTAAGCGACTTCCCCATTTGTCTTGAATCTCAAGTAATTCATTTTGAAGTAAACGAGATACTGTTGGCTCAATGGTAGTAACAACATCACCTTTTTTGTGAGTATTCTCTTCGAGAACATTTTGACCAAGATTAGTAAAAAGTTCAGCAAAAAAGTTTACTGAAAGTCGGTTACTGTCACGACTTAAAGTTTCTTCATGGAAGCGCTCCAAACCGTATCTTCCAACAGGTTGTTCACCTTCTTCTTTTCCAGCAAAGCCAACAAAACCAACAGTTCTGGCTGCTAATGAACCAGCTGGATAATAACGCCATCTTTGGCGGTTTAGTTGTACGCCACGCAAGTCCATAGCCTTAATAGTCATGGCTTCTTCTTCAGTGAGTTCAGATCTGATTTCTACGTAAATACGGTTTGGTAACTTTGCTCGATATAAAAATATGTCACGTTCAATTAGTAGGTATGGAGAAAGAGATTTATATAACTCTTCAGGATTTTCAATCCTGCTTGGATCTATAGCTAAAACATATCCACTCTGTACAGTAGCAGCACTCACCTTTTCTCCATCACGAGTAGTGAAATAAACTGTCCCGCGGTCGTATAAATCCCTTACTGTATGTATATATTGATTTTCACCACGAGCTATATAAGAATCGTGACTAATTATCTGAAGGTAATACAGACGACCGACCAAAACCAAACCAACCGCCATAACAATGCCAGTAATAATTCTGATTCGTTTGACTGATTGGTTTCTGGAACTCATTTCTGTTGCGGCCAACCTTAATTATCTTTGAGTAAATAGACTTGTGTTTGAACGATCAATGAAGATTTTTTTACTAGCAGAAATGTAGCCACTTTGTTCTACAACTTCACGAGAAAGAGAGTTTTGAATTTCCATATACTCGGCCTCTAAGGCAGCTATATCGGAATTAACTTTATGAATATTTGTTTCAGCTTCCTTACTGATTACTACATGAACCACACTAGTAGATAAAAAATACATATACAAAACGCATAAAGCAGAGAAGGCAACAAAGGCAATTGCCAATATTAGTTGCTCGAATCTGTATTGCATTGTGCTTACTAGTGCAAAGTTGTTCATAATTTTTCTATAACTCTTAGTTTTGCGCTTCTTGAGCGTGGGTTTTCATCTCTTTCTGCTTCTCCAGCTACAATTGGCTTCTTGATAAGTTTGAGGGCTTTGTCATCTTGTATCAATTGATTGAAGAATTGCTTAACTATCCTATCTTCCAAGCTGTGGAAGGATATTATTGCTAGTCGGCCGCCAGAATCTAGAGATTCAAATCCGTCACTGAGTAGTGTTTTTAAAACACCAAGCTCGTCATTGACGGTGATTCTGATTGCTTGAAAAGTTTTGGTTGCCGGATGGATTTTTAGTCGGCGATAAAAAGCTGGGACAGCTTCGGTTACTATGTCTGCTAATTGTTTGGAAGTTTTTATTCTTCCCTTTTTTCTAGCTTCTACAATAAACTTGGCTATACGACGCGCTTGGCGTTCTTCACCGTATCCATAAATGATATCGGCGATAGAATTTTCTTCCCAATCATTGACGATTTCTTCAGCGGTAAATAATCGTGTTTCTGGATCGCCAAAGGTCATGAGTAGAGGTTCATCTTTCATAAAAGAAAAACCTTTGCCACCGTCTTCAAATTGGTCTGTACGCCAACCTAGGTCTGCCAGAATAGCAGTTGGTTTTATTTCTAGGTCAGAAACAATATTTTTTAGGTTAGAAAAATTATCGTTTACCAAGTGAATTTCAGCGTCAGTATTTTCTTTTAAGTCAGAAGCTTTTTCGATAGCTACTCTATCAGCATCTATGCCAACATACTTCCCTCCTCTTCCAAGTAGTTTAATTATTTCTCTACCGTGACCGCCACCACCTAAGGTGCAGTCCACAACAATACTGTCTGGCTTAATTGCCAGTACAGATACTGAATCTTCGAGTAATACGGGAATATGTTTTGGACCAAGACTCATAGCACACCAATGGAACCTAACTTTTCTGCCAAACTGTCAGCTTGTTCTTCAATCTTCTTTTTATAGTCATTCCACTTTTCTTCATCCCAGATTTCGATGCGGTCATGAATACCAGCGAGTACAACTTTGCTATTTAGTTTGGCAAAGTCTTTTAGGAAATCCGGAACAAGAATTCTTCCGTTTTTATCAACCTCCACTTCAACAGCTCCTGATAAGAAGAAGCGATTGAAGTCCCTAGTATCCGCTGCCCCGAATGGCAAAGATGAAATCTTGTCGGTAATCTTTTGCCAAGCTTCGAGCGGATAAACGAATAGACAGTTATCTAGACCTTTTGTTACAACCAGTTCTTTTCCTAGCTTTGCACGCCATTTAGAAGGCAGTGAGAGCCTTTTCTTGGTGTCTAAGCTGTGGATGTATTCACCGATTAACATAAGAGTACTAAAAACCGAGTTATGACTCTGTTTCCAGAATTATAACCCACTATTTCCCACCACACCACTACTATACACCACTTTGACCCACACAAGTACTAAAAAGGTGCTTTATTGTGGACAAGTACTAAAATTTAATAATTTACTTTGACATTTACATCTAAATATGCTATAATAAAAAGAGTAAAGGTTTAACTTCATTCTCTAAAGGAGAGATGAAATGTTCAAAGTTATTTCACGTTTTGTAGTCGCTGTCCTTGTTTCACTCGCCATCATTGTGCCGGCTTCAGCTGGTGAATACGGCAATCGTGGACAGAACAACAGTTCAATCTGGTTTGGCTTCAACAACGGTGGATTTTCCGTTCAGTTGAATTCGACGCCACGTGTGGCACGCCCCTCGTATGACTATTACGAGTACAGCAACCATTCGCCGTCGGACAACTACTACAATCAGCGTCAGGCCAAGCCCCACACCCCTTCCCGTCTCTCGGGCAGTGGTGAACGAATCTTGTCCGGCGACTATTGCCCTTACCGCCTGGCTTACCAGAACGGTTACTATTATTGCGTTCGTTGAATGCAATAATAAAAAGCCTGGAATCTTTGATTCCAGGCTTTCTTTTATTTATGCTTCGGTTTCATTAATGGGAAGGTTTGAACTTCACGCAATGGTTTGTCTATTAAGAAAGCAAATAATCTTTCACCAAAACCAAATCCACAAGTTGGTGGCATGCCGTATTCAAGCATCTCCACAAACTCATGATCAGGCATCATTGCTTCGTCATCGCCAGATTCTAGAAGTCTTTGTTGTTCAGCAAAACGATTAGCTTGATCTTCAGGGTCATTTAGCTCACTGTAGCCATTACCAATTTCACTACCAGCAAGTAATGGTTGAAAACGCTCTACCACGTCCCTACCTTCGATTTTCTTTGCTAGGGGTGCAATCAATAGTGGATGGTTGATAACAAATGCTGGGCCACTGATTTTCTTACGGCAGTATTTCCAAAGAGTGTCAGTTAGTCGTTCTTTGTTTTCACCATCGTATTTTACTCCTAGTTCTTGAAGCTTTGCTTCCATCTCAGCTTTTGAAGCTTTTAGAACATCAATACCAGTTTGTTTCTTGATCTCATCAACGTAGTCGATTTCATCCCACTCATCTGCTAGATCAAAACTGTGTCCACGAGTGGTGAATTTTGTGGTATCAAAAACCGAAGTAGCAATTTCACGGTAGAGTTCTTTTACCAGATTCATACCGTCTTTGTAGTTGGCATAAGCCCAATACAATTCCAGGTTAGTAAACTCTTGTAGGTGCTCAGGACTGGTGCCTTCGTTGCGGTATGCTCTACCGATTTCAAAGGTTTTTGGATAACCAGCTGCCATCAATCTTTTTTGCCAAAGTTCTCCGATTGAGATACGAAGGAATACATCAATATCAAAATCATTGTGATGAGTTTTGAATGGACGAGCTTCTGCTCCACCAGTAGTAATCTCTAAAGTAGGAGTTTCAACTTCAGCAAAACCATGCTTCTTCATAAAGTTCCTAGTTGTGTCCCAGAATTTATTTTTCTTTTCGAAGATGTCTCTAAGTTCTGGATTTAGTAGGATATCTAGATATCGTTTGCGGTAACGCTCGTCTTCATCTTTGATGCCAAAGTGTTCGCTAGGAATTGCTTGTAGAGCTTTGGTTAGTACTCGCCAGCCACTTACTGATAATGCCTGAGTACCACGTTTGGTATAGAAAAGAGTTCCAGTTGCTTCAATGAAGTCTCCTGGATCAATAGTGTCATTTAAAAGATCAAACAACATCTTCCCGATATTGTCGCGAGAAAAGAAAAGTTGAATACGATTACTTCCGTCGTCGATGTCAGCAAAGGCTGATCCGCCATGTCGACGAATTGAGAATACTCTACCGGCCAATATAATCTCAGTCTCCTCTTCTGATAGATCATCAAAATTATCTAGAGCAGTTTTAAGATCGTGAGTACGTTTTGTTTCCGCTGCATACGGATTCATTCCGGCTGATCGAAGTAGCTCACGCTTTTTAATTCTATCTTGTCTTATTTCTTCCAGTGATGACATATAGATTAAATTTAAAATGGAATTGAAAAAAAGTAAATGTTTAGGGATACAGATTAAGGCGCGGGCGAAGCCCGCGCCTTAATTTAAAAGTTTAGAATTACTGAACTTTAATAACTTTGTAAGCCTGATTTCCAGCTGGTGTGTCGAAACTAAAGTCGTCACCCTTCCCTTTGCCCATCAGAGCTTCTCCTAGTGGAGAGAGGTAAGAAAGCTTATGTTCATGAATATTAGCCTCTTCTGTTCCAACTATTGTGTAAGTACGTTCTTCCTTGCTTCCCTTTTTCTGAATTGTTACAGCACTACCAAGACCTACGATGTCGCCCTTTTTGTCGTGAGCAACAATCTTGGCTTCTTTGATAACTTGTTCAAGATGAGTGATGCGCTCCTCGATAGTAGCTTGCATATCGCGAGCTTCTTGGTATTCAGCATTTTCTGACAAGTCTCCTAGTGAACGGGCATATTCTAGAGCCTCTGCTACTTCTCTACGACGGACGGTCTTTAGATGTTCTAATTCCTTCTTGAGTTCTTCAAACTTCTCAGGTGTTAGATATGCTCGAGTATCATTCATAATAAGTACAATATAATTTTTGCCAATTATACGTGTATTACAGTCAAAGTCAAAAACTTTGGTTAAGCTTCAGGATTTAGATAATTTGGACGATGTTCATTCATCCATTCAAACACTTCTCTCATTACCCATCCTGCACCGAGTGAGTTGTCTCTCGGTGCTCTCTCCATTAGTAAAATGAAAGAATATTTAGGTTCTTTATAAGGCCAGTAGCCAGCTACCCAAGAGTTTACGTGAGCATTATCGTTACCTAATTCAGCTGTTCCAGATTTTCCGGCAATTTCTACATAAGGCAAATCAAGTCCTCGTACTGTTCCTCCATCTTTGTTTACTGCCATTCTCATTCCTTCTTGAACCACTCTTAAGTAACCTTCATCTAAATCTATCTCATAATAATCAGGTTCTTTATCTTTTATGAAAGTTGGCTTTATAACTTTTCCACCATTGGCCAAAATTGCATAAGCACGCATCATTTGTAATGGAGTTGTTAAAAATCCAAACTGACCAATTGAGGTATGGTAAGTATTTCCTAGTCGCCATTCTTCATCAAAAGTTTCTACTTTCCATTCTGGGGTCGGAATTAATCCAGCTTGTTCTCCTGGGAAGTTTATTCCAGTTAATTCTCCTAAGCCAAAAAGTTCCATATATCTATCAATTCGAGCGATACCAAGTCCGGTAAATTCGCTACTTACTCCAGCTTGTGGTGCAGCGATTGCTGGAAGACCACCGCCAATTATGTAGAAATAAACATCAGAAGAATATGCAATAGCAGTTTTTGCATCAGTTGCGCCGTGAGCACGCCAGTCTCCAAATCTAGTTGGTTGACTCGGGTTGTATGGATTAGGGATTATTAGTTGTCCGTTAGAAGTTATCTCCCTCTGTGGACTAATAACTCCTTCTTTTAGAGCAGCATATGCTATGAATGGTTTTACAATGGAACCTGGTGTGTAAACTCCACCAATTAGTTTATTTAGGAAAGGAAAACGGGTGTCATTGTTGTAACTATCAATTAATTCACTATCACTACCATTTGCCATTACTTCAGGGTCAAATGATGGGAAGCTTGTCATGGCAATAATTTCGCCAGTCTCTACGTCCATAATTGCACCAGCTCCACTTCGGAAACCAGCTTTTTCAACAGCTTCATTGATTATGTTATACATTGATTCAGATAGTTCAGCATCAACAGAAGTTTCAAGGGATTCCCCGGCTCGACTTTGGTCATATGTAAGTGAGGAAATAATATTTCCCGATACGTTTACTTCAATAATTTGTTTGCCATTTCTACCATGCAGTATATGTTCGTAGGCACTCTCTAGCCCAGTCCTGCCTATGTAGTCGGTACGATAATAGAACCCGTTTTTATCTTTTTGAGGATAACTTACATAACCGAGAAGTTGTCCAAGACCAGACCTGTCGGTGTATGCTCTAAGAGAAAAACCGCGCTCGTCATTGTAGTCAGCACTATTCCATGCGAGCATTTCTCCGTTTCTATCATAAATAACTCCACGTTCAGCAATTACGATACCTTGATCAATTCTATTGTTATCACTTCGCTCGCGATAGTTGGCGCCATCAGTAACTTGGAGATTAAAAAGTTTGAAGAAAAATATTATTGCAATAAGAGCAAAACATCCTCCTACCAAAAAAATACTTCTCCTCGAAATCGGTAATTCCAAACGACCTTCCATACGTCCTTTATTAAAAGAAGGAAGGTTTGAAGAATCCATAAAGATCTCATCAAATTCTAGATTGTCTTTTGGTTTTTTCGGCCAAATAGGAAGCATTACCCTATTTTAGCATTAAAAAGTTTTTGGCAGTTTGTACCAAAATTATGATAGAAAAAGCAGCTATTGTATAGGTTGGAGCAACACTGGTTGGACCAAAATAAATATCAAAAAAAACTCCAACAACTATTAGTTCAATTCCTAACCAACGATATGAATACCAAATAGCAAAAGGCAAAGAAACAAGAGGTGTGATGAAAATACTTAAGATTATTAAAAAAGCGAGAGAGAGAATCCTGGTAATCATTTTATTCTTCATTAGTTACCTCTGATTCCTCGGTTGATGTTGCTGTGGAGGTAGAAACGACTCCCTCTTCTGTTGAACTAGCAATTTCTGTATCAATATCAACCAAAACTCCTTCAGGAACATCTATATTAAGAATGTCTCGTTTTGCTTGCTCTACAACTATTCTGGCTTCTTCAAAACTAATATTAGTAACTGGATTTTTTCCAACACTTACATAACGAAGTGAGTTTATTGGAGTGTCGATTGTTACGTAACCATATTGTTCTGGTTTGGAAGGGATCGAATCAATTGCAGTGATTGATCCATAAATACCAGCTGACAATGAAGGAACTACAACTATATTTCCGACATTAAGGTTGATTCCCTGAGGAACATGAATACGCATTACACCTCCGCCCATTCCGTTGGCAGTTGTGTAAATATTAGGGCCGTAAATAAAAACAGTTGAAGTGAAATTCGGTGTGGTGACTAGATTTACAATAGCGCTATTTTTGTAAACTGCAGCAATAAAACCAATTACTCTATTTTCTTCAGCAAAAACCGGAGCGTTTTGTATTACTCCGTCTTCTTCGCCTTGGTCGATAACTAACACGTCATAGGGTAAAGCGGTTGGTCGACCAATAACACCAGCCAATATCTTATCTTTATTTGATTGTCCGATTTGTAAGCGAAGAGATTCATTCTCTGAACGTAAATAATCTACCTCTTCTTTGAGAGAAAGATTTTGTGATTCTTCTGGAGAGTTTGTTTTTGAATAAAGATAAGTTTCAGTCTTTAATATTGGACTAAAGAATTTTTCGCTAAGATCTTGGATTGGAGTCGGAAAAAAACGCCAAAACAAAATAGCAATCACAAATACAATTACTGCGACAATGAGTTTGGTTTTAGTGTTTGAGGTTTGG
Source organism: uncultured Candidatus Saccharibacteria bacterium (assembly GCA_964601615.1). Taxonomy (GTDB): domain Bacteria; phylum Patescibacteriota; class Minisyncoccia; order Phycocordibacterales; family UBA918; genus OLB19. The sequence goes on from CAZRNZ010000001.1 coordinate 66,989, forward strand.
TGTGAGCTCATCGTTTTGATCGATTAAAAGTCCTTCATATTGAGGAAGGTTTTCTAGTGTTGTGCCAATTCCTCGTACGACAGCACGAAGAGGGTCAGCGACGACAATCACTGGTACACGGATAATTGATTCAAGTAATTCTGCAAACCCAGGAATTAGTGCACCTCCGCCAGAAAGATAAATTCCCTTTTGCATAATGTCAGAAAGAACTTCTGGTGGAGTTTTTTCTAGTACAGAACGTACTGCCTCTACAACAGAGTCTACTGAAGGATTAATTGCTTCTCTAATATCACTATCAGTAATAACTACTTCTTTTGGTAATCCAGTTACAACATCCCGACCACGAACAATGAGTTCTTTTTCCTCACTCTCACCTTCTACTGCCGCCAGTTTAATTTTTGCTTCTTCAGCAGTTCTTTCTCCAACTAATACTTTGAACTGATCTCGAATATAAGAAACTATTGCATCGTTTAGATGGTCACCAGCAATTTTTAAGTTTTTAGAGGTAACCATACCGCCATAGGAAATAACAGCGATGTTAGCAGTTCCTCCACCAATATCTATTATCATACTTCCAATAGATTTTATGATTGGCAGCTTTGCTCCAATAGCCGCGGCCATTGGTTCTTCAATGAGAAGTACTTCACGTGCACCAGCGTTTTTAGCAGCATCACGAGCAGCGCGCATTTCTACGTTGGTAATTCCACAAGGTACACCTATTAGAACTCTTGGAGCAAAAATTGGTTTGGTGGTCTCGCGCACTTTACTGATTAGATAAGTAAGCATCTCTTCTGTTACTTCAAAGTCAGAAATAACTCCTTCCACCAATGGACGAACAACTTCAATATGAACAGGAGTTCTACCATGCATTGATTTGGCAGCTTCACCAATTGCTACGAGTTGGCCAGTTTTTTTATTAATAGCAACAATTGTTGGTTCGTTTATAACAATACCTTTGCCTTTAACATAAACGATTGTACTTGCGGTACCTAAGTCAATACCAATATCAGTAGAGAAATTGGATATTACATTTTTGAATAAGTCAGGAATTCCCATGTCGTGACAATAATACTATGTTAAGAGGTCAAAGCAAAACTGGTGGGAATGGGTGGGTTTTTGGTTTTAAAAGGGCGCAGGCAAAGCCTGTGCCCTTTTAAAACCAATTCCCTAAACTCTAAGTCTCAGGATTGTTATCAAAATCTGCGTATAATTCTTCTTCTGAAAGAGATCTTACTTCGCCTGTTGCTCTAGTTACTACCTCAAATTTACCTTCTTCTTTTGTCTTTCGACTCACAACAACACGATAAGGAATCCCAATTAAATCACTATCAGCAAATTTCTCTCCTGCTCTAGCATCTCGATCATCGTAAAGCACTTCGACACCGTTCTCTTTCAAAGATAGATAGATTCCATCAGCAAAATCTTTTATTTCGGCATCGTCTGTGTTTAAAGCAACTAGGTGAACTTTAAACGGCGCAATACTTTCTGGCCAAACAATTCCCTTATCGTCAGAGAATTTTTCTACCACTACTCCAACTAAACGGGTGATTCCAATTCCATAAGAACCCATCCAGACTGGAATATCTACGCCTTCTTGGTTCTTAACCATTAAGTTCAAGTCTTCAGCTTTCTGCTGCCCAAAATTAAAGATGTTTCCAATTTCAGCAGTTTTGTATTTTGTTAATTCTTCCTTCTTAACACCAAGATTTTCTAGGGTTTCGTCATTTAGAACTTCTTCATTAATGGCAATTCCCTTTTCTTTATTTATATACGCAATATCTTCTCCTGCTTCACAAATAGTTTGGAATTCATGACTGAACTTAGTAAACGCTCCACCAGCTGCAAAAGTTATGAAAGTATCTTCTCCTATACCGATGCGATTAAAAACACGCATGTAAGCCGGCTTTGAAGACTCGTAGTATTTAAGGTGAGTTTCTTCATCAGCTGCAAAAGAATACATATCCTTCATTACAAACTCGCGTCCACGCATCACACCGCTCTTGGCGCGAAGTTCATTACGGAGTTTTGTTTGGAATTGGTAAACAGAGATTGGTAAATCCTTGTAGCTGGAAATGTAATTCTTCATCATTTCACCAATTGGTTCTTCATGGCTCCAACCAAAACCAACTTCCCCACCAGCTTTAAGTTCAGACTTAAACCATACATCGACAGTTTCATCATCCCATCTTCCGGTACTTTCCCAGAGTTCCTTTTTTTGCAATGAAGTCATTATTAGTTCCTGGCTATCGATTGCGTTCATTTCTACTCGAACAATTTCTTTTATTTTTTCTACAACACGTAGACCAAGAGGTAAGTATGAGTACACACCAGCCATTTCTTTAGCAATAAATCCAGCTCGGATTAACAGCTGGGCATTTTTAGCTGCTTCATCACTTGGTGCTTCTTTGCGCGTTTTTGTAAAAAGTTGTGATTGTCTCATGGGAATAAAAGCTATGATAAATATCGTTTTCTTGAATCTTTATTATATTACCTGTAAAAGACAAAAAGAAAACCCCGCTTTTGGCGGGGTTTATTTATATTTGGACAACAATTGACACAAATATGATTCCAGAAAGCATCATTACAGAGCCAAGCAAGAATGACGATATGGTACTGTAACGATTTTTTTTTGTTTCCAGATATTTGATATTTAGAAATCCGCCAAGTACTAAGGATAAAAGAACCATAAATCCAAATGTTGGATGAGTTACAAAAGAAATGAAGGTTAACAACATTTTCTTTCTCCTTTAGGGATCAAGTCTGCGCCAATATAAACAAATTAATCTTTAGTTAGCAATACTAGAATAATTTGGCGATGTCACTGTAAGTTACAACGACCATCAAAAGAAGTAATAACAAGAATCCGATTAAGTTAATTCTACCAACCCATTCTGGATTAATTGGACGGCGAATGATTGCTTCAATAGCGACAAAAACTAAACGTCCACCATCAAGGGCTGGGATTGGTAGTAAGTTTATTACTGCCAGGTTAAGAGAGATGAAAGCCACGAATATCAGAAGAGAAACAATTCCAACTTCTGCAGCCTCACCGACCATGCCAGCTATTCCAATAGGACCAGCAACTTGGGAAAGATCGGCGCTCATTGTAAAGAATGAACCAAAGAAAGTCAGAATGCCAATCGTGATTGCGTAAAGATATTTTCCAGTTAATTGGGCTGAACTTGTGATTGCTTCAAATGGATTTTGTTGTTTTGTTTCAACTAAAACAGTAGAAAGTCCAACAATTTTTCTTTCAGGTTCTTCTAAAATAACTCCCTCTCTTGAAATTAGCTGCGTCTCAAATCCTTCTCCTTTGTGGGTATAGCTAATGCTTACACCTTCAGGATTTTCATTGATAGCATTTGATAGATTACTAGGAGTAAGTAAGACAGGTGTTGCTCCAGCTGTCTCGATAGATGTAATAACTGAGCCTAGTGGAATTTCTGCTTCAGATGCTGGAGAGTTTGGTAAAACCGAAACGACTGTAAGTTCAGCCTTATCTGTTGCAATACTTTCTTCTACTGCAGTTGGTGTACCCATTAAAGCAATTGCAAAAAATATTATCCAAGCTGTCAAAATATTCATGGCAACTCCAGCAATGAGAACAATTGCTTGCTGGATGCGTGGACGTGCACCAAAGGCGCGCGCTTTATCTTGGTAGCTCACTTCATCTTCACCATTTTCACCAAATATTTTTACATAACCTCCAATTGGTAGAAGGTTGATTGAGTACTCTGTTTCTCCTTTTTTCCAAGCAAATAACCTTGGTGGAAAACCAATGGCAAATTCGTCCACACGCATCTTCGCCCATTTAGCTGCAATGAAATGTCCAAATTCATGAACAAGTATTAGAAAAACTAATACTGCTAAAAATATAACTACACTCATATTAGTATTAGATGGTTATTTCTTTCTCTTTTTGGTCGTATAAAGATTCTAGTTTCTTGTTCATTTCATCAATTTGTTTTTGCACCTTTTCTTTTTCACGATGAGCTTCGTCGTCACCAATTTCCTTGGCTTTATTACGAGAGTCAATTTCTTTCATCTTTTCGTCACGAGCACTACGAACACGTACGCGCGCATCTTCCATTTTTTGTTTAGCCAATTTTAGTAGTTGTTCGCGTCTTTCGCTAGTTAATTCTGGAAAACTAACACGTAAACCTTGTGAATCAGCCACAACACCAACACCAAGATCAGCATCAATCAAAGCTTTTTCGATAGAATGGATTGCATTTGAGTCCCAGGGTGAAATACGTAAAGTACGTGCATCTTCAATGCCGACGGAGCCAACTTGATTAATAGGCATTTTTGCACCGTAGCTCTCAACTTTTACACCATCAAGTAGTCCTGGATTTGCTTGTCCAGTTCTGATTGTTACATATTCGCCGCGAAGCCACTCCTGGGCTCCATCTAGTTTCTTTTGAAATTCTTCCATAAAATATTTATTTTCTTATTTTCGATAATATCACAAAATGCTATCTAAGGTAGAGATAAGGCAACTTCTTCTGCTAACATTTTTTTTGAAGCACCTTTGTTATTTATGTATTTAACTGCAGTTAGTAAAGATTTTTTTAATTCCTCATTTTTGATATCAGATTTGCTAACATCAATAATTATTTCACTAAGTGATTCTGGACTTTTCTTAGCCAAATCTGCTATTAGATCTAATCTTTCGGCGATAGACATTTTAATGAAACTACTCGCCAACTCACCTATTTCTCTATCGCTTTTATTAGAAACTAAAACCAAACGGGATTTTAGTGTTGGTAACAAAAAAGAAATATTTGGAATTACTAAATAATAAACTGCACCAGCAGGCGGTTCTTCCAAAAGTTTTAACAAAGAGTTTTGGGCCTCGGTATTTATATTTTGTGTAAATATAATAAAATTTCTTTTCCCATCCCATCCGCGACCAGAGCTTTGGGCGATGAGTTGTCTAGAATCATCAATACTAAATCTGTCTCGGATAAAATGAACTGTATCGAGACTTTCTGTTTTTAATTCTTCAACTAATTCTGAATCTAAAATAGATTTTGCTATCAGCAATTGGGCGTGGGTTGTCATTCCCTTATTTTATCACGATAAAGGTAACATCCTTTGTCTGGTCAAAACTTGTTTAATTACTCTACGTAAGTAATGTTCAAAACTTTCACCTAACTCATGAATTATTCCTTGTTCATAGCGCCAACCATTCATGTAATCGGTCAAACTTTGTTTAATTTGAGGAGTAGCACCTTCAAATCTGCCAGCGATCACAGCTGCCATTGGCATAGTAGAAAGTTGTTTATAAAGTGGGTGCTCTATTCCCTTTGGACCCATCCCAAGAAAACCGCTTGATTTAAACAGTGTCCATTCTGATAGAAGCTTCTCTAATCCAGACTGAACCTCTGGAGAATTTAAATCAGTGATTGGCTTTTTTGATTCTGCTTCTCTTTTGGCAACTTCCTCACGAAGCTTAGACATTTTTTCTGGCAAAGTCGTGGAATCCTTGAGAGATTTTAGTGATGCCCTATCATCTGATTTTTCGTCTTGGTTTTGTGTACCGATATTCAAATGACGCACAGAAGATTCTGCTGTCGTCTGTGGAGTTGCGGGGGCATTCTCTGTCTCTTCGTCAGATTTTCTTTTTAGCAAGCTAGACAATACTGGTTTCGCTTTTTTATTTTCTGCTTGATCAAGTAAATCAATCTCATCAATTGGTTTATGATATAGACCAGAAGTAACTCTAGGTTTTGCAATTTCTGGTTTAACTTCTTCTCTAACCTGCTCTACCTCTTCAGGTATGGATGTAATTTCTGGTTCGTTAATTTCCTCTGGTTCAACTACTGGAGTCTTTACATCTTCAGACTCAAGTTCGTTAGAATTCTCCCAGGTTACATTTTCAATTTCTTTTGTTGTCTCTGGTTCAGCTATTATTTCTTGTCTTTCGGTAACTTCTTTCTTAGGGAGATTTTTTTTTGTTGATACTTGATCAACTATAGTCAATGCTGACTTATAAGCATTTTCCAAACGATTAAGAGCTTCGTTTTGACTACCACCGCTGTTTAGTATCTTCATTGCATCAAGAAGTGCAGACATGTACTCGCGACCAATTAGTTCGTTTGTGCTGATTAAGTTTATTGGATTACCAACACGACCATTTATGTCACGTTTTATTTCATCAATTCTTGTGCGTAAATCACCAGAAACAGATCTGGTTTCTTCTACTTTAATTTCTTCCTGTGGTAATTCTTGAGGAATCTCTATTTTGCTTTCTTCTTTTACTTCGATAACCTCTTCTTCTGGTTTATCCACTACTAGCGGCTCTTTAATTTCTGTTTCAGGTTTAACAGTCGGTTTTTCTACTTCTGCAATCGCTAGTGGACTTTCTGGAAGAGAAATATTTTCTTCTGCTTTAGTTTCTATTTCAATTTTTTTTTCTGGTTCAGCAACAAATTCCTCTCTGAAAGTTGGGATATTAAAAGTAGGAACTCTTCTAAAAGAACCAGTGTTTGAATTTGTTTGATTCGGAGCTTCTTCTAGTGTCTTAGATGAAACTTTTGACTCTTGGACTATATTCAGAGTCGGTAAAATGTCCTTATATTTAGCTAACTTCTCTAAAATATCCTCCTTAAGTTGTGATCGTCTTGTTTCATCTGTTTCACCAGCAAAATCTAAAAAAAGATCACGAAAGACTCCCTTCTCTGTAGTTGGGATTGTGGAATTTCGTATCGTTGCTAATGTTTTTAAGATACTAGCTTCCGATTCAAAAATATCAAGAAGAACAGACTCATCCATAATTTCTTCAATTGTAACACTGAGTAGTGTTGTGGAGATGGTCTAGTTATTCACACTTATCGCTTAGCGATGATTGTACGCTTGTAGGTGTCTAGGTGTTCAAGAGCAATTCCTGTTCCCTTGGCAACACAGAATAGTGCTTGATCAGCCAACTTTGCAGAAACACCAGTTCTTCTGCGAATCAATTCTGGGAAGTTACGAAGTTGTGAAGTTCCTCCTGTCATGATAATTCCGCCATCCATAATATCTGAAGCAAGTTCTGGTGGTGTGTCTTGAAAAACATCTTTGATAGCTTTTACCATTTCACGAAGCTCTTTGCCGATTGCTTGAACAATTTCGTTAGTCTTCACTTCTGTAACTCTTGGCAGTCCTGTTATTACGTCTATACCTTTAACGTCAATCGTAAGTTCTTCTTGTAGCGGAAGAGCTGAACCAATCTGGATCTTTACTTCCTCAGCTGTTTTTTCACCGATAGAAAGATTTCTGGTTTTCTTGATGTAGTCAATAATTGCGGCATCAATACGATTTCCTGAACACTTCACTGAGTTTGATGCAACAATTCCTCCGAGACTAATTACAGCAACATCGATAGTACCTCCACCACAGTCAACAATCATGTGTCCTTGTGGTTCATAAATAGGAACTCCAGCACCAATAGCAGAAAGAATCGGCTCTTTCACAACATAAGCATTTTTTGCACCAGCTTTGATAGCGGCCTCTACTACAGCGCGTTTTTCGGTTGAGGTAACCCCTGCAGGAACAGAAATAAGAACATCTGGTCTGAAGAAATTCCATTTCCCTAAAGCTTGTCGAATAAAATGTCCAAGCATTATTTCTGTAACTCGGTAATCAGCAATTACGCCATCTCGGAGTGGACGATAAGCGCGAATTCCGTCTGGGGTGCGACCAATCATTTCCTTTGCAGCTTTTCCAACAGCCAAAACCTGATTGTTGTCTGATACAGCTACTACTGACGGTTCATTTAGTACAACTCCTTGTCCTGGAATAAATACCAAGATACTGGTTGTTCCAAGGTCGATACCGATTTTAGGGCTAAGGCGAGAAAACATAATTCAGAATATTTCGTATAGCATAGCAAATTTATTAAACATATTCGACATAGCATATATGCTATACTTTAATGGTATATGGAAAATAATATCGGCAAAAAAATAGCAGACTTACGTGAAGCCTCTGGCTTAACTCAGTCTGAATTAGCAAAGAAATTAAAAACCACTCAAAGTGCTGTTGCTCGCATTGAAACTGGTGGACAAAATGTTAGTACTGAAACTTTAAAAAAGATATCTAAAGCTTTGGGTAAAAACATCGTTACGCTTTCACCTGGAAGTTTAAATATAGAAATTGAGGGTGGATATAATTTGAGTGGAACTATTGAGACTAACACTTCTAAGAATGGTGCTGTTGGTCTTTTGTGTGCTTCCCTTCTTAATAAAGGTCGTACTACCTTGCGTAGGATGCCCCGTATTGAAGAGGTTCATCGCATTATAGAAGTCTTGGAATCGATCGGTGTTAGTGTCGTTTGGCAAGGAAATGATGTTGTAATTACTCCAGCTAAGCAACTAACATTAAGTAAGATTGATACTGAAGCTGCTGTACGTACTCGCAGTATCATCATGTTTATCGGTGCTCTAATGCATAGATTAGAAAAATTTAGCTTACCGCAGTCTGGTGGGTGTAAGCTCGGTTCTCGTACAGTGCGACCACATTTTTTTGCTTTGGAAGATTTGGGTGTTGATATTAAAACCACTGAAAAAACTTTTGATATTACTGTTTCCAAGACTAATAAAAAAGAAAGAGAAATTGTTCTTTATGAATCTGGTGACACAGTTACTGAGAATGCTCTGTTCGCTGCGGCAATGACTTCTGGAGTTACAACTATAAAGTACGCTTCTGCTAACTACATGGTGCAAGAGGTTTGTGCCTTCCTACAGGTTTGTGGCGTGAAGATTGATGGAATCGGTACAACAACTTTGATTGTTCATGGAATTGAGGATATTAATTCTGATATTGAATATACACTTTCAGAAGATCCAACTGACTCCATGTTTTTCTTGGCTTCTGCCATTGTAACTAACTCAGAGATTACGATTACCCGCTGCCCGATTGATTTTCTAGAACTGGAATTACTGGTGTTAGAAAAAATGGGATTTAAGTACACTAAGAGTAAGACTTATCTTTCTCACAATGGTGTGACAAAGTTGGTTGATATCAAAACCAAGAAATCTAAGTTGGTAGCGTCTCCGGAAAAGGTTCATTCCAGACCATATCCAGGACTTAATGCTGACAACCTACCTTTCTTTGCTGTAATTGCTACACAGGCCGAAGGACAGACTTTAATTCACGACTGGATGTATGAAAAGCGTGCTTTGTATTTTACTGAGCTTGATAAACTTGGTGCCGACACAGTTTTGGCAGACCCACATCGAATTTATATCACTGGCAAAACAACCTTGAAGCCAGTGGAGCTAATTTGCCCACCAGCTTTGCGTCCCGCTACAATCCTTTTGATTGCTATGCTCGGAGCTTCAGGAAGATCAGTATTACGAAATATTTACTCTATCAATCGAGGTTATGAAAAATTGGTTGAACGTCTAAATTCAATTGGTGCGAAGGTGAAATACTTGGAAGAGTTTTAGAATTTATCTAAAATAGCGATCTACTGCGTTGAACTGCAGAAAAATCCGCTCACTGTATGTCTATATACAGCTCGCGGATTTTTCTTTGTTCGCCTTGTATCTCATCAATTTTAAATAAATTCTTTCACTGTTAGATAAAATAAAAGACCTCGTGATATTTCACGAGGTCTTATTTTATTTAATTTGCCTAACGGCATATCTTGCTATCCGAGCTACTTCTGTATTATCGATTATATCGTTTTTGTTTCTCCAAGCATATTCCAATAATTCCTTATTAAGCGAAGGATTTTTATTTGGTATTTGTCCAGTGAAAATAATAACAGTGTCCCTCTTCCCTTCTGTGTCTGTATAGTAAGTTGCTAGGTCATGTAATTCTGTGATTAGAATATCTAGTTCTTCTCTAACTTCACGAATAGCAGCTTGCTTAGCAGATTCTTTTTTTGGATTATATCCACCACCAGGAAGATTCCATAGTGATTTGTTGCCATAACTATGTCGCACAATCAGTATCTCGTCATTATTTTCTGGATTAAATATTAAAACCTTTACACCGTAAGTTTTAGGTTTAAATATCTTCCAGTAAGTATGAATCAACAAGAGTAAGGTTTCTCTAAAAAACATTGTTCGTAAAGTATATAATAAATTAAAAGCCACACATTAATATTATGTAGCTTATGTTTTGAGTTTTTTCTAAAAAACCGCTCGTGTAATCACGGGCGGTTTTAGTTTTTAGAAGTCGAATTCCTTAACTTCATCGGCTGCTGCTTGGGCTGAAAGAATTGAATAGACAGCAACAGCTGCAATAAGAGCACTGCTGGGTATAGAGTTGGAGTCATACCTTTTTACAAATTTTCGAACCTCGTTATATAAAAGAGGATTTTCTCTCTTAAATACCTTTAAAGCAGTTTGGCTGAAAACAGATTTATTGTCTCTGATACTTTCCAAGACAGAAGCGAGTGTCTCGGCAGTGACTACCGGCAATTTAGACATCTCAGTCCCCTTCGTAAACTTTTCTGGTTTGGATTATGTGGTTTTTTTAACAAAAAGTAAATGTTTATATTAACTTTCCTATTTTCTGTGCAACATATCTGAAGGAAGCCCCGCAGTATAGCGAGGACTGGCTTTCTGAAGATATGTTGTACAGAAAATAGGTGTGTTTATTAAATCTTATCTACTGTGATTATCCGGTAGGTAAATGAGTTGATTGTAGCTCGGATTCCTTTTTCTTGGTTTGATATGTAAAAATTTTTGCCAATTTTTATAATATTTCTTTCCGGAACTTCTTTTATTGTTTCAAAGACTAGTTTTTCTATTTCAGATTTATTTAAATCTAGTTTTAGTTTCTTATTGATTCTTTTATAAACTAGTTCCGTATAACAGAGATTTTTTAGAATTTGGCTCTTTGTGTACATCTTTTTATTTTATCAGATTGGTTTCTATTGGGTGGGCGGCGAAGCCGCCTACCTATTCCTAATTTTCCGTAAAATTCCAGCTTTTAGCGGTTCCTCACTGATTTTGTTAAACTATATAAATGCATGTGATTGAGGTGGCACCGTTAATGAAAGGAGTTGGGGTTGAAAGTTTGTCTTATTACAGCTCGATTGATTATCCTCCAGGGACTCTCCTGACTGTTCCGGTTCGAAATAAAGAAATCAGAGCAGTTGTATTAAATAGTACCGAATTATCGGCTGCTAAAACTGCTGTTAGAGCAGCAACTTTTTCTCTTAAGCGTTTGCCGGCTCAGGCAAATACTTATCGTCTGTCTTCTGTTTTGGTAAATACCGCCAAAGAACTTTCCAAAAGAACCCCCTCTTCTTTTGGTGTAATTTTATTTTCAATGCTTCCACTGGAGATGCGTGAAGGTGATTTTTCTCCTTCAGATTCTTCTGAGATAAAAGAAGCCCTTGGTGAATATTCTGTTTCAGTTCTTACTGGTAGTAAAGAAGAGAGATATCTCGCATATAAAAGAAGAATTCGAGAGGCTTTTGCACATCGAGGTTCGGTAATTTTTGTATCGCCTACTGCTGAAGGATTGGCGCAAGCTGCGGAAGAATTAATGTCAGGGATTGAAGATCGATCAGTGATTCTTTCTAACGCCTTGCCAAAACGTGCCTTGAAAAAGTCTTATCAAAATATCAATGACCTTTCTACTGCAAAACTGATACTAGCAACTCCTTCAAGATCAATTATTGATAGACCTGACATTACCGATATCATTATCGATGAATCCAGTAGCTCTCATTACAAGATGAAGCAAAGACCTTATATTAACTTTAAGGACGCTCTTTTGATTGGTGCAAAAATTTGCGGGAGAAGAGCTTTATTGGGAGATTTGGTGCATCGATCTGAAGATGAGTCTTTGCGTCGTTCTGAAATATTTTTAACTGAAGAAGAAGAACCTCATAGAATAAATTTGCCAAGCCAGCTTAGGATTATTGATCAAAGTGCAAAAGTTGTTCTTGATAATTCATTCAAACTATTTAGTGATGAACTGCTAGAGGAAATAAAAAATAATCTAAAAAATAAACAAAATGTTTTTCTTTATGCAGCTAGGCGCGGTCTTTCGCCCGTTGTAACTTGTGGAGATTGTGGTTTTGTATTTCGGTGTCCAGACTCAGGTTCACCATATTCTTTGTTTAGCACAATGAAAGATGGTGAAGAAAAACGCTGGTTTGTCTCCCCTACTTCTGGCAGAAGGGTGCGAGCGGCAGATACTTGCCCGCAGTGCAACTCTTGGCGTTTGCGTGAGCGAGGAATTGGAATTCAACATATTCATAATGAACTTAGAAAACTTTTCCCTGAAGATAGAATATTTATCTTTGATCATTTAACTGCTTCTACTAAAACAAAAGCCAGATCAATCATTGGTGATTTTTATGAAAAGAAGGGCGCTATTTTGTTAGGTACTTCAATGGCACTGCCTTTTATTGAGAAACCAGTTGCCTTGTCCGCTATTGTTTCTTTAGACGCCGTACGCTCAGTTCCGACTTGGCGAGTTGATGAACTTTCCTTTTCTTTGTTGATGCGACTTAGAGAAATTTCTACTGATACCGTAATTGTGCAAAGTAGGACTGAATCAGATGAGCTTATGTCGTGGGCAGCAACCGGATCAACCGAAAAATTCTTTGATAGTGAACTTGCTTTAAGAAAAGCATTGCACTATCCGCCATTTTACAAATTGATTCATCTAACAATCGCTGGTTCTTTGGAGTCTGTGAGAAATCTTGAAGCAGAACTCCTGCCTTTACTTGAACCATTTGGTTTTGCTTTTTATAGTGCACCAGATTCGGTAGCAAAAAAGACTGTTAGATATGGTTTGAGTCGTGTCGCTTATACTGATTGGCCAGACAAGAAACTCTTGGAGGTTTTACGCAATCTCCCACCTTCAGTTCGAATAGAAATTGATCCAGAAAGAATAGTTTGAAAAAACTGCTTAATAGTTATAAAGTTAGCCATTATGTCTAAATTAGTAGCTGAAAATCACATTGCCCTACACTCGATTGCTGAGGAAGTAACCGAAGAAGAGATTCAGGACGGGACTCTGTCTAAGATTGTTAAAAAGATGAAGGAGGCTCTTCGTGCCTATAATGCTGAAGGTTATGTTGGTGTTGCTATTGCTGCGCCTCAGATTGGGGTTTCTAAGAGGATTTTCTTGATTGAGGATCAGAGTAAGGATCGCGAGGACGATGTGCCAGAGATAGTGGCAGTTAATCCTCGTATCGTTAAAACTTCAAAGAAGCGAGAAGTTTTAGGTGAAGGATGTTTGTCTGTACCTGATAGGTATGGTGCGGTGGTTCGCTATACTAATGTGACACTAGAAGCACTCGACGAAAACGGTAAACCCTTCACTCGCGGTGCCGGTGGTTTGTTGGCGCAGATATTTCAGCATGAATGTGATCACTTAGATGGAACTTTGTTTGTCGATGTGGCAGACAAGGTTTGGTTTAAAGAGGATATGGACAAACATCAGTAATATGAAATTTATTTTCTTTGGAACACCATATGTAGCAAGGGATACTCTGGAAGCACTTCTAGAGAATGGTTTTAAGCCTGAGTTGGTAGTAAGTAATCCGGATGCGCCGCGCGGGCGTGGTCGCGTGATGACTCCGAGTGAAACTAAGGTTTTGGCAGAACAACACAATTTGCCTGTGTACACGCCTATGCGGCTAGATGCTGAAGCTGTAGCAGAAATTAAGAAATACAATTGCGATTTTGCTATTGTGGTTGCTTACGGGAAAATCTTGCCACAAAGTTTGCTCGATATATTTCCGAAAGGAGTTTTTAATATCCATTATTCTTTGCTGCCAAAATATCGTGGCGCCTCACCAGTGGAAACTGCACTTTTAAATAATGATGCTGAAACTGGAGTAACTATCCAAAAGATGGTTTTAGCAATGGATGCTGGTGATATTTTGGCACAAGAAAAAGTTGATGTTTTAAATGATGACAACACTACTTCCTTGCGTAAAAGATTAATTGATTTAGGGAATGAAATGTTAATAAAGGTTTTACCGGATATTCAAAGTGGAAATCTAGATTTGGTTCCTCAGGATTCTGATACTGTTTCTTTTGCTTCCAAGATGAAAAAGGAAGATGGGCTTATTTCTTTTGAAGATTCTGATTTAGAAAATTGGAGCAAATACCGAGCCTATGTTGAATGGCCAGGAACTTATTTTTTTGAGAACGGTAAAAGAATCAAAATTACTAAAGCTCACTTTGACAATGGAAAGTTTATGATAGACAGAGTTATTCCTGAAGGTAAAAAAGAGATGGATTATAGGAGAGATTAAACAAAACAGGCGCGCCCGAAGGGCGCGCCTGTTTTATCTCTACCGATTCCAAATCATCATTTCTTTTATCTTTCTTGCTCCCCTTTTAAACAAAGTCTCTCTCTTTCCTTGAACACTTTGTAGTTTGTTCCAAAGTTCTTCTTTAGCTTTATCTAAAGCTTTTTCAAATGTTTCATCGGTAGCTTCGGTTCTGTGTAGATCTCCGTTAATCTGAAGATTTATTTCTACACGATGAATATTACCTTGATTGTGATGATTAGTAATTTTTTCAAATTCTAAATCACAAATTGAATGTGCCTCGCCAATAAATTTGCTAAGAGTAGATAATTTATTTTCAGCAATTATCTTTAGATTTTCATCTACCTCAGCGTTAGTAATTTTGAAATTGATATTTGGAAATGACATAAAAAACTCATTAAATTATTAATCAGTCTCAACAGAAAACATTTTGCTTAAAGAACGATGTCCACTTATTATTTTAACCTTTCCTTTCTGTAAACCAAGCTCATCAGCTAAAAGTTGCCTTACTCGAGTATTTGCCATATTCCTCTCGGCAGGTTCTTTTACTTGAATTTTATAAGAAATATCACTTTCTTTAATAACCCTTTCTTTTTTGGAGTCAGGCGTTACCTTCACTTTTATGTGCATAATTCTTTTGTAGATACTCGATTATGTCATCTGATTCGTACATTTCTGTACCAGTATCTTCATCAACTAAATAAGGAACTTGACGCTTGCCACCACGATTAATCAATTCTTCAGCTAGGCCCGAGTCTGAATTTATGTCGAGTAAAGTAAGTTGAACTCCCATGCTTTCACAGGCAGATAATACTTTCTGACAATATGGACAAGTTGGTTTGTAGTAAAGAGTAAGTATGTTTAGTTATTTATTTCTGCGTTTGATGTTTCTTTTTCTTGCGCAGGTGCGTGTGCACGTTCTATTAATAAATACGCTGCAATGAAAATTGCTAAAAATGTTAGACCGAGTAATGCATAGGCACTTCTCATACTTTTGTATTATACATAAATTATTTCTGGCAACTAGGGCAAAAATGCGTACCTCGACCAGCAACTCGGGTTTTTTGAATAGCTTCGCCACATTTTAGGCAAGGTTTTCCTTGACGAGCAAAAACTTTCAGTTTTGCAGTGTAGTTTCCTTTGTTCCCTGTGGAATCCTTAAAAGACTGGAAGGTTGTACCACCGCTTAAAATAGCTTCTTCTAGGACTTTAGCAGCTTCTTTGGCTAGACTTTTGGCTTCAGCAAGAGATAACGAATTAGATTTTCGGTCAGGTAGGATGTGGGATCGAAATAGTGATTCATCAACATAAATATTACCTAAACCAGCTATGAAAGTTTGATCTAATAATTTGGCCTTGATACTTTGCCCACTTTTTTGTAGTCCTTGGTAAAAATAATCAAAGTCAAAAGATTTTGCGTGTGGTTCAGGACCGAAGCGGGCACGAGCAAAGCCCATGCTTTCTTTGTCGACAACCTCCAAATAACCAAATATTCTTTGGTCATTGAAATAAAGCGTTGTTCCGTTACTAAAATTTATTATTACTCTAGTGTGTCTGTTGGGTAAGGTGTGGTCATGCGGTGTTTCGTGTCCACCTTGCGCTTTTACCTTTCCTTTATTATCTACAACAAAAAGCTGTCCTGTCATACGAAGGTGAGAAAGTAGAAACAAATCCTCTTTTTCTTTAAATGAAAAAATTAGTAGTTTACCAACTCGGTCTATATCTTTGATAGTTAATCCAAGTAACTTTCTACTAAAACCAGCATCGTTTTTAACCGATTTTTTATTTAGAACTTCAATTTTCTCAATCGACTTATTTTTGAGTCTTTGCCAAAGTTGTACTCGGACTGTTTCTACTTCTGGTAATTCGGGCATGGTTATTAAGTTTTAGCACTTTTTTGGTGATTATAGCAAAAACTGCATGTTACGATATATAGTGAATATAAATAATATGAAAGAACCAGATTTTCCCGAATTCGATATAAATTCAATCGCTAGTGACATTGCCAGAAATACCGAAGATCGAATTCCACAGTTTCGCTCGCTACCGCTCGCTACTCGCAGCATGGTTTTTAATATTCTCTCACCAAATCTGCGACAAGAGATTTTATCTGAACTTTCTTTTAACGAGGCAGTAGAACTGCTTGATCACTTGGACTTACGTCGTGTACATCACATTCTTTCCAAGATGAAAGATAAGCGTAGAAAAGACAGATTAGTTCGTCGTATTAAAAGCGACCGTTTTGAAAAAATAGAATACTTCCTTCAGTTTTATCCAGACGCAAGTATTTCTTTAGTGCATTTGAACTATGTTTATTTGCCGGAAGATTCTACTATTGGCGACACTGCTGTTGTAATAGAAGATCATATAAAAAATACCGGGAAAATTCCGGTTATTTTGGTTTCTAGAAACGGAGAGCTTGTTGGTGAAATCGGTTTTAGTACTTTAGTAAAAGAAAGAAATACAGCAAAACTTCGAAATCATTTTCATGAAGTTAAAGCTGTGGCTTTTAATGAAGACAAGGAAAAGATTCTGTCCTTATTTACTTCATCATCTCACGAGAAGGTTGTGATAACTGATATTGATGGCAGTGTTATTGGCTTGGTGTATTCTGATGATGTCTTGGATATGATGGAGTCTCAACCAGCAGTTTCTCTTTACAACTTCGCTAGCGTTGAGTCGAGCGAAAGACCATTTGATGGACCGTTAAATAAAGTAAAAGGACGTTATAAGTGGCTAATTATAAATTTGTTTACTTGTTTTCTAGCTGCTGGAGTTGTCTCAACTTTTGAGAATGCTATTGATAAGTTTGTAGTTTTAGCTGTACTTATGCCGATTGTGAGTGGGATGGGTGGAAACGCAGCTACACAGACTCTAGCAGTAATGGTTCGAGGTATTGCTATTGGTGAAATAAATCTAAAGAATGCTCGTCCAGCAATTATCAATGAAGTTCTAGCAGGATTGATGAATGGACTTTTGACAGGACTTATTTTAATTCCAGTAGTTATGCTGATGGGGATGCACTGGTCCGTCGCTTTACTTGGTGCTGGTGCGGTAGTGTTTGGTTTGGTAATCGCTGGTTTCTTTGGAGCAATAATGCCTCTTATTCTTAAACACTTTGGTAAAGACCCGGCTACATCAGCGGGAATACTTATATCTACAGCCAATGATGTTTTGGTCTATTTGTTCTTGCTTGGTTTGGCTACTATCTTTTTCTTATAAAAGAAAAAGCCTTCTCGTTAGAGAAGGCTTTTATTTTATGCTGCCGTCGAAACCAGTTGCAGAGCCGGTTTTTGACTCTCGAAATTGTGAACGGCTTCAGTCAAAAAGCGAAAGGTCGGTTCGACGAAAGTGGGGTCACCACCAGTGCCGATATTGTCGAGTTTCGACTTCGTGACAGAAATCATATTGTCGATATATTCACTACCGATAGAAACAGTGGCAGAAATATCTCTGACGTATTTAGCAGACTCCATACTCTCAGGTCCGCCGAAATCAATGGAAGTAATCTGGCGAGTGAGATATTCGTGGAAGGCTACAAGTTTCGATGACATCTAAAAAGAACCTCTTTTTTCCTAGACTATTCTAGGCTGCAGATTTTTAACACGTTTTTAATAAAAAGTCAAAAGTCAGTTTTACTGTAGGTAAAACTGACTTTTTACAAAGATTCTCTATTCACTAGTTACACCGTCGAAGTGCTCATCATCACCTTCCGCATCTTCTTTGGTTTTGTGAATTATTCTATCTTTGTGGTCTGGCGGAGTATAAAGTGTGTAGAGTTTCATTACTGTATCACCAGTGTTTATAATATTATGTTTCATACCAGCTGGTACAATTATCGCGCTCCCATCTTCAATTTTATGGGCTTGGTCATTTAAAATTGTTTGCCCTTGCCCTTGTTCAACTCGAAGGAATTGATCAACATCATGCACCTCTTCCCCGATATCTTCTCCTGGCAAAAGTGACATTATTACAAGCTGGCAGTTTTTTGAAGTGTACAAAACTTCTCGAAAATTATTATTTTCTAGAGAAAGTTTTTCAATATTTTCTATATATCCTTTCATGATTCATATTGTAACATCATGCAAAAAATAGCTTGCTACTTTTTAAATAAGTTTTAAAATCAGATTATGTCAAACTACATAAAAACTCCAGCTTTCATATTTTTTGTGTTGGTAGTTATTGGTGGTGCTTATATTTACTTTCTTGAGAACAACAAAAAATACCCCGTTGTACCATCTGAAGATATTGAAATAGAAAAAATAAATATTAACAAAAATGGATACTCTTTTAGTTATCCTAAAAATGTAGATGGTGATTATCTGCGTTTAATTTCTGACCCAGAAATTACAGTTTTAAGTAATGATTTTATTTGTTTGGAAAGTATGCAAATGACTTCTATTCTAGGAAATCAATATTGTACTTCCACTACGGAAGAAGGTGCTGCTGGAAGTATATTCAGTACTTATACTTATGTTTTTGATTCTTCAGACAAAAAATTAAGCTTAACTTTTACTACCAGAAAACCACAGTGTTTAAATTATGATTCACCACAGGCTGATGAATGTCAAAAAGAAATATCTGTCTTTGACGCAGATAAACTATTTATTGTAGTAAAAAATTCTCTTAAATTTGATTAAGAATTAGACAATAATTCCTGTGGAATTACGAGTAGAGTTTTTGTTACTTCTACAGAAGGTTGTTCTGACATTGGATCATTTTCTTTGCGGTCCTTGTATGTTATCTCAACTGCACCAGTACCTTCCAAAATATTTGTTTTTGTTGGAATTATCCTGTCACCAACAAAGAACGCATTGGTTGGTGAGTAATTATTTTTTCCGTCATTTATAGCTGCTACAACATAGTAAAAAGTTCCACTCCCACCTCCATCGTTGGTTATCCAAAAAACAACATCTTCTTTTCCATCGTTATTTAAATCCCCTATATCTTCGTTTCCAAAATAACGTACTGTACCACTATTAGTTATAGAAATTCCGTCAGTCAAAGTGATTTTTTTATCATCTAGAAAAAAGGTTGAATTTCTTGGTATAAATTCTTCTGTGTCAGACAAGAAGAAAAACTTAATCCCAAAGAAGGTTGCTATTATTAAAACTATAGCGACAACTATTAAAATAATTTTTTTCATAATTTAGATATCTTACTTAATTATGATTATAACCAATAAAATTATTAAGATCATAAAGATATAAACAGTCATTGTTTTTCATATAAATATTAAGTATTATCAAGGTATATTTACTAGTTAAAATTTATCTATGGAAATAATTCTTTCAATTTTGTCCCCTTTTATCTTGGCAATATTAATTTGGCTGGTTGCAACTTCCATTTTTATTGTTCGTGGTAAAACAGCGGCTGTGCTTGAGACTTTTGGTAAGCCTCATAAGCATGCACGCCTTTCTGGTTTGCAATTTAAATACCCGTGGCCATTTACAATCGTGCGTGCCAGGGTAAATCTGCAACTGCAAGAAATTAGAGCTGATGTATCTATTAAGACCAAGGACAATGCTTTTATGGTTTTGCCAGTTAAAGCACAGTATCGGGCAAGTGATAATCCAGAAGGTGCAGTTAAAGCACATTATGAATTAGAGAATCCTGAAACACAGATTACTTCATATGTATTAAATAATGTTCGACAGACTGCTTCTGGAATGGATATGGTGGAACTATACGCTAATCGTGATGCGATGGAGCGTGAGGTACAAGATTCTCTGAGCGAACGTTTTGCTCGTTATGGTTATGTAATTGAGAATGTTTTGGTTGATGAGCCGCAGCCAAGTGTTGAGGTTCGTGATGCTTTCAATCGTGTTATTGCCTCTCAAAGATTGAAGGAAGCAGCTGAAAATGAAGCTGCTGCAGAAAGAATCAAGTTAGTAGGAATTGCACAGGCTGAAGCAGAAAGTAAGCGTCTGCAAGGTGAAGGAATGGCTCAGATGCGTGAAGCTGTAGCAAAAGGTCTTGAACAAGCTATGGCAACAATGACTCGTTCTGGATTAAGTGCTGAGCAAGCGATAGATTTTCTAAATGAAACTAACCGTCTAGATACAATTACCAATGCTGCCTCAAACGGCAATATGATTGTGGTAGATACGGCTGGAAATAAAAATATTATCGATACTATTGCAGCAATAAAAGCAGTTAAATAGGATAAACAAAAAACCGGACAATTTTATTGTCCGGTTTTTATTATTTAATTAAGCATTTCTGTCGGTGGTTTTTCCATCTCATTTTCTGAAAAAGTAGTTGGTACTATGGCAATGTTGTTAGTTTTGTTTTCTTTGCCTAATCTTCTAGCATCAACCCAGGCTTCTTCTGGGGATGAGAATGGTGGTCCGATTACGGTAACTTGAAGTGTTTCAATCTCCTCCTCTTCTTCTTCAGCAAGTTGATCAACTTCTTCCTGAAAGGAAGTTGTGTCGTCGCCAAAGATAAAGCAAATCCCCGACCAATTTTCAATTTTTACTGAATTTTTCAATCTCAGCTCCCTCTAAAAGAGAAACAGTTCTAAATGCAAGATACCATTTATATTTATATAATTAAAGTTTTGTTTATATATTAAAACCGGACAATTTTATTGTCCGGTTTTAATTTTTTATAAAGATTTTATTGCTTACTTAGTACGCTCTGTCTTGTTGCTGGACCAAATCTACCGTTTGCTGGCGATATACCATTGGCAATCTGATATTTTGCTACTGCTTGGCGTGTTTTTTCTGCAAAATAGTCAGTTTCAAGTCCAATAGAGCCAGCTCCACTCTCGCCTACAATAAATCCATTTTGATTTAGGAATTTTTGTAATGCTAATACATCAGGACCAGTATCTCCAACGTAGAGATCTCTATAAAATACTGGCTGTTTTGATTGTAGTTCTTTAATTTGTTTTTGTAATTCAACAATTAATTCAACAATTTTTTTGGTAAGTTCTTCTTTTTCAGAAGAAGAAAGATTTTCAATATTTTTTGCATCATTTAATATTTCCTGAATTTTCTTCCCTAGGTCTGTTTGTTCAAGCTCTGTTTGTTTTGCTGGATTTCTTGATCCTCCAGAACTACCACTGCTTTGAGGTTTTTTACTTATATCTATTGTATAAGTAAAAGTATTTTCTGGAGAAGTCTGGTTCATATCGCCCCAAATATAATTGTCTTCTACCTGACTATTCTTTAATGCTAAGTAAAATGTTATTCCATTATCAGCAAGTATTTTTGTTATGTTTTGTCCAAAATCAATATTCCATTTTCCGTTTTGGTAACTTGCAGTAATTCCTTCATTAAGAAATGAGTCTTTATGCCCGGGTGTGTTGCCATAAACACCATCTCCATTCACTGCATAAAGATGAAATTCTGGCAGGGTTCCTTCTAGAGAGTGGTCAACTTCTAAGGAATATAAATCATAATTAGTAAAGTTACCAGCGTCTATACTCAACTTAAAACTCTCATTGTGCTTTAAGTTTATTATCCCTGAAGATGGGTATATTGAAGGATTATTTAATATTGGATTTGAAAGGTTGAAGACAAAAGTATTAGTGCTTGGTGTAGTTTTTTCAAGTATTCCGTTTGAATCGTAACCTAATATTTTAGTGTATGTATCTGGATTTGGAATGTTATCTTCTAAATTAGCTATAAGTAAGCCAGCAGAAATTTGTACATCCCCCGTTATTCCTCTTAGTTTATTTCCAAAACTGATGGTCCAACCATCAGTATCTGAATATGCCACACTACCACCAGCATCAACAAAAGAATTGTATGTAGGACCCCCAACAGCAAGTGGTGTGATTTCATTTCCCCATGCCCAGAAATCTAAATCAGTATCAGCAACATTCTTTGGGTCAATATCTACTTCTAGGCCAATGATTTTACCTGGAGTAAGAGTTATTCCAGAAGGTTTAATATTAATTGTAAGGTTGTCATTAACAGTATTGCTAGAAGTTACCTCTATTGATTGAGCGCTTGCTATAAAAGCAAACATAAATGAAAAACTCGCCACGCCAATTAAGGTAATAAATCTTCTGTAAAACATAGTTCTGTATTTAAATATTAATCTTTTTTAGTTTAAAAGATTAAACAGGTATATCAACCTTAGTACTACACATATGGGCAGTAGTCTTAATTATCTTTCAGTTGTCAAGGAAAAGGGTGATGTTTTATAAAACACTCAATTTCTTGAGTGTTTTAAAATGCTCCCCGGGCAGGATTCGAACCTGCGACCAATCGATTAACAGTCGACTGCTCTACCGCTGAGCTACCGAGGAATTTACTTGTTTGACCAAGTGCACCTATTTTACAGAAAAATAAGATTGTTTCAATAGGGCTGTGGACCCACGGAGAATCGAACTCCGACCTCTTCCATGCCATGGAAGCGTTCTACCACTATACTATGGGCCCAAATTGTGCCTTAGAATATAACAGAAAAGTTGTTTTTAGAGAAGAAAATTGCCCGACAGCGAAGCTGTCGGGCAATTGATTGTTATTCACACTCGAGAATTAATGGGCGGTGATCAGAAATTTCAGGGCTAGCCAAAGCTTCAAAAGAAGAAACTTTTACATTCTGGGACACGATGACAAAATCAGCTTCTCGTTCCTGTTTTTCATAGTAGCTGGTACGAGTGTCTGTGATGCCGACTTCGTGGTTTAAGATTCTTCCTTTGTGATCAAAAGCAACACTGGAAGCCAGTGTATTAAGCGCTATAGTTTTTGATGTGAGGTTAAAGTCACCACCAAGAATTATTTTTGGCTGAGCTGCAAAAGCGTTTCTGCTCTTGATTATCATGTTTGCTAAAAACAAATCAGCCTGATGAGATTGTCTTTCTCTTTCTGGAGTGTCTTCTTTATGTCCTCCGGTCCAGATTCCATGAAAGTGAGATACGATATATGCACTATTCCCTTTTCTAAAAGTCACTCCCTGAATAGCGCGAGATGCTGGTGATCCATCATTGGTCGTGTTGTACTGACCAAATACCATATCTGAACTAAAGAAGGCGGATATATCTCTAGAAACGAACATAGCTATACCATAACGAATTGGTAAATTGTGGCGTTCTAGATCGTGCAATAAATATTCACCATGTGCAGTGTAATATCCAGCATGATCAGGAAGCAGATTACACAGAGCTTGCCACTGACTGGCAAAAATATCTTTTTTACGGCTACCAGGAAGTGTGGGAGTAATATATTTTACTTTCACCCCTGGAATGTCATGGACTTCGGAAAAACAAAAAATATCAACTTTTGATCTATTATCCAAAATAAATTGACGAAGATCTTCCCAGAGTTCTCCGCCCCAAGTGTTAAGGAACATTATTCGCAACATTTATTTTCTCCTTGAGTTGGAATCTGGCGGCAACTATACGTATTTTTCGATTGAGTGTAAAGGGCGGCGTCGAAGTCGTCACCCTGATTGATCGTATATGATAAAATCACTTTGTTATGGAAGTTTCTATTGAACAAAGTTGGAAGAAAAGTTTAGCTTCTGAGTTTGAAAAAGAATATTTTAAGAATCTCACTACAAAAGTAAAAGAAGCTTATTTGTCATCTAGGGTTTTTCCTCCACCAAAGTTTGTTTTTAATGCGTTCAATTTATGTCCGATAAATGAAGTGAAAGTGGTAATAATTGGACAAGATCCTTACCATGGTTTTGGACAAGCTCATGGCCTGTGTTTTTCGGTACAAGACGGAGTACCAACACCTCCTTCACTAAAAAACATTTACAAAGAAATTAATGCTGATTTAGGTAAAGATATTCCGGTAAGTGGAAACCTCGAACACTGGGCTAAGCAGGGTGTGTTGCTTTTGAATGCTACTTTAACTGTTTATGAATCAAAAGCTGGCTCTCATCAAGGTTGGGGTTGGGAGGAATTTACAGATGCAGCTATTAAAAAAGTCTCTGATGAAAAAGAAAATGTAGTATTTTTGCTTTGGGGAAAATACGCTCAAAATAAGTCGTTTTTGATAGATGAATCAAAACATCTAATACTCAAGGCTCCTCATCCTTCCCCGCTCTCGGCCTATAATGGTTGGTTTGGCTCTAAGCATTTTAGTAAAACAAATGACTATTTAAAGAGTGTTGATAAAAGTGAGATTGATTGGTGAAGATAAAAAATAGCGCCGCTCGAAGGGCGGCGCTATTTTAATTTTTACAAGATTCAACCTTGTGATTAGAAGAGTTTCCAAATATCTTGATCTTCTTCTCCATCGATCTTAAAGAAAACTATTCCCTTTAGATTATACTTTTCTGCCAAATTAATTTTATCTTCGGCAGATTTAGCATCTGAATACCAAACAACATTTACCTCAACTGGTACTTTTGCCAAGTTAGCAAATAGAAGTGCTTTAGCAGCTGCTTCAAAACCAGTTCTGGTATTATCTGGAGTTGGTAGTGCGTTTAAGATGCTGAAAATTGAATCTTTATGGAAGAAACTATAGCTTGCTTCTCCAGCATTGTTGCGACCAATTTCTACATCATAATCATCTGCTAGTTCTAATACGTCAGGCAAGTTGATAGCGCTTACATTACGATATTCTTTGTACCACTCTGGTTCAACGGTGAGTTTCCACTGACGTCCATATGTTGGAATTCCAAGCATTATTTTTTCTGCAGGAATTTCCTTCAAGGTTTCTTTAATAACTTTTTCTACCCAGTCATTGTCTGCAACTGGAATATATGGCTCACCTTTTTTTAGGTCATTCAAAAGTAGGTCAGCACGTTGTTGGTCGTAGGCCATTATTTCTACAACGTCACAGTGTTTACCTATTTCTTTGTAGTCGTTTGCATACTCAATCACAGCAGGAACTGTTCTCCAACGACTTTCCGCAGGCATTCTAGCTTCAACAGCACAGGTTAGTTTTTTACCATTTAGACGCGCTTTAAGTTCCTTTAAGAAAAGAGAGAAATGAACTTTTGTTGCAGCAAGCTTTGATTCGTAGTCAATATTAATTCCATCAAATCCACCAGCCTCTACTGTTCTAGCAATAAGTTCGATATGCAAAGCTCTCCAAGTCGGGTTACTTAAAACTTGGTGGATTTCAGCTCCATTAGTCCATAAAATAGAAGGGATTACTTCTACATCATTTCTGTCGGCTTTTTTGATTAAATCTTGCCACTTTCCCTCAGTCAAATCAGCTTTATCTACTGGAATTCCAGCAGAAGTGACTTCGTAAGCAAAAGGATAAATAATATCTAATTTATTAAGGTTTTTATCGGCACTTTCAGTACCCATAGTGTCCTGCCACCAAGGAATCCAGCCACCTACTTCTAGAGCAGCGCTTGATGTGTTTGGTAATAGTAAGATAGTTAGCGCAAAAGCGACAAAAATATTTCTCATATATCATTTCTGACGCACAAAGGGGAGATTTCTTTCACTTGTGAAAGAAATCTCCCCTTTGTGCGTCTAAAGTCTGGGAGGCTCAAATTAGCCATATTTTGGCTCTAAATCAAACGGAGTAGCACATTGAAGTTGAATAAAATATGCGTTCTATTGGGGTTGGTCGTATCTTTTTCGACCATCGCCACTACAACACATGCCGGACCTGTTGAAAAAGAAGTGCGGCAATATTTCGCTGATGTTCCGATTATGGCCACAATTGCTGGCTGTGAATCTCGTTTTCGTCAGTTTGACGAAAACGGTCGGGTTTTGAAAAACCCAAATTCCAGCGCTAGTGGTGTGATGCAGATTATGTCGTCGATTCATAAGCGAGAAGCTGCTCGACTGGGGTATGATATCTATACCCTCGAGGGCAATCTTGCCTATGCTCGTCATCTTTATCGGAACGAAGGAACGCGCCCTTGGAATGCTTCACGGCATTGCTGGGGGTGATTTTGTGCGGGGATACCAAAGGTATCCCCGCTTTTTCTTTTTCTAGGTTATAATCGATTTTATGTTAAAAAGTCTTTTGCCTTGGATTTTGGGATTTATTGTTTTACTGATAATAAATGCTTATCTCTCTGGAAGATAAACTTATGCCTAAATACGTAGTTTTAGAAAAGAGGGTCGGTCAGACTCCTTTAAATGTTATTGAAGAATATAAGCTGGCTTATCCTGAATACAAAGATGTGCCAATGGCTTACGCTGGACGCCTTGATCCGATGGCTGATGGAAAGCTTTTGGTTTTGCTTGGTGAGGAGTGTAAGAATCAGAAGAATTATCACTCTTTGGATAAAGAATACATTTTTGAAGTATTGTTAGGTTCTTCCTCGGATACTGGAGATGTTCTTGGATTGATTGAATGGAGGGAAGCTACGAGTTTTGAGGTGGCGCGGCTTCGCCGCGCCACCTTACCTCTCATTGGTAAAATCTCTCTTCCCTATCCAAAGTTCTCATCTCGCACAGTTAAAGGAAAGCCATTACATGTTTGGACTCTAGAAAATCGACTTTCAGAAATAGAAATACCAAGTGCTGAAACTGAAGTTTATAAATTAGATTTAATAAATCTACGCACAGAGAGAAAAACTGATGTCTATAAAGATGCCATGGATAGAATTTCACTTATTCCAAAAGTTACTGAAGAAAGCAAAGCTCTGGGAAGGGACTTTCGAAGAGATGATGTGAGGGCGACCTGGAATAGTTGGCTGAGCCAAGAAAAAGATGGATTGGTACAAATTGCGACATTTAGATGTATTTGTTCTAGTGGTACTTATATGAGGTCATTGGCTGAAGAAATTGGTAAAAACCTTGGAACTACTGGTTTGGCTTATGGAATCCATCGGTCAAAAATAGGCTTATACAAAGCCATTACTTTCGGCTTTAGCTTTTGGAAAAAGAGATTTGATTGACCAAAATGCTTATTTCTGGTATCTTTCTAGCCACATATGTCACAGGATAGACTAATTAAGCTGGTTTCTAAGGGAGACAAGAATGGTGTTGGAAAAGGTCATACTTACTACACTACTTTTAATAATAAGAACAAGAAAGACCCTAGTAAGAAGCACTCTGAGCGTAAGTTCAATCCAGTTGCTAAGACGCATACTGAATACGTACAGAAGAAATAAGAAAAGCCGCCATTGGCGGTTTTTTGTTTCTGGTATATATTTATATAGCTTTGAAGATGGTCTTCACTGCTTTTCTATCTCAAGGGATATTTGAGAAATGAAGAAGTTCTTTTCGCACGAAACGATTCGGCAAGCCGCTCTGGCATCCTTGGGCGACATCAACAATTCCTCTGTGACCTCGGCCGCTTCTGACCCCTGGGACCCGTGTGCTGACCTGGCATCCGACAATATCGAAGGCTTCAGCGGCTAGCTTTCGGTGTCGAAAGCAGCTGAGGTTTGACCTGCCTAAAACGGTCAGCCCGATTCTCGTAAGAGAATCGGGCTTTTTATTTTTTATATGTGGTAAATAAAATAAGGGCGCAGCAAAGCTGCGCCCTTATTTTATCTCTCTACAATCTATAGACTACCTTGATCAGCTTTACAGTTTCTTTCTAATACTTCAATAAGTTTTTGTTGGGCTATTAAAACATTTTCTGGTTTCCCTGCCCATGCTTCTTGTACCGGTTGCTCTATTCCGCGAGAAAATGAAAAGGCTAAAGGCCAATTTAAATTACCGTTTTCTTTTTCCATTTTTCCAATAGCGTTGAAGTTGATAGTTACCTGTTCTGGAGTTTGCCCGCCTGAAAGGAATACAACACCAGCTATTTCGTTTGGTACGCTTGCTTCTAAAGTACGAAGTGTAGCAGAAGCAACTTCCCCTGGAGTACTTTGGATTGGATTTTTATTGCCAGCTAATACCATGCTAGTTTTAAGAATCACACCTTTCAAATCAACTCTGTATTGATTCATAATGACAAAAAGAGTTCGAAGTGTCAGTGTCGTTACTTCTTCTGCTTTTTCAATGTTATGAATTCCTTCATATAAAACTTCTGGCTCAACAATTGGCACAATTCCAGCTTCCTGACAAAGTCTGGCGTAACGAGCTAAAAGCAAACAGTTAAACTTGATACTTTCTATTGCTGGTAAACCATTTGCTTCGTCAATCTTAATTACTGCACGCCACTTGGCTGCTCTGGCACCCATTTTGTAGTATTCATCAAGTCTTTCACGAAGTCCGTCTAAACCTTCTGTAATCACTTCACCTTCAAAACCATCGAAAGGCACAGTGCTTTTATCTACTTTGATGATAGGGATAATTCCTTTAGCAATTAAATAATCAACAAAAGCAGTGCCGTCATCGGTATGATTGCGGATTGTGGCATCATAAAGAATCACACCTGTGATGTATTTTTCGATATTTGGAGCGGTAAAAAGCAATTGGCGATAAAGACGTCTAGTTTCAGCTTCAGGAGTGGCGCCAATTGCTTCTAGTTGCTTATTCATGGTGGAGACACTTTGGTCAGCTGCCAAAATCCCCTTTCCTTCTGTCATTAGAAGCGAAGCGGTTTTGTAGAGATTTTCGTTATTCATGAGATAAGTATATCAACACAAAGGGCGCCTTCGGCGCCCTTTGTGTTGATATAAATATTAGTTACGAATTTTCCAACCAATCTTAAACAGTCTTGTTACAATAAGTCCTAACAAAATTACTAGTCCAAAAATAACTGCAAGACCAATTAATGAATTTGCTTCACTGTATCCAATCATGCTACTTCTGATTCCGTCAGCAAAATAAAAGAATGGATTCACTCGAGTTATCATTTGTGCCAAAGGTGGCAAGAAAGTGATGGAATAAAATATTCCGCCAAGATAAGTAAGTGGAGTAATTATAAAAGTATTGAGAACTTGTAGTTGCTCAAAACTTTCTGCCCAAAGTGCAACAATAATTCCGAGCATAGCAAAAATTGCTGAAATGGCTGAAACATAAATCACAAACATTAGAGGATTACTCAAACTTACCGCTCCAAATAAAACTCCGACTATTAATATTAAGAACGCTACCAAAATTGATCTAGCAACTGCACTACCAACCAATCCAAGCAACATTTCTAAGTAAGAGAATGGCGCAATTAAAATCTCTTCAATACTGCGAGAAAAACGCATAAAGTAGAGATTACTCGAAGCAGAAGAAAACGACGCGTTAATTATTGAAAGCATCAAAATACCAGGAAAAACAAAGGAAATATAAGGTACTCCAGCAAAATCATCTATTTTTGTACCCATAATTGCTCCAAAAATAAAAATATATAAAGTTGCTGAAATTGTAGGCGCGACTAGAGTCTGAGTAGCTACACGAAAAGTTCTTTTAATTTCTCGTTGCAACATTGTTTGTAAACCAATCCAGTTCATATTAGTTTTTCTGATTCTTAATTACTTCCAAATAAGTTTGCTCGACCGATTTCCCTTCTTTCATAAAGTCTTCTTTTGTACCTTCGGCTACAATTTTTCCATTGTTAATAATCGCAATGTCGTTGCAAAGATATTGAATCTCTTCTAAGTAGTGAGAAGTAAGAATAATTGTTTTGCCACGCTCATTCATTTCTTTTAGATACTGCCAAAGATCATGACGCTGTTCCACGTCTACTCCTGCAGTGGGTTCATCGAGAATTAGCAAATCTGGCGTGTGTACTAAGGCGCGACCAAGCATTGTGCGGCGTTTTAATCCACCAGAAAGTTTTTGGAATTTAACTTTACGATGATTTTCTAAATCAAAACGTTTTATTAGTTCGTCTATTCTCGTTAGTCTTTCTTCTTTAGGAATCCCGTAATAACCGCCCATGTAATTCATTAGGTCTTCTGGGGTTGAGAAAATATCAACGTTGTATTCCTGTGGAGAAAGTCCAACCTTTCTTCTAGCAAGTTTGTATTCTTTTACTACGTCTGTTCCATCAATTAAGATTTGTCCTGAGGTCGGTTGAGTAATTCCAGTAATACAATTGATGGTTGTTGATTTTCCGGCGCCATTAGGTCCAAGTAAACCAAAAAAACTCCCCTTCGGAATTTTGAGTGAGATGTCATTTACGGCAGTTTTTCCTTCGTAAACTTTGGTTAGATTTTTTATCTCTAAAGCTAGTGTTGTTTCTGACATTTGTTAATTATAGCAAATGTGTCAAATGAAAATAAAAAGCGCAGAGGCGAAGCCTCTGCGCTTTTAAAATTAAAGAAACCGACTCAACTTAATTTGCAAATAAAGACCGGGATCTTTCTTCAAAAGTTGATTCATCATTTTCTGAACATCAAAACTGCGATATTTTCTCGCTTTGAAAAAAAGCTTTGGTCCAAAAAATAGCACCTGCCAAAAAGGAAGAGAAAAAATAAAACCAAGGCGTCGCTTTTGTTTATTTTTGATTTTATTCATCTCTTCCTCAATAAACTGAATAGATTCTCCGTAAGAGCTGGTTGCTGCCAAAGTCAAAATATTTCTCCTTGACTAAAACTGTTCTAAATTGCATAGTATCACTTAATAGATTATGAATCAAGAAGAGAGATGGTTGTTGGAGGAAAAATTCGGAGGCGCGGAAAGCGAAGCTTTCCGCGCTGATTTATCGCTTTTGCGCTCAGGCACTCCCCTTGCCTATTTAATCGGTTCTGTACCGTTTTTAAACTGCAAAATACGCCTCGATTCAAGACCACTTATTCCAAGAGTTGAAACTGAATATTGGGTTGAGAAAGCAATTGAAGAAATAAAGAAAGTGGGCGAAGCTTCGCTTCGCCCACTTCGAATCCTCGACCTTTGTTCTGGTTCTGGCTGTATCGGAGTATCAGTGGCAAAAAACATTCCAAGTACTTTGGTAGATTTTGCTGAGGTTGATTCATCTCACCTAGCAACGATTCTAAAAAATATTAAAGAAAATAATATTGATATTAAACGAACAAATATTTTAATTGGAGATTTGTTTGAAAATGTGACAGAGAAATACGATTTTATTCTTAGTAATCCACCATATATTGATCCAGAAATTGATAGAGCTGAAGAAAGTGTAAAAACCCATGAACCTCATATTGCACTTTATGGTGGTAATGAGGGAATGGAAATAATTACTAAAATTATTTCTGAAGCAAAAAATTACTTAACAGAATTAGGACAGCTTTGGATTGAGCATGAACCAGAACAGTCTGGAGATATTGCGACCATTGCAACTGGCGCAGGCTTCGCCCGCGCCACCACCCTTCCCGACCAGTACGATATATCGCGCTTCACTATTATTGTGAGATAATAAAATCATGATCGAATTGTTACTAGTTTTTGCAGAACTTGTTTTCTACTTTTCACTATTGTTATCAGTAATTTTTGCTTTGGTACTTGGTTATCACTGGTATCAGTATGGTACTAAAAAACGCCATGCCGCTACCGCAGTAATTACTTTCTCAGTTGGCGCAACTTTATTTTTAGCAGTAATGGCTTTCTCTTTGATTTATGTTGGTTGATAGAATTGATTTAGAATCAGGTGAGAAATTAGTTGCCACTTCTCGTCGTCATAAATTTACTTTAATACTTGAACTTATAGGTCTGTCCTTGGTTTCATTAATTCCAATAGTTTTGCTGTTTGTTGCTCTTGCCTATCAAGAACTCCTACCTTTTGTTGTTTTAGATTACTTCTCTTTCTTCACCTATTTTTATGCATTTTGGTTGCTGATGATTTGGACAATAGTATTTACAGTTTTGAGTGAATATTATTTGGATGTTCTTATTGTGACAAATAAGCGCTTAATAATCGCTAATCAAAAAGGCTTTTGGCGTCGTAGTTTGTCTAGCTTTAGATTAGAGAGATTGCAGGATGTGAATGTAGAAATAAACGGTATTCTTGCAACGTTGCTAGACTTTGGAACTTTGCGCGCCGAAACAGCTGGTCATGGTGCAGAAAATTTCCATATGGACAATTTGCCAAATCCTCGCGCCCTCAAAGATAAAATAATGAACGCTCTTGATTCTGATAAAAGAGATTAATTTATTCACTTACGTAAGATAAAACAAAAACCAGCGCCCTTCGGGCGCTGGTTTTTGTTTTAATTATTTACTTGCCTATCTATTTCTCCAACAAGAAACTGCAATAATAATTAATGAGATGAAGAAAAATAATCCGTATGTAAAAAGTATCAAAAATGGCACGATACTTATGTTAGGACCAAAACCACTGCCACGACCCCCCATGACTATGGCTATATAAGTCAAAAATACAGTCAGTGGAGTTGCCCAGAAGGCAAACTTTTTCCAAGATTCAAATACTTTTGAATCTAATGGGTATGTAATGAGTGAGGTGATTAAAAAAAGTATCGAAGGCCAAAAAGTAATCTTACCGATGTTGCCAATTAGTGACCAATTATCCCTACACCAAAGGTCATCATTACGACCGCATGTTTCCTGAATTATTACTGCACCCATTGGTATTACTAAGAATAATAAACTTAGTAAAAATATTTTTTTCTTGGATAAAAATTTCATAACATTATTTTATACCTTGCTGTGCCTGTAGTAGTGTTATCAGTGTGTTTAGTATTGTTTGTAATTGGATTTTAATATTACTGTGCTGTTCTTTTGATATTTGATTTTCTAGTGAAGATAGAAATACTGTAATGGTTTGAATTTTTATTACCATATCAGTTAATTCTTTTAAATTAAGAGAAGTTTCTAAATTGTAAGGCTGTTTTTTGAAGTAGCCACTAGAAAAAGTCTTTTTTATAGACGAATCTGCAACTATAATGTCTGGTACTAGCACTGTTTGTCCTAATATCGGTGTATAATTCAAATCAACAATGAAGTCACCATTATAATCGACTTCTAATATCCCGGCATTTTCTAGTTCATTTGTATTGAATTCTATGCTGGCAATTGTTGAAGTGCTAGTAGGTATTGCTGAAAATGTACTACTAGCTATTATTTCATCATCTTCAAATTCTTTCATCTCTAGTGTGAAAGATCCCTCAGATTCACCTTTTAAAACAACTGTAAATTTTATTCCTTTAGGAATGCTCAGTGTCTGCACCTCGCCATAGCGGGTGTAGATTGCACCGGGGATTGAAGAAGATTCTTTCCCTGTGATGTTTCCATTTTCATCAATGGCGGAAAGAGAAAGAGGAGAATGTAGAGTAAAGTTTAGACGGTCTGCACCCTCTATCTTCGGCACGTTTTCTAAAATATTTTCTGGTAAAAAATCTGAATTCTTGGTTAAGAGGTTATTAAGAATGAACGTTCGTAGTTCGTTTATTTCTAGTATGTCAGCATGTTTTGTTCGAAGAAAATCTAAACCTGGTATAGATTTGATAATGGTATTGTTATAATCTTGTAAGTTTACCCACCACCTATTAACATCTGGGTCTGAGTCGCTCATTGCCAAAGCGCTTGGTACAACCACAGTACCGTCACCATCTAATACTATATTTGGTTCGTATGACAATGTATCTTCATATGTTTTGCATACAAATAATATATGAGACTTACATTTCTTTATGGTTTTATAGGTTATTCCAGCTAATGTTTGTTCACCTATGCCTGCAATTTGGTGTATCTCAATTCCTTCTGGCGGTTGCCAAGTCGAATTGATGCCTTGCTGAAAATTTTGAGCCTCTGATAAAAGTCCACTGTTTGCGAGAGATAAGTTATTTAAATCTTCATAACTAGGAGTACTTCGCCCCTCTTCTCCTGTAAGAAAATCAAACAGTTCTCCAGAGGTTATTGCATAACCGTAATTATCAATAAAATTTTGTGTAGCTGATCCGTCTTCAAAGGTTACGTATGGTATTCCTATGGTTGCACCTGCACTATTGTAATAATCAGAAAAAGGCATTAATTGATAAATCATCGGCATATTTATCGCCAAATCTCTGGCACGAGATTCGGTTAGAACAAGTGGAAGATCAGTAGGTTTGCCAGCCTCATACCCATGCAGTAATGCACCAATAGCTTGGGGTGTGCCGAGTTGTGGTACTGCCACCAAAATAACTTTATCTATTAGTATAGATGCTTCATCTCCTAGTTTATTTATCAGGGCTTTGGTCAATAAGCCGCCATTAGAGTGTGCAACTATAGTCACCTTGCCAGATTTAGAACTTGCAGCCAATTCACGTAGAGTTTTTTCAATATATGGCTTGTTAGTAGAATTTCCATATTTAATAGTGTCGTCATTTTGTTTTGTTCCAGTATTTAATATGTCTGCGATAGAGAGACGCCAATCATACGGTACTGCCTCATAGTCATTTATAGTATTCGATGATTTAAGTGCATTTAAATCATTGATTAGTTTTTCGTATGCGTAATGATTGTCGAGTACATCTTTTGTAACTATGTTTGAATTTATACTATTTCCAGTTTCATCTAAATACAGCTTTTCAAACTCGCTGTCTCTAGTTAGTAGATTTGGTTCCCATATTTGATTATCACCCTCGTAAAGTCTTGAAGCCATGATTCCTGGCAGGAACATAATGTTAGAGTGGCAATCTATCTCGCAAAATTCAATGAGCCAAGGAGTGTAATATACATTGTCAGTAATCATATCTCCTGCACCTTGTGGATTTGTTGTTTCATGCTGTGGGCCACTTCTGTCACCCCAAAAATTGTTTGAAGCATATATTGGTCCCGAACTATAAGCTTGTGCACCAATACTGTTTCCGCTTATGTGACTGTTGTTGATATTTAGTTGTCCATAATTAGCAAGTCCAATAGAATTATTTAAAATTTTACTATCTAATATCCCCGCCCTGCTTGCATAGTTGGCTATTCCATATCCAGAATTGTCTGTTATATCTAGATTTTTTCCATTAAGTATAGACTCGTTATATGTTACTAAACCATCACCTTTAAAATTATTTATCTTTGTATTTTTTATATCCAGTTCTGATTCACTAACAATAATGCCTTCTCCATCTCCACTTGTTAGTTCAGAGTCTTTTATTTGTACTGTACTGCTACTATATATAGCGATACCTGAGGATCTTGAATTTTCTATTAGAATATTTTTTATATCAAGAATGCTGCCACTCGATAATATTCCACTTTTAATTGCTTCAATATTTTCTAAAGATGCATTGCTATCTAGTATTAAGATAGGATTAGATTCTTCTACTTTTGAATCTCTTATAGACAAAATACTTCTATCTATAATCAAGGAATTATTATTTCTATAAAAGTAAGAGTCAGATATTGATAAAAAGCCATTAATAACCTGTAGCCCATCTCTAGAATAAGAAGTTATTGTATTTGATATATTATTGCCACTAGAATTTAAGATTACAACACTCCAGGGATGGATCTCATTATCGTTTGCGTTAGAGGTAAGATGAATCTTACTCTCCTTTGTTCCATTAGCAGTTAATTTGCCTGTCACTGCCAACCAGGTATCTGATTCGAATTTAATCGTAACACCAGGCTCTATTGTTAGGTCTGCCGGACTATCTTCAGTACCTACAACAATTTGTTGTGTAATTATGTAAGGACTACCAGCTAAAGACCAGGTGGTGTCACCTTCTATGTTTCCAGATATTTCGGTTGCTCCAAGGGCAATCTGGCCGGCACTTAGGAGTGCTACGAACATGGCAATAGATATTCGCCATTTATTCATTAACCAGTTTTGATGAATTTATTATAACCTATAATAATTGTATTTTGTGTGCTTTTCCCATACAATCATTAGCATTATGGCTGAAAAACTATCGACAGAACCCTATAAAGGGGTAAGGGACTTTTATCCAGAGGATATGGCTATCCAACAGCATATTTTTGATGTTTGGAGCAAAACTGCGGAGTCTTTTGGTTTTCAGCGTTACGATGCTTCTGTGCTTGAACCTTCTGAACTATATAAGAGTAAGGGTGCCGAAAATGAAGAGTTGGTAAATGAACAAACATATACTTTTTTGGATCGTGGAAATCGTGAGGTTACTTTGCGTCCAGAGATGACCCCTACTGTCGCTCGTATGATCGCGTCTCGCCACAAAGAGCTTTCCTTCCCTGCTCGATGGTATTCAATTCCAAACTTGTTTAGGTATGAAAGAGCACAGCGCGGACGTGTGCGTGAACACTGGCAGTTGAACTGTGATATGTTCGGTTCTAATGATATTTCTTCTGATGTTGAAATGATTAGTCTTGCTCACAGTATATTGATTAATTTTGGTGCAAATCCAGAGATGTTTACAATTAAAGTTAATCATAAAAGATTAGCTGCGGAAGTTATTGACTACAATGTTAAAAAGGCTGGTTATTCAATTACTGAAGATCAGATTAATAAGGTTATAAGACTTACTGATAAAATTGAAAAAATAGCTCCTAAGGACTTTGAAAGAATGATGACTGAAATAGTTGGTGAGGGAGTATCTAGTTCTGTTATGGAAATTTATAGTGAGGATAGAGAAGGTTTTCTGGATAGTGTCCACAAGACTGACTCACTTGAGAGATTACTTGAAATAATGAGGTCTTTAAGAGAAATGGGTATAAAAATTGAATACGATCCAACATTGGTTAGAGGGTTTGATTACTATACAGGGCTTATTTTTGAGATTTTTGATAACAATCCAAATAATAATCGTTCAATGCTTGGCGGTGGTCGCTATGACAACCTCACTTCCCTTTTTGGAGACGAAGCTATTGGTGGGATTGGTTTTGGTATGGGTGATGTCACCATGAGAGATTTCTTGGAAACTCACGACTTGTTGCCACGACTTTCTAATAGTGCTTCTGTAGTAGTAATTCCGACAGAAGCATCACTTAATCTCGAGGCAGAAAAAGTAGCTCGTTCACTCCGAAAAATTGACTTATCAGTCATGGTGGATATTTCTACTCGTAAGCTTGGTAAGAAGATTGCTAGTGCTGATTCTTCTGGTGCTGGTTATGTTTTGATTGTGGGAGAAGATGAGGTTACTCGCAATGAATTTGTTTTAAAAAACTTAGCTGATGGCACTGAGACTTCTGGTACAATTGAGCGTCTGGCTGAACAGTTTGTTGGTTAGATAATTGGAGGGCGGCAAAGCCGCCTTCCATACTTTGAATAGTTTAAAATCTGAAATCGTGCGTTACATTGTATTCGACCTGGAAACCCAAAATACTTTTGCTGATGTTGGCAGTAATGATTCTGTTAGCCTAGATATTTCTGTGGCCTGTTTTTATGATAGCGAAACGGATCAATATACTACGGTAACTGTTGATGAACTTTCTACTGTTTGGCCACTTCTAGAAAAAGCTGATGCTTTGGTTGGATACAATAGTAATCATTTTGATATCCCGCTTTTGAATAAATATTATCCGGGAGATTTGACTACCATAAAGAGTATTGACCTGCTTGAATCTATTCGTGCATCACTCGGCCGTCGTTTGCGATTGGATAGTGTGGCTGAGGCTACTATCGGTGCTAAGAAATCAGCGGACGGCCTGCAGGCCGTCCGCTGGTGGCGTGAAGGAAAAATTGATGAAATCAAAAAATATTGTCAGCAAGACGTTAAGGTAACTAAGAAAGTTTTTGATTACGCAATGACTAACGGACACGTGAAGTTTAAGGACGGCTCTCGCAAGCGCGAAATAGTTCTCGATACTTCAACTTGGACTGAAAAGGAGGATTCTTCGATGACTCACGCTCTGCCTTTTTAGGATTGCGGTTTAGGATTTTTGTTGTAATATTCGCCATGGAAACCACCTCATTGTGAGATGGTTATTTGGTCGGAAAGTCCGACTCTTGAAAGAAGAGGTGTGCAATGGGTAACATTGTGAGCCAAATATCACGAGGTCAGGGTCATGAGCTTTTGAATAAGCTAGAAAGCGCTGGCCTTACTCCAGAACTTGCTCAAAGGATCGTTGATTCTAAAGGAAATACAGCGGCCAAGAAAATGGTTGAGAGTATCAAAGGAGGGTTTACTACCTATAAAAAAGCGCGCGGCATTATGGGTAGAAACTTTTTTGGTACTGAGGATATGCTTTTTTATTTCAAAGGCTATTCTTGTACCAAGGAAGATATTAACTTTTTTGCTGAAGTTCCTTGGAGTGAGGATGTTTTGGAATCATGTAAAGATACTCATGTTTTAGTAGCGGTTCCGTCTGTATCTATCCACTATATTCAACAGTTGACAAGTTTAGAAGATATTTTTCATACTTCTGTAAATAATAATAGTCTTTACAAAGATTTTGTTCACAATCGTTGCATGGCTAGTTGGCAGCTTATAAAAAAGATACCAGTAACATGGTCAGAAGATAAGAATTATAGTGACCAACTAAAGGTTCTTTATCCAGATGAAGAGGTGCCAAGTGTTCAAGTTGTTGTTTATGCAATGGTCGGTCACTTCTTGAAAACAAAAGAAAGACTGTTTCGTGAAATTTCAGTCCGGACGTCAACGGTTGACTCAATTGGTCAATCTGTTGCTGTAGGTCACTTTAACTCAAATGGCATGATTATTGGGTCATATGGTGACGGTCAGGTTTCTAATTTGGCTCTGGCTTCAGCCAAGAAGTTGATGTAAATATAAGCCCCGCAAAATAAATCTTGCGGGGCTGTTTTTATTTTCTCACTATTTTATTGTGAAGCTATTACTAAAAGTATTACTATGCTAGCTAAAACAATACGGTACCAAATAAATGGCCAAAGGCTATATTTGCGGACGAATGAAAGCATAAAATGAATAGCGAATAATCCAGCCAAGAAAGCAATTGTGGCAGCAATTATCAAACTTCCCCAGTCAAAAGAATTATTTAGGGACATCAAATCAACTAGCTTTTTGGCACCACTTCCAGCAATGATTGGAATTGCTAACAAGAAAGAAAAGCGAGCTGCTTCAGAACGAGTAAGCCCCATCATCATTCCTCCCACTATTGAAGCACCACTTCGCGACATGCCAGGCAAAAGTGCTAAACATTGAAAGAGACCAATCTTAAATCCTTTTTGAATTGTCATTTTTTCATCTCTTGGATTATTGGTGTAGTGCCATTCAGCAAACATGAATAAGATAGACCCAAGAATTAAAATTACTCCGACAAATAATGGATTGCGAAAAATCGTTTCCATATATGACTCAAGGAATAGTCCCATTATGACAGCAGGAATTGTACCTATCATCAGTGCGTAAGCCAATGTGATTTCTTTTTGATTTACTGGTAGGCGGGACATTTTACGTAGAACAGCATTTGTCATTGTTAGTAAATCTTTATGAAAATAAATTATTACTGCCAAAACTGTCGCGAGTTGTAGTACGGCATCAAAGGCTAAATCATTCTCGCTAGCTCCCAAAAATGAGTGTAAAAGCACTAAATGGCCTGTAGATGATACTGGTAAAAATTCCGTAAAGCCTTGTAGTAGGCCAAAAAATATACTGTTTACAGCTTCCATTGCCAAATATTATATCATGGTAAAATATTGGTTATATGAATGATATAAACCAAAGTCAGACTTCTAGAAATAACAACGGTAGTTCTTTGGCTATTCCAATTGCTATTGTAGTTGGTTTTGGCCTAATTGCTTCTGCTATTTATTTTGGAGATTCTGGAAAAAAAGTTGTCGATATACAGAATAATCAAGGTCAGCAACAGCAAGCTAATTTAGAAGCAATTAATCCAATTACAGCCGAGGATCATATCAAGGGAAATCCAAATGCTGAAATAGTAATTGTTGAATATTCTGATTTTGATTGTCCTTTCTGTCGTAATTTCCATACTACTTTGAATAAGGTTATGGATGAATATGGAGCAACTGGAAAAGTTGCTTGGGTTTATCGTCACTTCCCTCTAACTTCATTGCATCCAAGTGCAGCTCATATTGCTGAAGCTTCTGAGTGTGTGGCTGAGCTTGGTGGTACAGATGCTTTCTGGACTTTCTCTGATCTAGTATTTATGGAGAGAGGTACCAACGAGCCAACTAATATTGCTCGTTTGCCGGAGTTTGCTACAACCGCTGGTGTTAATGCTGATGATTTTAAATCTTGTCTTGATAGTGGAAGAAATAAACCAAAGGTTGTGGAAGACTTCAATAACGCTGTTGCAATCGGTGGCACAGGTACTCCTCATTCGATAATTATTGCTGGTGATCAAAAGTTTGTTATCGAAGGTGGTGCACAGCCTTACGAGGTTGTTAAATCTTTGATTGATGGTTTGTTGGAATAGTTTTTTTAATTAGAATAAAGAAAAAGAGCGCCGGCGAAGCCGGCGCTCTTTTTACTTCCTTAACCTCTAAACTACAAATTTCTCCCCTGAAATTATCTCCTTAGAAACATGAATAATCACTTTCTTCAGTTCCTCAATTTCTTCATCTGTGACAATAAAAGAATGTTCTACTACTTCCCCGCTTCTTTCTTTTGGTTCGACGAAAGAAAGAGTAAAGTTTGGAGATTCTGACATTTCTGGATTTTGCAACTTAAGTAATAATGCATAAAAAACTAATTGTCGCTTATATGCCCCACTACTACTTTTAGTTAAGCCTTCAATATCATTTCTGGATTTTGGTTTTCCAGTTTTGTAATCTACAACTTTTATTACCTGACCTTCTTTGTTGAAATCTAGTCGGTCAATTTTTCCTGTCAAAGGAATTTCTGGTAGATCAACATCTCCGGTTTCTAGTGTGACATGAACAGCTTGCTCGGTTCTAGATTGCTCATTAATGCCCTCAATTATGTAATTAATATAAGTAACTAGTGCAGGGAACGATTTTTCATGAAGAGAAACTTCATCGCTTTGGCTAAGAGGAAGTTTTTCTAGAGCATTATGTAGGTATTCAGAAATAACTTTTTCGTTAGGTTTAGTGTTTTCTCGGATATAAAGTCCAACTACTTTTTCCAAAACTTCGTGCACAGCCTCACCCTTTAGAAGCGACAAAGACCTTGGTTGAGGCTTACGTAAAAGATTCGCGAAGTAATACTTCATCGGATCTTCGATGTAGTTATTTAGATGAGTGACAGAAAGTCCGCGGGATAAAAATATACTTCTAATTAGTTCAGAATCAATTTTGATTGTTGGTAGTGGTTTTTTGAGAATATTGCTCGGGTCAAAATCATTGCCTTCTTTCTCGGTAGAAATCACTTCCAACAAATCGGTTTCAATATCGTTTATAAAACGTGATGGTTCTTTTAGTTTTCCACTAGGATCATTTTCACTACTAGATATATATAGACTCTTTTTGGCACGCGTCATTGCTACATAGAATAATCTACGATCGTCATCTTCTGGCCCAAAAGCTGAAATAGGTTCATGACTCATTAGTGGCAACTT
The DNA here is from genome assembly GCA_964601615.1 of uncultured Candidatus Saccharibacteria bacterium. Classification (GTDB taxonomy): domain Bacteria; phylum Patescibacteriota; class Minisyncoccia; order Phycocordibacterales; family UBA918; genus OLB19. The sequence goes on from CAZRNZ010000001.1 coordinate 108,274, forward strand.
AAATAAGTCTCTTTTCGATGCTTTGCCAAAAGCATCATCACTGGCTCTCGGTATAAAGACAGTTTCAAATTCCAGTCCTTTTGATTTGTGAGCTGTCATTACTTGTACTGCACTGCGGTCATTGTTGATAAATGGTGCGATCAAAGCCAGGTTGTGTAATCTGCGATACTGAAGTTCTCTAGCAACATCAAGAGTGGTTGCTTTGCCGTTGGTGACAACCAAGTTTTCTACCTCATCATAAAGGCGACGTAGTATTCTAGTTCCTTCGATTGGCTCGTGAGTCATTACATGGTCAAGTAAACCGCTCTTTTCAATTAAAAACTGTAGGACAAGGTGTGGCGAGGTTGCTGTGGTTTTTTTACGAGCCTCATTCAGTAGGTCACCAATTTGCAGAATTGAATCAATATCAGATACTCCGATTTCTTCTAGTTTCTCTCTGTTATTTATTAATCTAAAAATCGGCCAATATCTATTGCGGGCAGATAAAACTAAAGCAATATCATTTCCGCTAGCCTTTAGCCAGCCACCAATCAATACCTCAAATAGACTTTCTTCAGTAAACGAACAGGTAGCAGAAAGTAAGCTCTCAACTGCTTTTGTAATTGGATGCTCAAGAATGTCACTATCCGCTGATGGGTTTACATCAATGTTATGACGACGAAGTAGACTAGCAATACCTTCCACATCAATATTTCTTCGTACGATTACTGCAATTTCATTAAGTGGAACTTTATTTTCAATTTGTTTATTTATTTCCACCACTAACCAGTCATTTTCAACTGCCTCGTGAGCAAAATAGCGAAATGAAGGTTTTATATTACTTTCTTCTCGAGCTGAGTTAAGTGGAATGCGCAGTCTAGAGATTTCTTCATCGTCAGATTTAATCAAAGAATGAGCAGCGTCTAGTATCGCTTGTCCTGAGCGATAGTTTTCGGTTAAACCAACAACCTCTGTATCTTTGTAATGATCTTCAAAAAATAAGAAGTTATCCAAGGAAGCACCTTGGAAACGATAAATAGCCTGTTTTTCATCGCCTACCACAAATAGATTTGGTGAATCGTGATAAGAAGCTAGTGTCTCTAAAATCTGATTTTGGGAAGAGTTTACATCTTGATGTTCGTCTGCCAAAATATATTGATAAGTTTCTTGTATATCACGAAGCATGTCTTCGTTATTTTGTAGAGCAGAAACTGTCTCAATAATCATGTCTTCAAAGTCAAAAAGTTTTTGTTCTCTGAGAACTGTTTGATACTGACGATAAACCTGACAAAGTTCTGTTAGTTTAGTGATACGCTTTTCCATATCAGCGTAAGCACCTCGCACCTTACCTTTATGGGCACCTTTTTCATGAAATTTTGGCTCATCATCAAGAATTTTTTGTAATTCAGAAATACGCTCCGAAAAAATATCTGGAGTTATATATTCTTTCTTTAGCTCGTTAATAGCTGAAGGAATTTTTTTGACATAATAAAGTGGGTCACCATGAGGTCGAAGACTAGGAAATTGTCCGCTGTCTATGATGTTTTGAATAATAGACAGCTTGTCTATGTCGTTACTTGGTCGTCCACCAATAATAGAAGGATAAGCATCTGGATATTGGCGAATGAGACTACCTGCAAAGCTGTGAAAAGTATTTACAGCAACTTTGTAACTAGCGTCGCCAATGTAGCGTCTAAGGCGCTCACGCATGGCGTGAGCGCCTGCATCGGTAAAAGTAAGTGCCAAGATATTCTCTGGCTTTGTATCTGTCTTTAAGAGGATGTTTGCTATTCTAAGAGCCAGAATTTCAGTCTTACCTGTTCCTGGCCCTGCTATTACCATTACAGGTCCTTCGGTCGTGTCCACTGCCTTTTTTTGCTGTTTATTGAGGTTTTTATAGGCCTTTTCAAAAGCTTCAGAGGTAATCATTGCTCAATTATATCACCCTATTTAGTACTAGATAAAACTTGCGATTTTTAACGAGAGGAGTACCATAACACCTTCGTTTTTAGTTAATTTAAAGAATTATGTCCTCTATTCCATTGCTGTTGATGATTTTTCTCATGCTCAGCTTATCTTCATTGGCTGTTTTTTGGGCTAGACGTCTTGGTATCCCTCACACAGTATTATTGGTAGCCCTAGGTGTGGCTATTGGTTTTATCGCAACAATACCAGGATTTTCTTTTCTTAATGCTCTTCAGTTAACTCCTGAGCTTTTGTTTTATGTATTTTTGCCTACCCTGATCTTTGAGTCAGCGTATAACATCAATTTACGTAAACTATATGAGGATAAAATGCCGGTAATACTACTTTCAGTTATCGGTCTTTTAATTTCTGCTGGTTTAATTGGATTGGCGCTTTACTTTATTTTTGGATTTTTAGGATTCCATGTGCCGCTTATTATTACACTGCTTTTTGGGGCTTTGATTTCAGCTACTGATACAGCAGCGGTATTGGCTCTCTTTAAAGAGTATGGTGCACCTAGAAGATTGGCTTTAATTTTTGAAGGCGAAAGTCTATTTAATGATGCAACTGCAGTAGCTTTATTTTTGATTTTGTTACAAATTGCTGTGGTTGGTTTTTCTGGTTTTTCAACAGTTATGGAAGGTTTTATTGCCTTTACCCTCATGATGGTGAACGGAATTATTTTTGGTTTGATAGCTGGTGTGATTTTTTCAGAGTTGGTTGGTAGAACTCGTGATAATGAAGCAGCAAGTATTACTCTCACAATTGTTTTGGCACACGTCACTTTCTTGTCAGCAGAGCTAATTTCTCATTATTGGGTTATTGGCGGACAACATATTTATGTAGCCCCAATAATTGCTACCACAGTCGCATCTTTGGTGATGGGTAATTTTGGTCGTTCAAAAATTCATCCTAGAGCTGAGGAATTCGTTGAAAAACTCTGGAGTCAGATGGCATTTATTGTCAATTCAGTCATTTTCATTTTGATTGGTTTGTATTTTGTTTCTGTTCCTTTGGATCAGCCAGTTGTGTTAGTTTCAATTATTATAGCTATTGTTGTTGTAGCTTTGGCTCGCACTCTTGCGGTTTACCTGCCGATTGGTGCTTTTAATTTCTTCGCTTCTCCAGAAAGAAAGGTTCCAAGAGAATGGCAGCATCTTTTGTCTTGGGGTAGTTTGCGAGGTGCCTTTGCGGTAGTTTTGGTTTTGATGGTGCCAGAAGATTTGACTGTTGCTGGTTGGAACTTCCCTATTAGTTTGCATGACTTTTTGCTGGCTTTGACACTTGGTTGTATTTTTGCCACAACCTTCATTAAGGCAACTTTGATGCAGAAAGTAATGAAGAAGCTAAAGCTCGATGTTCCAACTGATATTGAATCATTAGAATATCAAGAGGCTCGTGCTTTGATACACCGTACTGTAAATGAACGTTTAACTTATTATAAAGATAGAGGTTATGTGAGTGAATTGGCTTTTGTTGAGCTAAGTCGTTCACATGCTAAAGAATATGATGAGGCGGTTTCGTTGGTAAAAAAACTGGATAGTGGTTTGCTTGATGATTTAACTAAAAGAGTTATTCGCATATATGCTATTGGTATCGAAAAACGTCACTTGAAAGATTTATATCATTATGATGAAGTCAGTGAGTTTGTCTTCAAACGAATTATGCATAAACTCTCTCTTCAGCTTGAGTCTATCGAGCGTGGTGATATTGAATCCAGTGCGCGCATACACACAGATGGAGCTGGAGATATTATTGATAGCATTGTTATGCGTATTGCTGCATTCTTCTCGCCAAGGTCAAAGGAAGATAAATTCCTCGATTCTTATATGTACTATCGAGCCCAAGCAATAGTTTCACGAAAAGTTCTCAAAGAGTTGGGTGAGCTTAGTTCAGATGATGCTGAGAGCATCTTTACAAAAGAAGCTTATGAACATGCGATTTATATTTACAATTCATTCCGTGATCAAACTAAGTCAAAGATTGATTTGATGAGTAATGAGTGTCCAGCTGTTGTAGAAAAAATTGAACGTGATCTAGCTGTTCGTGGAGTAGAAAAGGTAGAAGAAAAGACTCTTGACGAACTTTATGAGCGTGAACTTGTGACTCCAAAACTATACTTAAATCTGAAGAAAGAGTTAAATATTAGACATTCTTAAGTTGGTTGAGGTTGTAAAATAAACAGCGCCGCCCAAAGGGCGGCGCTGTTTTATAAAATCAATTTTAGTAACTCTTTAGTCGTCTAGCTTTTTCGTGCTGACGTATCTTCTCAAGAGCCTTAGCTTCAATTTGACGAATACGTTCACGAGTAACTCCAAATTCTGCACCAACTTCTTCAAGAGTGTGGTAAGTGCCATCAATCAATCCGTGACGCATCTCCAAAATCTTTCTTTCCTTTTCAGATAATGTGTCCAAGATTTCTAGAATTTGATCAGTTAAAATACTGTGCGCAACTTCTTGATCTGGTGAAGTTATCTTGTCGTCGGCAATAAAGTCAGACAATCGTGAGCGATCATCATCATCACCAACTGGTAGCTCAAGAGAAATAGTGTCCTGACTGATTTTCTCAATCTGGTAAACCTTCTCAACTTCAACTCCCATCTCAGTAGCAATTTCCTCAGGCATTGGATCGCGACCTAAGTCTTGAGCTAGACGACGGCTAACTTGCTTGTACTTCGCCATAGTTTCCACCATGTGTACTGGAATACGAATAGTACGAGACTGGTCAGCTAGAGCACGAGTAATAGCTTGACGAATCCACCAAGTTGCGTAAGTAGAAAACTTAAATCCCTTAGTAAAGTCAAACTTATCTACAGCTTTGAATAGACCAAGGTTTCCTTCCTGAATAAGGTCAAGAAGAGTTAGGTCTGGTGAACGTCCAACATACTTCTTAGCAATAGAAACTACCAAGCGAAGGTTTGCTCGAGCTAGAAGGTTTCTAGCTTCGTCATCCCCATCGACAATTCTTTTAGCAAGCGTACGTTCTTCAAGTGCGCTAAGAAGTGGGTATTGTCCAATCTCGCGAAGGTACATTTGAATAGAATCGTAACCACTATCTTGACGACGATATGAATTTTTTTGAGCGATCATCTCATCGCTGTTGTCGCTAGAAAGAAGGCCACCATTTTGGAGAATATCCACATTGGCAACACTAAATCTCTCGTATAAATCTTCTAGGAAATCAATATCCTTCTCAATCGTTGGGAAGAATTTTAAAATATCATCGTAAGTTACATAACCACGATCTCTACCGATTTTTAGAATATCTTCAGCTTTATTGTTTCGGTCGATCTCAGCTTTCGTTAGCTTTTTAGGTTTTTTAGGAACCTCTTTTTTAACTGCTTTAGCCGGAGTTTTCTTAACTGCAGTTTTGCTAACTTTTTTGGTCGTGGTCTTTTGTGTAGCCTTCTTTGCTGTTTTCTTAACAACCTTCTTTGCTACTTTTTTGGCAGGTGTTTTTTTTGATGCCGCAGTCTTCTTAGACGTTGTGGCCTTTTTTACTGCCTTCTTGGCGGTCTTTTTAACCGCTTTAGTTACCGTTTTTTTTGTCGCTTTTTTCTGCGCAACCATAGGTGCGCCAACTATACATTATAGGAAACATTAGTCAATCATTGTCTGTGATTAACTTATTTTGCTACGTAGCTCATTTAGGTAAGAAAGTAACTCCAACATCTTTGCTTCGTTGCCATTTCTCTCAGCTTCAATCAAATCATTCTTTGTGCTAATAATTGATTCTTTTATTACTAGATCACTAAGTTGTTTTAATTTATCTCCCCACTCTTCTTTTACAAATTTTGGGTTTATTTCACTGAAGTGTTGCTCAACTTTAAAAGTAGCTTCACTAAGTTTTTCTACCGGGATTTCTTTTTTAACTTCCTCAATATTTTTATTAAGTATCGTTGCAACTTCAGATTTTATAGTTTCGTATTCTGCGTCAGCTACTACTCCATCACAAGCAATCAAAAAAGCTACTAAATCTTCCTTTCGTCCCGATGGTTGTTTTGGTTTTGATGGTTCCATTTGAGGTTTTGAATTTTCAGTTGTCGTTGTTTTTCTTTCTGGCTCAGTTTTATTTTCTATGCGAGATAACTCGAGTCTAATGGAATCCACTGTTGTATCTATTGCTTTAGCAACAATGCCAGCAAAATGATCGCGTTCAATACTACTTTCTATCTGCATTAAGTATGGCAATATTTCGTCACGAGCACGAATCTTGTACATACGTTCATCTTTAGCTTCTTCTTTTAAAACAGCTAGAAGAAATTCGATTACATGATTAGCTTCGCCGATATCTTTTTTTAGAAGTTTTGGGTCTTCTTTTACTAGGTCTGCTGGGTCTTTACCACCATGGAGTCTGGCTACTTTTAGATCAATTCCACGAGGAAGCATTACACCAGCAGCACGTTTAACCGCACTCACTCCTGCCCTGTCAGCATCAAGAGCTAGTACGAAGCGATTAGAAAGTCTTTGCAAGAGTGACACATGTCCTGGCGTAAGCGCAGTCCCAGATACCGCTACGGCATTTACGTATCCCGCCTGATGAGATAAAACTACATCAAACTGACCTTCTACTATCAAAGAAAAATCTAATTTATGAATACCATGCTTAGCTTTATCGTAACCAAAAAGCGCCTCTGATTTATTGAAGAGTTCTGTTTCTGGGCTGTTTACATACTTTGGACTGTCGGTGTCTTTGGTTAAGATTCGACCAGAAAAGGCAATTACCTTTCCTGATGAATCCATAATTGGAAACATAATGCGGTCACGAAATACATCGTAAGGTTGCTTACCTTGGTCTGTTTGTTTGATTAGACCTGCAGCTAGTAAAATATCATCTTTGTAACCTTTGTGATTTAAGTATTCTTTTAGTTGTCGCCAGTCATTTGGGGCAAAACCAATACGCCATTTCTTAATGGTGTCATCTTGGACGCTACGGTCTTTTACATATTGATACGCAGCTTCATTTTTTGGTAGTTGTGTTTCAAAAAATAATGTTGCCTCTTCTAGTACTTGGAAAAGATTTTCTCGATGGCTACGTTTTTGTGGGTCTTCAGGTACAAGCTCTACGCCAGCTTTGTCTGCCAAAATTTTTAAAGCTCCTTTAAAATCGACCCCTTCCATCTTTGAGACAAAAGTAAACATGTCGCCTCCTTGAGATGATGAAAAACAAAAGTACATCCCGCGGTCGGGTGAGACATAAAATGATGGGGTACGTTCGTTGGTAAATGGAGACTTACCTTTGAAATTTTTGCCAGCTTTGTGTAGTTCAACGTATGGAGATATAACGTCTACGATGGAAAGTTTTTCTTTGATTTTCTGTACTGAATCGGAAGACATGTTGGTTATATTTTACACTATATTTTTTATGTTGACATATTTAGATTTTAGTGCAAAATATCGCGGTAACCAAGTTCTTTCCAGGGAGGTATGGAAAATGAAAAAATCCTTTCTATACGCTGTTCTTAATTGTTTTATTCTAGGTATTTCAGCTGGTCTTACGTGTTTTAGTTACCTATATAGTGGGAATATCATACTTACTTCAGTTGGAGTTGGAGTTATTGTAGCTTTTAGTTTACTACTCATTATTTCTAATTTGTATGGAATTGTTAAAGTCATACACACTAAACCTGACTGACATAACTTCAAACCTAGACAATTCATTTGCCGGGGTTTTATTTTTTCTTGAGTTGGCGGCGGCGAAGCGAAGCTTCGCCGCCTTTTTCTTTATCTTGCCAATTTGCCCTATTTTGTTATTGTTGCGACAGATTCGGCACATTAACTAGGAGGTGAAAATGCTTAAAATCATCATCTCTTCCGAAGTTGTCGGGAAGGCTCTGATGTACGAGTATCTTGGTAAGAAAGGTGATCGTAAGTTTGTTCCTACTTATCAAGTGTATGTGTACGACGGTTCTCACTGTATTTTTAAATTTACTGTCACCAGACAATCTGCTAAAGAGGTTTTTCGTCAAGGTGAAGCTTTAGATTATGGAGAAAATGGAGAATGTCCGCCAGCTGATTTCTACCTAGGTAGAATCACTGAGTCAGGCAGACTTGGCTTCTCCATAATGCTTTATGAGAATTGGTGTCCAGCTAAAGAATCTTTGATTGGACGTTCGCATTTTATCCGAAAAGGCGTAAAGATTCATAAAGGACCAGGTTCATCACTCGGCTGTATGATGGTTGCTGGTGGACAGCGTGGTTATAAAAGATTTGTCAAAGCTTTCACTCGTATCAATGAGATTCATGGTCATATATTTCGTGTGGTTGTGGAAGATAGAGGTTTACTAAAAACCCCTGCTTAGGCTGGGGTTTATTTTTTAAGTAAACAAACAAAAAGAGGCGCGCCCTTTGGGCGCGCCTCTTTTTAATCAACTTTAGTTAGTCTCCTCAGAAACTGACTTAATCATGTCGTACTTTCTTGATCCCTTGAATCCAGAACCAGCTGGAATTAGGCGACCAATAATAACGTTTTCCATTAAGCCAGAAAGAGTATCCTTACTTCCCTTCACTGCAGCGTTAATCAAAACACGAGTTGTGTTCTGGAATGATGCGGCAGATAGGAATGACTTACGTGAAAGTGAAGTCTCGGTAATACCAAGGATAAGTTTATCAGCCTTAGCAGTTTCCTTTCCTTCATCCTTAAGTTTCATGTTTGCTTCTGCAAAGATCCACTCTTCTATTACTTCACCGATTGTAAAGTTAGAATCACCAGTTTCAGTAATCTTAACTCGACTCATCATCTGCTTAACGATAAGTTCTATGTGCTTACGAGCGATGGTTACACCCTGAAGTTCATAAATCTTGTTAATTTCAGAAATGATGTAATCCTGAGTCATTTCACGTCCACCGTACTTAAACAATTCTGGCAAGTGAGCAGAACCGTCAGTCATAAGTTGGCCTGGATAAATTGTGTCGCCAATAGAAACTGTCACAACACGACGGTAGCTAACTTCGTACTCTAGATTATCAGAAGTCTTCTTAGCGTACTTAGCACCCTTTTCTGGAGTAACTACGATTACCTTCTCGCGTCCTTCACGACGAATGTCAGTAACAATACCGCCTGTCTTAGACACGATAGCCGGAATCTTTGGCTGACGTTTTTCAAATACTTCTTCTACACGAGGAAGACCCTGGGTTACGTCTCCACCAACTGACGCGGCACCTCCGGCATGCTTAGTGTTCATCGTAAGCTGAGTACCTGGCTCACCAATCGCTTGAGCAGCCACTGTACCTACAGCTTCTCCTATATCAACAACTTGATTAGTCGTAAGGTCGTGTCCATAACACTGCTGACAAACTCCACGCAAGGTTGCACAAGTCATTGGAGAGCGTACTACTACAGATGCAGCAGTAGATCCTTCAAGAGCAATAGCGTCGCGACGTGATAGTAGATGTCCTTTCTTGAATAGAACGTTACCCTTTGTATCAACAGCATCTTCTGCTAGTACGCGGCCCTTAATTGCCTTTGAGAAAGCAATCTCGATACCAGAAGCAGAAATACGACTGATCTGAGTTCCGTTCTTAGTCTTACAATCAGCTTCAGTAACGATAGCGTCCTGTGCAACCACGAAGAGACGACGAGTCAAGTAACCAGCCTTTGCCGTCTGCAAAGCGGTGTCGGCTAGACCTTTACGAGAACCGTGAGTAGTAATGAAGTACTCAAGTGGTGTCATACCTTCCTTCATAGAAGATAGAACTGGGAACTCAAGTGTCTCACCACGAGTGTTTACAATAAGACCCTTCATACCAGCCATCTGACCGATTTGTCCAAGAGAACCACGAGCACCAGACTTCCACATTTCAAAAGCAGAACCGTTTTCGTCTAGAGTCTCAGGAAGGATTCCTTCTAGCTCGCTCTTAGCTTGGTGCCAGATTTCTACAATCATACGACGACGTTCATCACGAGAGATAAGTCCTTCGTCAAAGTGAGCGAATACTTCTAGTTCGCGATTACGAGCCTTAGTAATGATTTCAGGCTTCTTCTCAGGAACAACCACTTCATTGATTCCCCAAGTTGTACCTGATTGAGTAGCATAAGTGAAACCAAACTTCTTCAAGCGGTCAACAATCGGAGGTACAGCGTCTGTTCCTCGGTCATCGATAATATCAATAATGATATTGAACAAAGTCTTTTGCACAATAACATCGTTGATGAAATCATAATCACTTGGAAGTACACTGTTGAATAGTAGACGACCTACTGATGTTTCAAACAACTTCCCTTCGTATTGCTTGTATTTTGGTGTATCAGTAGCAAGAACTTTAATCTTGGCACGGAAATCAACTATACCGTAATCGTAAGCGTTGATGGCATCGTTTGGTGATGAGAAGAACTTTCCTTCACCTTTAGCACCTTCAATAGTCTTAGTCATCCAGTAAGCACCAAGAGCCATGTCTAGTAGCTTTTCAGAAACTACCGGCTCAGATGAACCTGGCTTTAGAATGTTCTTGTTAGCAGAAATAATTTCCTTTGCTTCAAGTTGAGCTTCTTCTGAAAGTGGTACGTGAACAGCCATCTGGTCACCGTCGAAGTCGGCGTTGAAAGCGCGACAAACTAGTGGGTGAACCTGAATAGCATTACCTTCAATAAGTACCGGACGGAAAGCCTGGATACCCTGACGGTGAAGAGTTGGAGCACGGTTTAGAAGTACGTGCTTGTTACGAATAACATCTTCTAGAATTGCCCAAACTTCTGGAACCCCGTCTTCGATAAGACGACCAGCTCCGCGAATGTTGTAAGCAAGTTCTTGCTTCAAGAGTTCAGATATGATGAATGGACGGAACAATTCCAGTGCCATGTGTTTTGGTAGACCACATTGATCAAGATCAAGGTCTGGACCAATAACAATCACTGAACGTCCAGAATAGTCCACACGCTTACCAAGAAGATTTTGACGGAAGTAACCCTGCTTGCTCTTTAGGTAGTCAGAAAGTGACTTCAAAGGACGACGTTGTGCCTGACTCATCATTGAGTAAGCACTATTGCCGTGACGGATTGAGTTATCAATCAAAGCATCCACAGCTTCTTGCAAGATACGCTTTTCGTTACGCAAGATAACGTCTGGCGCCATGATGTCGATAAGCTTCTTTAGGCGGTTGTTTCGGTTGATAACACGACGATAAAGATCGTTTAGATCTGAAGAAGCGTGACGTCCACCTTCAAGAGCAACCATCGGTCGAAGTGCTGGAGGGATAACTGGTAGACGATTTAGGAACATCCATTCAGGGCGAACACCTGAGTTAACCATTCCCCTTACTAGACCAAGACGCTTATCAAGCTTTGCTCGTTCAAGAGCACCAGCTTTTTCACGCTGTTCTTCTAGGCGGTTTTGTAGTTCCTTAAGATCAATTTGCTTGAATAGTTCAAACACGCTTTCAGCACCAATCTTGGCTTCAAAAAGAGTTCCGTACTTGATAGAAAACTTGTGATATTTGTTTTCATCAAGAACTGTCCCCTGCTGCACAGAGTTAATTTCTTTCTTAACAGCATCCATTCTTTCCTTAAGTTCAGCCAAAGCATTTTCGTTTGAAAGCTCTTTTGACTTAACTTTGAATTCAGTACTCAGCTCAGCAAGTAAACGAGCTCTTTCTGATTCAGAAACTTTAGTAACGATATATCCAGCGAAGTAGATAACCTTTTCGATATCTGCTGCTGAGATTCCCAAAATAAGGGCGATACGTGAAGGAACTCCACGCAAGAACCAAATGTGAGATACTGGTACACAAAGCTCAATGTGTCCCATGCGTTCACGACGAACGATAGCGCGAGTAATTTCTACTCCACACTTCTCACAAGTAATTCCCTTGTAACGGATACCACGGTATTTCTTACAAGAACATTCGTAGTCCTCAACTGGACCGAAGATTCTTTCGTCGAATAGGCCATGCTTTTCTGGACGTTGAGTTCGATAGTTGATGGTTTCTGGCTTAGTTACCTCACCGAAAGACCAGTCAAGGATTTTATCTGGACTAGCTAGCTTCAAAGATATTTCAGAGAAAGCTTTTTGTGCTCCGCCTTTGCGTGGTGCAAATCCACGGTCACGCTTTGTTTTGTTTTCTGTTTCCATAATTAATTTGTGAGGTAACTATTAATCTTCATCAGCATCATTTCTTGATAAATCGACATCAAGTGACAATCCACGAAGCTGATTTACTAACACGTTGAAAGCGGCCGGTGTGTGTGGATGACTAATTCTTTCGCCACGAACAATCGCATCGAAAGCTGCTGAACGACCAACAATGTCGTCAGACTTGATAGTTAACATTTCGCGTAGGGTGTAGGCAGCTCCATAACCAAGAAGTGCCCATACTTCCATCTCTCCAAATCTTTGACCTCCCACCTGTGCTTTACCACCAAGTGGCTGTTGAGTAATAAGTGAGTAGGGTCCAATTGAACGCATATGAATCTTGTCTTCAACCATGTGATGAAGTTTCAAGATGTACATGTATCCAACTGCTGTTTTCTTAGCAAATTCTTCTCCTGTACGTCCATCACGAAGTTGGATCTTTCCATCTTCTGGAAGACCAGCAGCTACTAGTTCTGCCTTAACGTCGTCTTCAGTTGCGCCTGAGAATGGTGGAACAACAGCTTGGTAACCAAGTGTGTTTGCAGCCATACCAAGGTGAAGCTCAAGAATCTGACCAAGGTTCATACGAGAAGGAACACCAAGTGGAGTCAAGATAACATCAACTGGGCGACCATCTTCTGTAAATGGCATATCTTCTTCTGGAAGAATGCGAGAGATAACTCCCTTGTTTCCGTGACGACCAGCAAGCTTGTCACCAACTGAAACGTTACGAACCTGAGCTACAGTAATGTGGATACGCTTGATAACTCCGCTCTCTAGATGATCACCTGCTTCGCGAGAGAATACCTTTACACCAATAACACGTCCACGCTTTCCTGCTTCAAGTCGAAGTGAAGTGTCCTTAACATCCTTAGCTTTTTCACCAAAGATAGAACGAAGCAAACGCTCTTCTGGAGAAAGTTGGGTTTCTCCCTTTGGAGTAACTTTACCGATAAGAATATCGCCAGGACGAACTTCAGCACCAATACGGATGATACCGTTTTCATCTAGGTTACGTAGTTTAAGTTCAGATACGTTTGGAATATCTGGAGTTGTTACTTCAGGTCCAAGTTTTGTATCACGTACAGCTACATCAAACTCTTCAATATGAACTGTTGAGAACTTACTTTCTTTTACAAGACGTTCAGAAATAATAATCGCGTCTTCGTAGTTGGCACCAGACCAACTCATGAAAGCAACAAGGGCATTTTGACCTACAGCAATCTGACCATTATCTGTTGATGATGTGTCAGCCAACAAATCTCCGCGCTTTACCTTGTCACCAACTGTAACAGCTGGGCGATGATTGAAAGCTGAGAAATCGTTTGTTCTCTGAAGTGGAGTAAGTGTGTATGAGCGATTCTTGCCCTCCTTGTTTTTAACAACGATGTGCTTTGAATCACACTCAACAACTTCACCAGCTTCATGAGCGATGATTACACGAGCAGTGTCGGCAGCTACCATCTTCTCTATACCTGTCGCTACCAAAGGAGCTTCAGGAATAAGACAAGGTGTTGCCTGCTTCTGCATGTTTGAACCCATCAGAGTACGGTTGGCATCGTCGTGGTTCAAGAAAGGAATCATTGAAGTTGCTACAGAGAAAGCCTGGTTGGTAGCAATGTCCATATAGTGAACTTCTTTTTTGTCGATAGTTAGAGGTTCACCGTGCTTACGACAGTCAACATAATCAGATTTGATTTTACCGCTCGCATCAACTTCAATCGCTGCGTGTGCAATGTTGAAGTTTTCTTCTTCGTGAGCATTTAGGTAAACAATCTCACCAGTCACAACTCCCTTTTCTACCTTAGCGTAAGGAGTTTCGATAATACCAAAACGGTTTACACGAGCGTACATTGATAGACGCAAGATAAGACCGATGTTTGGTCCTTCTGGAGTATGGATTGGACAAAGACGTCCATAGTGAGATGTGTGAACGTCACGTACATCGAAACCAGCTCTTTCACGAGTAAGACCGCCGGGTCCAAGTGCTGAAAGAGTACGAAGGCCTTCCAATTCTGCCAAGATGTTCTGCTGAGGCATGAACTGTGACAACTGGTTGGTAGTGAAGAACTCCTTAATAGCTGCTTGAAGTGGACGTGGGTTGATGATTTGCATCGGAAGTGATGTTTCGGCCTCGATAGTAGACATTCTGTCCTGAATGTTTCTCTTCATACGAGTCATACCAACGCGAACGCGCTGAATCATCATTTCACCGAAGTAACGCACACGACGGAATCCAAGGTGGTCAATATCGTCTGGAAGTGCGTCTGGAGTGTGGTTTTGCTCAATTATGTGGGTAGTGATAATGCGCAAATCCTCAAGAGAAACAGTTCTCTCATCTGTTGCCTTCTTGTCCAAAGGACGATTGAAGCGCTCGTTAAAGTGATGACGACCAATTTCAGAAAGGTCGTAACGTTCTGGAGTGAAAATTGAATCAACGAACTCACGAGCATTGTCGATTGTTGCCAAGTCACCGTCACGCAAACGTTTGTAGATTTCTAGGTAAGATTCATCGGTAGATTTTGCTGTATCTTTCGCAATAGTTGCTTTGATACATTCTTCTGCATTCTCTACTCCCTTAACCAAAGCAAGCATTTGCTCTTCTGTCTCAGCACCAAGAACACGTAGAAGTGAAGAAAGTGGGAACTTTTTCTTACGATCAATTTTTACATAGATAACATTATCTGCTTCAGATTCGATTTCAATCCAAGCACCACGAGCAGGAATTATCTTTGCTCCAAAGTGAGTCTTCCCCTTGCTTTCAGAAGCGGTGAAGAAGATTCCGTATGAACGAGCAAGTTGAGGCACGATAACACGCTCCACACCGTTGATGATGAAGGTTCCGTGCTCAGTCATTACAGGAATATCGGTCAAGAAAATCTCTTGATCTTTTTCGCTATCGAAAGACTTATTCTTTAAAATAATGTTAGCTCTAAGTGGAGCTTCGTAAGTAAGTTTATTTTCCTTAGCGAATTCCGGAGTTGTTTTTGGTTGTCCAACTTCGTAATTTTTGAAGACTAATTCAAACTTCTTTTCTGAATAGTCAGCAATTGGTGAAAATTCTTTAAAAACTTCTCCAATAGCTTTTTCTACAAACCACTTGTAAGACTCAAGTTGTGGTTCGATAAGGTTTGGTACTGGTACCAATGGCTCACGGAATTTAGAAAAAACCTTTGGCGGCAATGAGCCGATAGATTTTCCCTCGTGAACGGCGCTTTTTAGCTGTTTCTCCATTACGTTTACTTATTAATACCCACAAATACGAAAAAATCGACGCAGAAGCGCCCTTTGTCATAATTTGCGGTTACACTATTAAAATTTGCATTACACTTTCGTGTTTACCCACCTAGAGATTTGGCTGGCTGACAACCGCAACACATTCACCACCAAATCACAAGTGCGCATAACTTACCATAAAAATGGTTATTTTGCAATATATCCCCGTGGATAAATTTTATTATTCTCCACGTTGTTTTTCGATTTCTTTGTGGTTTCCACTGAGATAAACTTCTGGGACTTTATAAGTCTTTCCTTTGTGTTTAAAAGTTTCTGGGCGTGTGTACATTTCACCGCTTGAGACCCTCTGGTCTTCAAGAGATTCAAAGGTGCCGAGTACACCAGGTATTTCCCTACTCACTGCATCAATTATAGTGAGGGCCGGAAGTTCTCCACCAGTTAATACAAAATTTCCTACTGATATTTCTTCAGCCTCAAGGATTTCTTTGACGCGAGAATCGATCCCCTCGTACCTCCCAGAAATCAGTACCAAATTGTCGTATGTGGTAGCGAATTCTTTGGCAACAGATTGATCAAACATTCTGCCGCGTGGAGACATAATGATGGTTTTTACACCTTTTTTCTTTCTACCCACAGCTTTATTCCAAGCTTTCAAAACTGGCTCTGCTTTCATTACCATTCCCGGCCCTCCACCGTATGGGCGGTCGTCGACTTTTTTATGTTTGTCGTCTGAATAATCTCGGGGATTAAAATATGAAACTGAGATTTTTTTGCCGCGTACTTTTGCTCCTTTACCCTTTTCGGTTTTTTGAGCACGACCAATCACACTGGCGTCTGTGTACGCTTGGCAGATTTCTGGGAAAAGTGTGATGACGTGGAAGTTCATAGGATTAGCTTATAGTGAAAGGTTGATATAAACAAGAGTGGGCGGAACCGAAGGTTCCGCCCACTCTTTTATTCGACAATTTAGATTTTCAGGTCGTCGATAGCTTGGTCTAGAGATTTAGACTCATTAGAAGAATTTTCTTCTGTTAAAGATGAGGTTTGCTCATGATTTACTCGTCCACCTTCTGGTTCGTTAATTTTTAGGTTAACGCGAGCATCATGCTTCATTCCAACTACACGCAATAGAGTACGGATAGCCTTGGCAGTATTGCCAGAGCGACCAATTATTTTACCCATATCGTCAGCGTGTACATCGAGTGTCAAAAGTACTCCCATTTCATCCACTGTGCGATTAGTTCTTACCGCTTCAGGATGATCAACCAAGGCCTTCACTAGAGTCTCCAAAAATTGCTGGTCTTCTTGCATATTATAATTTTAGTTTCCGATTAATTCCAAATGCAGCCGATTACAAATCGTTGCTATATAAATGATAGCAGTTGTCCTGTGTCACGCAATAAAGACGTGTGGGTTACTTAAGCCGGAGTTTCCTCTGATGGAGTTTCTGTAGCAGGTGTTTCTTCTGCTGGAGTTTCAGCTGCAGCTTTTGCTGCTTCTTCAGCCTCTTTGGCAGCAGCTTCCGCAGCAGCCTTAGCTTCGGCTTCCGCCTTTAGCTTTGCTTCGTCAATGATAGGAGATTTCTTTGGAAGAACGTTTACCTTCTTTCCTTCAATAACCTTTCTTGAAACCAATAGGTTGTGAACAGTTGGTGAAGTTTGAACTCCCTTAGAAATCCAACTCTTTACCTTTTCAGAATCAACTTCAAAGCTATTCATCTTAGCGTTGTAAGAACCAATTTGGTCGATATGACGATTGCTTTTTGGGCCTGTACGAGAATCTGTAACAACCACGCGGTAAGACGGGTCGTTTTTACGTCCAATTCTCTGTAATCTCATCTTTAACATAATTGCGCACAAAGATAACAAATTAGCGGTATTTGTCAAATTATGTTACGGTACACGGTATCATTTATGTCAAATAAAACTTACGAAGGAGTGCTGATGGTGCGTGGAAAAGGCACTGGATTTATCAAGTTTCCTGATTTTGAGGAAGATATAATCATCGCTCCAGAGAAACTAAATTTCGCTCTAGATAGCGATGTTGTGGAGTTTGAGATTCTAGAAAAGAACAAAGATGGTCGTCATGAGGGACGTGTCGTGCGAGTTATTGAATCTGCTCGTGAAGAGTTCATCGGAACTGTGAAAGAAAAGTTTGGTCGTGGTGCTAAGGATTATTATTTCCAGCCTGACAATAAGCGTATTCATGTCCGTTTTTCTCTTAAGTCAGAAGATGCTGATAAGCTTGGTATGAAGGTTGTGGCTAAGATTGCGCGTTGGAGTGATTCTACTCGTGATCCTCTTGGAGTAATTACTGAAGTTATTGGAAAAGCTGGCGAACATGAGGTTGAGATGCAGGCGATTATTCGTAGCGGTGGTTTCTCCGAAAATTTTCCTGCTTCAGTTGCAGAAGCGGCTCAAAAACTTTATACAGATAAAGAGGTTATATTTGCTGAAGCTATAAAAGACCCTAAGCGTCGCGATATGCGAGATGTCACTACTTTTACTATTGACCCGAAGGATGCTAAGGACTTCGACGACGCTCTTTCGTTTCAAGTTTTAGAAAATGGCAATATTGAAATCGGCGTTCATATTGCTGATGTGTCACATTATGTTCGTGAAGGAGATGATATTGATAAAGAGGCGCAAGATCGGGCTACTTCTATTTATTTGGTAGATAGAGTAATTCCGATGTTGCCAGAGGTTTTGTCTAATGACCTTTGTTCTCTTCGTCCTAACGAAGACAGACTTTCTTTTTCAGCTGTTTTTGAGATGACAAAAAATGCCGAAGTTGTAGGCGAATGGTATGGCCAGACTGTCATTCATTCAAACCGCCGTTTTACTTACGAAGATGCACAAGAAATTATTACAAATAATTCTGGTGATTATCTAGCAGAGTTAAATGAGATGATGAGACTCTCTCGTATTATTCGCAAAAATAGATTTGAAGAAGGAGCGATTGCTTTTGAGCAACCAGAAGTAAAGTTTGAGTTGGATGAGACTGGTAAACCAATTCGTGTTTATACCAAGGAGCGCACTGAGACAATGATGATGATTGAGGACTTTATGCTTCTGGCTAACCAGAGTGTTGCTACCTATGTTCATAAAAAAACTAAAGCCAAAGGCAAAGATGCTGTTTATGTTTATCGTATTCACGATGTACCTGATCCAGAAAGAATCGAAGATCTTGCGGTATTTATTCGAGCACTTGGTTATGAATTTAAAACTGAGGGAGGAATTGTTGATGCGCGCGATATAAATAAGATGTTAAAAAGTATCGAAGGTAAGCCTGAAGAGGCGCTGATTAAAACTGCCACAATTCGTTCAATGGCAAAGGCTATTTATTCCACCAAGAATATTGGACACTTTGGTTTGGCGTTTAAATTTTATGCGCACTTTACTTCCCCAATTCGTCGTTATCCTGATGTGATGGCACACAGACTCCTACGTCGTCATCTAGATGACTCACATATTTCTGGACAGGAAATTGCCAAGTTTGAAAAAATGTCTGAACATTCTTCTCAGAGAGAAATGGAAGCTGTTCGTGCTGAAAGAGATAGTATTAAGTACAAACAAGTTGAATTCATGTTGCCAAAACTTGGTCAAGAATTTGATGGAACAATTTCTGGTGTAAGTGATTGGGGTATTTATGTAGAAGAAAAAGAATCTCGTGCAGAAGGAATGGTGAGACTTTCTTCAATGAAAGATGACTTCTATGAACACTTGGCTGCCGCATATTCTATTAAAGGTCAAAGAAACGGCAAGGTATTCCGACTTGGAGATAAGGTTCGATTTAAGATTGTTCGTGCTGACTTAGAAGAAAGACAGATGGATTACGAGTTGATTTAAGTCTTGGATAGAGGGATTTAAATAACAAAAGTGCGGCGCCTTCGGCGCCGCACTTTTGTTATTTAGAATTCTATTTTGCACTCT
Organism: uncultured Candidatus Saccharibacteria bacterium; assembly: GCA_964601615.1. Classification (GTDB taxonomy): domain Bacteria; phylum Patescibacteriota; class Minisyncoccia; order Phycocordibacterales; family UBA918; genus OLB19. The sequence goes on from CAZRNZ010000001.1 coordinate 127,454, forward strand.
CAAGTGCTTGGTCTAATTTTACTGATAGGAGTTTTGAAACTCCGTCGCCCATCATAGTTACTCCATAAAGTATGCCAGCTCGCGACATTGTCTCGCGGTTGTGTGTAATAAGTATTAGTTGTGATTTCTGGGAAAGTGCTTCAATCATATCCCCATAGCGACGACTATTAGCTTCATCTAGTGCTGCATCAGTTTCATCTAGAATCACAAATAGTGGTGGATTTACTTGACTCATGGCAAAGATAAGAGCGATAGAAACTAAAGCTCTTTCTCCACCAGAGAGCATATCAAGACCTTTTACTCTTTTGTTTGGTAGTTTAACACCAATCTCAATTCCCTCTTCTTTTGATTCTTCTTCAATTTCATCGTTTTCTTCTCCAAGAGACAAGTCTTCTAGGGAAGTTTTTTTCTTATTCTTTATTTTCACTTTTTGTAATTCGGCCTCTCCACCACCAAACATAAGGCTAAAGAATCTATTAAACTCTGAATTTATTTTTTCAATACCAACACTAAAGCGTTCATTAAGTTGGTCACTTAAGTCGGAAATAAGTTGCTCAAGTTTGTTTACTGATTCAGTTAAGTCGGTAATTTCACGTACAAGAAAATCATCGCGTTCTTTAACGGTTTGGTATTCTTTAATAATATCGTCGTTTGCTCCACCAAGCTCTTCTAAGCGGATTTTCATTTTCTCTAAATCACGTCTACGAGAGCGCTGTTTATCACGTGATTCTTTAACAATAGAATTTTTCTCTAAAGTCTTTCCGTCTTCAATTATTTCGTAAGTAAAATAATCTGAAGCTGCTCTACCGATTAGTGCCACAGCTTCTTGGAGTTCACGCTTAAATTCATCTCTATCTCTAAAGATGACTTCAAGTTCGTATTCAAAACGAGAAAGATTATTTTCGTTTTCGCGGCGCTCGTTTACGATACGGAATACCTCTCTCTCAGCTTCGCGACTTTCACCTTGATCATTTTCTATCGATAGGCGAACTTTATTGTATTCAGTCTCTGCCTTTTCTTCTGCTGTTGAAACAGCAGATAACTTTTTATCTAGTTCTGCCTTATCTTTTTCGAGTGAAGTTTTCTCTTTTTCTTCAGCTATAGTATCTGAAGAAGGATTTTCAATTGTCCTAGCTAAGAAGTGTTTTAGTGAACCAATTATATCTTGTAGTGAACGTCGAAGTAGTGGCACGTCCTCAAGTTTTATTGCTCTTTCTACTTCTTTTTCGGTATTAGAAACTAATTTCTCTATTTCCGAATAAGGGATTGAGATATTGGCATGACTCACAGTACTCTTTTGAGTCAAACGTCTATCAATAAAAGCAATTTGACCTTCGACAGCACCAATCTGTCTAAGTAGCTCCTGACGCTCATTTCTGGCTTCTCTGAGGTTCTTTTCAACCAAGATGAGGGCATCTCTTTGTTCGTCTTGTTTTTTGCTTTCCAGAACAGATTTAGCTTTTACCAAAAGCTCATCTAATTCTTCCAGCTTCTTCTTAATCGGATTTATTTCTTTAGCTAGTCTATCTTGCTCGAAAGCCAAATAAACATCTTCTCTTTTTAAATACTCAGCGTAGGCACCGCGAAGGCTGTCACGCAGTTCGGTCGCTTTTTCTATTTTCTTTACCTGTTTTTCTAGGAAGCGTAAATGAGGGGCGACTTCGCGACGCAATCCTTCAACTTTATTTATATTTTCGCGCGTTTTATTAAGTTTCTTTTCTGCTTCGGTACGCTTAAATTGATACACCTTAAGACCAAGGGCATCCTCAATCATTTCTCTACGTTCTTTTGAAGAAGCAGAAAGGATTCTGTCTGCTTCACCTTGAGAAATAATATGGTGTCCAGAAGGGCCAATATTTGCCGCTGCCAGCAATTCCTGAACATCTTTTAGTCTTACTTGGCTGCCGTTTATTTGATATTCGTTAACTCCATCTCTATGAACAATTCTCTCTAAAATTATTTCATCAAAATCTAATGGAAAAACACGATTTTTGTTATTTAAAGAAATAGATACAGAAGCACGGTTTCCTCTAGATACTTGGTCAGAACCGCCCCAAATCAAATCCTCTCCACGCTTTCCACGCATTCTTGATGGAGATTGTTCGCCTAAAACAAAACGAAAAGACTCCGCAACGTTTGATTTTCCTGAACCATTCGGACCAACAATTGCTGTAATGGAAGAAGAAAATTCTAACTCGCTCTTTTTAGCGAAAGATTTAAATCCATTAATTGTCAGGTCTTTGAGATACATTGTTTATTTAGTCAGCACAGTTTCCTGCACTTATTGTTTCTTCCGTCATTTCTCTGGTACCAGTTAATCTAAAGCAGTTTCCTTCATTCTCATAGTTATAAACATACACTCCTGTGCTTGTAGGGTCAGTAGGAACCTCTCTAAAAAGTCCTGCTGTAACCAAATCATTCAATGAGCTTGGATATTGACCTTGTGATGCACCGTAAATAGCGACTGAGGCTGCAATTTCTTGAATATCAGACATACGTTTTGTGTCACGAGCTTTTTTTCTTGAGTCTTCAAAAGATGCAAAAACAATCATTGCTAAAATTCCCATGATCGCTATTGCAACTAATATTTCTACTAGAGTAAAACCTCGCTTTGTATTTAATAGATATTTCATCAAACTAATTTTAACTTAAATTAGCAGGTTTGGTAGGGTTTGTTGTGTATGTAAACCTTATAAGGCGAAATTTATAAAAAACGAGCGGTGCCTTCGGCGCCGCTCGTTTTATTTACTCCACTCTAATTACCATCCCTTTTCCTCAATCGCATTTTCAGCAGCATCTTGTTCCGCTTCTTGCTTTGATCTTCCTTTACCGTCAGCAATCTTTTCATTCTTAAGAAAAACGCCAATCGTAAAAACTCTGTCGTGATCAGGTCCTTCTTGAGAGATTAATTCATAAGAAGGAGTAACTGAAACCTTGTCTTGAGCTAATTCCTGAAAACGGCTTTTTGGATCTTGCCAAAGTTTTTTCTCAACAATTTTTTCAGTTTTATTGAAAAGTTGATTTGCAATAAAACCTTTTGCTGCCTCATAACCTTGGTCAATATAAATGGCGCCAATACAAGCCTCAAAAGCGTTGGCAAGAATGTATTGCCTTGCTCGTCCAGTATCCTTGGCTTCACCTTTGGACATCAACATAAAATCATTGAGTCCAATTTTGGTGGCAGCATCAGATAAAGAAACTGTATTTACCAGCGCTGCTCTAATAGCAGTAAGTTCTCCTTCTGGTTTTTCTGGGTATTTACTAAACAAGAAATCAGTAGCAACTAACTCCAAAACAGCATCGCCCAAAAACTCCAATCTTTCATTGTGTTCTTGGGTAGCTTCTCTGTGTTCATTCAAATAAGAACGATGTGTTACTGCAGACAATAAATGATTCTGATCACCAAAAGTAACACCAAGGATTTTTTCTAATCTGGGTAGATTTGTATCCATAAGTTTAAATTTAATAGGTCAAAATCCGAAATCATAAATAAAAATCGGTGCTTTTGATTTATGATCTTGGATTTTCTGATTTTAAGTATCTTTAGCTACGAGCATTGTAACTGCTTTTGTAACTATCGGCAGTATATCCTCATAGAAGTTCAGGTCAAGTATTTCGGTGATTTTGAACCACTTTGCATCATCTAAACCTCCCTTTTTTTCCATAGAAAGTTCAGAATAATCAGATTTTGCCAGGAAATAGTTGACCTGCTTGCGATGTTTGCCAATCTCTGGTTTGTTGGCTACATACTCATTCGAACCAAGTTCAGATTCAATTGTGATATCTAAACCAGTCTCTTCTCTGAGCGCTCTTTTTGCACCTTCTTCCAAAGTTTCTGTTTCTGCAACCTTACTTTTAGACAGAGTCCAGTGACCAAAAATATCATGCACCAAGGCTAAGTAAATGGATCCTTCATGAATTGTGTAAACTACAGCACCAGACATGCGAACTATAGGCATTTTTTCAAATGGCAAATCCTTTCTTTTTTTGGTTATTTCTTCCTTTCCTGGTTCACCAATTTCTTTATAAACAGCACCTAATACACCGTTCACAAAACGACCAGAATTTTCGCCACCAAATTGCTTAGCGAGTTCAATTGCTTCATTGATAGCTACTTTGGCTGGAACTTCTTTTCGATCTGAGAAAAGAAGTTCATAAAGTCCGAGTCGAAGAATATTTCTATCAACTGGAGAGATTCTATCGATAGGCCACTCTGGAGCGGCTTTTTCGATTACTAGGTCAAGTTCTTTTTGTTTCTGCAGGACACCATCTAAAACCTTTTCCATAAAAGGCAGGTCGCTTTTGTTTTTTGCGAATTCTTCAACGTTACGAGAAAGAACCTCCAGGGACTCGTTTTTGTCGATTCCACTTTGATCCCATTCGAAAAGTGTTTGAAGAATTATTGATCTTGAAAGGTGCCTGTTTGCCATTTTTGAACTTATTATCCTAAACTTCAAATATCATAACATATTAAAATAAACAAAACTCCCCAATTGGGGAGTTTTGTTAATTATTTGTTATCTTCTTGAACTTTTGATTCTGCTGGAGCTTCAGGTGTCATGTCTGTAACTGGAGCCTTAATAGCATCTTTCTTTTGGCGCATTCTCTCTGTACGAGCTTCTTTCTTTGCTGCCAAATCAATTACTTGACGACCTTTGTACCAACCACATTCTAGACACATATTGTGCGGACGACGGGTCGCGCCACAGTTACTACAAACAGCTAAAGCCGGCGCCTTAAGGGCGTGGTGACTTCTTCTGTTCGCGGTGTGAGCGCGTGTATGTCTCATTCGGACTACCATAATGGCGAGTACTATACCAGATTGGCTTTTAAATAGCAACTATTAAGATAAAAGGCCGACATAGAGTCAGCCTTCTTGGGTTTATTTTATAGAAACCAGCAATTCGTGAAATTTAGAAACAGTCATGTCTCTACCAGCATCTGATTCTTCGATCAAACCCTCGTCTTCAAGTTTATCAAGAGCATCTAATACATCTAGGATGTCAGTATACTTCCCGGACATAAGAGAATCGACTGGTTTGTTAGAAAAATCATGTTTTGTCACCAAAACTGAGATTGATTTGGTGAATTCCTCTAGATTAAAGAACAATAGTAAAAACTCCTTTGTTTACTTCTCCTATCATATTAACATTAAAAATGATTTATGTCAATTTTGTACAAAATGATCTTCGGTGAATATTACAAAACCCGTATTTCTTTATTGATTCTCGATGTGTTTTAGTTCCATAGCCTTTGTGTTTGGCAAAGTCATATTCTGGATATTTTACTGAAATTTTCTCCATATAGCGGTCACGAGTAACTTTTGCCATGATTGAAGCTAGTCCAATACATAGTTCTTTAGCATCACCTTTGATGATAGTTTCTTGGTTTGGGAAGTTAGACGGCGCGCGAAGCGCGCCGTCTAGTTTTATTACAACCTCCTTCTCACCAAAGCTATTTCTTTTTTTTAAATTATTTAAACAGTTCAACATTGCTTTATTGATAGATGGAACAATGCCAATTGTGTCAATGTCTTTAGCGCTCGTCATGGTTACATGAAAGTCTAAAGAGCCGTTTTTCTTCAAAATTTCTGCTTGTCCAAAAACTGCTTCGCGGTTCTTTGGTGTTATCTTTTTACTGTCCCCTACCCCTAAAATCATTCCCCAATCAAAATCTTTCTTTACCAAAACCACTCCTACCGCAACTGGTCCAGCTAGTGGTCCTCTGCCAGCTTCATCAATCCCCAACAAGTATTTCATAATTTGTTACAATGTTACCATCTATGAGCGAAAAGAAGTTATCATCCGATTTTATTCACCTACATGTCCACTCGCATTACTCACTTCTAAATGCTCTCCCTACCCCAAAAGAGTTGGCAGCTGCAGCTAAAAATGATGGTCAGCAAGCTCTGGCAATTACTGATAACGGCACGCTTTATGGAGCGATTGATTTTATTAAAGCTTGCGAAGCGCAAGATATAAAACCAATTATTGGAGTAGATGCTTTCTTGTCGCCTCGAACTCGTTTTGATAAAGATGCAGGAATTGATAAGCCCCGTAGCCGGGTAGTTTTGTTGGCAAAAAATGAAACTGGTTACAAAAACCTGATTGAGATGGTGACTCGTTCGTACATTGATGGTTTTTATTATCGCCCACGTATTGACCAGGAACTTTTAGAAAAACATCGTGAAGGCCTTATTGTTATTGCTCCATCTTTTGCTGGTGAAATTGCTCAAGCTCTAAAAGAAGGAAATACTGAACGCGCTGGTGAGAGGTTAGATTGGTATAAGAGAGTTTTTTGTGAAGATTTTTATCTAGAAATTACTAATCATCCAGAAATCCTTGATCATAATGAGAATCAAGAAAAAATTAAGAAACTAGCCAAAAAAAATAATGTTCCACTTGTAGCGGCGCATGATGTTTATTATTTGAAACCAGGAGATGCTATCGCTCGTGAGACGATGATTAAAATTCAGAGTGGTGGAATTGTTGATACTAGTGGCGTAATGGATGGTGGCGAAGATTTTTCTTTCTTGACTCAAGAAGAAATCAAAAAACGTTTTGCTGATGTGCCAGAAGCTATTTCGAATACTGTAAAGATTGCTGAAGCTTGTAATGTTGAAATTGTGTTAGGGCAAGATGCTTGGAAGTTCCCTAACTATGTTATCGAAAGTGGTAAAGAGCCAGATGATGAATTACAGGACTTGGCATACAAGGGTGTTACTTGGCGTGGCATGTCTTTGGATGATAAGGAAACAAAAGAACGTCTAGATTACGAACTTGATGTTATTAGAATGAAAGGTTACGCCAAGTATTTCTTGGTGGTAGGAGACTTGCTTCGAGAAGCGCGAGAAAGAGGAATTTTGACGACAATTCGAGGTTCGGTGGCAGGTTCCCTTACTACTTATGTGTTGGGTATTACTAACGTAGACCCTATTGAGTATAAGTTGCCATTTGAGCGTTTCTTAAACCCAGAACGTCCGTCTGCTCCCGATATCGATATGGACTACGCCGATAATCGGCGTGATGAAATTATTGAATATACTAAACAAAAGTACGGTGAGGATAAGGTGGCACAGATTGGTACTTTTGGAACTATGATGGCGCGTGCTGCTGTGCGTGACGTGGCTCGCGCACTTGGCCATGCTTACACAGTAGGAGATAAAATCGCCAAGCTTATTCCGATGGGTAGTCAGGGATTTCCGATGACTATTAAGAAAGCAATGGAGATTGAGCCTGAGCTTGCCAAGCTTTATAAAAGTGAGCCGGAATCTCGTGAAGTTATTGATCTTGCAATGATGATTGAGGGTCGCGTACGACACCTTGGAGTACATGCTGCTGGTGTAGTGATTTCACCAGAGCCACTTAATCAGTTTGTGCCAGTACAGCCCGACCCGAAGACTGGAAAACTTATTACGCAATATGAAATGCGTTCTGTTGGTGAAGACGGAGTTGGTCTTTTGAAGTTCGACTTTTTGGGAATTAAAAACCTAGCGATTTTGGCTGATGCTGTTAAGCGTGTAAAAAAGATTCGTAATATTGATGTGGATATTGAGAATATTCCACTTGACGATAAGAAGACTTTTGAAATGCTTGCTCGTGGTGAGACTATGGGTCTTTTCCAACTTAACGGTTCAGGAATGACTGCTTTTTTGAAACAGCTAAAACCTTCTACAATTCACGATATTAATGCGATGGTGGCTCTTTATCGCCCTGGACCGATGGAATCTATTCCGCAGTATATCGAGCGCAAACATAATCCAAGTTTGGTGTCTTATCTCGATCCACGTTTGGAGAATATTTTGGATCGTTCTTACGGAGTTATTACTTATCAGGACGACGTGATGATGACAGCAATTACGCTGGCTGGTTACTCTTGGCTTGATGCAGACAAGCTCCGTAAAGCGATGGGTAAAAAAATTCCCGAGGTGATGGAGGCCGAGAAAGATAAGTTGATGAAAGGATTTACAGAATTTGGAAATCTTCCTCCTAATAAGGCAGATCAATTATGGAAATTGATCGAGCCTTTTGCAGCGTACGGATTTAACAAGGCTCATGCAGCAAGTTATGGACGTGTAGCATACCAAACTGCGTATATGAAGGCTAACTTCCCTGTTGAATACATGTCGGCTGTTTTGACTGCTGACTCAGGGGACACAGAAAAGATTTCTGAAATTATCAATGAGTCAAAACGAATGGGGATTGAAGTTTTGCCGCCTGATATAAATGAATCTTTTGCTGACTTCTCCGTAGTTCCTGGTACTCAAAATATTCGCTTTGGACTGACAACTATTAAAAACTTTGGACAAGGAATTGCTGATGCCATTATCTTAGAGAGAAAAAATAATGGACCATTTCAGTCTTTGTCAGAGTTTTTAAATCGTGTTAATGACAGAAACTTAAACAAGAAATCATTAGAGGCTTTGATTCAAACTGGCGCTTTGGATAGATTTGAAGATAGAGGTTTGATGTTTGGAAATATCGAAACACTTTTGGCTTATAACAAAGCGGCGGTTTCTGCAGCTGAATCTTCCCAGACTTCCCTTTTTGGTGGAATGGATGAATCTGTAAATGGTCTAAATCTTGCTCCAACATTACCTTTGACCGATATTCAGCAACTTATGTGGGAGAAGGAACTTCTAGGAGTTTATGTTTCTGGACATCCACTTGATTCGTATCAAGAAGAAATTAAAAAACCACCACGCATTTCAATTGGTAGTATTAAAAAAGCAGTTGATACAAAAGATGATATTAGTATTGTGAGAATGAAAGGCTCTGTAGTTACTGTTGGTATGGTTGATACTGTACGAGAATTTTTGACTAAGAAGGGCGATAAGATGGCGTTCATTGTTTTGACTGATACAGAAAATCAGATTGAAGTCACTGCTTTTCCTGAGACTTATAAAGCCCTTCAGGAGGTACTAAAGCCAGCGAGTTGTATTGCTGTTAAAGGTAAGTTACAGATACGAAATGAGGAACCAAGTATTTTGATTGATAATGCTAAGTTATTGACACCTGAGAATAGTTAGTTATTATTTAGGACATCAGAGATTGTTCTGGCTACCAACCAGAAGGGACAACTGCGAAGCTGTCGTCCCGCTTCCGCCTAATCTGTCTTTCAAGTGCTACTTATTTTAAGTAGAAGCTCGGTGGAACCGCGGTTTCATTTTTGAAAATCGTCCGAGCAAAAATTCAACTCATGTTGAGTTTTTGCTCGGGCGTTTTTTTATTAACTAATTTCCCAAATATTATGAATGACAACGACCATAAAAAACTCGGTCCAGAATTAGGGCTTTTTTACATCGACCAAGTAATTGGTAAAGGTTTGCCAATGTTTTTGCCAAGAGGTGCAACTGTGAAGCGTGAACTTGAAAACTTCATTATTGAAGAAGAGGTTCGTCGTGGTTATCAACATGTACATACACCAGATTTAGCTCGTCTTGAACTTTATGAAAAGTCTGGACATTATCCTCACTATAAGGATTCAATGTATGCTCCAATCAAAATTGATGAAGATGAATTTATGCTTCGTCCAATGACTTGTCCGCATCATTTCCAGATGTTTTCTTTCAAACCTCGTTCTTATAAGGAATTACCGATGCGTATTGCTGAACTTGCTCAACTTTATCGCTATGAGCAATCAGGAGAATTGATGGGACTACAAAGAGTACGTACTTTTTGTTTGTCTGATGCTCACATAATTTGTGCTTCTGAAGAACAGGCTGTTGAAGAGGTTCAAGGTGCTCTGGATTTGATTGAATACGTTACTGGTATATTTGGTCTAAAACTAGGACGTGATTACCGTTATCGTCTATCACTTGGTGACAGAAACAATACCGAGAAATATTATGATGCTCCAGAAGCTTGGGAAAAGAGTGAAAGTCTACTGCGCGAAGCTATGAAGTCTCGTGGTTCTGATTTTGAGGAGGCTCTGGATGAAGCAGCTTTTTATGGACCAAAGATTGATATTCAAATGAAAAATGTTAATGGCAAGGAAGATACAGCATTTACAGTGCAGTACGACTTCTGTATGCCTGATCGTTTTGATTTGAAATATATTGGTGAAGACGGAAAACAGCACAAAGCTTTCGTTGTTCATCGCTCATCAATTGGTGCAATTGAGAGAATCATGGCTTTCTTAATTGAAAAATATGAAGGTGCTTTTCCTCTCTGGCTTTCTCCAGAACAGGTGGTGGTGATTCCTGTTTCTGAAAATCATCATGAGTATGCTGGTGGTATTTTCAATAAGCTTTATGAAGCTAATGTACGAGCAAAAATGGATTCTGCTAATGAATCTCTCGGTAAAAAAATTAGGAACGCTAAACAGATAAAAGTACCTTACTTGGCTGTAATTGGTGATAAGGAAATTGAGTCTGGAAAGGTGAAGCTTGAGTCTCGCTCTGGTGAATCTTTTGAATTATCAATTGATGAATTGGTAGCAAAGCTAACTAAAGAAATCGAAGATAGAGTTTTGTAGAATTACAAGGTCGAACCTTGTAGATGAGGCACGAAAAAACCGAGCTTAAGCTCGGTTTTTTCGTGCCTCCTTCCCTTCCATTATCTGAGATAATCTGGCTTTTCGCCTATAGGCAAATTTGGAGGTGTGTCGTCATGATAATAAGTTATCGATGGCGCTGGAAGCTCGTGAACTTCGTTAGGCAGAAGTGTGTGAATTTTTTCGACTACTTCTGGTTCTGTCCACTGTACTTCGCTACCAGCGCTTCTACTTTTTTTCGGTTTTCAATGTCTACAGCTGAAGCTGTGGCAGTATTTCCGTAAAGTGAGAAGCCTAGGAATGAACCTTTCTTGATAACTAGTACGTAAGCGATGAATAGAGCCCAAAGTGTCAACATTCCGTAGAATAAGAATGTTAGGAATGGTCCTGCTTCAAATCCTGTGTATGGAACCTGAGTAAGAGCAATTACATAACCCTGGTCACGCTTTTCGTAAACACCGATATCATCAGTCTTTACAGAAACGCGACATGTCTTGCTTCCGCCTCTTTCACCGTAGGCTGTCATTGTGAAGCTAGTATCACGGTTGATGATAACGTCGATTTCACCATCTAGGTAATTCTTACGCTTTGAAGAGCTGTAATCATTTGTATCGAAGATAGTTTTTCCATTATCATCTTTGATAATGATTTCATCTACATAGCGAGTTTCCCATGAAAGAGTTACTTTGTCGCCACGATTAACGCGAGTCTTTGAAATCTCTAGATCACAACGAGGTGTATTACTTGAACCACCACTTGTTGAAGTTGTGATTGATACGTTACATGAAGTTTCTCCCTGAGCATTCTTTACCGTTAGGGTGTAAGTAGTGTCTCCAGAAATATAAGCATCATAACTACCATTTTTTGAGACATTTCCTGGATTAGGACTAAGAGTTACAGTGTCAGCATTTGTAGTTCCCCAAGTAAGCTTTACATAGCTACCTGAAGTTACTCTAGTTGCTGAAGTATTAAGGAAGTCACAAGATGGAGCTTTGTTCACTACTGTAGTTTCTACTCTAACTTCAACTCTACAGTCTGTAGAATTTCCGTCTACTGAAAGTGTGTAAGTAGTATCACCATTTACGGTGAAAGTACGAGAACCGTTAGATACTGGAGTTACTGAAG
>CAZRNZ010000001.1:139172-310289 GCA_964601615.1 uncultured Candidatus Saccharibacteria bacterium
CCTTCTTAACAGTAGTTCTGTTAGCTGTGAAAGATTCACATTTAGCGGTTGGAGTTGTTGTGGTTTCGATTTTAACATCAACCACACAAGAAGAGTTTCCTCCTGTACCAGTTAATGAAAGTGTATATCGTGTATCACCATTTACGGTGAAAGTACGAGAACCGTTAGATACTGGAGTTACTGAAGTACCATTAATACTTGCTGAAGTAGCGTTTGAAGTAACCCAATTTAGAGTCACTGTCTCACCCTTCTTAACAGTAGTTCTGTTAGCTGTGAAAGATTCACATTTAGCGGTTGGAGTAGTAGGTGCCTCAACCTTAACAGATACATGACAAGTGCTTGAACGACTTTCTTTATCCCATACATCAAGTTGGAAAGTGGTGTCTTTACTTACAAAGAAAGTTTTAGATCCACTGAGAGCAAGATTTGGTGATGTGGTGTGAACATAGTTAGTCAAATCCCATAATGTTGCACCAGTAGCATTTGATGATCCCCAAGTTACTGTAACTGTTTCACCACCATTCTTTACAGTGTTTTTGTTTACACGTAAGAAATCACATTTTGCTGGTGTTGTAGGTGCCTCAACTTTAACTGATACATAACAATTGTCATTACCATTTTTACCATTTACATGTAGTTGAATATTCCAATCTTTAGAAACCCAGAAAGTGAGACTTCCTGTTGAAGGTAGATTAGTCTGAACTCCTACAACTTCTACATAGTTAGAGTTTGTAGTTCTCCAGTTTACAGTTACGTTACCTCCACCGTGAGGTACTTTATTTGTACTGATTGTGAAAGATTCACATTTTGCAGCAGGAGTTGAATCGCTGTCTTCATTAACAAGACTACCGCCACCACCACCGTTGTTTCCTGTGTTACCACTATTGTCACCACAGCCACCACAGCCACTATCGCCGCCACTTCCTGAACCACTTCCACCAGATTCACCAAAAGCAAATACATTAGTAGAAGAGGCAATCATCACAAAAGCCAATGCTAGAGCAATGAAAAGAAATCCCTTTATAGTGTTAGTAATTGAAAACATAATAAGTATTTAAAAATTTTGTAACTTTGTAACTACCGGATCAGTCCGGATAATGAAGACGAAACAAACTTGTTTCGTCACCAACATCCAAAATGTTCACATTAAATCAAATTAATTGGGAGGGTCGGCAGCTTTTGGCTGCCGACCGTTTTGTTATAGGCCGCGAACTGCACACCAGGATTTGCCGCCGACACAAGCAGGGTCACTACGGGTGACATCGCTGTTGCGGAGATACTTGGTATGGACTTCGTGCCAGTGGGACCAGCGGTCTCCGACACTGCCGACCAGTCGAACTGACTGATAACGGTAGAAGTACCAGCGGGGCATGACAATTTCAGCTTCATAGCCGCGGCTGGTTCGTTTCCAGGTCGGGCTGAAGGTTGCGATGATTTCCTTCTGGCTTCCCATGAACTGAAGACTCAGATCTTGAGGAACGTCAGAAAGTACTGCAACCTTGCGATTGCCGTCAGGCCAACCATTGGGTGCTGCCATGCTGGCAGTAGTGCCGAAGGCACCGACCATGATGACGAAGGACATTGTAATGACAAGAATCTTACGGATGAGCTTCATTTCTTAACTCTTTCTCTTGGGAGGTTGATTTGTTTTCTGGTCGCTATCTTAGGTCATAACATAGCGGCCAGGGCGAGTCATTTGACCGGTAGAAATTACACGGTCAACGCACTCAGCGAAAAGACGAAGTTCGGTCCCAGGCTTGACCCAGTAGATCTTACACGGGTTTGTGACGACTGGAAGGTCGCCGTACCAATTTCCGTAAACCATCGCGGCAGCCCACCATTTAGTGTTCTGTCCGTTGTAGCTGCCGGTATCTAAAAGATCCCAGTAACCATGACAGACCTCGACCTTGATTTGGTCTTTAATCTGTCGATCACCCTGGAAGGTGATTTTGTCGGCGGTATTGCCACAAATCGTAGTCTTGTGATCGCAGGCAACTGCCTCAGTAACACTGAAGCCAGTCGGAAGCGGAGAAAAGTGGAGACCAATAATGGTCAGCACTGCCAAGAAGAAACTACGCATCATAGTCTCCTTTCCTAATTTGATTTTGAATGGATGTAAGGAACAATTTGAGTTACCTCAAAGAACCGTATTAATTCAATGATAGCATACTTGGTCAAAAAAGTCAAGTAAACACATAACTCATTTATTGTCATTAATGTTATGTTGAGAACAGCAAAAAAGCCCTTATTTAAAGGGCTTTTTTACCAACTAGAGTTGCCTCTACTATAAATCTGTCTTCTTTTGCACCAAAAGTATCACATGTTGCTAGGGTAAGTTTTTGTTCTGTAGACCTTGTGGGAACTGTTACAGCAGAAGCTTTGGCTTGATAGACTCTATCAATTCGATATGTGTATTCAAAGTCTTTTGACTTTAGTGTAATAGTATCTCCCCAGGTTAGGTTTTGAATACCGTTAAATGCTTGGTAATTTTTATTAAATACATTCTTCAGGTAACTTGAGTGACCTAATATAAGGATATTTCCGTTTTTGTCGTTTAGGTCAGCTGAATCTGGGTGTCTAACTACTCCATTCAATAGAGCTGCGTCTAAGTCGTTGATGTTTCTAGAGGCTGGATTTAATACAGTAATAGTTCTATCTAGTTTGTCTATGGTAATACTTATCGGAAGCGGATCGCTGTTATCGTTGGTTGTTACAGGTTTTGTAGTCTGGGTTGAATTACTTTCCTTTAAAGTATTTTGGTTTGCTGAAATGTTTTCTCCAGACGCTACTTCATTAGCTTCAGTGGCTGGAGCTTCTGGTATGAAGTCTAGGAAATATAGGATTCCATAGCCAATTACCATAACTATGAAGAAAACTGCCAAGAAAGCACCTGCTTTAGGGAAGATTTCGTTATATAGTTGAGTTAAGTTCATTGTCTATGTATTGTACACAAAATAACTGATTTGTCAAGGTTTGTAATATCAATAGTGATGTTTATTACCTTGACAAATGCCTAAAAGAATGTAGCATAAAACAAATTTCTTTGTGAGACATTTAGACTTGTGCCGTTACGATGCAACATGCATTGTAACGGTGGTTTAGTTTCAGGGAAAGTAAGATTAAAGAAAATTATTATGAATAACCTAAATCAACAGGATAGAAGCGAGTCATTTGTGCGATATTTTGCAATAATTGGATTTGTGGTGTTGGTATTTGTATTAGCTTATTTAGCTGTGCAGGTAGTGCGTCTGATTCCAGTTGCTTTCACTTCCCTCGCAAATGTTTTTGAAGCTAATCAGCGTTCTCTACAAGATAGAGTCAAAGATAAAGAAGAAGACAATGTTGTTATTGTTAAAGAAGATGATTCTGAAGACGTAGATGATATCGAAGAAGTGATTGAAACCCCTTCTACTCCAACGACTGATATCTCTACTTCTACTAAAGTTGTAAAGCCTGCTCCGGCTAAACCTGTTGCTCCGGTTGAGTATAAGACTGTTGTTACTTATAAGACACCAGTCTCTGATCCGAGAGGATATACAGATTTTGAAACAACCTTTGTTTCGGTTGGGCAGATGACTTCTGCTAATAAGTTTGTTGCTTCAGACAAAATTATTTCTGGAGAAACTAATGCAATGCAGTTTAAAGTTAAGAATATTGGTACTAAGACTTCAACTGACTGGTCTTTTGTAGCTGAATTACCTAGTGGAAGTTCAATGATATCTAAGACTCAGTCGCCACTTAAACCAAGTGAAACCACAACTCTTACAATTGTGTTCGATGTTGATAGACGTGATAATTCTCGTTATATCGGCGCCACAGCAGTTGGTGGTGGAGATGCGAATCTTACTAATAACGGATTTAGAACTACTGTGAGTATTAAATAATTATCTTCACTAATTAAACAAAAAAGTGCCGCCCGAAGGGCGGCACTTTTTGTTTGTCTCCTAAATATCAAGATTTGCCATTCTGGCGTTGGACTGAATAAATGACTTTCTATTAGCAACGTCAGTTCCCATCAAAATATCAAATACTTTGTCGGCATCTTCAGCGTCGTCGATAGTTACTTGCTTCAAGACACGATTTTGAGGATTCATAGTAGTTTCCCAAAGTTCCTCAGCATTCATTTCTCCAAGACCCTTATAACGTTGGATTCTAAATTTAGAACTCTTTTTGGCAGCAGCTTCTTCTTCATTTTCGTCTGTTTCAGAATCAGAAACATCTTCCTCAGCTTCTTCTTCACCTACAATTGCAAATTTTTCTTCATCACTATAGGCATAGGAAATATCTTTACCCTTTTGAATTTTATAAAGTGGCGGTTGAGCAATGTAGATATATCCACCTTCAATCAAAGACTTGAAGTGACGGAAGAATAAGGTCAGTAGAAGTGTTCTGATGTGAGCACCGTCTACGTCAGCGTCAGTTGCAATAATAATCTTGTGGTAACGAAGCTTGCTTTCATCAAACACATCTCCAATGGCTGTTCCAAGTGCAACTACCAGGTTTTTAATTTGCTCACTTGCGAGCATTTTGTCGATACGAGCTCGTTCAACGTTAAGGATTTTACCGCGAAGTGGCAAAATTGCTTGAGTTTTACGATCACGTCCCATCTTGGCCGAACCACCTGCAGAGTCTCCCTCCACAATAAACAATTCAGAATCTTCAGCTTTCTTGGTTTGACAGTCAGCCAACTTTCCTGGAAGCGACATTCCTTCTAGCGCACCCTTGCGAAGGACGCTGTCTTTTGCAGCTTTTGCAGCCTTGCGGGCTTTAACAGCAATCACTACTTTATTGATGATTGCTTTTGCATCGTCTGGATTCTCTTCAAGAAAGGTAGAAAAGCTATCGCTAAAAACAGATTCTACTGCTCCACGAGCTTCAACAGAACCAAGTTTTGCTTTAGTCTGCCCCTCAAACTGAATTTCAGGCATTTTTACAGAAACCACTACAGTAATTCCTTCAAGAACATCGTCTCCAGTAAAAGCATCATCTTTTTCCTTCAAGAAATTATTCTTCTTGGCGTATGTATTGAGAGTTCTGGTTAAAGCAGTTTTAAATCCAGTGATATGTGTACCATGTTCCGGGTTATAGATGTTGTTAGCAAAAGCAGAAATTCTTGGCGAAATATCATCAACATACTGCAATGCAACTTCAACTGAGAAAACGTTTGGTGCTGGCTCAAGCTTCTCTGTATAAAAGATATTCTTATGAATCGTCTTTTGATACTGGTTATTGAAAGCTACCAAAGAACGCAGGCCTTCTTCAAAGTAAAAAGTCATTGAAGGAGCTTCAAGATCAAGGTCGCCAAGATAAAGTTGACCTTTTGTATCAATCTTTTTCATTTCCTCAGGAGAAACTTCACGAGCATCAATAACTGTGATACGAAGTGCTTTTACCAAGTAAGCTTGCTGACGTAAGTGATTCACTACTCGCTTATAGTCATACTTTACTTCATTAAAGATTGTTTCATCAGCGCGGAAACTAATTACAGTTCCGTTTTTGTCTGATTTTCCTACTTTCTTGGTAGGATATTTTGCCTTACCGATTTCGTATTCTTGCATGTGATGACTGCCATCACGATGGACTTCGGCAATCATGTGAGTAGAAAGTGCGTTTACTACAGAACTACCTACTCCGTGTAGTCCACCAGATACTTTATAGCCACTCTCCTCACCACCAAACTTACCTCCGGCATGTAGGGTTGTTAGGATTGTTTCTAGAGCAGAAACTCCAGTTTGCTTATGTTTGTCTACTGGAATACCACGTCCGTTATCTGAAACACGAATATAGTTGTCTGGTAAAAGTATTACTTCAATACGGTTAGCGTGACCACCCATCGCTTCGTCGCGAGAGTTGTCAAAAATTTCCCAAATTAAGTGATGTAGACCGTCTGGACCAGTTGTTCCAATATACATTCCAGGTCTCTTTCGAACTGGCTCTAAACCTTCAAGTACGCTAATAGATGATGCATCGTATCCTCCTTTCTTAGCTTTTTCTGCTTCTTTTTTTGCCATAATTTTACCCCCAGATTATAGCATAATCTGGGGGTAAAATGTTGGGCAATAAACCTTTCAAAATAAGGTTATCTCACTTCAAAACCGTGTTCTGCTACAGTTCTGTAAACATTGTCCATGGTCGGTGTTATTTCGTCTTCCGTAAGGGTTTTTTCAGTTGATTGGAAGACTAGTCTATATGCATACGAGGTACGACCGTCTTTCGTAAATTGATCAAATTGAGTGATTCTGACACATAATTCTCCAGCAGAATCCTTCAATATTTTCTCAATTTCTTCAGGTGCAGTTCCTTCACTTACCCACATAGCAATATCTCTTGAGGAAGTCGGATAAAGAGAAAAGGTTTTATAAGTCTTTTCAGAAGAGTTTTGTATCGGTAGATAATTTTCTGGAGTACTCAGACCTAAAATTATTTCTTCTAGATTAATTTCAATAATTCCACTCTCAGGTACTTGATTTACTTTTATGTTTAAAGTTTTTTCTATTTCTTCAATTGCTGATGCAATAACCTTGTCATCAAGTTTTGCTTTGTATCCAGAAGGGCTTCTAACTCCAATAGATAGTGCAAGAGTCTCTTTTTGTTCATTAAAGATTGTACCAATTTCAAATAATCTGATTTGGGTTAATCCAAGCAAGTCTGCATTGGGAGTATTTTTAGCTAGTGCTTCGTCAGTGTTTTTTACTAAAGAACTACGTAAATAACCTTTATCTGAAGCCATTGCATTAGAAAGTTTCACTTCATCAGAGTTACGAAATGAACTGGTAAAAATTTCAGAAAAACCTTGTTCAATAAGGATGTTCCTAATTAAGTCGCTGTAATAAAAGTTTTTATTTACAGATATTTTTGTAGATACTTCTGGAGCAATTGCTTCTATGTGGTTGTAGCCATAGATTCGTCCAATTTCTTCGATTACATCTTCAGCAATATTCAAATCTGTGCGCTCAAAAGGAGAAAATATTTTAAACTCTTCACCTGATAACTCATATTTCCAACCAAAACGATTGATTATCTCAATAACTTCATCTGTTGAAAGTTTTAAACCGAGAACGCTATTTATTTTGCTTAAAGTTACTTCGGCAGTTCTTTCTTTAGAAGAATTAACTAAAACTTCGTTGTAACCTTGGTATTCACCACCAGCTACATCAATTATTAAATCAATTAGCTCTTGCATAGCAAAAGGAATTGTTTCTGGGACAATACCATTTTCATAACGAGATGAGGCGTCAGAACGTAGTTTTAAGCGCGCAGCAGTTTTTCTGGTAGTAATAGGATTCCAGTTAGCAATTTCTATAACGATATCAGTTGTAGAATCACTAATTCCAGAATTATTACCGCCTTTTATACCAGCAACACTTAAGGGAGTTTTGTCAGCAAGTGAAGAAATTAAAGTATCTTCTGTTGAGAATATGTATTCAGTTTCGTCTAATGCAGTAATTGTTTCTTCTGCTACTGCCTGACGCACCAGAAAACCTTCAGGTAGACTTCTTGCATCGAAAGCGTGTGACGGTTGGCCAAGATCAAACATCACATAATTACTTGCATCAACAATGTTATTGATACTCCGTTGTCCAATAGCTTCCAATGCTTCCTGTAACCATTTTGGAGAAGGGCCAACTTTAACACCAGAAATATGAGCGGCCATAAATCTGTTACAGCTTGGTGAGTCAATTTCAATTTTTATCTCTTCATTTATTGTCCCTAAATCAATCTCTTTTAGAAAAGGATCTGTTTTAAGTGGAGTATTTAAAATAACAGAAATATCTTTAGCAATTCCTCTATGAGAAAGTGCCCACATAGATTTGTCTGGCAAAACCTTTATATCTATCACAGTATCATGATCAATGTTTTCTACGCTCTCTATTTCCCAAGCATGGAAAGTTAGCTTTTCCGCTAGTTCTTCCGGTAAGGGTAAAGATTCGGCAAAATATTTATTTAACCAATTATATGATACGAGCATAATTTAGAATTGATTAACTACTCTTAAATCCCCTGTATAAAATAGTCGAACATCGTCAACTTCATATTTCATCATGGCGAGACGATCTAGACCTACACCAAAAGCAAACCCCTGATAAACTTCTGGATCAATTCCAGCATTACGAAGTACGTTTGGATGAACCATTCCAGCACCCATGATCTCTATCCAGCGACCTCGAAGTTTTTCCGGCACGTCTGCTCCAGTCAGGCGCATATCTACTTCAATTCCAGGTTCAACGAATGGAAAAAAAGAAGGACGAAGACGAATCTCAGTTTTTCCTCCAAAGAATCGAGAAAAAAAGTGTTCCAAAACACCTTTCATGTGTCCAAGTGAAATATCCTTATCTACAAACAATCCCTCTAGTTGATAAAACTGGGCTTCATGTGTTGCGTCTGTTGCTTCATTACGAAAAACTTTTCCTGGGGCAATAATCTTAATTGGCGGTTGGTTATTTTCCATATAACGCACCTGTACCGGCGAGGTGTGAGTACGTAATACATGGTTTGGTTTACCTTCGATATAAAAAGTATCCTGCATGTCGCGTGAGGGATGGTCTTTAGGAACGTTAAGTAAATCAAAGTTATATTTAATTTCTTCCAGTTCTGGACCTTCAGCAAACACAAACCCTAGTTCTGCAAAGATAGAATTTACTTCAGTAATTATTTGTGAAAGTGGATGTTTGTGTCCTTTTTTCTCCATAGGATAATTTAAATAAGTTAGAACCAATTTTGACTTATGATGACTTGGTAAATAAATTTACCATCATAAATGTAGATTGAGCCATTTGAGACAATTGCTTCGGTATTATCTTCTAGCAAAAGAGGCTGACGATTTTGCCAAGCTCGATCATCGATTTCGACTACATAAATACCAGAAGGTTGAGACAAGAGTACTAGGTCAGTACTGTTTGGGAAGAAATCAAAATATTGTATTTCTTCAGCCGCTCTGTCAATTCTTATGGTCGGATCGCATTCTGCATTCTCTGGGATAGTTTTTACTTCAAGTGGAAGATCGTCTAGTTCTTCAGAAGCAAATGCAATATCAGTATTTTTAACAGTTGCTACCAATGCGCTATTTGTAGAAGTTGCAGGTGTATACGGTGCAAAATCTTCGGCACAGTAGTAATAAGGCATTTGTGTTTTTTGTCCAATGAAAGTAGCAAACACATCCCCTTCACTTTCATAAAGTCTAACACCACGCCATTCTTTGGTAGTAGTGGCCACAACTTCGGTGGTATTTATTGGAGTCAATGAAGTGATTGCTGAACGCGCTCTGTCTATTGTGGTTGTGGTAGATGTTGCAGATTCGGTTTCTTCTTCTACAAAGAGTTTAATCAAAGAAATAAATTCAGGATTTGCCACTAATGTAGAAGTTGATGCTCTTGGCTCAAAAAGATATTGATTGGATACTTCAGAGGACTCCAAGATGGTCGAACTAGAAGTTAAAACAGCAACGTTATTAGTAGTTTGCCAAGGACTTATTACTCTTACCTGAGGCTTAATTGGTAGGTTGAAAGCCTGTGCTTCTGTAACAAGATGCGGATAAACAGGTAATTCTTTTACCCAGGTATGATGACCTTCTTTTTGTACATGAACTCTGTGAGTTCCAGCATCTAATCCTTGTGAATAAAAAGCACGACGAAAGATACGAGTTTCTCGCACAAGTTCATCATTGATATAAATTTCTGCAGCAGTTCTTTCTGCAGCAACATATAAACCTCCAGTTGAAACTAGAGATGATTGTGAAAAATTTATTCTATAACCTGTCGCATAGAGAAAAAGAAACGGTAAAGAAACAAAAAAAGCTGTAGCTAAAAGGTAGAAGAAAACATTTCTATGTTTATAAGAAAGTGGTTGTACTTGTGGAGTCATGATTTATCGTTTTTTTGGTGTTACCCAGAAGCCCATATATTTTCCAAACATAAGTCGTGTCTGGGCGTCTAATCCAGGGATAGCACTAAATATTACCATTGTAACTGGAACTAATATCCATTGTAGTCCCATTACGATGTAAGCAAAGCGAGACTTGTGCTTAGGGCGTTCTGGAACAAGTGAAAGAGAAATTATTGCTGAGATCACTAATCCGAACATCGCGAGAATAAGAAGGTTTCTAACTACAATTGGAAGATTATATGATAGCACTGTTTCATGGAATACTCGGCCGCCTAGGAATATCGGTGCCCAGCCAAGAATGAAAAGCATGATTGGGTTAGTGCAAAGTGACCAGTAACCCTCAGCTTGTTGTAATCCAATCTTAATTCTTCTTCCTAAAGAAATTTGTTTATTTTTAGTGAAGTGATAAACAATGTAAACAAAGTTTTCTACTCCGTAAGTCCAACGTCGGTGTTGTTTGTAGATATTTTTAATTGTGCCAAAAAGGCTGTCGGAAGTGTTTGCGTCCATTGAAACTGGATATGAAAGTGGTACAACATTGTATTCACCGTTGTTGGCCAACATTAAGTTCCAATAAATACGAGAATCTTCACTAACCATGTTTTTCTGCCAATAACCTACTTCATACAAAGCTATAAATGGTACTGAGTGAGAAGAAAAGGTTGCCATTCTTTCGGGGCGCTCTTGCTGTACCATTTCCCAAAAAGTTGAAGACATTGCTACTACACGAGAAAGAGCCCCGGCTTCCCATAGATTGTTGTTGAACAAAGGGACTGGTTGGAATGAGCTCTTGAGAGGATTTTCAGCTGTTAGAAAATGCCAAGTAAGACAATTAAAATAATCTGGATAAACAACAGTATCGATATCAAAAATAGAAACCAAAACTTCATCGTATGGTAGGTTGTTTGGATCTAGGACGATCTTACGTAGCTCTTCGGCTGCATAAGCAGCATTAGAGCCTTTTCCTGCCATTTCTCCAGGTACTTTAGTTGGATGCTTGGTTACGATAAAATGACCAAAAGAACTTCCCCATTTCTCTTGCATGTTCTTGGCAGAATCTTCTGCTTCTTCACCACCTGCTTCTTCTGAAGCAAGAACCACAATAATTTTTTTACTATCGTATTTTGTCTTGCTTAAAGATTCCAAAGAAGCGTCTATAACTTCTGCAGGTTCTTTGTAGAAAGGTAAAATCACCACATGGTTAATGTGGTCGTACTGAAAACGACCTAGCATTTCTTGCCAGTCGATAGACATATGGTGTCTAAGACGCTTCCAGTTATATCGAAGGTGATACGATAAAAACGCTGTTTTCAAAACCCAGTAAATCGCAAAGGCAATAATGAAATAAGCAGCAAAAAATGGCGCGTAAATTGATGCTAAAACAACACCAATTAATGTAGACCAAGATGCTACTCCGGGTACTATTTCTAGGAAGCGATACAATCTAT
Source organism: uncultured Candidatus Saccharibacteria bacterium (assembly GCA_964601615.1). Lineage (GTDB taxonomy): Bacteria > Patescibacteriota > Minisyncoccia > Phycocordibacterales > UBA918 > OLB19. The sequence goes on from CAZRNZ010000001.1 coordinate 150,503, forward strand.
GATCTCTTCCAGTCAAATCAGTTGCCCTACCAACATGGAAGTCGCTTCTTCTGGCGTATGGCAAAAGATGATTTTTTTCTTCCATAAAATTTATCGCACATACATCTGAAATATTCAGACTATGTGACCATGAGCCACCTCTCGGAATCGAACCGAGGACCTGCGGATTACAAAGCCGCCGCTCTAACCAACTGAGCTAAGGTGGCGTGCGTAGATAATATTACATTATCGCTTTTTTTTCAATCATTTAATGAACGTTCTTTTAGTGCTGTTTTTTCCTCTGGAGTCAACGTACTTAGTTGCTTGTGTTTTGCTATGTGATGCAGGTGATTATTTTGTCTTTCCGAATTAACACTTTTAGCGATTATACGGTTTTGTCTTCTTAATTTATTCAGGACTTCTTCTGAATACTTGGTAACTATAAGAAGTGCGCCTAAGGTGTGATGAGCTATGAAGTGAGCTGCAATCCTAAGTGATGAAGATTTATTATACTTATTTAAGTAGTGTTTATATGAAGACTCCGCAAATTTTATATCCACTTTATTCCTGATAGAACCAAGAAATATTCTACTACCTTTGGAGTTTTCTGCTTTAATTAGCAGATAAACTGACAGAAGTAGAATACCACTGATTATCATTATGTATGTGGACATAGGGACAGATTATAGCACTTTTTTAAGAATACTGAATGTGTGGATTGTTGTGTAATAAATAAAGCGCGCCCGTAGGGCGCGCTTTATTTTATTTATTTAACTGAAATTCTTTTGAATTCTACCAGTGATACGTTTTCACCAAACTTCTGAACTGCACCATTTACCATTTCTCCAATTGTAGTCTCTGGATTTTTAATGAATGGTTGCTCAAGTAAAATTTGTTCTTTGAAGTAAGAATTTAACTTGCCTTCCATAATCTTTTCCTGCATTTCTGCTGGCTTGTCTTTAATGTCTTCAGCAAAAACTTCTTTGGCTTTACTTACAGCTTCTTCGTTTACCTCGTCACGAGAAAGGTACTTAGGATTTGTGGCAGCAACATGCATAGCAATATCACGAGCTAAATCAATAAATTCCTGATTCTTTGAAACAAAGTCGGTTTCTGAGCCTAATAGAACCATAGAAGCAACCTCGCCAGTGTTGTGTACATATACACCTACGGCACCAGCCCCAAGTTCACGATCTGACTTTTTGTCAGCCGCTTCCTTACGCTTTTGCTTCAAGATAATGAGAGCCTTTTCCATATCTCCACCAGCTTCTTCTAGTGCTTTTTTACACTGCATTACTGAGATGCCAGTCTGATCGCGAAGCTGTTTTATTGCTGCTGATGTAATTTCCATAGTTTATATATTTAAAGAGCTAATTAAATCAACCAAAGAGATTATCGAGAGGTTGTGTGTCGGCGACGTACAGAGTTTGTACTTGTCGGTGTTGGAGTGTATTCCTTGCGTCCTTCTTCGTATGCTGAAGTCAATTCAGCTAGAGCTAAAGTAACGCTAGAACGCAAAGTGTCATTCAAAACAATAGGATATTGAACATCCTTAACATTGTTATCAGAACCCATGATTCCAACCACAGGAATATTCTTCTGCTTAGCTTCATGGATAGCGATGCTGTCATGACGAGGGTCAACAACAATAAATAGATCTGGAGTACGAGTAAGAGAACGAATACCACCAAAGTTGAATGTAAGCTTAGCTAGCTCACGATTGATAAGAACACGCTCCTTCTTAGTATATTTTCTTTCTAGTTCACCATTTTCACCCTGTGAGATTAACTCAAAAAGACGATTGATACGCTTTTGAACTTCGCTCCAGTTAGTTATCATTCCACCAACCCAGCGGTTAGTTACGTAAGGTGCGCTAATCTTCTCTGCAGCCTCTTTTACTAAAGCTGAAGCTTCTTCTTTTGTTCCTACGAAAAGAACATTTTTTCCGTTCTTCGCGTATTCCTTAACAATAGCTTTAGCCTCTTCAATTGAAGCAGCTGTTTGTTCAAGATTAAATACATCATTACCTTCTTTACTTCCAAATAGGAAAGGCTTAACTGATGGGTGACGACGACTCTTTTTAAAGCCGAAGTGTGCTCCCGCTCCAAATAGGCGGTCAATAAGATTTTGATTACTAGATGTGGTTGACATAAATTAAAAATATAGCGGTAACTCACCGCAAAGTGGGCAAATACTAACACGCAGGGGTTTATTCCGCAACCTCCCCGTTGGCTGCTTGTTTCATGGCTTCAAAGATATTATCTAAGCCGCCGGCCATGGCTTCTTCTAGATTGTGCCAGGACTCTTTGATTCTATGGTCGGTAATACGGCTTTGTGGGAAGTTGTAAGTACGGATTTTCTCACTCCTGTCCCCTGTTCCTATTTGATTTTTACGAGTTTCAGCATGCTTTTTAGACTCTTCTTCTTCATGCATCATTTCAAGTTTGGCAATAAGTAATGCCATGGCTTTTTCTCGATTTTTTAGCTGGCTTCGCTCTTGCTGGCTACGAACATCGATTCCGGTTGGTTTGTGAATTAGGCGTACAGCAGTTTCTACCTTGTTTACGTTTTGCCCACCGGCTCCTCCTGAGCGTGAATACTCCATTTCGATATCTGAAGGATTTATTTCAAATTTTGGCTTTTTACGAAGTGGTAGAACGGCTACAGAGCAAGTTGACGTATGGATTCTTCCAGCTTTTTCGGTTACTGGAACTCTTTGTACTCGATGAACTCCAGTTTCAAAACGGAATGTATCGTAGACTTCAGGCCCATGAATTTCAAAAGACGCTTCCTTATAGCCGCCACTACTTGCTCTTGATTCGTCGTTTACAATTACCCGCCAATTCTGTTTTTCGGCGTAGCGCATATATGACTGTGCTAATTCTTCCGCAAATAAAGCTGCCTCATCTCCACCTGCTCCAGCCCTAACTTCTAGTAAGATACCGTATGGCTTTGCCTCTTCTTCCTTAGAGGATTCAATTATCCTAGACATTTCATCAAACTGATCATGCAATTGTTTTCGAAGAGATTCTATTTCATCTGAAGCTAATTCAGCCATTTCTGGATCTGAATCTGCTAACTCTTCAGCTTCTTTAAGTTTGTTTAAATACAGCTCAAATTGATCAGCTAAAAACTGAGTTTTTTGATTTTCGTGAAATTCTCTTATTTTTTCTTGGTCAAAATTCATAAATATTCTTAGATAATAACATCAAGACAAATAAAAACCGCTTTGAGATATCTGCAAAACGGTTTTTAAGAAATCTAAGCCTTCTTCTTGCGAGTACCAGCCAAAGCTGCACGAGCCTTGAACTTCTCTAGGCGACCTGCTGTATCCATAACCTTCTCCTGACCTGTGTAAAAAGGGTGAGAAGCTGAAGATACGTCAACTCGAACAACTGGGTATTCGTTACCATCTGTCCATTTGTCAGTCTCAGTTCCTTCGATAGTAATTGTTGAGCCAATCAAAAAGCGCTCTCCGTTACTGTTGTCTAGGAAAATTACTGGACGATAGTTGTTTGGGTGGATATCCTTTTTCATAAGTGACGGATACTATAACAAATAATTAAGAAAAATCAACAGATTTAATAAACATGTTTTTAACTACCTTCCAAGGTGCGTATTTCAGCTTCAAGACGGTCTTTTCGCTTCATAACCTGATCTCCGTAAGAATGGTTTGCTGGGTTATTTGCACCAGCCCAACCAGCATAATAACGAATAGCAGCCAATCTTTCTGTCTGTGCAGTTCTTCCTCCTGCACCATTATCGCGCATCAAAAGTGCTGTAGCAGTAAAGGCGTCTTGGTTCCTAAAGGGATTAGAAGGAACGCTTAGTCCAAGAACTTGTCTTATGACGTCTTTACTAGCCTGGTATTCATAAATATCATTTCCAGTGTTTACATAACCACCATAAAATGCCCAAGTTGAAGGGATGAATTGTGAAGGACCCATTGCACCACCCCAGCCGTACCGAACTCCTCCTGGTGTAATAGGGCAAGATACTGCTTGGGTTTTAATATCAAAGTTAAGGATTCCAGCCATTACTGTAAATACTGGCACACTACCTGGACCCATGGCAGGTTTACCTTGAATCATTTGGTCGTAGGTACATTGACCAATATTTGCTCCAAAACTAGATTCTTGCTCAAGGATTGCCAAAATTAGTGCTGGGGCCACACCTGTTGCACTTCCGGACACCTTTGCAAGACGAACAGCTTCCGGGAAAGGGATTCTTCCGCTACCACCAGCAAGTTCAAATAGTGCGGCACGAAGCTGAGCTGCAGTTTTTTGGGTTTGCTCTAAGGTTGCTTGGTAAGCAGCTTCTTGTCCTTTTGTTACTTCAAGAATACGCCGCTTTTCAGCTTCTTTTACTTCAAGTACTGATTTTTCATTTTCTTGAAGTTGTCGTTGTCTAGCTTCTTCTTGTTGCCTGTCTTCGAGAGAACGCTTTTGTTCTATATTGTCTACTTTTATATCAGTAAGAACTTGCAGAGATTCACGAAGAGAATTATTGATGGTACGGTAATCTTCAAAATCAGCAAAAAATTCTGAAAAGTTTTGATTAGACAACAAAAGTTCAACCAAAGAATTATCATCAATCTCTTGAGTCTTTCTAATTAATGCAGCAACTGATTGTTTTTGCTTTCCAAGACGATCATCAAGTTCTCCTACAACTTTTTCCTTGTCATCAATTTGGCTACCTAAGTTTCTGATTGAAATTGAGCGAGCTTGAATAGCTAGCTGTGACTTCTTAATCTCAGCTTCAGCAATAGCAACATCACGTTCGTGCGATTGTCGTTCGCCTTTTTTAGAATCAACCAATCGTTGCTGCTCTAGAATTTGTTGATCAATGCTACTAAGAAGCGTTAGGCAGGCCTGCTTTTTATCTGCAGGTGCTGTTGCAGCATTTAAAGCTGAACACTCTGCTACAGTTACAGCATAGGAAGTCTCGGTAAAGAAAGATCCTGTCAAAATTACAGATAATAGTAGAGTTTTTAAGAAAATAGTTTTTATTTTGTACATCTCGATAATTATAACAAAAAACATCTATTCATAATATTTCAGACGTAACTTTATTGGGATTATTACTATAAAATTATCTTTTCAACACAAAAATCAGCATTGTCTATTTTTCATGGGTTATACTCATAAGTAATGAGTATGAAATATGATTTTGTCGCAATTGGCGATATTGTGGTTGATGCGTTTATTGAGTTGTCAAAAAAGGACGCAAGTGTAGTTTGCGATATTAATGGAAAGCCTTGTCAGTTAATGATGAACTTTGGTGATAAACTACCTTTTGAAGATGTTACGGTTGTAAATGCTGTAGGTAATAGTCCAAATGCAGCTGTTTCGGCACATAGACTTGGCCTTAAGTCTGCCTTGGTAACAAATCTTGGTCACGATAGAGATGGTAGTGATTGTCTTGATGCTTTAAGACAAGAAGGTGTTGATACGAGTTTTGTGAGAGTGCATGAAAGGAAGAAGACTAACTATCATTACGTCTTGCGTTATGGAGCTGAGCGTACAATTTTGATTAAACACGAAATCTTCCCTTATTCTCTACCTGATTTTGTAGAACCTCCTCGATATATTTATTTTTCATCTATTGGTGAAGAAGGTATTGATTTTCATTTTGAAATTGCTGATTATGTCAAAAAGCATCCTGAAACAAAACTTGTGTTTCAGCCTGGAACTTACCAGATTCGTTTAGGTTATGAAAAGCTAAAGGAGCTTTATAAAGTAACAGATATTTTCTTCTGTAATAAAGAAGAAGCTCAGTCTATCCTAGGAGTAAAAGAGGATCACCTCCCTACTCTTTTGAAGAAGTTTAAAGAGTTAGGACCTCGCCTGCCAGTTATCACAGACGGGCCAAATGGTGCTTATGTAATTGATGAAAATGACGTTTCTTGGCATATGCCAATGTATCCAGATCCAAGTGAGCCAGTAGATAGAACAGGAGCTGGAGACTCGTTTTCATCAACATTTACTTCTGCTATTGCTTTGGGACTTTCGCCAGAAGAGGCTTTGTCTTGGGGGCCAATAAACTCAATGTCTGTTGTGCAACAGATTGGTGCTCAGGCAGGACTACTTACTCGTGAGAAATTGGAAGAATTTCTTAAGAATGCACCGGCTGAATATAAGGCTGAGAAAGTTGTTTAGAGTTTAATTATGTAGTGTCATAAAAGCGCCGCCCAAAGGGCGGCGCTTTTATCTTTCCTCAACCTCTAAATTAAATCTTAAATACAGAAAGTACAGCATCAACTATAGCTTGCTTGTCCATTTTGTAATGAGAAATTAATTCTTCTGGTTCACCTGACTGACCAAATTCATCATTAACACCAATTCTGACTATTCTAACTGGATGGTTTTCACTTAAGAATTCTGATATAGCACCTCCGAGACCGCCATATCTTTGGTGTTCCTCCACCGTTACTATCAAATCATGATTTTCCGCTAGTTCTGTCAAAGCTTTTGTATCAAGAGGTTTAATTACTGGCGTGTGAAGGACAGTAGTACCGATATTAAGAGTATCTAATTCTTTTGCTGCCAAAATAGCATTATGAGTAAGTGAGCCAGTAGAGACAATTCCCACACTGTAGTTTTTCTTTTCAGTACGCTCAACCAATATTTGAGCTTTACCAAACTCAAACGGACTACCAACTGTTGTAATTACAGGAACAGGAGCTCTTCCGAGTCTTATATAAACTGGACCATCATGTTCTGCTGCCCAGATAACAGCTTTTTTTGCTTCATGAACATCTGCAGGTGCAATAACAATCATGTTTGGCATTACACGCATTATGGCGATATCTTCGATTGCTTGATGGGTTGCACCGTCAGGGCCAACAGAAATTCCGCTATGTGCACCGATTATTTTTACATTACTATCATTGTAGGCAATCGTGGTGCGAATTTGTTCCCAGTTTCTTCCTGGTGAAAACATTGCGTATGAAGTAATAAAAGGAATTTTACCTACAGCTGCTAATCCTGAGGCGACTGATGCCATGTTTTGTTCAGCGACGCCTACCTGAATAAATCTTTCAGGAAATTCTTCGGCAAATAAATTTGTCCGAGTTGATTCGGTTAGGTCAGCAGAGAGAGCAACGATTTTATTATTCTTTTCTCCAGCTTCTTTTAAGCCTTCACCAAAACCATCGCGATTTGGAGTTCGTTCAATATCCTTATCAAAAATCTTTGGATTTAGATGTTTTGCTAATTTCATAATATTAATCTGTGTGTGGAGATTTAATTTGACCAGCCAAAGTTCGGAGTTCCTCTAAAGCTTTTTTGCCCTGATCTTCTTTTTTAATAACATTTTCTGGACCTTTTCCTGGAGGATTTCCATGCCATCTATAATCTCTTTCAAATGCTTCAACTCCCTTTCCTGGAATTGTGTGCGCAATTATCACTGACGGTTGGCTATAAACAGATTGAGCTTTGCCAATTGCATCAGCCACCATTCTCATATTATGGCCATCAACTTCCTGAACATCGAAATTAAATGCTTCAAATTTTTCACGCAAAGGTTCTAGTGGCATCACGTCCTTAGTGTAGCCATCGATTTGAATTCCGTTTCTATCAACAATAACAATCAGATTATGAATCTTTTCTTTACCTGCTAAAAATAGCGCTTCCCAAATTTGGCCTTCCTGAAGTTCTCCGTCGCCGGTAAGACAATAAACAAATTTTGATGTATATGGATTATCCATCCTAAAACCAAGAGCCATTCCAACAGCTTGTGAAAGACCACTACCTAGTGGGCCAGAAGTAGTTTCAAGTCCAGGTAAAGCAGACCTGTGTGGATGGCCTTGTAGTCGAGTTCCAAATTGACGCAAGGTTGTAAGTTCTTCCACTGGAAAATACCCGGCATGAGCCATTGTGGCATAAAGTACTGGACAGATATGACCGTTTGATAAAACTAACCGATCTCGCTCTTCCCAGTCAGGATTTTTTGGATCATGTTTTAAAACATTAAAATAAAGTAAGGAGAAAATATCTGCCATTCCTAGTGGACCAGCTGTGTGACCGCTGCCAGCAGCAATAAGCATCTCGATTATGCTTTGACGAATATCATTAGCCTTAAGTTCTAAATGAGTAACTTCTTTATCGCTCAAGTAATTCATGTAGCTTTATTATAGCTTACTTAATTTTTAGTTCTCAATAATTTTCAACAACTCATCGTAAGATTTTTCTGGATTAGCAGATTTTAAAATAGCAGAACCAACAACAAACCTATCTACGCCTGTTTCTTTGAGTATTTTAATCGTTTCTAAGTTAACACTTCCATCTACACTAATTATTATTTCTGGATAAAGTGACTTAAGGATAATTATTTTTTCTAATACAGAGTTATCAAAAGGTTGGTTTTGAGAACCAATTTCAGCAATTCCCATAAGTTGAACATAATCAACTTGTGAAAGAAAAGGATAAATTTTCTCTAAATGAGTAGTGTTATTTATCGAAATTCCTAGGTTGAAATTATAATTCTTCTTTAGTTCAAAAATTTCTTCGGGTTTCTCTAAACTTTCTAGGTGAAACACTAAAGATGCTACTCCAATTTCAAGCCATTTTTCAGCATCATCAATTGGATTTTTTGCCATCAAATCTATCTCGATGTTAAATTTTTGTATCAAATCTTTAATCTTTGATATATCTCCTTTTGGTTTGTATGGCCAAGAAATATTTTCAACAAAAATCCCATCTACAACATCAATTTGAATTTCCTTTGCAAAAGATAAAATTTCTAAAGATATCTTAAGATTATCTAAAGATATTGGAATAACTGCTGGAACCACTAGATTGTTATTTGTAGTGTGCATAGAGTGTCGTCTCCTGATGGTGTTGCTGTAGTATTATCTGCTAAACAGTCTCTGTTCCTACCTTCCATAAAATAATATATTCGGTATTCTTTTCCATATTGAGTGTATTGGTACATCATTCCATTTCTACTAGGTTCGCCAAAAAATCTATTTTCGCCCACAGGTATTGAATTAATATACTTAGGAGTCATTGCATTTACTAGCCAGGCTTTTTCAGTAACATTATTCCAGCAAGAATTTGTTGCAAATTTAGCTAAACAGGATTGTCCGCTAATAGAACTTTCACTTGCTCTTGGAAAATAACCGTACTCAGAATAGTACATATTAAAAACTTTTTGATATTCTCGTATTTGAGTCACTCTAGCGGTATTTCTAGATTTTTGTCGACTTTCTTCGAGTGAGACCATTACCAGTGCGGCAACAATCATCATTATGGCAATAACTAAAATTATCTCTATCAAAGTAAAGCCTTTTTTAAAAGTCATTAATTTCATAAATATTTATTATGTTATTTATCAAGGGCTGCAATTCTTCTTAGATGTCTATCTTCACCAGAAAAGTCAGTCTCTAGCCAAACTTTTATAGCCAGCTTTGCTTCTTCTGGTTCAATAAACCTTGCTCCAAGAGATAAAATATTTGCATTATTGTGTTGTCTGGAAAGTCTAACGATTTCTTCATTACCACCGTAGTAAACAGCTGAGCGAACTCCTGTATAGCGGTTCGCTAGCATAGCTTCACCTTGTCCTGAGCCACCTAAAATTATTGCTCTGTCTTCTGAATTGTTAGAAATTGCTTCAGCTACCTTTCTAATAAAATCAGGAAAATCATCACTCTCGTCGTATTCAAATGCACCAAAGTCATTTACCTCAAAACCTAATTCTTGCGATACAAAATCTACTAAAATATTTTTTAGTTCAAATCCTGCATGGTCTGTGGCAAATAATATTTTCATTATGAATTGGCTATCCTGTTAACGTGTTCAATTAGAGTATGTACATATGAAGCTTCATTATCGTACCAAGCAAGAACTTTTACAAGATTACCATCAACAACTTGAGTCATTGATAGGTCTGCAATTGCTCCAAAACGAGCACCAATAATATCAGATGAAACAATTGGCTCATCTGTGGCAGTGAAGACAGTCTTCCATCTTTCTGATGTTGCTGCTTCTGCCAAAATCTTATTTACCTCTTCTTTGGTTGTGTTTCTTGATGCTAAGAAGGTGACATCAACAATGGAACCAATTGCCACTGGAACACGAATAGAAATGCCATCAAACTTTCCTTTTAGATCTGGATAAGCTTGGGTTGTAGCAATTGCAGCACCAGTAGTAGATGGAATAATATTTTGTGCAGCTGCACGTCCTTCTCGCAAGTCTTTTTTGCTCGGACCATCAACAATTGCTTGTGTTGCTGTGTAAGCATGAACTGTATTCAAGAGAGCTTTTTCGATACCAATTGCTTCTTTTAGAATACCAATTAAAGGTGAAGCAGCATTTGTTGTACAGGATGCATTAGATGTAATCTGACAAGTTTTAATTTCCTCCTCATTTGCCCCTATAAGGACTGTTGCACCCTTGATGTTTGCTGCAGCTGGATCATCCTTAACTGGTGCAGTAATAACAACTCTTTTTGCTCCAGCTTCTAGATGAGCTTTAGATTTTTCGTAGCTATTAAATACTCCTGTTGATTCAATCACGACATCAATTCCTAAATCTCCCCAAGGCAAATTAGCCGGATCTTTTTCGTGAATTAAAGTAATTGTTCTACCGTCTACTTTGATGTTCTCGCCTTCAGCCTCTATGTTAAAAGGAGCTTGTCCGTAAACTGTGTCGTACTTCAATAAATAAGAAAGACTTTCAATGCTTCCTAAATCGTTTATAGCAACAATTTCATAATCATCTCGTCCTTCGGACATACGAAAAAAAGAGCGACCGATACGCCCAAAACCATTAATAGCAACTTTAAGTTTTGTCATAAGGTAATTTTACAATACGGCAGCCCAAAATGGGTGTTGATACGTTAATAATATCTAGGAACTTGTGGTTTAGAATGCTCTATTTCAATATCTTGAAACCTGTTTTCTTGACTGACTAAAACAGAACCTTGTTTTACTGATTCTAAAACAGCTAAAAATCCAACAATCATTGTATGTTTTTCGGTTGAATCTAAGATTAGTTCACTAAACTTCAGTTTAAATTGATTTTCAATTCTTTTATGTAGTCTGTTTATCATTTCATCTAAGGAAACGACTTTTTTTACCTGTACTTTGGTACGAATTTCTTTTATAGGAAGTTCATAAATAACTCGACGCATTGCTTCTCTAAGTTCTTGTTTTGAACAGTATTTATCTGGCACAAATATCGGTGAGCGATTTGGCATATACTGTCGCACATGCATTATTTTTTTACCAAAAATTCCCGCCAATGTGATTCCGGCATCTTTATATATTTGATACAGACGAAGTCTCTCCTCAAGTTCTTCAATAGAACCCTCCTCTTCTTTGGTTAATTCTAAAACTGGTAAAAGAGATTTTGATTTAATCAAAAGAAGTGTCGCCGCAAGGGCGATAAAATTGGCGGTATTTGGCAGTGACATTTCTTGCATCTTGGAAACAGTTGCCATATATTCATCGGTTACGGCAGCTAGGGAAATGTCATTTATAAGAAGCTTGCGTCTTTCGACTAAGTCTATTAGCAGATCAAGCGGACCTTCAAAAATAGGTGTTTTAATAGAAAAATCACTCACGGGGTAATAATATCACGCTTCTTCAGTGAAAAATCCTTCCTCAAGCATTTTTTGAGAAATAACCTGATAAAAACGAGATATTGTTGGAAAAGGTTTAACATACTTTTCCTTTAGGCTAGCACTTTGTGAATAAGTTGTTTTTAACTCATTCAATAACATCTTTCCTTCTTCGTTATATAAATGAAAAAGTGGCTCAATTCGATCAATTGCTTTTACAAAAGTTGCTTCAAGAGTTTCTTGAGCCTCGTACTCTTTTGCAATTTTCTGAAAATCTTTTTGAAGCGAAGATGGTAATTGAGCAATTACTTTTTGCATAGAGTTGTATTCTTCTGCCCTATCAGATTCAGTTTTTAAATAACCAATTGTATCTCCTGTTTCTATTTCATCAATGTCGTGAACTAAGCCCATCTTGTGAATCTTTTCTCTATTCCAAGAACTAGAATTCTCTAGTGGTAGAAAATACTCAATCAAATTAAGTATGCCAAAAACATGTTCAGCAACTGATTCTGTATCTTTTGCGTCACGTTCTTTAGAATAACGTATCTCATGTTTTAGCTTGTATAAAACCTGCAACTTTTTTGTTTCGGATAAAACAAAATCATCGTTCGAAAGTATTTTGTTTCGTGTTTCCTCAACCATGACGTTTTATATGGTGAATTGACCTTTTTGGTAGATGATCTTTTCTGTACCATCTTCTAGTGTTGCCGTAACTGTTCTATTTGTGGTTGAGATAATGTCTGAGTGAACAACAGAATTATTGAAACCTAGAGTTTCCCATTCCTCGTCTGTTTCAGCTGTGGGTTTGCCTAGAAAACAATCACGATAAGCACTCCCGAGTGCCACATGAGTATTACCAAACTTCCCACCCATATTTTCGTCATATAAAGTTTCAGCCATAAACTTTGTAATACGGGAATGTCTTGCGTCAGTCAAAGAAACTTCACCAAGTCTGTCACCTCCTGGCGTTTTTAACATGGCTTTTAGTAAGTCATGATTTTTGCTGGCGTTAGATTTTATTACTTTGCCGTCCTTAAACCAAAGTTCAATCCCTTCAATTTTTTTACCGTAACGATAATGAGGTTGATTAAACCTTGCCCAACCATTTACTTCAAAACAGTTCGGTGTGGTGAAAATTTCGTAAGAAGGAATATTATTACCTCCTCCAGCTCGCCACTGGCGATTTTTACCAATTCCAATAGTTAAATCCATATCTTTGCCAGTAAAATGCAAAGATTTAATTTGAAGTGATGTTAATTTTGCTGCAGTTTTTTGTACTGAAGTATTAAGTTGTTTCCATGTTTGTAAAGGATTTTCTTCGTTCAGATAACAAGCATTTATGATTTGATTCCAGAATTGTTTTAGTGTCATGTCTGCTTCCTTAGCAGCAGCCTCAGTACCGTAAAGTGCTAGAGTCCAACAAAGTTTGCCTGCATTTACCTTTTGAAAACGCCAATCTTTACCTTGTTTACTTGCAAGTGAACGACGCAAGACTTTCTTTGGATCAACTTCTAAAAGTGAGTATGGATTTGTGTCAGCAATAATGAAGATACTGCCGTCGATTTGATCTACAACACCACGGTGAAAATTTGCCGCAAAGAAATCTATTTGTGCATTTGTGGCAAGATCAAAAAAGCTTTTATCAAAGTTGTATTCTTCTGTACTGGAAGGTAAGAAAACACCTAGTGGATTGTATCCGGCTTTTAAAATCGCTCTTTGTAGATGAAAATAAAGAGGTTTAGCAACTTCAGGTACAACATACTGCACTACACTACCTTTTTTTAGAATTTTTCCATCACGAGTTTGTAGTCCGAAACGAACTATTAAATCGGCATATTTTTCTAAAATTTTGGCTGGTGGTACGTATGATTCTTGCATTTTATTTTAAAATTAAACTTCCCTATCTTCGGTTGATAGAAGTATGTCGATACGATTCATGTCACGAGGGAAAAGCGTAGCTTCCTTAACGTTGTTTACTCCACAAAGTTTTGCTGTAAGTCTTTCTAGGCCCATACCAATTCCACCGTGTGGTGGAATTCCATGCTTGAAGGCTTGTAGATAGAAACCAAATTTTTCTGGATCAAGTCCTTTGGCTGCGATTCTACTTTTTAGGTCTTCGTAGTTGTGTACACGCTGTCCGCCTGAACACATTTCAAGTCCTCTAAATAGTAGGTCAAAGCTACGAGTATAATCTGGATCTTCTGGCTCAATGTGTGTATAAAATGGACGCTTACTTGTTGGAAAATGTGTAATGAAAATAAAGTCAGAACCAAAGTGTTCTTTTGAATATTCACACAACCAACGCTCATCTTCTGGCTCTAGGTCTGGCTCATTAGTTTTGTCCTCCCCCGTTTCTTTTAAAATCAATTGCTGAGCTTCTCGTAAAGTCATTGCAGGGAATTTTTCTGGAGCAAGTGGATTTTCTACGCCAAGAATCTCAAGTTCTTTAGAATATTTTGATGTCACAGATTCACAAATATGTCTCATCAGGCCAGTTACCATATTCATGACATCTGTATGGTCTTTGATGAATCCCATCTCCAAGTCCATCATGGCAATTTCTGAAAGGTGACGAGTGGTAGCACTTCTTTCAGCACGGAAAGTTGTACCGATAGCGAAAACACGTTCAAAAACTCCAACCATAATCTGTTTATAAAGCTGTGGACTTGTAGCAAGACTTACTTGTTTGTCATTAAAATATTCAACTTTAAAAACCTCTGCGCCGCCTTCAGCGTCACCGCCTACCAACTTAGGAGCTTGAAATTCTGTAAAATTTTGTTGGTTCAGATATTCACGCCAAGATCTGACAATTTCTGCCTGAATCTTAAAGATAGCTTGTTCTCTAGGTCGACGAAGTGTAATTGGACGATTATCTAAGAGAGTATCTAGATTGAAATCACTATCCATATCAAATGGTAATGCTTCAGCCTTATTAAGGATTTCGATCCCAGTAATTTCCAACTCAATGTCACCATTTTCAACTTTGTTGTTGATCATTTTTTCTGGTCGTTTGTTTACGATACCGGTAACAATAAGTGAGCTTTCTGGTGACGATTCTTTGGCTATTTCCAATACCTCAGGTTTACCAAAGACTACTCCCTGTACCTTTCCTGACAGGTCACGAAAATCAAAGAAAGCCATCTTTCCTTGATCTCGACGTACGTCAACAAAGACTCCAAGCACTACTTCAGAACCAATATTTTCCTGTAATTCGCTAATTAATTTTCTTTCCATATTAAATACTTACGCCAATTTTATTTTTTACTTCAGACATCTTTTGTGAGGCAATTTCTTTGGCTTTCTCTGCACCTTCTCTAAGAACCATCTTAACGTCATCATCACTGATTTTCTCGCGTATTTCTCTCATCGGCGCAATATATCTTTCAATATCGTCAGCGAGGGTTTCTTTTAAAATCTTGTAGCTGCCTTTATTTTCTACATATATAGATTCTAACTCTGATTCTTCTCTAAATAGTTTATGAATCCAGTAAACATTTTCTGGTCGCTCACTAGAAGAGTCTGTCACGATACTCATAACAGCTTTTTTGATTTCTTCAGGAGATGCAAATAGTGGAATTGTATTTTTATAACTTTTAGACATTTTTTGTCCATCTGTTCCTGGTACAATGGCGACATTTTCTTGAATTGCTTCCCTAGGAAGCTTAAAGGTTTCACCAAAGATACGATTGAATTTTTCAGCAGTGTCACGAGCGTATTCAATGTGTTGCTTCTGATCTTGTCCGACGGGTACAATGTCTGGACTATATAGGAGGATATCTGCAGCCATTAACATTGGGTAATTGAAAGTCCCAACGCTTATTTCTTTGTTTTTTGCTTCAGCATCCTTAAAAGCATGTGCGCGCATTAAATATGGAATTGTTGTAATTGTATCAAAAATCCAAGCTAGTTCAGTATGTTCTGAGATGTCTGATTGTTTAAATATAACGACTTTTTTCGGATCAAGACCGATTGCAATATAGTCCTTCACTAATTCAATAGTATTTTGACGCATTTCTTCAGCATTTTGAATAAAATTCAAGCCGTGGTAATCAGCTACAAAAACGAAAGCTTCGAAATCTTCTTGATTTACTAAATCAACGAATTGCTTCATTGCTCCAAAATAATTACCTAGATGTGGACGGCCAGTTGGTTTAACCCCAGAAAGTAGTCGCTTTTTTGCCATAATATTAAAATACTAACAGAAATAAAGCTCTTTTCAAAACCTAGTTTTTTGTTGATGACCAAGAGCTATCTATACCGTTGAGCGGAAATTCAATAGTAAAGGTAGAGCCGTGACCCTCTCCTTTTGATGATGCAGTAATTTCTCCATCCATACCTCGCGCCATTTCTCGTGCAATATATAGTCCTAGACCTGTACCTATAACATTTACTGAGTTTGCATTGCTGGCACGCTGAAACTTATTAAACAAATCAGCCAGAGCCTCTTCATTCATGCCAATACCATTGTCTGTAATATCAATATAAACTTTCTTAACTTTTACATCTTTTCTAAGTGTGATTGTAACAATTCCGCCTTCTTGGGTGTACTTAAGGGCATTGTCAGTCAAGTTTTGAATTATTTGTTTTGCTTTACCTATATCAAGCTTTACTAATGCTTTTCCATCAAATTGTGGTCTAAAGATAAGTGTCATTCCTTTTTTTAGACTGATTGGTAGCATCTCAGAAACGATTTTCTTTACAATTTCAGACACATCACAATCTGATAATTCATATTTCATATTACCTGCCTCAATACGCGAGACATTGAGGTAGTCATCGATAGAAAGACTCATATATCTTGCAGACTCTGATACGTTTTCAAGAATTTCTTTTATTTTTGGATTCACTTCACCATAAGATCCTTCATTAATCATTGAAATATAACCACGAATTGACGTTATTGGACTACGTAATTGATGTGATGCAATTGAAACAAATTCTGACTTTACTTTATCAAGTCTTTCAAGGTGCATGTTAGCGCCGGCTAATTCTGTTGCTAATTTACTAATTTCTTCGCGTGTTGCGACTTCTTTATCAATACTACGCATCAATAAGAAACCTATAAGTAAAGATGCTACCAATAATGTTGCATTAAATATTTGTTCTTGAGGATCTACTGTTACTAGTAGTCTAATGAAAAGAGAAAGCCATAAAACAAAAACTAAGAGCTGGGCAGCAACAAGCCTAATATTAAAAAGACGATAACGCATTATTCCATAAGCAACAAAAGCTACGAAAATTGATGCAGATATATTTCCAAGTGGAGGAACTGGTATATCGTACCAAAGTAGGAAGTTCATACATCCGCCAATGTAACCGATAAAAATTCCAACAAACATTAGTAAGACATAATGACTGTCGCCTCTGTTGCTAGTTTTATATTTTTTCCATAATAAAATTGCAGCAAAGAAAGCATAGAAAACCCAAATTATTAAAAAAGGTATCATTAAAACTCCTGGGGTTGGCCAAAATTCAAAATGAAAACCAAGAGCAGACTTGTTCTCTACACCAGATACTATTAACTCAAAATAATTAGCTACAAGAAATACTAATGCTAAAAAATAGCCAATCCATACTAAAATTTTATAACTTCTATATTTCTTAATAAATATAGTTGTAAAATGGAAGTAAAAAAAAGGAATTAATATCGCACCATACATCAGTCCTCTAGACCAAAATAAAGCTGTTTCAGCAGTTATAGAAATTTGCCAAAAATAATAGCAAAGACTCCAGGCTGCTATGGCTGCTGCAAATAAAGCAAAAACTTTATTCGCTTTATTTTTTAGATTGGAAAAGAAAACAATCGTTCCAACAACAGAACTTGTTGCTACATTAATGAGTGCTGAAATTGCAAATATGCTCATAACAAAAAATGGGCCAAGATGCTTTTAGTATAACATCTTGGCCCAGATATATTTATTTCTGTGCAATTGCAACAGTGTGAATTTTTAGGGGCTCTGTTTTGTAGTTGGTATTTTGAAATCCGCCATCGTACATAATTGTCTCTAGGTCTGAAAGTGGTTTGTACCACATCTTCCAGTTTGCAACATGTTCCAGAAAAAATGATTCGTGGTTCGGGTGTATATGGCACGTCAGAAAATGTCCGCCTTGAGGGAGAGAATTTTTTATTTCTTTAGTTAGTTGTATCATCCTTTCCACACTAAAATAATCCATATACCCACACATCTCAATGATGTCGGGTCTGAATTTTTCAGCATGAATGTTTACTCTCTCAACATTCCCCCTTTGAACGGTTACAGAATCTTGCATGCTGAGTTCAGCTATACGCTTATTCATCTCTGCAATAGCTGTGCGGTCTAAATCAATTAGTAAAAGCTCAACAATAATACCTTCTTGTCGAAGCTCTTCTGCAACTTCTAACACTGCTTGGGCTGAGCCTGCAGCTAAAGATAGTACACGCACATTCCCAGACTTTCTTAGGTTTTGATGACGAATCGCTTCCCTAAGAGAAGATTTTACAATCTTCAGTCTATTTCTGACGGCCTGTGCGTTTAGCACATGTAGCCACCAATCATCGATAGCGCGCACAAGAAAGTTGCTGCCCTCCCCTTTCTTAAAGTTATAAACAGCTGCAAGAGCACCCCATCTTGCTTGACCTTCTTTAACTCGACGACTATTTATACTTATGCCATCAAAAAACCAAACATTAATATCTGGCTCCTTACCAAAAAGCTTCTTCCAAACCTTCTTCTTAATCAAGGCATAGAAACCGAAAATAAACATAATCGGTATCGAAATGATGTAAAAAAAACGTCTAGATTCAAACTTGTCGTCCTGCGGACGGGGGTGACTTCCGGTAGGATGTCTGGCAATTGTGGCGACTTCGCTTATATGCGACAACGTATCTCTCCTTGTAAAGTACAGTACTTCCGTCTTGGAAAATACCACAAAAAAACAACATAATCAATACTAAATAAAGAAGAGAATTATTAGAGGTACTAATAACCAGTAAAATTTATTGTCATTATTAAGCAGTAATTCCGGAATTGGTTTACTTATATCTATAAGATTTTCAACAGGTAGATAAAATAAGGAAAGGCTAGTAAATAAAATAGTAGCTGTAATTGCTAAAATAATTTTTTTAGGAAAAGAATCAAAAACATCATCAAAATACTCTCTTCTCATTAGTCTAGAAAAAAGCCATGCAGATAAGAAAGTTAGTATGCCAAAAAGAAATAATAAAGCGATAGATTCACTTTCATTGCTGTCTATTGCTTCTAAGAAAAAATCTTTAAAGGGAAACTGTATGTAAAGGAAAGTTCCTAAATATGATCCCATCATTAAGTTAATGAGAGTTTGTTTTCCTCTAAAAATTACTATTGCCGATGATATGGCAAAAGTTATTATTAGGAAAAACCAGCCATGTAAACTAGAAATAATTTCGACTATATCCATATGTTAATTGTACAGCTTGGTAAGTTTTTTTGAGTAATTAAACGTGGATAGAAAAAATAGTCGCACACCTATGGTGTGCGACTATTTTCTAAACTCCTTCTTCTTTTAATTCCTCAACCAGTTTCTTTGCCTTCTTGGAAAGCTTTGATGGCATTTCAATACTTATTTTAATATTGAAGTCACCACGCCTGGAAGCGCTTACTGGTACTCCCTTTCCTTTTATACTTATTACTTCACCATGTTTGATGCCTGATGGAATCGTAATATCTTCAATTCCGTCTAGAGATTCTATTTGGTATTTTGATCCCAAAAGGGCATCTGTAAGTTTGATTGGTAGATTTACATAAAGATTACTACCTTCCCTTCTAATTGCTCCATCTGCTCTTACATGAAGTTTTACATAAAGGTCTCCGGGCACTCCGGCTGGAATATGTTCTCCATAACCAGTCATTCTTACAACCTCTCCATCTTGGATTCCTGCTGGAATTTTGATAGCAATTTCAGACTCTTCTCTTTTTACTCCAATACCAGCACAGTGTGGACATTTTTCTTTTGGAGTCTGACCTCGTCCTCGACAATCTGTACATTCGCGAACTGTGGCAAAACTACCAAGAATGCTATTTCTAGTCTCTCTGACACGTCCTTGTCCGTTACAGATGCGGCAAGAAACCATTTCGGCACCAGTCTTGCCGCCAGAACCTTCACATTCTGAACATGTTGTATTTTTACTCAAGCGGACAGTGCGGTTTGTGCCAAATATTGATTCTCTAAAAGATAGCTCAATATCAATAGAAATATCATTCCCGCGACGTTGGCGAGAGCCGCCAAATCCACCGAACATATCGCCAAAGTTTTCAAAGATGTCGTTTATATCAAACTCCATTCCTTGGGCGAAGTTACCATTGAATCCACTAAAACCAGCACCACCACCATTGAAGGCTCTACCATAAGAGTCGTATTCAGCACGCTTTTTTTCGTCACCCAAAACAGAGTAAGCTTCGCTGACTTCCTTGAACTTATTTTCGTCCCCGGTTTTTTTGTCTGGATGATACTTAGATGCTAAGCGACGAAAAGCTTTTTTGACTTCGTCTTTACTGGCACCCTTTTCTATTTCCAGAACTTGGTAGTAATCCTTCATAATTTTATTTTATTTTACTTCGCCTTCATCTTTATTTTCTTCTGGTGCAGTTTCTGTTTTTGGAGCTTCATTTTGTAGGACCTCTCCAATTTTTGAAAGTTCAGCCGATAGTTCCTGAGTTTTTGTTTCGATATCTTGTAGGTTTTCGCTATCTTTTACTTCACGTAAAGATATAATCTTGCCTTCAATAGATTCTTTTAAATCAGCTGGAACTTTTTCTGCGTGATCACGCAAAGCTTTTTCAGCAGTATAAATTGTCTGATCAGCCATGTTGCGAGATTCAGATAATTTCTTCTTATTTTCGTCTTCACTGGCGTGTGCTTCAGCATCTTGTTTCATTCTTTCAATATCTTCAGCTGAAAGGCCTGAACTTGCCTCAATACGAATAGATTGTTCTTTGCCAGTAGACTTATCCTTGGCGGTAACATTAAGAACTCCGTTACTATCAACATCAAAACTCACCTCAATCTGTGGCACGCCGCGTGGTGCTGGAGGTATTCCATCAAGAATAAATCTTCCAAGAGATTTATTGTCAGAAGCCATGGCACGTTCTCCTTGAACTATCACGATTTCTGTCGTTGTTTGATTGTCAGCGGCAGTAGAAAATACCTGAGACTTACGAGTTGGAATGTGAGTATTCTTTTCAATTAATTTTGTATTTACACCACCCATTGTTTCAATACCAAGTGAAAGTGGAATTACGTCTACAAGAGTAATATCTTGAACGTCGCCTTGGAAAATACCAGCCTGGATTGCAGCTCCAAGTGCCACTACTTCATCTGGGTTGATTGATTTATTTGGTTCTTTACCAAAGAAGTCGCGGACTTTATCAACAATTTTTGGCATTCTTGTTTGTCCACCAACCAAAATAATTTCATCGATATCATCCTTCTGGAAAGGTGAGGCCTCAAGAGCGCGCTTAGTTATTTCCATAGCGCGATCAATATACTTGTCAGCTAGTTCTTCTAGCTTGGCGCGTGAAAGCTTAATAAGCATATGCTTTGGCCCTTCTGCACCAGAAGTAATAAAAGGAATATTTATTTCGGTTTCCATTGAAGAAGAAAGCTCAAGCTTTGCTTTTTCGGCAGCCTCATCTAGTCTTTGCAAAGCAAGTTTGTCACCAGAAAGATCTATCCCTTCCTCTCTTTTGAATTCAGCAATCATCCAACGAACGACCTCTTGGTCGATGTCTCGGCCACCCATGTGAGCATCTCCGTCGGTTGATTTTACCTCAACAACATCGTCACCAACCTCTAGTACAGTTACGTCAAAAGTACCGCCACCGAAGTCAAACACAACGAGTTGCTCATCTTTCTTCTTATTGAAACCATAGGCTAGTGCAGCAGCAGTTGGTTCGTTAATAATGCGCTTTACATCAAGTCCAGCAATTTTTCCAGCATCTTGTGTTGCTTTTCTTTGTGAGTCATTGAAATATGCTGGCACAGTAATAACAGCTTCAGTAATTTTCTCACCAAGCTTAGCCTCAGCATCAGCTTTTAGCTTTGATAAAATCATTGCTGAAAGTTCTTCAGGGCTATAGTCTTTGCCATCCATAGCGACATTAACTTCACCATTTGCACCAGCTTTTACCTCGTAAGGTGTAACTTCTTTATCTTTTTGGACAGCTTCCTCATTAAAGGAGTGGCCCATAAAACGCTTGATTCCGTAAATTGTGTTGAATGGATTTGTTACAGCTTGTCGTTTTGCAATTTGACCAACAAGTCTTTCGCCTGTTTTCGAAATAGCGACAACTGATGGAGTTGTACGACCACCTTCAGCGTTTTCAATTATCTGTGGTTCCCCAGCCTCAATAAAAGCAATAGCTGAGTTAGTAGTTCCCAAGTCAATTCCTAGTATTTTTGCCATAGTATAAATATAAATTAGGTTTAATTAGTAAAAGTGTTTACTGCAACACGAGCAGGTCTTATCAGATTATTATTTAGTTTGTAGCCTTTTTGTATCACTTTTGCAATCTTATGATCTTCTGATTGGTTTGTAACTTCAATATTCTCTACAGCCTCGTGTTCATTTGGATTAAATTCTTCACCTACAATACCTAGAGTTTCAACGTTATGGGATTTAAGAATTGATAACAATTGTGACTGAATACCACGGATTCCCTTTTGCAGATTTTCAGGAGCTTCACTAAAATGTATGTCAGCTAAAGCAAACTCAAAACTATCACATAAAGGCAATAAGTCCTCTATTTGATTTATAATAGACCTTTCTCTGTCTCTTATTTTTTCATCATCTAATCTCTTTCGGGCATTTAAGAAATCTGCTTTCGCGCGCTGAAGTTCTTCCATAGCGGACATTTTGTCATTTTCGCAAATGGCCAATTTTTGACGCAGCTTCTTCATTTTTTCAGCAGTCGCTTGTTCTTCTTCTACTATTTCTGAGTCTCCAGTGTAAATTTCATCCGTATCAGTATTTGTTTCAATTTCAATATCATTGTTCATCTTGTCTTCCATAACGTTGGTATTATATTGATGATAGATAGCTTTGTCAAAAAAAGAGTCGCACCTTAGGTGCGACTCTTTTGTAATTCTTTGTAAAGAATTAACGCTTTGACCACTGTGGACGACGACGCGCCTTTAGGAGACCGAACTTCTTACGCTCAACTGCCCTTGAGTCACGTTTAAGGAATCCTTCTTTCTTCAAAACTGCACGACGATCCTGACTTTCAAGAAGAAGTGCACGGGCGATACCTAGCTTTATCGCGTCAGCTTGTGAAGAAAGACCACTACCAGAAACCTTTACAGTCACTGTGTAGTCACCAATACCTAGCTCTTTTGTGGTAAGTACAGACATTACCTCATTGATCATAGCTTGGTGTTTGAAGTAGTCCTCCAACTTCTTGTCGTTGATTACTACGGTAGTCTCTTTAGCAGGAGTTAAACGTACACGAGCAGAAGCTGTCTTGCGACGTCCAATTCCTTCATTGTATCTATTTTTAGCAGTTGCAGTCATAATAATAATAAAATTACTCAGTTATATCTAGGTTAAGCAAGGTTGGCTTGCGAAGTTTGTTTTTTGGTAACATACCACTGATAGTACGACGAAGTACTTCAGCAAAACCACGACGCTTGCCCAAGTGTTCAAGAGTCTCTGTTTTAAGTCCACCATGGTAGCCAGAGTATGACTGGTAACCATTAGTCTTCTTTTGTTCAGGAATATCCATCTGTGAAGCATTTTCAATTTTTACAGTAACATCAGCAATGTTATTCTTTGTAAAATCAGCACTGTCCTTGCCAAGCAAGACAGTAGCAGCCTCAGTAGCTACACGTCCAAGACGCTTTCCTTTTGCGTCAATTACGTATTCCTTTTTGCTAGTTTCATTATTCATATTATACAAGCTCAATTACAGCCTCATCGCGACCTGCGAGAGTACGGCCCATTTTTATTACTCTTGTGTAGCCACCAGATCTTTCCTTATATTTTGGAGCAATATCTTCAAAAAGCTTCTTGATAACTTCATCGCGAGGTTCACCGAGAACAGAAGCAGCCATACGTCTTGAAGCCACAGTCGACTTCTTTCCGTAAGTTACCAATCGCTCAGCAAAAGGCTGAAGTTCTTTAGCTTTAGCCTCAGTAGTCTTAATCTTACCCTTTACGATAAGGTCAGCAGCCAATCCGCGCAAAAGAGCTGTGCGTCCGCGACGAGTTCTGCTTAATTTTCTTTTTGTAGTTGCGTGCTTCATATATTAATTATTCGGAAAGTGTCAAACCCATTTTATCCAATAGGTCAACGATTTCTTGTAGACCCTTAGGACCAATTCCGTCGAGAGAGAGAATATCATCTTTTTGCTTACGCACAAGTCCTCCAATGGTACGGATGCTAGCCTCCTCTAGGGCTGTTAAAGTTCTTGCTGATAAATCTAAGTTTTCAATACGTGTTTTAAGAACATCTGGATCGATTTCTGTCTGCTCAGATTCGGTTGTTTTTGTCTCCAAAGCGACAGCTTCTGAATCAGCAGTATCCTTGAAACCAGTGATTGCCTTGAGCTGGTGAATCATGATTTCAATAGATTTTTCCATTGCTTCACGAGGTGAAACAGTACCGTCTGTTTCAATAAAAAGACGAAGTCTATTGTAGTCAGTTCTATCTCCAACACGCATGTTCTCAACCTCGTAATTAGCTCTGCGGATAGGAGTGAAAACAGCATCTAGAGCAATTGCTCCAATGTCCATTTTCTCCTTTTGGTGAACTTCACGAGGAACGTATCCAAGGCCATGACTAATAGTCATTTCAATATTTAGAGAAATACCTTTTGCAGTAATTTCTGCAATTGGCTGACTAGGATTTAAAATTTCTACCTGAGTTGGAGCCGTGATATCTCCAGCAGTGACAATCCCAGCCTTATCAGCCTTTAGAGTGATTGTTTGTGGACCTTCACCATGCAATGATAGACGAATACGCTTGATGTTAAGAAGGATGGTAATAACATCTTCTTTGACACCATCAATGGTGTCAAATTCATGCTTAACGCCATCAATTTTTACGTGAGTAACAGCAGCTCCTGGCAGTGAAGAGAGAATAATTCGACGAAGACTATTACCTAATGTGTGTCCATATCCAGGATAAAGACCATCTATTTCGTAAATAGCTTGAAACTCTTCTTCTTTTACTACTCTTGGTTTGCTAGGAAGTGCAACGTTTGTCTCTAACATAATGCAGTGGCTAAAATTAATAATTTATTTTACCTAGAGGTGTTAGCGGCTATAGAACTCAAACACCTGTTCAGGATCAAACAAAGTTTCGGCTGGCTCATAAATTGGAGCTGATTCAACCTTTCCTTCCAACTTTTTGATATCAAATTTCAACCATGCAGGAACAACGCCAGAATGTTTTTCAGGAAGTTCTGTAAACATTACTGAGGTCTTGCTACCTTCTCGTACAGTAACAACATCGCCAGCTTTAAGCTGTTGTGATGGAATTGTTGACTTCTTACCATTGACTACAAAGTGCCCATGAGAAGACATTTGACGAGCAGCGCGACGTGTAGGAGCTAGCCCTAGACGGTAAGCTACGTTATCGAGTCTTGACTCAAGTCGAGCAAACAAGAAAACAATAGGTTGACTACTCTTTTCTAAAGCTTCATCAGCATACTTACGAAGTTGAGATTCTGTAATGCCGTAAGTGAAACGCATTTTCTGCTTTTCGATAAGCTGACGCTTATAATCGCTCATAGTACCTGGGCGACCACCTCTTTTCTTACCTGCACCAGCTTTGGCAGCAGAAGCAGCAAACTTTTGAGTCTGAGTCTTTTCAAATATTGGTGCACCTAGGCGCTTGGCTATTTTAAATTTTGGACCGATTTTCATATATATCTAAAATTAAAACCTATATGCGACGAGGCTTTTTGGCACGAGGACCGTTATGTGGTACTGGGGTCATGTCTAGTACTTTGCTAATACCAATACCCTTTCCAGCAAAAGCTCGCAAAGCAGATTCACGACCAGCACCGATTCCACGAATGATAACATCAGCTTCACGCATACCCATCTGGGATGCCTTCTCACCGATAATCTCACCAACTTTTGCAGCAGCAAAAGGTGTTGATTTACGTGAACCCTTAAAACCGATAGCTCCACTTGAGGCAGCGATCAAACTGTTACCTTTAGAGTCAGCTAAAGTAACTATTGTGTTATTGAAAGTTGCAAGGATGTTTAGACGGCCATTAAGAACCTTCTTTTTTGGAACACGGCTAAGAGCACGTGATGTTCCTGAAACATCTGACCCACCTCCTTTTTTTATGATTCGTTTCTTACCCATAGGAATATTTAATAATTTTTGAAAAGATTTCAAAACCAGGTGCAATCTCGTGCCCTTTAGCGGAAAAATTATAGATAAACAAATAATTTTTCCAGAAAGGGTGCGAACTGGCTTTGGAGATTTTTAAGTCTTTTCGAGCTTACGGCGACCACTACCCATAGTCTTCTTAACACCTTTAAGTGTACGAGCATTGGTCTTTGTTCGCTGACCACGTGCCGGCAAGCGCTTGGCATGACGGCTGCCGCGGTAAGACTGAATGTCTTTTAAGCGCTTAATATCAGCAGATGTCTTACGACGCAATTCTCCTTCAATGGTGAAAGATTCTACTTTCTCACGGATAGCGTTTTCAAGCTCTGGAGAAATGTCTACTGGCTTAGAAAACTCATCCACTTTCAACTCAGCTAGTATTTGCTTAGCGCGAACGCGGCCAATACCATAAACAGCTGTTAAGCCGAAAGATAGATGCTTGTTATCTGGAATATTAATACCTGAAATTCTCATAAAAATTTACCCTTGACGCTGCTTATGACGCGGCTTTTTCTTATTGATCACATAGACCTTTCCACGACGACGAACGATAATGTCGTCAGGACTGCGTTTTTTGATCGATGATTTTACTTTCATAATCTTGATTACAATCGCTTCGTGATGCGGCCTTTCCCTCCATAAGGGTCTGGAACAATAGCTACCTTGTCCCCAACTAACACCCTGATTCGGAACTTACGCATCTTTCCAGATAAATACGTAAGAACCTGCTCGTTAGTGTCATCGAGCACAACTCTAAATAGTGCATTTGGTAGCGCCTCTTCTACTGTTCCGTAGACTAGGTTTTCTTTTTGTTGTTCCGACATCAAACGCGAATGAGTTTAGCAAATAGTTTATAAAACGTCAAGTAATGCTGTGTAAAAAATGACTTAAAAGAGTCATTTTTGAGGATTTTACGAACCTGTTACCTCAACAATACTAATATCTTCTGTTTTTTCTGGAAAACTTCTGTTCCAAAATGGCCTGATTGTGGCTGTGGCTTTCTCGATTGCAGGATATCCACCTAATACGGTATTAAGTGAAGTCTGGGTTCCTCCTGACAAGTCTTGCTTTAGCTGATTCTCGTCAAAAACCCAGATAATCTTTGGTTTCCCTACTAATCTAAAGGAAATTGAGTCTCTAGTAGTTATGTCTGTAGTAGTTGTGGCATACTCAAAAGAAAATACTGACATGTCTTCTATTCTAACCGATTCTTTTTCATAACCTGGTACAACCACAGAAGCTATATGTGAAGCAAAGTCTTCATTCTTGAATATAGGTATCTGTAAAATAGTTTTTTGCTTTAGTTTAACTTTATCACCACCTGAGTCTTCGGCTGGGAGATCACGATAAACGAATACCGCTGCAGAATCAAATATAGTGAATCCTGCTGGTCTTTCATTCTTTAATCTTTCTTTTAAAGCTGATTCAAGTTCAGTTTGAAGGCTCTGAGTAGCAGCAGACAGCTCTGCATCGTCAATCATAAAACGTGGACCTGAATACCCGCCGGTTATTTCGGAAGAATTTTCAGCTGAGATTGCATTAAATAAATCCATTAAGTCAGATTCTTTAAAACCAGGAACTGTAAATTTTGTATTAGCAGATATGTTGTACTTAGTTCCAGCCTCTTCAGCAATGATATAAGCTCTAACAATACCTGGTTTTTCAGAGGTGCCGCCAGGTACAGATACTCCTTCTTTTATTCTAAAAATAAGACCATCTGGAGTTTGGAACCTTGTGTTTACGCGGAGCTGTTCAGAGCCTGCAGTGGTTTTGTAGATAGTAATACTTCCTTCAGCTTTTGTTTCTACATCTTCTTGACCACTTGCAACGACCTCTCGCTCGCCTGTAGCTTCTAGTGTCATTATCTCGTAAGCAAGATCATTGGCGGTAGCGTTTGCACTCGCTTCAAACACAGCATTAACTAATGGTTCACGAGTTTTTGGGAAAACGGTTACTTCAGCTCCAGAATTTAATATTGCAAGAACAAAACTTACTACGATTATTAAACCAAATACTATCCCTCCCAAAACCAAGCCTTTTTTACCTGATTTTGGATTTTTCTCACTTCTAATACGACGTTCTCTTTTTGGTTCCTGTGTCGGAGAGGGTTGGGTTTCTTCTATTTCTCTACGAGGAGATCTAGAAGGCTGTGGCCGTCTCTCAGCAGGTTTAATATCTTGAAGATTCCATTTTTTTTCCATAGGTATATTTTATCATACCAGATATGCAGTCTCTGCAATATCGTCTTCGTACAGTTTTTTGTGGAATACGTAAGCTGAACAACGAATTCTAGAGTCTGTATTATGTCCAAAGTCGAAGAATTCTGTCGTAATTGCGTAAATTTTTGGATTTGAACTAGATACACGCTTGATAGATTTGCGTAAAATTTTCATAAAAAAATTTTCCATATTTCTGTCAACATGAAGGTAGATTGATTTTGGTAATGAAAAAGAATTCCCAAGTTTTTCAAATAGCCCGACTAACATATTTTCGTAGTCCTCTAGGACCTTTTCAAGAATATCTAATTTAGCTTTCGAGAGCTTAAGTTTTAGGTCTACATCAGATTCCTTTAAAAAAATAAGTGCATCAGAAAAAGGTATGCCTATTGCTTCACTGACATCTTTTGCTAAAGAATATTGTCCGTAAGGAATATGTTGCGATGAACTAGGTACTCGACCTTCAATAGATATAGCTTCTGTGGCTTCGGCTGTAATAGAAATTAAACAGGCATTTGAGATTGTTGGCACCAAATCTATTATTGCTCTTGAGTAAAGCGACAAAAAAGAGTCTAGGTCAGTTTTAGCTGTAGTAAAGATTTTTTGTAAATTCACTTCAACTTCTCTTACCAAATTTGTTTCAGCAAAACTAACTAACTGAGACAAGGATATGCTGCTCGCTGTACCTTTATAGGGAAAATTAACATCGTATTCATTAACTTTAATATCAACTGTTGCCTCAGAAAGAAGATTCAGATGCATAATTTTTGAAACATTCTCCGGATTTATTTGCTTTTCAGCTTCTTTTCTAGCTTTTTTTTCTAATTCTTTAATCAATGAATTACTTACCTTGAATGGTTTATCTGATTTTACCTTAACTGTTCTTTTAATTGTGTGAGAAAAAGGTGCACTAAAAGAAACTTGAACTAATTCAGGGGAGAGTTTAGGGTACTTTTGGCGTAATGATTTTGCGCCAGCTGAACCAAGTTCAAGAACAGTGTTCAATATAGTGCTTTTAAGGCTTTTTTCTAAATCTTCATTGCGATTAGGTTTGAGGATGTATTCACGGTATGACCAAACTATTTCTGGAAACTTTTCCTCATCTCTAGAAACAACAATTGCTGCCGCGACACTGCCAGAGGAAATATCAAATACAACACCTACTCGATTTTTTTTATTGCGAGAACGAAACATGTTAAGTAATTATAACAACAGCCGCACCCTTTTGGGTGCGGCTGTTGTTGAGAATTATAAATATTTTATTCTAAGACAGCTTTCACTCGTCGAACACCGGCAGAAGATGATTCTTCTTTGGTAATTCTGAAAGTACCTTTAACATCCTCTAACTTTTCTACGTGTGGGCCACCACATAATTCGCGAGAAAATACTTCCCCATTGTTTCCGGTCATTGTGTAAACCTTTACTTCGTCAGGATATCTGTCCCAGAAACTTCCTTCGATTGTTGGGTCGTTTTCTGCAACAGTCTTCGGCAT
The DNA here is from genome assembly GCA_964601615.1 of uncultured Candidatus Saccharibacteria bacterium. Lineage (GTDB taxonomy): Bacteria > Patescibacteriota > Minisyncoccia > Phycocordibacterales > UBA918 > OLB19. Next base: position 180,110 of record CAZRNZ010000001.1, read on the forward strand.
CATATCAATTGTGACATTTCCACCAATCTGAATAGCACTATTTACAAACTCTTCTACTTTGTCGAGAGTTTCTCTATCTACTTTGTCAGGGTGAGTAAAATCAAAACGTAGTCTCTCTCCAGTAATGTTTGAACCAGCTTGATGCACTTCTCTACCAAGGTACTTACGTAAACCAGCCAACATTAAGTGAGTTGCTGTGTGATATTGAACTACTTTTTCGGAATGGTCAGCCAAACCACCTTTGAACTTTTGTTCAGCACCAGATCTAGATAAATCTTGATGTTTCTTCATTTCAGATTCAAAGCCAGCTTTATCAACTTCAATATTATTATCGTGAGCCAACTCAAGCGTTAGTTCAAATGGAAAGCCGTAAGTAGTAAATAGGACAAAAGCCTCTTCGCCACCGATTTGTCCTTTAACTTTTAGTTTCTCAAATTCTTTCAATCCTTTCTCTAGGGTTTTTCGGAATTGGGACTCTTCGCGCTTGATAGCTTCGGTGATAATGTCTTTTTTGTCAGATAAGTTTGTGTAGTGACCTTTATATGTGTGGATAACTACTTCTGCCAAACGGTAAAAATTATCTTCCGGAATCCCAAGTTGATCAGCAAAACGAACAGCACGTCTCAAGAGTCTGCGTACGAAATATCCTTGTTCGGTATTACTTGGTAAAACACCGTCACCAATCATAAAAGTAGCTCCGCGAATGTGGTCGGTAATTACTCGGAATGCGGTCGTGTTTTCTTCATATCTCTTTCCTGAAAGTTCTTGAACCTTCTCTACAACTGACCAAAGCAAGTCAATCTTGAAGACATCGTTATCATTGTTTTTAGCAGCTACAATTCTTTCCAAACCACCACCAAAGTCGATGTTTTTGTTTTCCAGCTCTTTAAACTGACCATCTTCAGTTTTGATATACTGCATGAAAACGTTGTTGCCGATTTCCATAAATCGGCCACAATCACAGTTTGGATGGCAATATTCGCCCCACTTTGAATCATGTGGAGTACCAAAGTCGTAAAACATTTCTGAATCCGGACCGCCAGGTTCTCCGGCGGGCATATTACCAGGTACACCTGCTCTACTCCACCAATTCTTCTTGGCTTCGTAATAAAAAATACGCTCACCCTCCCTCATTCCTCTTTGGTAACCATCATCTTCTGAACCGATATTGGCTATTTCTGCCTTAATATTGTGTTTAGCAAAAAGTTCCTGCCAAATCTTGGGAGCATCTTCATCCCGAGGAATTCCATTTGTCTCGTCGCCACCAAAAGCAGTTATATAAAGTTTATTTGGATCAATACCCACTTCTTCAGTAAGGAATTCAAACATCCATTCAATTTGCTCTTTTTTGAAATAGTCACCAAAAGACCAGTTACCTAACATTTCAAAGAAAGTGGTATGACGGTTGTCACCAATCTCTTCGATATCTTCTGCTCGGAAACACTTTTGACTATCAGTAATTCGTGTTCCTTTTGGATGTTTTTCACCCAGCAAGTAAGGCAACATTGGTTGCATTCCACTACCAGTAAAAAGTGTAGTTGGGTCATTTTCTGGCACCAATGCTGAAGATGGCACTATTGCATGACCCTTGCTCTCCATAAAGCGAAGATATTTCTCGCGTATTTCGTTCCCTGACATAATGAAAAACTATATCGCGGATTGTGTTTTGGAACAAATTATTAGAAAGAGAAAAGAAAATGGGGTCGAGCAAAGCTCGACCCCATAGAACTCAATCCACAACTGTGATTACTGGACAGGTTTTATCTTTAAAGGATTTTATATAAGAACCAGCAAGTTTACCAAATTCACTTTTACGAAACCCTGAAAACCAAATGATTATAAATGCTAAAGAGAATACAATTCCTTCAGTAATCACAAGGATTAGTGCGGGATAGCTCTCAAATATCGTTCCATCGGACTCACTCTGCAGGTCTTTAATAGAACCAAGTATAAGTAGTCCTTGGAACAACAAAAGCATTATTATCACGATTACTATTCCAGGAAGTATCCTTCGTCCATTAAAATATAGATAGTTTTCTCGACGGATAGGCGACCATGTAAGCTTATCTTTATCGGGTCTAACAAACTTAAAACCAAACAGACTCCCGATTGTTAAATTGATAACAATGAAAATTGCAGAGGCAACAAAATACAAACCCCAAAATAAAGGATAAAGTAATAGAATCAGTATTCCAAAAAATATAAATCTCCAAAATAAAGTACATCCATTCAGAGTATTGCTAGTTGGAACTTTGGAAGGATCAGTAAAGAGATAAGCTGTCTTGAATACGATTCCGTCACGTTTGATTTTCATTTTCTTCCCCTGATTGAGTCTTGAAAAGCTATACCGAGGCAAAATATACCACTGTTTTATAGAAAATCAACCCATACAAAGCGAAGTATGTATGGGTTGATCAATTATTAAATTTTTGTCAGCCTTGTTTTTACTTTCTCTACTGGCCCTGCCGCACTCACTGTAATCTTTTCTGTATCAAGGTATTTTAACAGAGTGGCATTTACTTCATCTTTTGAAACACCTACAAATTTTTGTTTATATTCAGCAATTTCTTCTAAAGTAAAATCTTTAATATGGAATGAATGTGTTTCTCTCACAACCCTAATCAATGAGTCGTTTAATAAAGTTTGATTAGTACCTAAGATTGTCTTAAACCTTTTATATTCAACATCAGAAATTCCCTTTTCTTTTATAAGGTTTATTTCTCGGAAAGTAGATTTTAGTCCTTGTTCAGATTTTTCTGGTGAAAAAAAGCTCTTAATTCGCCAAAATCCAAACTCTTCAGTATCCATAGTTTCTGTTCTGGCATAGATTCCATAAGTTAAACCTTCTTTTTCACGAACTGTGCTCATTAGTCTGCCAGCAAAACCTCCCCAGTTACCCAACACATTAAGACCAAACATGAAAGCTGGATAATCTTCATGATGAAGTGAGATTGGTAAAGATCCACCAATAGAGAATTCTATATTTTGTTTGCTTGGAATATTTGCGAATACAAACTTTTTGTTTTTATTAGAAGTTTTATGAACTCTACCTAAAGTCAAAATTTGATTTGGTTTAAGGAATAAAATTGATTCATCAATAGTTTTGATTACTTTTACATTTCCGCCAACGGTACAATACCAAAAAACTCCTAAAACTTTTTTATGTAAGTCCATTAAGTCTTTCTTTGTAATATTAGAGATTTCAGCAATCAATGCATCAGGATCAAAAGAATAACGTCTATCACTTTTATCATATAGTTCATTGGCAAGATTTTCTAAAGCAACAATATCTGCATTTTCTTTCTTTTCTAGAAGCTCGTTTTTAAGAAGAGTTTTTATTCGGGATATTTCTTTTGGTAAAAATACTGGTGTCAAGATTATTTTTTGAAATAAACTAGATACCGCATCAATATTATCTGCAGTAGATTTAAGAGATATGTTTAGGTAACCAAGTGAAGTGTTTACACTTATTTCAGCGCCCAGCAAACCAAGCTTTTCATGAATTTCTGCACGAGAATATTCTTTGCATCCTGACATCAAAGCTTCTGTATAAAAGCTCTGCAAAAGCTCAGCTTTTGGTGAATTCTCTTCATGAATATCGATAGATATAGTTGCTAGTGCAATATTAGAAGTGTTATCAGAAATACTAGCGATTGAATATGATTCTTTCCTTGTGATTTTTTGTTCCATATTCTTATGATTTATTTCCAATAAAGTAACCGATTGTTAGATTATTTTCTGCAAAAAGTTTTGTTGCCAAAGAAATGATGTTTTCTGAGGTAATCTTTTTGATTTGATTTTCAATCTTAAATCCAGCTGTCCAATCACCAACAGAAATATCTTCTGTTATGGCCATAGCTGTTTTTAGTGAACCATCTCTACCGAAAGCCAAATCGGTTGCATAAGAAGCAATAGCTTTTTTAATACCTGATTCCATTTTTGAAACTTCTAACTTCCCTATTTCTGCCAAGATTATATCTTCTATTTTTTTATGATTAGAATCTTTAGCTAGGGTTACGTACAAAATACAAAGCCCTTTGTCGCTAGTTGGTTCTATAGAGTATTCAATCGAGCTAGCTAAGCCAGAATCAACTAATTTTGTTTGTAGAATACTATCTTCATTTCCAGCTAAAAAATGCATTAAAACAGCCGTAGAAACCCATTCGTTCGTTGGATAGGCTGCATGCTTAAAAGCAATTGCTAAAACGTTTGTATTACTATCTCTTTTTATTTCAACTCGTCGAAGCCCTTCTTGTTTTGGCTCAATTGCGACAAGTCGAGCAATTTCTTCCTTGGGATTCTTGATTGAAGAAAAACTTTTAATTACTGAAGTTAGAGCTTTTTCTAAAGCCACATCACCCATGATTGATAGAGTCGCATTGCTAGGACGATAATATTTTTTATAAAAATTATCGAGCATGTCTACTATATATCTTTCAATATCTTCACGAACACCTATTGTCTCGTGTCGATAAGGATGATTTTGAAAAGCAGTTGAAGAAAGTGCGACTGAAAGAGCAAACTTTGGGTCACCAAAATACATATCAAACTCAGACAGAACATTATTTCTCTCTGGCAAAAACTCTGTGTCAGACAAAGCTACATTTGTCATTCTGTCAGCTTCGATTTTAAGAGCTCTATCAAAATACTCTGCTGGATAACTAAAAAAATATGTTGTACGATCGCGCCAAGTATTTGCATTTAAAATACATCCCGTATCACGCTCAAATAACATTGCAGAAGATTCTTTGTTAAATTTTAAGTCAGATTTTGTTGGCTTAAATAACATATGTTCAAGCATGTGTGCTAAGCCAGTTTCGCCAACTCCTTCATCTCGAGCGCCAACTCTATAAGTAATATTTGTTGTTACAACTCCAGTATTAGGAAAGTTTTTATAAAGAATGGTTAGATTATTTTTCTCTAACTTATATTCAGAAATACCATTTTTACTTTTTATAAAAATAAGCCCAGGAATATTTAATTCTTTATTTTGTTTGTTTTGTTTTGACATGAGCTAAGAAATTTTTGTATTCGGTATAAACATGATTAAACTCAGCCAAAATGTCGTTATTAAGGCGGCGATTTAATACGTTTGATAGGTTTTGATAAAAGATATCAGTTTCATTTAGAGCTGACGGAAAATCTTGTATAAAATCTTCGTGGTTACTATGGTACTGCTCGACAATCGTGCGAAGGTTATGAATTTTGTCTGCTGCTGAAATTATCAAAACCGATTCAGGCGCTTTTTTTATTTGCTCGATATAAGCATTCTTTCTTTCGGCAATTGATAGTTTTACGCCATCCTTTTCTTTTGGCTCAGAGAGTGCTTCGACTATTTTTCTTACTTCGTAACCAAAATCTTCTTCTAATTCTTGAGCCGTGTAATCTGTATCTTCAATTGTATCGTGTAGCCAAGCAGAAATAATCGTATCCTCAACGTTAGAATAATCTCGCACAAGCCAAGCAACAGCCGCTAAATGCGTTATATAAGGTATTGAGGACGCACCCTTCCTTACTTGTTCTCTGTGCAATATTGCGGCCGCTCTGATGGCTTTTTCTATCCGATAAGAATACATTTTAAATTAGGAATTTTCTCGTCTTCTTTCTTCTTCTATTTTTCGTTCAATATCGTGAATTTTTTCCTGATCACGAGAAATTTCCACTTCCATTTGACGACGCTTTTCGGCCTCTCTTTCTAGATCGCGATTAAGGTCGTCAATTTTTGACTGGATTCTAGATTCTTCGCGCTTATAGTCTTCAACCCTAGATTGATTTCTTTCCATTTCTCGCTCCAGGCTTTGTTTTTCAGACTCTAATCTATCTACTGACATAATGATTTAATTTGAGTTTATAATCTATTTCATTTTAGCCTTTTTGGCGGCCATGTGTAAAGAAAGTAATTTCTTACCAACTGCTTCACGATAAGGACAGTGTTCGCAGTTATTTCCTATGGGTGGAATTTCATTCGACTCTAGATTTACTTTAATATCAGCGAGGGTTTTTTCAATCCAACCTGTGTCAGTCGGGCAATCTACTAAAGTTGTTTCAAAAGTAAGCTTGTCATCAAAAGCATCTTCTTCTTTTGAAGCATTTGCATAAACAAGATAGCCTATATCCTGAACTTCGAAACCGTTTTTCTCTAAAAGCCAACGATAAACACCAAGTTGTCTTTGGTATTGCTTTTCCCAAGGAGAATCACCAAGTTTTTCAATTTTTCCAGCTTTAGAAGTTGCTTTGTAATCGATAACAATTATTTTTCCGTCTTCAGTTTGCCAGAGATCGTCAACTCCACCCGAGACAACAAGGTCTGTTCCAGGATGTCGGTACTCAATTCCAACAAAAGGATCGCGCCAAGTGTCCATATTTGGATGATTAAACGGAACTGCTTTAATGCCGTATTTGGTCATTATTGGATGCGCAGTTGCATTCTTGCGGTGAATATCAAACTCCTTCTTGAAAAGCTCATCTACAGCGATATTTAGATTAAAAGAAGGCATGGAAGGTCTCTTGGTGCCTAGTTTGTTATCAACATAAAAACAGCGCGGACACTCGATAAACAAATCTATTTTCGAGCGTGACAAACGCCATTTTGCGCCTCCATAATTCCAGTCAGCAGATCTATCTGGATTGTATTTCTTGATATATTCCATTATAAGGTAATTATAACAAAAGCGCGCGCCTTCGGCGCGCGCTTTGTCCTCTTAAATTAATTTACTTAACCAAGAAAGTTTCAATAGCACTGTCCATCTGAGCATCATTAGCTAGATTGAACTCCTTATCACCATTGTCATGATAAAAAACAACAGCGTAAGTCTTTCCAGCTTCTGTACCACGAATCAACTTAATAGATTCAGGAAGAAGACCTTCATTGCTGTCAAAGCGAGAAACTCCAAGAAGACCAGTTAGTTGTCCATTTTCGTAATCACGGACACCAATCCATCCTGCGTCAGCTGGGAAGGTTACTGCTGATAGAGTGACTAAATCACCAGCCTCTTGCTCCTCAACAGAGATAATACCCTCTCTTTTAATAACAGAAGAAGATGCTGGTGTTGATGAAACATCATTTTTAATTGTTACAGAGCTAGTAGCTTCAGAAACCTCATCCTCTACTTCATTATTCTCAACCTCTTCAACATCTGCATCACCATTAACCTCGGCTTTTTTTGTCTCATCTGCTCCAGGAAGAGCAAACATATAAACCAACAATCCTCCAACGATTAAACCTGATACGAAAGACATTACAGTCTTCTTGTTCTCTTCAGTGAAATTTGTTTGTTCTGACATAAATCCAAAATTGTAACCTTACGGTAATTTTTAATACCAATAATTATACCTTTATTTTATGACGGTGAAAGTTGACGAGCCTCAGAAAGTAATGCTTCTATTTTACTCGCAGAAAGGCCTAATTCGGCTATTTTATTGGGTTTTTTGATAACATCCTCACAAACAACAATCCCTTTTTCTATTAAAGCTGTTTTTTGGGCAGAATTTATACTTTGTAAAACAGTTACTGGATATAGTTTTTTGCTCTCAATTAGTGAGTAGAGATTTTCTTCCTTTGGATAATCCCAGCTAAGTAAATCTACTCCGACACAATTTGCATACTTAATAGCTGCTGTCGTAAATTTTGTGTTAGTAATTATCTTAAAATCTTTTACTCCACAAATATCTTCTGCACAAATTTTCATCTCTGATAAATCAAGCAAGCGTGCATAAGAATACATTGCAACTTGTAAGTCAGATTTTAAACCTGGTCTAGCATGAAATTTCGCTTCGGCAACAAAAGAATGATCTTGTTTATAGGCTGCTATATCAATTTCATGTGTTGCACACTTTCCTTTTATGATTAAACCCGTTCTGGTGTTGTAACCCTGACTCTGAAAAAGCCGAGAAAGAAAAGTTTCAAATGGAAAACCGGTTGGGCCCAAATCAAACAAAGCGCGTCGTAAGGCATATCTTGCGACTACAGATTCTTGTGTTGCTTTCAGTAAAGCAAAAGCTTTTTTATAAATATCCTGAGTAGTAATTCCATCATGTGCAACACTCTCAATTTCAGCTACGATGTGTTCAATTTCTTTATCAGGAGTACCAGCTCTTTCTAGCGATCGACGAAGTTTATCTGCGTCAAAATTTTCTATCGTTCCATCTGCTTTTGTAACTAACATAAAGAATATCGGTAATTAAAGTAATTTGTCCATTACATTATAAATAATGAAAACAAGAATAAGAAATAAAGAATTATCAAAACAACACTCTCTCGCCAAGTTATAGCCTTTTTTACCTGAGAAGTATAAAGAAGGAATAAAGCTATTACTATCAAAAACACTCTGTTTATTAATGGAAATGTAGTGATGTCGTTTTGGATTGGATGTATAACAGCAGTTAAGCCAAGCACCAGAGTTGCAGGAATAATCACTGCACCAAGAAGTCCTCCGACAATAAGGTTTGTTTCACCCTTTATAGAAGAAATAATTGAAAAATAAATCTCAGGCAATGCTCCTCCAAAAGCCAAAATAACGGCACCTACTATTACTAGAGGAATATTTAAATCTTCTGCAAAAATAGAAGAACCATAAACCACTCCTTGAGCAGACAGCGCGACTAAGACAATACTAATAACGACTTTTACAATATCAGTTAAAACAACTGATCGTGGAATATTTTCTTCTTCATCCTGGAATACTTTAGAAAAACGATTCTGCCTTACTAAAAGCCAGTAAACATAACCAATAAAAAGAAGTATTAAAACTAAACCATCACTACGAGATAGAAAACCATCAGAAATTAAGATTAGTGGCAGAATAGCAGAAATTGAGGTCAAAAAAGCTGTGTCTTTGACCATATCACCTTCGATAGGAAGTTCTTTCTTTGCAGCAAAAAATACACTTAATGAAACAGCTAGTGTCATTACAATTATATTACTTCCCATTATTTCACCAAAAGAAAGTTCAGGTATTCCCTGAAATGCAGAAGTTATACCAATAAAAAAGTTTGGTAAAGTAGCGGCAAAAGCCAAAATAAAGAAAGCAACAACAAACTCTGTTATTTTAAAGTAACGAGATAATCTTGTTAAACCTCCTATCAAAAAGTTACCCGCAACGTACAACAAAACGCACGAGACAAAAATGGCAATAAGCCCATATAACCATGTCATTAAGCTTATGATATCACGGCTCCACCAAGACAAACCTCACCTCTGTAGAAAACAACCGACTGTCCCGCAGCTGGCTTTTCAATATTTTCTTTAGCTGAAATATAAAGACCATCTTTATCAGACAAAACATTAACCAAATCTGTTTTTCCCCGATAACGAAATACAGCTTCTGTTTCTGGTTCGTCAATTCTGTCTAGAATAATATTTTCATTATTTATTCTAATTTTAGTTTCGCTACCAATTTCTGGCGGCTTTATATCAACAATAATGGAGTTTGTTGTAACATCTTTGGCAACAACAAAATGTGGTTTGCGTGCTTTTTCGCCAAAAATAGTAAATCCATGTCTTTGTCCTAATGTATAGATAAGTGCCCCTGTATGTTCACCAATTATTCCACCACGTACATCATGTACAGCCCCTTTTTTTAATGTAGTAAAGTGACCAATAAATTCTGGTATATCAACGTGACCAAGAAAACAAACTCCTTGACTATCTTTCTTTACAGCAGTTGGAATACCGGCGTCTTTGGCCTCTTTTCTAATATCTATCTTTTCTGTATCTCCTACTGGGAATAACGTATGTGCGAGATCTTCTTGTGTCAGAGTCCACAAAAAATATGATTGATCTTTTGATGTATCCAAGCCTTTTAAAAGCTGATAAGAATCACCCTCCTTTTTTACTTGAGCATAATGTCCGGTAGCAATAAAATCAGCACCATGTTTTTTGGCAAACTCCCAAAAAGCACCAAACTTTACGTGGCGATTACACATTACGTCTGGGTTTGGTGTGCGTCCAGCAATATATTCTGAAATAAAATAATCACCCACACCTTTCTTGTATTCTTCTTCTGCATCACAAGTCAGGAAAGGAATTTTTAGGTGCGCAGCAACTCTCATTGCATCAAGTCGTTCTTCCTCCCAATTACAAACCAAAAAATCTGGGTGCCAAACTTTAATAAAAACCCCAACTACGTTGTAGCCTTCTTTTATTAAACGCAAAGCAGCGACCGAGGAATCTACTCCGCCCGACAACCCCACAAATACAGTCTTATCTTTGTTTTTATATCTTTCAAACATTTATCTTAAGTACTTTGCAACATTTGCCCTATGTTCGTCAAATGTTTTTGCGTAATAGAAATTTCCATCGTCACCAGTGATGTAATAAAAATAATCACTTTTTATTGGATTTAACACAGCATTTATAGCTTGAAGTCCAGGATTTCCAATTGGAGTTGGTGGCAATCCATCATAAAGATAGGTATTGTATGGCGTATCTTTTTCTAAATCTTCTGGGGTTAAGGTATTTAGTGGACGATTGAGTACGTATTCAATCGATGCATCTACTTGAAGTCTCATTCCATCCTCAAGGCGATTTTGTAGAATACCTGAAACCATCTTCATTGAATCTTCTGTATTAGCTTCACGTTCTAGAATAGAGGCTAATACAATCACACCTTCACCTAAAGGATGTAATCTAATTTCTTCTTGCAACAAAAGGGTCTTCTCTTCATAAGTTGCTATTAAAAGTTCAGCTAGCTCCAATGCTGCAAAATCAGCCGGAATAAAATATGTATCTGGAAAAAGATATCCCTCTTTACCTTTAACTAGGTTTAAAAATTCTACTGAATCAAAATCGGGTAAAATTTGTTCTGCAATACGGGCGTATTCAGTAGCTGTATATCCCTCAGGAAGAGTTAGTGATAGAAGATTTTCACCAGCTGAGCCTTGAGTAATTTTTTTAGCAACTTCGAAGACGTCAATTGGTTCTGAGAAAAAATATGTACCTGCCTGAATTGAAGCTGGATCATATTTACTAACCAATAATACATATAAAAATGCTGCGGACTTAACTACACCCTCATCGCGTAATAAATCTGAAATAGCAGAAGCAGAAAGTCCTCTTGGAATTGTTACTACCTGTTCTTCTGGAAAATCTTTTGGTGCTTTTGATTGACTCCAAACAAATAGACTAGTGGAAATAATTAATAAAATAAAAGCAGTGAACACATAAATCCACAGTGACCTCTGGGGTCTTTTTGTATTATAGGTTTCAATCATTTTGTTTATTCAGGTAAATCTCCAATTGGAAGATTATTCGGAGCTTCAGCACGTGTAGAAGAAATACGGTCTAATGTTGGGGTCATAGCCACACTACCCGGCAAGTGGAACATAGTCGCCAATTCTTCTGTAGTAAATATCTTTGGTTCATCAGCGCCACTCTTAGGAGCATAGGCACGCTTTCTATATTCTTTAAGCTCTTGAGTTTTCAAGTCTTTCAACGCCTTCTTTTTGCCGCCAGGAATTAAGCTCTTATAATCAAAGTCAGTTCGCCAGCGCACACCAACAGCATTTCTACCAATCAAGTCATACTGACTAAAAGATCGTATCATAGGACTGATTACATCACCATTAAACTTACCTTTCTTGGTAATATACATCCATCGAATAGCAGTTTTATAAGCATACTTTGACATATTTCTTTCGATAGCAGAAATAGTGTCACGCTCACCAGTAGTTAACATTGCCATTTGACCCCCTTCGTCTAAATCCTTGGCTCCGAGTGGAGTTTTCTTCTTCGGATCACGGTTCATAATCGTATTTATTTGTTTTTCAGCACCCTTTGTCCAATCTTCACTTTCGCCCATCATTAATTGACCGTTTTTAAAACTACTAGTTCGAAAAGGTGTTGCAAGAAACTGCACAAAAATTCTTTCATAAGGTTTTATCGTACTTAAAACCTCAAGCATTGGAGTAATTGGGTCAATCTTTTCTTCTTCTTTAGGAAGTTTATCTAAACCATAATCAACATAAGTTTTGATTGGCAAGGCAGCGTCCTTTTTCTTTCCCATATGAAAAGACATCAGCTCGAAGTCATGCGCTTCAAAATCTACTGGAATTTCGGCAGCATAATCTACCGGATCTTCTACAACTTCAACACCTGGATACTGAGCATATAAGTTTGATTCAATAGCATCACGAGTTTTCTTGGTTGGAACGTTTACATAAAAACGCACCTCTCCTCCAATAGACACAATCTCAAATGAGTATGGTAAAGGCTTTTTACCATCAAGATAAGTCTGCATTAAGTTATCTGGGCTTGCAGTATTATGAATCTGAGAAATTACAGTTTCCATTGCCTCTGGGGACTTTAAAACTTCTTGTGGCAGACGGATACGTAGTGTCGAACGACCCTGAGAAAGATAAAAGGCAGTACCTACCATATCCATCCATTTAGAATGAAAAACAGTAATCAAAACTAGCGGCAACCAAATCGGTATTAAAGCAAAAAAGACTGCCAGAACTTGTCCGAGAGATAAACCTAAAATAGCCACTGCAATAATAAGAAGCAAAAATGAAGTTAGTGCAGCAAGTGGACCATAATCCATTCCGCCAGCAGATACCCATCCAAATATATTACCTATAACAAAAACTTTCTTTTTACTAGCCTTGTCTTCAAAATTTCCAGACAACAAAAGACTAATTGATGAAGGTTTTTGTTTGCTCTTGGAGACATCAGACATAATTTATTCTATTATACAATCATTACAATAAAATAACGAAAAGCTGTGTGTAAAAATACACACAGCTTTTCGTTATTTTAGATTAATCGGCAACTAGAGTGTAAGCACCATTTGATAATCTTTTGAAAATATTTGTATCTTGGAGATTTACAACGATTGTGTTGTCCTTCACATATCGCTCTTTGCGAACCTTATCTATGATTTCTTCGCGAGTTAGTGGACCGTATTTTTCGAGAATGTCTCGCAAAACATCTTTTACCACACCAGCTGAGTAACCCCATTCTGACAGAGCATATAATCCGCGTCCTACCAAAACAAATCTTTTATCTTTTATCAGCTCATTATGAGTTGTGGCAATATGAGCTTTGCGGCCAAACAATTCCTCAATTGCTTTTGCTACTTCACGGAAATGCATTGGAGAACCATGACGCTTTACAACAAGGTAAGCATAATCACGAACTCCTTTAACCTTCACATTTGGACTTGAAGTGTGTCCCCATTCACCAAGTGGATTTCGAGAAATGTCCTTTGAGATAAGTAGCCAACGCTTCAAAACCTCATCATCGTATTTGTCAGCAATGTCGATAAGTTGTTCACGAAAACGTGACAAAACATCATCTTCGGTTACCAGCTGATCACGCTCCATTGATTGATGTACGTTTTTGAGCGCCTTTTCAACCATTTCAGCAATTTTCTTTTCTGTAAACCAACGGTGTTGGTAAGAAGTATTTTCCTTTGAACGATAAAATGGATTTCCAACAATGAGTAAGAAATACAAGTGATTTCTAGTAACTTGGTCGGAAGATAGAGAATTTAGAAGATGATCTTCTGCAATAACTCCACCACCGATTTGATTTATTACACCTTGGAGTTCTTCAAAAATAAATTTGAATTCATCATAAGCCTCAGACTTCTGAATAGAGCTGATAGCATAACCTTCAATCTGACGGACACGCTCACGCGTAATACCGTAAATTTGACCAATGGCCTCAAGGGTATAGGACTCTGGGTCAGAACCAATGCCATAACGCTTTTCCAGAACATCACGAGCACGCTCTGGAAGAGTGGACAATAACTTTTTGGTAATCTGCTTTGGTTTAAAAGTGATCATAGATTTGATTTATCCTCCAAAATTCAGGAACTGGCGGTGATTTTGCCATAGACTTTATTGGATGTCCAGCATACTACCACCTCCTTTGACATACGTCAACTTCATTGTGAAATAATAAAATTGAGAATTTTTCCTGGTACGTAAACCACTTTTTTAATTTCTACTCCCTCTAAATACTTAGCAACACCCACTTGTTCTTTTGCCAATAAAATTGCTTCATCTTCTGTTGTATTAGAGACCAAAGTTATATCTCCCCTCACCTTCCCATTCACTTGAACACCGATTTTTATAACCTCATTCTCTAACAAACCTTCGTCAGCTGTTGGAAAATCTGTTGCATGAATAGTAAATTCATTTCCAAGACTACTCCAAAGCTCTTCTGTTAGGTGAGGGGCAAAAGGTGCGAGGATTTTTAAGAATTTTTCGTAGGAGTCTTTGGATAGACCTGTTTTCTCAACAGCATTTACATAAATCATCATTGCACTAACAGCTGTATTGAACTTAAATCCTTCAATATCTTCTGTTACTTTTTGAATAGTCTTATGTAATAGTCTAGTAGATTCTTCTGGCTCACTTTCTACAATATGCTCACTAAGGCCATTTACTCTTTCTATGAACCTTTGAGCACCTACCAAACCATTTGTGCTCCAGGCTACTGTATTTTCAAATGGTCCCATGAACATTTCGTAAATTCTCATGGAATCAGCGCCATTTTGCTTCACAATATCATCAGGATTAATTACATTCCCCCATCTTTTAGACATCTTTCTTCCATCTTCTGCCAAAATGAAGCCCAAGAACTCAAGTCTAGTAAAAGGCTCAATATAATTTACAGCACCTATATCATAAAGGAATTTATGCCAAAATCGTGCGTAAATTAAGTGCCTAACAGCATGGTCTCCTCCCACATAAACATCAACTGGCGACCATTTTTTATCTTTGTCTTTATTAATCAGAACGTCATTGTTTTTTGGATCAACAAAGCGAAGATAATACCAAGAAGAACCTGCCCATTGCGGCATGGTATTTGTCTCACGCTTGGCTGGTTTAGCACATTTTGAACAATCGACATTTACCCAATCATCAATAGCCGCCAATGGTGATTCTCCTGTACCTGTCGGTTCGTAATTTTCTACTTCGGGCAAAGTAACCGGAAGTTGTTCAAAAGGAACTGGTACAACACCACAATCTGCACAATGAATCACTGGAATTGGTTCACCCCAATATCTTTGTCTAGAAAACACCCAATCACGAATTTTATAAGTATTAGTAAGTCTTCCACCTACTTTTTCAGTAATAGTTTTTTTAGCTTCTTCACTATTTAATCCATCAAATTCCCCAGAGTTTACCAAACTTCCGACACCAGTCCATGAACAGCCATTTAGAAAATCACTCCATATATCAAAATGTGCTTCCCAAGTAATTTTTTTACCAACTTCTTCTTTATCAACCCATTCAACAGTATGTCTACCCTCATCTATTTCTGAAGAAACTTGAGTCAAACTCTTAAGCTTAATATGATAACCAAAACTTTTAGTCTTTTGGTTCTTATCTTTTGTATGACGATAAACCAGTGCCGTATGAATACTCACTGGACCACTCACAATTTCATAATCAGTAAAACCAGTCTCCTCAATCAACTCTCTCCCAATCGCAACTTCGTGTTTTTCACAATCTGTGCCACCACCTACAAAATGTATATGATCGGGACTGCTTCCATCAGTCTCTCTTTGTAGTAAAAAGGTGCCGTCTGTTGGATGCTCAATAATCAAATCTATCACATCACCACGATCCAATGTCTCTACACCTTCTTTAGTTTTTAAATCAAAGTGTCGAGCAATGACTTGCGTGATAGGTAAGTTAAATTTTTTAGCAAAAGCAGCATCACGTTCATCATGTGCTGGTACTGCCATAATTGCACCAGTACCGTAGTTTGCCAGTACATAATCAGCAATAAATACTGGAATTTCCTCACCATTTGCTGGATTTACAGCAGTAACACCCTCAAGCTTTACACCCGTCTTTTCTTTATCGTTGTTTGTACGATCTATTTCACTCTTTAGTTTTGATTCTTTTATATACATCAAAACCTCATCTTTATTTTGAATCGGTAACTTATTCACCAGTTCATTCTCTGGTGCTAAAACTAAGTAAGTTACGCCAAACAAAGTATCTGGACGAGTGGTAAAGACTGTCACTTTTTCACCATTAGATAAAGTAAAATCGACTTCCGCTCCTTCACTTTTACCAATCCAATTTCTTTGTGCTTCTTTAATATGTTCTGGCCAATCAAGTGTGTCCAAATCAGCTAACATACGGTCAGCATAATCAGTAATTTTTAAAACCCACTGACGCATTGGTTTTTTTTCTACAATACTGCCACAACGCTCACAAGTACCATCACTTTCAAGATCTTCATTAGCTAATCCTGTCTGACATCCTGGACACCAATTAATTGGCTCGTAAGACTGAAAAGCTAAACCCTTTTCAAGCATTTTCAAGAAAGCCCATTGAGTCCATTTATAGAATTCAGGATCAGTTGTGTTTATTTCTTTGCTCCAGTCATAGTTAAAGCCAAGATGAGCTAATTGTTGTTTAAAGTTAGCAATATTTTTTTCCACTGCAGCGCGGGGGTGTACCTTGTTTTTAATCGCAAAGTTTTCTGCTGGTAGACCAAAAGCATCCCAACCCATTGGATGAAGTACTTCAAAGCCAGACATTTTTTTGAAGCGAGAATAGATATCAGTAGCAATATAGCCTTTTGGATGCCCTACATGAAGGCCTTCTCCAGAAGGATAAGGAAACATATCGAGTACATAAACTTTTTCTTTATCAGAATCTGTATTTGTCTGATAAATATTGGCCTCTTCCCATTTTTTCTGCCATTTTTTCTCTATGGCGCTGTGATCAAACTTTTTATGCATAACTTGAAATAAACAAAATGACTCCCGCTTTATACAGGAGTCATTATGCAATCTAAAACAAGATTGTTCAACCTTTCAGGATTACTGGTTAAGAGTTTTAACTTCTTCAGGAAAAACTACACGATCGAAACACTTTTGACCTTCACCATGATCCCAAATATTATTTTTACTGTATTTATCTATCTCATAGTAATACTGGCCACTATTTCTTTCTGACTCAGGTGTTGCACGAGAAAAAGTGGCACAAAGTTGATAAGTCTCGGCCCCAGTAAGATTATATTCATACTGAGCGCGACCCTCTGTGGCAATAGGTGCTGGAAAATCTGGATAAGCTTGATCAATACTATCTGGTAAAACACCATTTGTTTGATAGAATCCTTGAATTTTCCAATGGATATTTTGTAAATCTGATACTTGCTGTTGATCAATCTTTATTTCACGAGTTTGTGATGGAGAATCAATTTGCATGTAACCAATAACAGCAAAAACAATTACAACAACAGAAACTACTGCTCCGATAATTTTTGAAACAGTTTCTTTCTTGTTCCAATAATCTTTGGCATCCAATAGATAATAGTAGAAAGCACCTCCGATTATTAACAGCATTGCTAATGCTTTCAAAATAAATCGAATTGTAATTTCTCCATTAAGGAAATAGAAAACTACCGTAGCTAAATCTCCCAACATCACCATTCCAGCAATTAGAAGTGCTATGTAGATAAACCACTTAGTTAATTTGTGATAAAGCTCCCCTTCGTCACGACGTCCGTTATTTACCTTTCTTGTGATAAAAATATATGCAGGGAAAAATACTGCCAGAACTGCGATTGTGTAACGAATGCTACTTTGAGCACTTTCAATTCTCCAATAACTTTCAGCCGCATCTGGAAAAGCCAGGTTGATAATCGAGAATACCAGCAAAATAAATGCCGGCAATGACACGAACAATGTTGCCAATGAAGCTAATTGCAATACAAAACTTTTTGCCATAATTAAAGATAGTTATTAAACACTACTTTTTGATTATATCACTTAAATTATATTAAACCCCAGACTTTCTTTGAAAGTCTGGGGTTTTATTACAGCTTTATGAAAGATTGTAAGAATCCTAGAAGCTTTACATGAAATACATCAATATTGAATATCAATACAAGAAGAAAAAATACGATAACTATCAGCAACGTGGCTGATAAAGATTTTTTATTCACTTCACTTGAAAACATTTCCTCCTCCAGTTTTCTAGCTATGCATGAATTCCATCACATCACCATCCTCAACGATATACTCCTTTCCCTCAGTACGCAACTTACCAGCTTCACGCGCTTTTGCTAATGAACCCGCTTCTACTAAATCGCTAAAAGAAACAACCTGAGCGCGAATATACTTACTCTGGAAATCAGTATGGATTGCCGCACCAGCTTCTGGACCTGTTGATCCACGCTCAATTGTCCAAGCACGAGTTTCTTTTTCACCAGTTGTAAAGTATGACATTAAACCAAGTAGACGGTAACACGCTCTAATTAAGCTTTCTACCCCACTATCTTGTGAACCATATTCGCGGCGAAATTCTATTTTTTCGTCTTCTTCTAAATCTTTTAGTTCATGTTCCATTCCGGCATCAACAACCACATATTCTGAGCCAGATTCTTCAAAAAATTCCACCAAACGCTGCCATCTTTCGTCATTTTGTTCATCCAAGTTATATGAGCCTTGCTTACGATTACAAACATACAGAAATGGCTTCATAGTAAGAAGATGTAAGCCTTTAATCAGCTTCTTTTGCTCATCAGTGAAAGCAAAAGAGTTAGCTAACTTACCATCTTGCAAGTGAGTAATAAGTTCTGAAAGAACTTCTTGCTCTGCTACAGCAGACTTATCGCCACGTTTAGCATCTCTTTCTACGCTATTTAAACGCTTTGAAACTGTCTCAGCATCAGACATCATTAACTCAAGATTAATGACCTCAATATCACTCATTGGATCAACTAAGCCAGACACATGGTGCACATCACTATCTTCAAAAATACGTACAACCTCAGCAATCATTGAAACCTCACGGATATTTGAAAGAAATTTGTTACCCAGACCTTCTCCTGAAGCCGCACCCTTAACTAATCCAGCAATATCCACAAACTCCACAATTGCAGGAATAACTTTGGCAGTATTAGAAATCTTTGCCAATGTTTCCAATCTTGGATCAGGCACAGCAACTACACCAACAGAGGGGTCAATTGTACAAAATGGGTAATTTTCTGCCGGCACACTACTGCGAGTAAGCGCATTAAAAAGTGTCGATTTTCCGACATTTGGTAGTCCTACGATTCCTACTGATAATTGCATAATGGAGTTAGATTAACAAAATAAAACAAAAAGACAAAAGTAAAGGTCGCGCTTCGCGCGACCTAAAAAATTATTGAACGATTTCCCAAACAGGAACTTCAGCATTGCGCCACCCGAGAGAACTTTCCATAGTTATTGGAACAGCTTCGTAGAGATGACAACCAGAGCCGATACTGGGAGTCGGTTTCACCAGAAAAATTGGCTTGTCGGGTTCCTCGTATTTGGCAAGAAATACTCCATCAAGCACAACGCCGTCGCGGCCGCGTAAATCCTTGTATTTGGCCTCAAGAGCAACGACACCCTTTGAGCCACAGCTCTCCATCAGGTTTGCCACCTGCATGGAATGAATGAAACGACGCATTCCTTCCTGGTTTGCCACTTCTGCTGGAATAAGAACATTAAAAGCCACCTCTGCCTCCTATAGGGCTCTGAAAAACAAGCCGTAATATACCACAGAATTTTAAAAAGGAAAGTTATTAGAGGAAAATAAAAAGACCACCCTGTTTGCCTCCTTGGTCAAACCGTGGGTGGTCGTGTGTTCAGCTTAGTTGCTGACACTTGTCGCAACAGTGGGTTGTCGCTCGGGTTTTATCCCATTGCTCCGGCCTGATCAGGAAGCGACGAAAGAAACGAACTTACTCATCGTAAGCATTCTCCTCACAAGTTGAACACTCTTTTATTATATACCTTTTTTCGCCATAGATGCAATGTCACCCAGCCAATTATCACGACAAACATTATCCACCTTGTCACAAGGACCGAAGGCGGTAACCTTGGTCTTAAGTCCGGCAAATTCTAAGATCCCGTACTGAATTTCATTTGTATAATCACCAAATTGCCACCAAGTCTGGAATGGACTATGCGTACCAGCAACGATAATAACTCGTGCAGTTTTTCCTGTAAGTCGTTTTACTAATTTTTTAGTTTCTTTATCAAAATTAAAAGCAAAACCTGGTAACCAAACTCGGTCAAACAAACCCTTAAGTAAAGCTGGCATAGTACACCACCAGTTTGGATAAATAATTACCACATGATCAACTGCACGAATTGTTTCTTGTAATGAAATTAAGTCTGGTTCTAAAACCTGAATTTCCTTGTATCCTTTATGGAGAATTGGATCAAAGTTTAATTCACCTAGATTTACTCGATAAACATCGTGCCCAGCTTCACGCGCTGAAGATTCGTAGCGATCAGCTATTTGTCCTGAATAAGTCTCTTTGTCTGGATGACCAAGTAATACCAGTATCTTTTTTTGCATATTACTTTATATGATAACAAAGACGCGGCGCCTTCGGCGCCGCGTCATGTTGATACCTCTATCTTCTTATAGAACCATCTGGATTAAAACGTCCAGCTGCACCACCTTGCATATTAGCAAGTTTTTCTCGCATTTCTGGAGACATAGCAGACATAATCTCTGTCTGATATTTTGGAAGAACCTTCATAGCAGCTGCCATTTGATTATTACCATTCTTCTTTAGTTCTTCCTGCATTTCTTTAGCAATCTTTTCAAATAACTGTGGATTCTTCTCCAAAAGAGCCATAATCATCTCACGTTGCTCTGGAGGAGCGTCTTTAAGCTGTTTATCTAGCAATTTCTTAATCGCAAAATTCTTCAAATTTCCAAACATATATCAAAATAATACCATATAGTAAAAATTCCTCATTATTGAAAAATAGGCAAAAGTATTGACTTTTGTTAAATAAATTGCTAAGCTATTTAGCTAAATTTCTTATGAATCGGGAAAAATATATATCAAACTTCTTAAAATCTCTCAAAGAATGTGATCGAGGGACTTGGGGAAAAATATCAAAGATACCAATAGCTAAGCTTACAGCTTCTCAATGGGGTGTTCTCTCGCTCATAGAAAGCGGTGGAAAATCAGTCAAACAGATTGCTGAAATAATGCTCATTACAGGAAGCGCTGTAACTCAAATAGCTAACGATTTAGCAAGCAAGGATTTACTTAAAAAAGTTGTTGATAAAAATGATAAAAGAGTAATAAATCTCACTCCTACATCTAAAGCCAAAAAACTCTTACAAGAAATGGATGAATGGCAAGCAACAGAGTTAAAAACGATGTTTTCAAAATTAACCGATAAAGAACTAAAAACACTAGTTGAACTACACGAAAAAATAATCAAATAACAATTATATGAAAATCAAAAATATTTTAAAAAACACAAAAAACAATATTCAAAAGCATCCGATTATTTCTGGAGTAATCTTTTTGATTATTATAGCGGGGACCATAACATCTTTCTTCACAAGCAAAGAAGTTAAGGATGAAGAAGCTAATGATAATCCTAGAACAGTAGAGATTATTGAGGTGAGTGATTTTCGCAGCGGAGCACTTGGAATTTCTTCTCCGATAGCTGGTGGTGACTCTTTTGTAATTCGAGCTGAAAGTAGCGGCAAAATCACAAAGGTGGCAAATTTGACTGAAGTTTCTCAAGGAACAATTATTGCAGAAATAGAAAACTCAGCACAAAGAGCAGCCCTTTTGCAGGCACAAGGTGCTTACGAAGGAACATTGGCTATGGCTGAACAAAGTAATATTGGAGCTGTTGATGCAAACACAGCACTAACAGCAGCCAAAAACGAAGCAGTTAACACAAACAAATCTGCTTTAACAGCTTGGACATCAACCATGTACAACGTAGTTGATCAAGTTTTTAATAAGCCATTAGAAAAATTTCCAGGAGTAGAAATTGATGCATTTGGAGAAGCACCACAAATCAGTCGCGAACGCGGCTCGTTAAACGAGACTTTAAAAAACTGGAATCAAGATGCACAAAGACTTAATGCAGGAATGACCACAGCTGAAATAATTATTGGAATCGATTCTGCTATCACAAACACAAATAGACTTTCTACATTAGTAAATCAATTTGTTCTTCTTCTACCAAGACAGAAGGTAGACAACCCTTTACCACAAGAATACATAACCGCTTTACAAAATAGTTTTGCTAGCGCACAGGCAACTCTAGATGCTCAGAAATCAGCTCTTGAAAGAGCTAAAACTGGACTACAAAGAGCTGAAGAGGGACTTAAAAGTGCAGAGATAAGTGGCACAAGTGGAACTATTTCTTCTGCCAATGCACAAACAAAACAAGCTCTTGGTTCTTATCAGGCAGCTCGCTCAGCTTACGAGAAGACAATTGTTCGCGCGCCTTTTGCTGGAAAAATTTCTTCGGTAAACGTAAATATGGGCGACATAGTAAATTATGGTTCTGATGTAGCCATTATTACCCCAAATGAAGGAGAGAGTACTGAAGTTTCATTTTTGTTGCCACTTTCAGCGGTTAAATACACACCAGATGGCGCTACTGTATTTGTCATAAACCAAGAAGGTAATCTGGAAACAATACAGGTTGAAACTGGTCTTGTAACTGCTTCTTCTATCAAAATTACTGGACTTACTGGTGAAGAAAAAATTGTAAAAGACATTAGAGGTCTACGTGCTGGTGATAAGGTAGAAGTTAATTAAAATAATTATATGTTCCCTATTTGGAATTTTTTACTTGAACGAAAGGCGTTCACCATACTAGTAATGTTTGCTTTGATACTTTCTGGTATCGTAGCAATCAATACTATTCCTAAAGAAGCAATGCCTGAGGTTGTGCTACCGATGGGTGTTGTTAGTGCATCACTTCCTGGTGCAACAGCTTCTGACATGGAGAGATTAGTGACCGACAAGCTTGAGCCTGCAATTACAAATCTACCGAATATCGACAAGGTTACTTCTAGCTCTCGCCAAGGAGTAACAATGATAACCGCACAATTTATTGCTAGTGCTGATATTGAGACATCTATTCAAGACCTTCGTAATGCAGTAGAGCAAGCTAAGGGCAACTTACCCTCTGATGTAAATGGTCCTGTAGTATCTAAGGTTGATTTTCAAAATCAACCAGTCATGATGATTGGTGTCTCTAGTGAACTTACACCAGAAGCTTTATACGATTTAGGTAATAAGTTAGAGGAAAATCTTTTAACTATTTCTGGAGTATCTAAAGTTGATATTTCTGGTATTAGAGCACGAGAAGTCTCTATAATTGTAAACAGTAACTCTTTAACAACTTATGGAATTGCTCCTGGACAAGTAATTGGAGCCTTGCAAAGCGCCAATGCTTCCATCCCAGCCGGTTCAATAACTATAGATAATATTGACTATCCAGTACAATTCAACGGAAATATTGAACAAGTTAGCGACCTAGCAAATATCCCTATTGCAACTCAAACTGGAGAAATCCGCTTATCTGATGTAGCAAATATTGTAGACGGTTTCCAAAAAGCTAGCAGTATTTCTAGACTTTCAGAATCTGGCAGCGAAATATCTTACGCAATGACTTTAAATGTTTATAAGTCTAGTGGTGGAAATATTCTTACTGTTACTGACAAGGTTGAAGAAAAACTAAAAGATCTTGAGTCATCAGTTTTACTTGGCTCTAACTATGTAGTTATCTACGATGCAGGAGATGAAATTAAAAAAAGTATCGGTGAATTAACTGGAGCAGGTCGTGACACAATCATACTGGTTGTACTAGTACTTCTTATTGCTGTAGGTTTTCGTGAAGCAATAGTTTCTGCATTATCTATTCCATTTTCATTTATGATTGCCTTTTTGGGTATGTGGATGAGTGGAAATACCATTAACTTCATTTCCCTATTTTCTCTAGTTATTGCTATTGGTATTTTAGTGGACTCAGGGATTGTAATTGTTGAAGGGATTTACAGCAATCGAAAGAAAGGAATGGACAAAATCTCAGCAGCTAGAGAAACGATCCGCCAGTATTCATGGCCTTTAATTGCTGGGACAGTTACTACAGTGGCAATATTTGTACCCCTACTATTCCTTTCTGGAATTATGGGTAAGTTCCTATTTTCTATTCCATTTACTATTATTATTGTTCTTCTTTCCTCTATTGTTGTTGCTCTGGGAATCGTCCCACTTTTGGCAACAAAAATTTTGAGTGACAAAGAAAGTAAGTACAACAAATATCGTGACGCATTCTGGAACTCATTGAATGATTGGTATCAAGAAAAACTCACTATTTTGCTGAACAATAGAAAGGCACAGAAGATATTTTATGGAATATTAACAGTATTATTTATTGTATCTATCGCCCTACCTGTATCTGGTCTTTTGAAAGCAACAATGTTTCCACCAGAAGACATGGACTTGTTCTATGTGGAAGTAGAGCTACCGCAAGCATCTACCTTAGCTTCGACTGATACTGTTACTCGTGAAGTTGAAAAGAAAGTCGCTGAAATGAATGAAGTCTCTTCTTTTATGACCACAATTGGTTCTGGAAGTGCTTTTAATTACGAAGCTGGTTCTGGTAGTAAAATAGCCAATATTACAGTTAACCTGGAAAAGGATAGAGATCATACTTCAATTGAAATAACTTCAAAACTACGAAGTGAACTTTCGTCACTACAGGGAATGAATGGTGCTAAAATCACTGTCACAGAAGTATCTAGCGGTCCTCCAGCCGGAGCACCTGTGGTAATTAAGATCTGGAGTGACAGTACCGAAAATCTGGCCAAAGCAACAGCACAAGTTGAAAGTATCATAATGGAAACTGAAGGTACTCGTGACACATCCTCATCACTTTCTAATGATGGAACAGAACTACTAATTAATATTAATCGTGAACGTGCAGCAGAATACGGCCTTTCTGCTTCTGACGTGGCGATGGCGCTTCGTACAGCTATCAGTGGTGTTGAGGCAACGAAGCTTCGAGTTGACGGTGAGGACTTACCTGTTGTATTTAAGATTGCTCTTAATCAAAATTACGAAGTTCCGGAAGAAATCACTATTGTTAATGCAGACGCTATTGCTAGTACTCCAATTCTGACACAGCGTGGAAACATTCCACTTGGTTCACTGATTTCTATTTCTGCTAACAGAACTAGCACATCAATCAATCATGAAAATGGTAAAAGAATTGGTACTGTCGGTGCATTTTTGGAAGTCGGTGCTAATCCAATTGAAGTTACAAACAATATAAGAACAGCGATTGATTCTGCAGAAACACCAGCTGGAGTAACATTTACCTACGGTGGTGATGATGAAGAGATCACTCGAACATTTACAGAAATGATGTTTGCCATGATTGCCGGACTTGTACTTATGTTTGCTGTATTGGTAATTGAATTCAATGCATTCCGTACAACCCTTAGACTTCTTATTGCGATTCCATTATCACTAACAGGAGTTCTGATTGGATTGTTTGTTATGGGACAAGCCCTTTCATTAACAGCCTTCTTGGGAATAATTGCGCTTAGTGGCGTGATTATTAACCACGGAATTCTCTTGCTCGATATCTTAAACAAGATAAAGGAAGATGGTGAAATAACTGATCCTAAAGAACAAATTCTAAAAGCAACGACTAGTCGTATGCGACCAATCCTTCTTACGACAATCACAACTGTTGTGGGAATGATTCCATTGATGTTCGTTTCTGAAATGTGGGCTCCTCTTGCTTACACAATGGCATTTGGACTACTTTATGGAACTGTTTTGACATTAATACTTATTCCTCTTCTTTCGTACAACTATCTACTTAAGCAAAGTAAGAAATAATTGTAACTAGATAAATAAAAAGCGCCGCCCGAAGGGCGGCGCTTTTGTATTAAATTACAGATTAACGTCTTTGCATATTCATCACAATGTTAACTATGGCAATTGCTAGAACCAACAGTCCTGCATATACTAGAAAAAACTGCACATAAGTAAAGGATGTCAGACCTAATGACACAAGCGAAATAAGAAAACCAAGAGAATACCAACTTCCAGCCTGAATTCCTGGTCCAAAGGTTGAGGGAATCCATCGCTTTGTCATACCAATAGCGTTTAAGAAAAGTACCAATATTATTGTCCATGTTCCGATAATAAAGGGGTTTATAAAAGCGCTTCCAATAAACTTATACATTACCCCTGCAACAACAGCTGTACTCAATAAAATTAGAACCATAGCAATTCGAAGAACCAAGTATGTTACACCCATTATCTTTCGTTCTGAATCTTCTATCTTCCCATCTTTAATAGCGGTAAAAAATTGTAAAACAGCGATTGTTGATCCACCGACTCCGAGTGATATAGCCATTGACTGAATAATAATGGCCGAGATATAGATTATTTCCATACAGATAATTTTAGCAAGTAAATAACGGTCTTCGACTAGCTCTTGTTGATAATCACTACAAGCTTGAACTTTGTAAAATAAAACAAAACCGCCGGAGACGAAGTCTCTGGCGGTTTATAAGTTAAATCAATACTGTCGCAATATTTCCACTCATCTCAAGAGTCCCAGCTTCTATAGAGACACTTTCATCTTCTCCATCAGCTCTTTTGACAGAAATCGTTCCGGCTTTTAGGGGCGAAATAATTGCAGCATGTCCTGCCAATAAAGTCATTTCTCCAGCTACGCCAGGCAGAGTAGCAGAAAGTACTTCGCCGTCAAAAACCGGCATATCTACTCTGGAAATTGTTAGTTGAAAAGTTTTCATAAGTTATTTTTATTTGATGAATTTAGATGACCTTAGATGCAAGGCGTGCAAGAAAATAATATGAGTGGGACGAAATTGTCCAGTGAGTATTATTTTTCGAAGCACAACGCTGCAGATAAGGTTATATAACTTCATCAATACCGCCCTTCATATAGAAAGCAGACTCAGATTTATCATCATGCTTACCGTCAAGAATCTCGCCGAAAGCACGCACAGTATCCTCTAGCTTCACATACTTTCCAGGGGCACCAGTAAATACTTCTGCTACTGAGAAAGGCTGAGAAAGGAATCTTTGCATCTTACGAGCACGGTAAACAGTCTTCTTGTCATCCTCAGAAAGTTCTTCGATACCAAGAATAGCGATAATATCCTGAAGATCCTTATAACGTTGTAAAGTCTGCTTCACTCCCTCAGCTACACGATAGTGTTCTTCTCCTACAATCTTTGGATCTAGTGCTGAAGAGTTACTTTCAAGTGGGTCAATAGCTGGGTAAATACCTAAAGATGCCAATTGACGAGAAAGCACTACAGTAGAGTCGAGGTGAGAAAAAGTAGTGGCTGGAGCTGGGTCAGTCAAGTCGTCAGCCGGCACATAAACCGCCTGTACTGAGGTAATAGAACCCTTCTTAGTAGAAGTAATACGTTCCTGCATTTTACCCATCTCTTCAGACAAAGTTGGCTGATAACCTACAGCAGAAGAAACACGACCAAGAAGTGAAGACACCTCCTGACCAGCTTGTGTAAAGCGGAATACGTTGTCCATGAAGAACAACACGTCCTTTCCATCACCTTCGTCGCGAAGTGCCTCAGCCATTGTTAGGCCTGTTAGACCAACACGAGAACGAGCACCAGGAACCTCATTCATCTGCCCGAAAACAAGAGCAGTTTTATCAAGTACACCTGACTCCTTCATTTCATAGTAAAGGTCGTTACCTTCACGTACGCGCTCTCCTACTCCAGCAAAAACTGAATAGCCACCATGTTGTGTAGCAACGTTATTAATAAGCTCTTGAATAAGAACTGTCTTTCCTACTCCAGCTCCTCCGAAAAGACCAACCTTACCTCCTTTAATAAAAGGAGCAAGCAGGTCCACTGACTTAATACCAGTTTCAAAAACCTCAGTTGCTGTAGATTGATCAGCAAAAGCTGGAGCTTCTTGATGAATAGCACGCTTTGGAGCATCAGCGATTTCCTTTCCACCATCAAGGGTGTCACCAAGAACATTGAAGAGTCGCCCTAAAGATTTTTCACCAACAGGAACAGAGATAGCGGCACCAGTATCAGATACTTCCATACCACGGGTTAGACCTTGTGTGTCTTCCATAGAAATAGCACGCACTCTATCTAGTCCAACATGTTGTGCCACTTCCAAAGTTACAGACTTACCATCCTCTCTTTTAACCAAAAGAGCATTCTGGATTTCTGGCACACCATCTTTGAAGTGCACGTCTACAATCGGTCCTACTATTTGTGTAATTGTTCCTGTTTTCATAATGTAATCTTTAATAATTTCTTGATAATCTGCCCTGTTCTTGAAGGCTGAAATTGAGACAACTTAATAAATCAAATTGACCAATTTCAGCCTTCAAATTATTTGAGGGCTTCAACACCAGCTGTAATCTCCGACACTTCTGCTGTAATTGCTGCCTGGCGAGCTTTATTAAATTTAATTGTTAAAGCTTTTACCATATCCCTAGCCTTATCGGTCGCACTTTTCATCGCTACCATACGAGCAGAATGCTCTGAAGCTTTAGTTTCAATTAATGCGTGGTAAATCATAATTTCTACCAATCGAGGAATCAAAGAATCCAAAACTGCTTTAGGTGAAGGCTCAATCAAGTAATCGATAGAAGAATCGCCTTCTTCCGTCTCGCTGAATTTGCCAGTCTTAGAACGAATTCCTTGCAAAATGAAATGAATCTCAGCAGGATCAATTGGCAAAACTTTTCGATAAGTTGGCTCCTGCTCAAAAGTTGAAAGGAAGTTTTGGTAAACAACTTCTACTGAAGCATATTCTCTTGAATCAAAACCAGTAAAAATAGTTTGAGAAATTTCTGAAATATCAGCAATTGAAACATCGTCAGAAACGTTTACATAAGAACCAACCAATTTTAATTCCGAACGATTGGCATACTCAACAGCTTTACGGCCAATTGCAATCACATCAACATTCCTGTCTTGCAGAAGAAGGTTATCAACCATCTTCAAAACTGCACTGTTCACACTTCCAGCCAAACCTTTATCACTTGTTACAACAACCAAAAGCTTGCGTCCAGAATCTCTCCTAGTTACAAAAGGATGACTTAGACCCTCTTCAGAACGAGACA
The DNA here is from genome assembly GCA_964601615.1 of uncultured Candidatus Saccharibacteria bacterium. Classification (GTDB taxonomy): domain Bacteria; phylum Patescibacteriota; class Minisyncoccia; order Phycocordibacterales; family UBA918; genus OLB19. Next base: position 209,002 of record CAZRNZ010000001.1, read on the forward strand.
ACTTGGCCAAAATACGCAAAGCAGAACGTACATAAGGACGTCCCTGCATTGCTTTCTCCTGACTCTTGCGCATTTTTACTGCCGAAACAGCCTCCATCGCCTTAGTCACCTGACCAGTTTTCTTGGTAGCAATTATTTTGTTTTTTACTTGCTTAAGCGCCATAGAATTGAGTGTTTGTGTCCTTAAAGTCTTGCATTGACTTAGTTATTTTCTCAATTGTTTCATCTGATAAATCACGAGAAGCTTCAATTTCAGTAAAGATACTTCCCTGATCGCGTTCAATAAATGAAAGGAATGCTGATTCAATTTCACGAACCTTGTCCGGAGTTGTTCCTTCGTATAAACCTTGGTTAGCAGCATAAATAGAAACTACCTGCTTATAGAAAGGCATTGGGTTATTCTGATCTTGCTTTAGAAGCTCAACGTACTTTCGTCCGCTATCAATACGCTGTTTTGTTTCAGCATCCAAATCTGACGAGAACTGCATAAAAGCTTCAAGCTCACGGAACTGGGCCAACTCAAGACGAATCTTACCAGCCACTTTCTTCATAGCTTTAGTTTGAGCAGAGGAACCTACACGAGATACAGAAATACCAACGTTTAGTGCTGGACGAATTCCCTTGTTAAACAAGTCACCCTCAAGGAAAATCTGTCCGTCAGTAATTGAAATTACGTTAGTTGGAATATATGCGGAAACGTCACCTTCTTGTGTCTCAATAATTGGCAAAGCAGTAATTGATCCACCACCAAGTTCTTTAGAAAGCTTAGCAGAACGCTCAAGCAAACGTGAGTGTAGGTAAAAAATATCTCCAGGATAAGCTTCACGTCCTGGTGGACGGCGAAGTAGCAGTGACATTTGACGATAAGCCACCGCATGCTTTGAAAGGTCATCAAATACCACCAAAACATCGCGACCTTGTTGCATAAAATATTCACCAATCGCAACTCCAGCAAATGGAGCCAAGAAAAGTAGCGGAGATGATTCTGAGGCAGAGGTCGCCACAATAGTTGTGTACTCCATTGCTCCAGCCGCTTCTAGTTTAGCCATCAAACCAGCGGTCTTAGAACGCTTTTGACCAATTGCTACATAAATACAGATTGGGCGCTTTTCCTTTGGCTCGTTCTTTTGGTTGATGATGGTGTCGATAGCAATAGTAGTTTTTCCAGTACCACGATCCCCAATGATAAGCTCGCGTTGTCCACGGCCAATCGGAATCATCGCATCAATAGCTTTAACACCAGTATGAACTGGTTCGTTTACACTAGAACGATCCATCACACCATAAGCTACTCGTTCAATTGGCATTTCTTTGTCGGTCTTGATAGCACCCATTCCATCAATAGGATTTCCCAGAGCATCAACCACACGGCCAACGATACTATCGCCAACAGGAACAGAAAGTAGGCGCTTGGTACGACGCACCACCATTCCCTCCTTGATAAGTTCAGTCTTACCAAGTACTACCACCTTCACCTTGTCTTCCTCAAGGTTCAAAACCAAACCAAAGACATCATCGCTGTTTTGCATTGAGTCTTTGAGAGATTTCTCTTCGTTTTGATCGAAGGTAACCATCTCCATCATCTGAACTCCTTCAAGTCCAGAAACTTCGGCGATTCCGTCAGCCACCTCAGTCACAGTTCCAATTTCTTCAGTAGAAACTGTTGCATCTAGATTCGCTATCTCCTTCTTTAGTTTTTCTATGATAGTAATACTCATAATTCTTAATTAACTTTTAATGGCGCTTTTGTACCAATTTAATAAACGAGTTTTGTAGCTTTGGTCGGTATAAGTATTAGCTTGTTGCAAAATATATCCACCAATGATGTTTGGATTTATTTTTACAACAGCCGTATCTGCTATATCAGAATGATTTTTTAAATCTCCTTCTTTAGCTAAAGTCAGTTGAGGCTTTAAAACCTCTTCTTTCTGTGCGAGCTTTGTTTCTAGTAAATTCAAGACGGCACCAAACAACTTCTCATGACCACGTTTTTGCATGACCTCTCTGAGACCTTTAATTACCACATCAAAATCAGAACCACTATTGAGAAGTTCTAATGATGCAGTAACGTACCGTTGTTTGATGTTACTCATAAAATACTAAGAGTTTTTTGTGTTTAAAACTTTTTCAGCTGCCAAAACAGCAATTTTGGCAATTTCTTGCTCACTCTTACGCTCAGCTTCTTCAAGCAAAGCGGCAGAACGAGTTTCTGCCAGTTTTAGCTTATTAGCAGCTTCTTTTTCGGCAGTAACTTTGATTTCTTCTGCCTTTGCTTTAGCAAACTCCTCTGAACGCTGGCTTATAGCACCAGCTTCCACGTGGGCTGCTTTTACAATTCCCTTTCGATCTTCTTCAGCATTTTCTTTTGCTTTAGCAGCTGCCTCAGCATCACTTAAACCCTGCTTAATTTTTTCTTCTCTTTCTTTAAGAATCTTCAATACCGGCTTGTACAGAAGATAAGTCAAAACTACCGCCAAAACGGTAAAGTTTATTACCTGAATGATTATCAGGCGAATATCTACGCCAAAGGTTTCGATAAGGGATTCCATAGATTAGAGATTAAGTAATAAGTGAGAAAACTCTGAAAATAAAAACATTTAAATTAGATGAAATGCGACGGTTTGAAAGAAATTTTTCGAGAGAAATGTATTTAATATACATTGACTGAGAAAAATTTCAGAAAACCTAGCAGTTCACTAATTTGGTGTTTTTATTAAGCGAATTTGATAACGAAAGCAACTACTAGGGCAAAAATAGCCAAAGCTTCTACGAAAGCCACACCAATGAACATGGTTGCCTGAATCTTTCCTGCTGCTTCTGGATTGCGTCCAATAGCTTCAAGCGCCTTAGATACCAACATACCAATACTCAAAGCTGGACCAAATACACCAAAAGCTGCTGCTCCGGCCATTGCTAATGATTTTACTGCTTCTAGTTCCATATTAATTTGAAATTAAAACTTTTAAATTTCTGCTCGCAAGCAGACGGGAATTTGTTTTTTGAATAAAAACAAATTCCCGTCCATTAACGAACTAATGAGGCTCTTCAATTGCCAACTTAATAAAGTAGAGAGTCAAAATAGCAAAAACAAAAGCCTGAACAAATCCTACAAAAACCTCGTAAGCAATTAAGGGAACAGGCAAAACATAAGGAGTTGCTAAAAACATGACTACCATCAATAGGGTTTTTCCAGCAAAAATATTTCCAAAAAGACGGAAAGAGAATGAGATTAATCTAGCAACTTCACTAATTAGTTCAATAATACCAATTGCAAAACCTAGCGGAGAACGGAAGTTGATGAATTTTCCAGCATATTTAAAGAATCCAAGCATTGCCACACCAGAAAACCAAATAGATACAACAGCCACAATAGCAAAACCGATAGTGATATTAATATCAGTTGCTGCCGGATGGAAGAACGGAATAAGCTTAGAAGTTACCTCACCGTGAGATTCTACTTCTTTAAACATTCCAATAGAATCAACTCCAGGAAGTAATCCAATCCAGTTCATAGTCAAAATGAACAAGAAAATAGTCATCACCAACGGAAAAAATTTCTTAGTAACAGTTTCATTTTCTAATACACTGTTCATGTAATCAAAAACCCCACCAATAATCATCTCGATAGTACTTTGAAATTTGCTTGGAATTAGCGTCAAACCACCACGAACAAAAAGTGCCACCACAATTAAAACACCCATTGTTAGCCATACAGTAAGCATTGTTGGGGTAATTGGTATACCAAATACAGTAGTTATTACATCAGGAGCCAGATGGATAGAAAGACCATCAGATGAAGCGGCGTAAGCTGTAGGTATAAGTGTCATAACAACAATAAAAAGACAAAAACTTCTGTTTCGGCGGTATTCTAGCACAGAATCTATCTAATTAAAATGTGGATATTAAACAAAAAACCACCTATTTATTAGGTGGTTTTTTGCAATATGTTTATTTATTCGGCAGTATTTGGAGTAAATGTTGAATCTACAACAACATTTCCGCCCTTCGAATCCTTGTACATAAGATACATATATCCAACCATTATCGGAGCGACAAGCATACTAATAGCTGTAGCAGTGATATTTATAGTCATTTCACCACCAGGAAGAATTGCAGCAATTCCCATAACAACAATCATTAACAAGAAAATTATAACTGAGCCAGCAATAGAACGACCAAAGACTCCCCACCACTTTCCTTTTACATATTCACGAGAGCGACGCATTGAATCAATAATTGGAGTATTTTCCAAAATCAAAACAAAAGCAGCAAACAAAAACCAAACTGAAAGTATGATTCCTGGAATAATCAAAAGAAGATAAGCAATTGTAAGAACAACGGTCATCAAAATTGATAGGCCAATGTAACGCCAAAAAAATCCTTTTGCCTTACCGTAAGCTGAAGAAATTGTCAGATTTGGGTTATCTATTGCCAAAACAAGAGCAGCGCCCATAAATATATTCACGACTGATGTTACCAACATTAATAGACCAAACAACATCCAATCAAAAACGCTGACAACAGCCGTATCCTGGATCGGTTCAAACAAAGTTGCAATAACTGATAAAATCATTGGGACAGCAACTATACCGATAAACAAAAAGGGATTACCAAAAAAGATATTTGATGAATCCTTTAAGAGTTGTATTGGATTACGCATAAATTTATTTTATTTTTTAATTAAAGTAATTATATCACCAAAAACTAACACAAAGAACGATATAGTAGAATATATCAGAAGATGAAAAATCTAATAATTCTTTACCAAGATTCCTGTGGAGTATGTCGAAAATATATCGATTTTGTCTCAATAAATACTAAAAGTGGTAAAAATATTGAATTTATTGATATCAGCAACAATGAAGCCTTGTCTTTGTCTAATAATTTTTTTTTAAATATTAACTTTAAAAATCCAGAATCTATGATTGTTATTTCTGATAGAAAAATTTATACAAAATGGCAAGCAATTACCGAGATTGGGAAAAATATGAAATCTCCTTGGCTACAAATTGCTTACCTCAGTAATTTAGTACCTAAAAGAATTGGTGATATTTTATATGATTTCCTTTCTAAAAATCGTTTTAAAATTAGTAAGTACTTGAAATAGAAATTATTTTTTCAGGAAAAATTTTATCACAAACATTCATTGTGTATTTTATCTCATTACTTGAAGGCCAGGAAATAGCTATTCTTGTTCTTAATTTTTTACCTGGCTTTTCGGTAAATACAGGTGAATGAATCAACAAATCAAAATCTTTATCAATCAAAAATGGATTGTCTTTAATTAGACGTCTTATTGATTTTTCAGAAGGTTTTTTGCAATAAAAATTAAAGTCGAAATTTTCTTTAATAAAACCACCTGAATGTACAAAACCTTTGTAAATATAATCATTATTATTTTTAGAAACAATTTCGACAGTAACTATTCTTTTGGGTTCTACATACATAGAATATCCTCCGAGTTTCCAAGGGTTTAAAAGATCGTTGTAATTCAAAAACATATGAACCGCTAACCAAACAGCTTGTATTAGAAATATTACTATCAGAATTTGTTTATTAGTAATTTTCATAAAGTTTAAAAAAGATAATCAATTATTCTACTTATGGAAAAAAGATCTAATATAAGTAAGCTTATACAGATAAGTACCATCCAATATTTCATACCAAATCTAAAAGCCATACATAGAAGGGCTATATTTAATACCTGAAAATTCATTTCGTCTGCATAAAAACCAACAAATAGTAGGAAGCTGAATTCTAAAAATAAAACAAACCAATTCTTCCAACCAAACAATAAAAAAACACCCACAATAAATTGCCATAAAATAGCTGCCCAAGCTAATAAGACATACCAATAACATATTTCATTTGGCTGACAAAGAAAGTTAAATACCCTTTCAGTAGAAGAACCGTTATTGCTCAACCAACTAATATATAAACCATCATGAAATGTCCCTGAAATTACTTTTTGTAATGCAGCAACAATCATTACCATAGCAATAGTTAGTCTGATGTAAGTTGTATAAACAACATCTTTCCACCAATTACTTGAAAAAATTACAGGAACTAAAGCCCAAACAGCTAAGTATGTATGATTTGCGGCTGAATACCAACTAAAGATAAAACTTATTAAAAGACCAAACGAGAAAATATAGATGCTTATCTTCCTATCTTTTTGAAACCAAAATAAAGTAACGCCAATCAGCATCACTATTGCAGAATAAAAAGCTGGAGCGTCATGAAATTTAAAATAATCTAAACTTTGCTGAAAGACAACAGAAATCATAGCTATCCAAAGCGCTGAATCCATCATCAACTTATTTCCTATTGTTATTTCTTTCTGAAGTTTCTGAAGTAAAGGTATATCCTTCATTACCCAATAATAACATGCGTATATCTGGACATATTTTAAAATAACAACCTCTGACTTAAAGTCAGAGGTTGTTATTTTACTGTGGACCCGACAGGACTCGAACCCGCCACCTCCTCAGTGCAAGTGAGGCGCTCTACCAGATGAGCTACGGGCCCATGTAAGATTACTTGAAAGTAACCCGACTATATTACTGATTTATTATACTAAAGTCAATCTCATTTCCAGTTATTAGCTGCACTGACTTCATGACCTGAAATAGATAAAGTATTAGAAGACAACCAAAAAACATTCTGATTGGTGTCTGAACTAACAGACAAATCCTGATCAAATGAGAGTTTAAAAACCTTATCTTCAGCTACAGAATATATAAAATTTACACAACTGTTATCTCCCTCATCCATTTCAGCACAGTAATGAACATATAAACCATCTGGTGAAATGTTAGTTGATGCAATTCCTGTATGGAAACCGTCTTCTGTAGAAACACCCAAAACCTTACCGCTCAAAATTCTTTCTTCGCCATCCTTTGACACAAATAACCCTTCTTCGTTATTTAAGATGCTAACAGAGGAAGCTTGAGCAACATTAGCAACCCTCTTAACATCAACAGCTTCAACAAAGTTAATATGTTCTTTCTTGTTATCTAAAGAAAAAGCTATAAATGCCGTAGTGAAACCAATCACATAAGCCAAAACAACTAAAATTATTTGTTCATTTTTCATTAGGTTAATTATGTACATCAGAAGATAATCTGTCCATAACAAAACTGTGAATTACTAACACTTAGCAGTTTCAATTAAGTGGACAATAAAATCATCATAACTATGACCAATCGCAGAAAGTGCTTTAGGTACCAAAGATTGTTCTGTTAATCCTGGTAACGTATTTGTTTCAAGGAAATAAATTCCTTTATTATTTACAATAAAATCACTTCTGGAATACTGCCTTAATCCTAAAATATTATGAGCCTTAAGAGCAGCATTTGCTAAGGACTCTTTTTCTTCTCTAGAAAACCTACCTGGACAAATCTCTTCGGTCTGACCATTATATTTTACGTCGTAATCAAAAAAACCATACTCAGCCGGCGGAATTATTTCTATACAAGGTAAGCTGTAATATTTTTCACCCCGCAGTCCTTCAACAATTCCTACAGTAGCTTCTTTACCAAGGATTAGTTCTTCCACCAAAACTTCTTCATTATTTTTCAGAGAATCTGTTAAGGCACGGACTAATTCATGTACTCCATTTGCCCGATACGTATCAATAGACGAGCCACCATTAACTGGCTTTACAATATAAGAAGGACCAAACAAAGACTCAATTGAAGTTGCTACACGTCTAATATCTGTACTAGCCCGACTAACTCGTAGATGTGCTGGCATTTTTATTCCAGCTGACCTGAGAGATTCTTTCGTCAAGATCTTATTCATTGCAATTGCTGATGGATATGACTGACTCCCTGTATATGGAACACCAACCCAATCAAGAATTCTTTGCACAGTTCCATCTTCTCCATAAGTACCATGGAGAGCGATAAAAACAACATCAACACCCACAACTGCTTCGGCTGGTTTTCTTACAAATCCATTTATTAACCATTCTCCCTGACGATTAACCAAAATATCCACAGTGGAAATTCCTTGCCTAGCAAGAGAATCTAAAACTCCACGACCAGTCTTGAGCGAAACTTCATACTCACTACTTGGCCCACCTCTTAAGACTGCAACCCTTAGGTTTCTCATTAATTGATTATAACACCCTATTTAAATTTAGAGTTGCGTTTTTGACGATGATATCCGATAGAAAAACGGTGAGCTTCTGCGTTGGCAAGCAAAATAGCGTCATGATGTTTTTTTAAAATAGTTTGTGGGCCTATGATACGGACTGGTCGGTGGCGGTCGTCTTTGACGACCGCTACAACTGGAATAACTAATTCCCTCTTTCGTAAAATCCTTTCAGCTACATTTTTCTGAATAGTATTTCCGTCCACAGCAATAATTTGTGGCATAGGCCATTCATCATGATGCAACCTCCTTTCCAGAACTTCTCGCAATGCAGCAGGATCGTTTGCTCCAGTAACACTCTGAATTTTGAACTTTCTATATTCTGAACGTTTTATTTCCCCACCTTCAACAACAGTCATCACACCAACCATATCGTCCCCTTGTAAATGAGCGACATCATAAGCCTCAATTCTTACGGAATTTTCATCACGATAAATTCTTGAATCATCTTTAATAAGTGCAATGTCCTGAATATGTTGAAGTGCAAATATCTTCTTTTTTACAACACCCGCTTCTTCAAACCTCTCGGTTTTAGCAAGTTTTTGCATTTCTTTTTCTAACTCCTTGATTATTTGACCTTTTTTTCCTTCAAAAAAAAGACGAATATGTCGAATAGCGAGAAGGTAATCTTCTTTGTTTTGTTCGGTTGGATATAAACCAATCTGGCGATTAAAGTCTATTTTACCTTTCTCTAATTTAGATTTCTCTTCGCCCACAGGTCTCTTCATGTCATAAAACTGAAATAGACGACGAACGATTTTTAAAGCTTCACGAAAAAGCATTCCACTAGGAAATGGACCAAAATGGTAACTGGCGTCATAATCATCTAAATCCTTACCGCGAACCACTAAAACTCTTGGCCACTCTTCATTGGTAACAATAAGATGGTTGTAGCTCTTATCATCTTTGGAGATTGTATTGTATTTTGGCTTATGGGTTCTGATGAGATTAGTCTCCAAAATCATTGCCTCAAGCACAGAATCAGTCACCGTCCACTCGACAGTCTTGGCTTCTTCTACCATTTTTTCTATTAATACTGAACGCTTTTCTCTGATATCAGAACCAAAATAACTTCCGACTCGACTCTTGAGCGAAGTAGCTTTTCCAATATATAAAATATCTTTTCTGGTACCAAGAAAAAAGTACACTCCGGGTGAACTGGGGATATTTTTCTTTTTTAAATCTTCTTTAGTCATGACAGAAAGGTGGCGCAAGCTTCGCTAGCGCCACCTTTAATATTACTTCTTTAACATCTTTTTCAAATACCTGCCTGTGTGTGACTTTTCATTTTTCGCCACATCTTCGGGAGAACCTTTGGCAATCAATTGTCCACCACCTTGTCCACCTTCTGGTCCGATATCAATCAAATAATCAGCACACTTAATCAAATCAAGATTATGTTCAATCACCATCACAGTATTTCCACGATTTACCAATTCTTGCAGAATCTCAATCAACTTTCGAACATCCTCATAATGGAGACCAATCGTAGGTTCGTCCAAAAGATAAATAGTCTTTTGGGTGTGTGGACGATAAAGTTCCGAAGCAATTTTTACTCGTTGTGCTTCTCCACCAGAAAGGGTTGTAGCGCTTTGTCCAAGTTCCAAGTAACCTAATCCAACATTAAGCAAACTAAATAAACGCTCAGAAATAGCTGGCACATCGATGAAAAATTCGTGAGCCTCTTCAATTGTCATATGTAAGACTTCATGAATATTTTTCCCACGGTAAGTTACCTCCAAAGTTTCTTTAGTAAATCTTTTTCCGTCACAGACATCACAAGTTACATAAACTGTCGGTAAGAAATGCATTTCTACCGCAATTTCTCCATTTCCCTGACAAGCCTCACAGCGACCACCTTTCACATTGAAAGAAAATCTCCCAGGCTTCCAACCACGTGCTCTAGCTTCGCTTGTAGCAGCAAACATATCTCGAATGTGTGTAAATGCTCCAGTATAAGTAGCAGGGTTTGACCTTGGCGTACGACCAATTGGCGATTGGTCAATCAAAACAGAACGACCAAGATACTCAGTACCCGTAATTGAAGAAACGTTATAAGTTTTTGCAGTACGATATTTTCTCTCTAACCTTGCTTGAAGATTCTTATAAAGAATTTCATACATGAAAGTAGACTTTCCACTACCAGATACTCCTGTTATAGCAATGAGTCTTCCTAGAGGAATATCCACATTCATATTTTTGATATTAAATGCTTTACCACCCTTTATTTGTATCTTTCCTTTCTCTCCGTCACGACGTTTTGGTACTTCAATTTTTTTATCACCACGAAGATAATCCAAAGTTACTGAACCAGATTCATTTTCTTTGTCTGACAAAAGTTTACCGAGATAGTCTGCAACAACTACATTTCCACCATGGATACCAGCACCAGGCCCAATATCTATCAAGTAATCTGCTGCATAAATAGTATCCTCGTCATGTTCTACAACAATAATTGTATTTCCAAGATCTCGTAGTGAAGTTAATGTAGCAATTAACTTATCGTTATCTCTTTGATGTAAACCAATAGTCGGTTCATCAAGCACGTAAAGTGCACCTACAAGTCCAGAACCAAGCTGTGAAGCTAATCGAATACGCTGCGCTTCTCCACCAGAAAGAGTGTTGGCTCGGCGACCCAGAGTTAAGTACTCAATACCCACGTTTTGCATAAACTCCAAACGCTCAATAATTTCACGCAGAGCCGGCCAAGCAATATCTTGCTGTTTCTTAGAAAGTTTCAAGCTAGCAATAAAATCACTCGCTTCATTAACTGTCATTGAAGTAAAGTCAACGATATTTTTTCCAGTTTTTGGATCACCACCTAAATACACACGCAATGCCTCAGGACGCAAACGCTCACCCTTACAAGAAGGACATTCATCATTTTGGAAGATTCCCACCACTCCCAAACCGTTACATTCTGGACAAGCACCATAAGGAGAGTTGAAAGAGAAAAGCCTTGGCTCAACTTCAGGAAAAGAAGAACCGTCAACTGGGCAAATAAATTTAGCAGACAAAATACGTTCAGTTCCATCTGGACTCTCAATCTTCACCAAACCATTAGATTCTTTAAGTGCCAATTCAACCGCTTCACTCAAACGCTCTCGAGAACTCTTTGGATCATCGGTAAATTCACTAACATAAATTCCATCCACCAATACATCAATATCGTGACGTGCAGTTTTTTTCAACTCAATTCTTTCACGTAGCTGTTTGATTTCTCCATCGATCTTTACAGTTTCGTAACCTTTATTCAACAAGTCATAAAGCAATTGATAGTACTCACCTTTACGACCAACAACCAGTGGCGCAAAGATTCCAACCTTTCCTTTTGATACTTCAATACCAAGCACCTTTTCTTTTTTTGCCTCTTTTACTTCCTTTTCTTCCACTGACTTAAGAATGATATTCAAAATTTCATCCTGTGAAAGTTTTTCGATTGCCACATCTTCATTGAGACAATAAGGTTGACCAACACGTGAGTAAAGAATACGTAGATAGTCGTAAATTTCCGTAATAGTTGCCACTGTTGAACGAGGATTTCGACTAGCTGACTTTTGGTCAATAGAAATAGCCGGCGACAAACCACTTATTTCATCAACATCTGGCTTTTGAAGTTTATTAAGAAATTGGCGAGCATAGGCAGAAAGTGATTCAACATATCGTCTTTGCCCTTCGGCAAAAATTGTGTCGAATGCTAACGAGGACTTACCACTCCCTGAAGGGCCTGTAATAGCAATCATTTTGCCACGCGGCATTTCTACCGATATATTTTTCAGGTTATGGGTACGCGCGCCACGCACTACGATTTTATTATCGCTTTCTCCTTTACCTTTTACTTCCCAAGTAGTTTTTGTCTTTTTTGTCGCCATATTTATAAATATTTAACCAAACAACGCGCTTACCTCCGGTTGGTGCCGAAGGTTTTATATAGTGTTTATAGAATACAATAGCATCTATAAAAAAGATAGGGTGCACCATGGGTGCACCCTTAAGTTAAATCACTCTATCGGAAGAATGATATATCAGACTATTTCTAGTCAGTTGTCCGTGATCAATCGGAATAGATCGGGTTTTCTCCTTAAACAAACAACCTGAGGCGGGACTCTTTCAAGCAATTGGTTGTTGCGCTCTTTTGAGCAAGGAGCAATTAGGATATTAACATAAAACAAAGGCGGGCGCGAAGCACCCGCCTACTCTCATCTACCCATCTTTATATTATAGCACATTTTTAACGTTTTATCAACCAAAAAACCACAGAACAATCTGTGGCTTTTTGATCTTAATGATTAAGTCTCTTGGAATTCTGGTAAGACCTTTACCTTAGCTGAAGCAGGGTTACCTGGACAGTCTAAGAGGTAATCGATTTCACCTCTTTGTAATAAGTCTCTGTATGTACCAGTTTGTTGTAGGTTGTCTAGAATAACTATACTACCTTTCTTTAGTGTACAAGTGTGAGCTAAGCTAGTACCAATGTCGTAGGTTAATGTAACTGTATCACCAGGTCGGACAACTTCTCTGTCAACAGTCAGTGTTGCTCCTACTCCGTATTCAATTACCACATTAGTACTTGCACTAGCACTACCACCTTCTCCGCTACAAGATATTCTGTATGGTGAGTATCCTAGGGTTGATCTAATGTCTGTTCTTAACTCAGAGCCGCCAGAAGCTGACTTACTACCGCTCCAGTCACCTGTTCCTAGACAGCTATTTGCTCTAGATACAGACCAACTAATAACTGAGTTGCCTCCATAGATGATTCTGTTTGGGTTAGCACTGATGCTAACTGAAGGAGGTGGGGGTGGGTAATAACAACTACTTCCACTCCATGAACCACCACTCCTTTGACAGTCACCTACTGGGTCGTAGTAGACAGGTGGTTGGGTTGGTCCGCCGCCTCCAGGACCTGGAGGCTGAGGTCTTCCGTCACAGTTACCTATACAAACATTTGGTGGCTGAGGGCAGGTGCCGAATGCCCAACAGGGGTCAGAAATAATAGGAGGGCAAGTACCTAATTGTTCACAAGTAGGTGGTGGTTCTGGTGGTGGAATTTCAATTACCACTGGACAGTTGCCGTAATATTCACAAGGGCAAGTGCCGAAAGTCCAACAACCAGAATTATTACTATTATCATCATCACTACCACTAGTACCGCCGCCGCCGTTACTCAGAGCATTAGAACAACCACCTTCAGACACCCATCTATCTTCCCAGTCACTAAGACTTATAGCACAAGAAACATCAGCTGGTATTAAAGTATAGGTAAAAACTAATACCATAAAAGCTAATACAGCATAAAAAAATGATGAATTAGCAAATGTACTTCTTAAATAATTTATCATATATATAATTTATTCTACCCAATCACTAACAAAGACATGATCCTGTCGGAAACTTCTCAAATCAATAGAGTATTGAACCTTACTCAAATCATCTAAGCGCCAGATGCTTAAGGATGGTTTTGGATCACCTATTACTACCATTTGGGATGAAAAAGCATTCCAATCAACTTCTTGCAGGGCAATGAATTTATTATCTGGTGAAAATACTGGCCAAAAACCAGTGGCATCGAAGTCTACTCTAGGATTAATAATACTAATTGGACTAGTTATATCAATATCAAATATATGTAGTCTCTTAGCATCAGGGATTGATACAGCTAAGAGTTTGCCGTCTTTGGATACACCCATCTTAGAGTTGATTTGGATAGAGATATTACTATTGTACGGAATAAGCATTTGCTCTAAACCAGTGCTGAGGACTTTATAATAAACACCATCATTTTTAAAATAAACAATCAAGTCATTGGTAATCCATTTTGGATAAGTACCATTGCCAATTACTGTTTCACCCATAGTAGAGATTAATCTAATGGTATATTCCTCTGCTGGTCTAATGTGATTTTGATCACCAGGGTAGTTATCGAGAGAATGCATTAGTATTTCTCCATTGTTGTTAACACCAGTTAATGTTTTTGCTTTACCTGAAACAAAAGATACTCTTTTAGCGTTGTCTTTGATTTCTTGGAATTTATCTTTGTCACTAGCAGAACCATTTGTTTTTACTGGGGATAGGTACATCTGAAAACCAGTTAGAGAATTTGGATCAAAATTTCCTATTTTTGTATCAGATGCTGTGACCCCATAAAAAGCCGCCCACTTCCCATCAGGTGAGAATATAACATCTCTGGCAAGGCCATAACCATTATCCCCATAATAGTCTAATTCAGTGTATACAATCCTTTCTCTTTCAAAATCAAACACGAAAGGCACTGTAGTAATTTTCTCAGTAATATTTGGTGCCAACGAAAGGAATAACTTACCAGATAATTCAGCATCTTTATCACCACTAACATATTGCTGATTTGCTTTTAGTTCAGGATCACTATCTAGAGTACTCCAAATAATACCCTCTCCTGCTTTGTAGTTTGTGTATGCATTGAAAGAAATAAAAGCAATTGCAATAACAGCCACAATAGCTAAGGTAATGTAAATAACTTTTGTTATTAGGCTTAGGCTTATTTTCATATTAGGTGAATTATATAAGCTTAATAAACTATTTGATATATCTACAATGTGGACAGTGGGTTGTTTTAGAATATAAATTGACAGAGCTAATTTTAATAGATAGTGTTCCCTTGTCGCCCTCTAGGCAGGGTCTCACTCAAACCATAGCCGGCAGATGTCGAGCCATTGGAGGAAAAGATGAGCAGTACTTTAAATACCAAAACTGAACAGGTCCTATCTGACGAAAAGTTCCTTAAAGAACTTGAGACCAGAATTGGAATCCGCTTAATAATTTTTAAAGATAAATATAATAGACCTAGATGTAACGTGTTTTTGTTTGGATTCACTGATTCAACAAGAACAAATTTCTACTGGCTTGAAACTGGAATATCAGTAGTTAGTCTCGGAAAAATTAAATTCGAGGTTTGGAGAAAAGATATAGCAGGTAATTTTCGAACAACCCTTCTAAGTTGGGAAGAACGTCATGCCTATTTATATCCTCTATCTAATAAAAATGGCCTAACATGGTGGGACAAACTTGTAACAAACGAGCTGTTTACTTGTATAAGTGTATTTTCACCAGATGTTGTATTTGAGAAAATTTCATTTATTTCACCAGATGATAACCGGTTACAAATATTTTATGGTTTGCTTTCTGCTAATATAGCAAACTACGCGCATGATATAGCGATAGCTGCCCACAAACACTCGAGTATTCGAGATATTGCAGAAGCTTTAGGAGTTGTATCGAAGAGACTTAATGGCTTTGTCTCTGAAAATTATTTTGATGGTTTTGGTATTCCAGATGATGTCTGAAATATAAATTAAGGCGGTCGCTATGCGACCGCCTTTTTCTATCCCCTATTTTTCAATTTATAAGAAACTAAAACAAGTACAATTCCAACACAGAATAACAAAGCCATCATTAACAACTGCAAAGACATACCACCCAAATAACTAAATGGAAAAGCGCCATTTATAATCCAGAGATATCTATCATAATCTCCGTGAATAAACTGATATAAAAATAAGGGACTTATCATAAATATCAATCCAGTGATTTTTAAAAATGTTTTCATATATAAATCTTATTTAAATTTGGGGTCTATTTTTAATATATAAAATTATTGAATTATTTGGAAAATTAAATTTAACAAATATCTTTAGAAAATATCCAAATTAAAACAAAAATTAAAATTATAAATAAATCAAAATCTAAAACCATTATTTCTTCTTCCCTTTCTTATTTGCAAATTCCTCCATGATTTTTATCTCATCACGAATAATTGCAGCAGTTTCAAAATCTAATATTGCTACGGCCTCTTCCATTTGTTGGCGTTTTTCTTTCAATACTTTCTTTGGATTCTTTTTGAAAAGATCCATATCTACCGCCAGCAAAGTATTGATAGTCTCTTCATGATCGGTACGAAGCTGGTCAGCGATAGACTTAATTTCTTTCTTAATAGTCTGAGGTGTAATACCATTCTTTTTGTTGTATTCAAGCTGTAGTTCGCGACGACGATTTGTCTCACTTATTGCGTACTGCAAAGCTGGCGTAATTTCGTCAGCATAAAGCACTACACGACCATTTACATTACGTGCCGCACGGCCAATAGTTTGAATAAGTGCTGTCTCACTACGCAAGAAACCAGATTTATCAGCATCAAGAATTGCTACTAACTCAACCTCAGGCAAGTCCAAACCTTCACGAAGAAGGTTCACTCCCACAAGACAATCAAACTCTCCTTTTCTGAAACCAGTCAAAATCTCAATACGCTCCAACGTCTCTACATCAGAGTGAATATACTTTGTCTTAATTCCTTTATCTTCCAGGAAGTCAGCTAAATCTTCAGCCATCTGTTTAGTAAGTACTGTAGTCAAAACACGAGCTCCGCGAGCAATTATTTTCTCAGCCTCAGCAATAAAATCTTTTACCTGGCCAGGGAAATCCCCCTTCTCTACAATAGGTCTAAGGTCTATTTCTGGATCAATCAAACCTGTCGGACGAATAATTTGCTCCACCATAGGGAATCCAGTAGTTTCGGCTTTTTCATATTCATATTTTCCAGGTGTAGCTGAAGTATAGATTCTTTGCCCTACTCTTTTTTCAAACTCATCAAACTTTAAAGGTCGGTTATCTTTAGCGCTTGGCAAACGGAAACCAAAGTCCACTAATGTTTCTTTTCTGGCACGGTCTCCTGCATACATTCCACCAATTTGTGGAATGGTTACGTGAGATTCATCGATAATAGTCAAAAAGTCTGCTGTGCCATCTTCTTTTTTTGGAAAGTAATCAAGCAAAGTATATGGAGCTTCACCAATCAGACGTCCATCAAAATGTCTTGAATAGTTCTCAATACCATTGGCATAACCAACCTCACGAATCATAGCTAAGTCATACTCAGTACGACGTTTCAATCTTTCATACTCAAGCTGCTTCCCTTCTTTTTTAAATACTTTCAACTGTTCTTCAAGTTCAAGTTTAATCTCAGCAACCGCTCTGTCGCGTTCAGTTTCAGAAGTAACAAAGTGTTTGGCAGGAAAAAGGAAAAATGCCTCAGGTTCTTCAATAATCGCTCTAGAAGTTGCATCAATCTTGGTGATATTAGATACAGAATCACCAGTAAAACTTAATCTGAAGATAACTTTCTCGTTAGTCGGCATTATTTCCACAGTGTTTCCTACTGCGCGAAATGTTCCAGGATTTAAGTCAGCAGTCGTGCGTTCAAAGTACATTGAAACCAAAAGGCGTAACATATCAGCACGATTGATTGCAAAACCGCGTTCAATTTTTTTGTGAATCTTTTCGTATTCTGCTGGAGAACCCAAACCATAAATACAAGAAACTGAAGCTACTATAATCACATCATTACGAGTCAAAAGAGCTTGAGTAGAAGCGTGTCTCAGTCTATCAATTTCCTTATTTATCTGTGCTTCTTTCTCGATGTAAGTGTCAGAAATTGGCATATATGCCTCTGGCTGATAATAGTCATAGTAAGAAACAAAGTAATGTACTGCATTATTCGGGAAAAAGTCTTTATATTCCTGAGCTAACTGTGCTGCCAAAGTCTTATTGTGAGCAATGACCAAAGTTGGTTTTTGCATCTCTGCAATCAAATTTGCCGCAGTGAAGGTCTTACCAGAACCAGTTACGCCCAAAAGAGTCTGATGCTGGGCACCAGCCTTCAGTCCTTTTACAAGTTTTTCTATTGCCTTAGGTTGATCGCCAGCCGGCTTTTTGTCTGTAGCTAATTGAAACTTCATTTCCTACAGTGTAGCTGAATAATGAAAATAAAAAAAGCGCAACCGAAGGTCGCGCTTTGATTCTTTAATCAATGTTGCCCATTTCCATTCTTGAGCTCATCAATTGCTGCTTCTATTTCGTGAATAAGAATATCTTCACGCACAGCCAGAGGTAGGTAAAAATCTTCTGTCTCAGCAATCTTGCGTTGCCGCTTATCTCCCGAAACATCCCACATCGTCAACAGATTATGAAGTCGATCTGGTAACTTCACAATAAGCACTTCTCGTGGTGCTCGAAACAAAAGCTGATGATGGTAAAAGCGATCACGTTCAACCTTACTTTTAAACTCACTCAACTTAGGCTTTGATAACCACCAGACATAACCAGAGACTGTCTCATTAAATTCTTTAATTAGACGATCGTAATTCCACTCATCAGAAACATCTTCCACGATATCATGAAGCAATCCTGTAATAATCAGATTATGGTCAAAAACCCTCAGGTGTTCAATCATAATCAAAGCAACTGCACGCAGGTGCTCAAAATACTGATCACCACCTTCACGATACTTATCGTGAAAAGCATCTTTAGCAATATGGTATGCCCGCATGATGTCTTTGTATCTGACATCAGTAGTTGGATAATACCTCCCAATAAGCTTAGCAAAGCTCTCGCGGCTATGCTCTCGCTCTAGGAGAGTACGTACTGCTTCTAATGGCATTATTCATCTCCTTCCCTGTAAAAGAACTTGGCAAGAATACTGCCTTATTATTGGACTTTTGTCAAAGATGTAGTATAGTTTCCACTAGAATCAAGAGGAGTACCTAAATGTCTAGTATTCATCTAGGAAATAATACTAAACAAGAGTCCATCGACACTCAATGCCGCTATCGCAACCCTCGTACAGAAGAGCGTTGCTGTTTGCCGGCAAAGCAAGGCAAAGACGGCCAGATAAAAGCCTACTGCGACCATCACGATGGTCATACACCCACAGTCGGACTTTCTTCTAGCAGCATTTCCGGATCATACCATCCGTCAGGAACCAAAGTTTCTCACCATGGTGGAAATGGTCATTTCTAGAACAAAAATCAAAAGAGCCATCAAAGATGGCTCTTTATTTATTTTTGCATCAAAATCTGTTCCCGCAGTTTCTTGGTAAAGTTTACTATTGTATAGAGGTTATGAATTGAAGCTAGATGTCCTGCTAACATTTCTCCTGAACGAAAAAGGTGTGCCAAATAAGCTTTAGTGTAATTCTGACAAACATAACATTCACACCCCTCATCAACTCGTGAAAAATCTCGCTGATATTCTGATCTTTTTAAATTAATTTTCTTCAAACCAGTTTCTGGGTGACCGTCCTTTGAATGAATATAAATTGTGCCATTACGAGCAATACGAGTTGGCGCAACACAATCAAAAGTATCACAACCAAGTCTCACACCTTCAATCAAATCTTCAGGCTCACCAATTCCGAGCAAGTGTCTAGGTCTATCCTCTGGCAAGTTTTCATTTACAACTCGGAGCGATTCACCCAAGTCTTCTTTGGAAAAACTGCCACCAATACCAAAGCCATCGAAGTCCATCGAGGCAAGGTGGCGGGCACTTTCTGATCGAAGATCAAGAAAGCGCCCGCCCTGTACAACACCATAAAGACCCTGCTTTTTCAAAGCATCATAATTTTGTTTATGAGCCATGATAGAACGCTTTGCCCAGCGATGAGTTCTATCCATAGCTTCTTTTTGATATTCAAAATCTGCAGAAGGACTAGTACACTCATCAAAAGCTACGATAATATCAGCTCCGATTGAATGCTGAATTTCAATTGAGCGCTCTGCAGTGAAACGATGCATTGAACCATCTAAATGAGAGGTAAAAGTCACACCTTCTTCGTCAATTACACAAAGCTTACCGTGACTTTGTGCCAATTCTTGTGAATAAATATTAATTCCATGTGGGCTAATTTTTTCACCTTCTTCGGCTTCGCCTTTAGCAAACTTTGTTACTCCTTTTCCAAAAGCAGCGCCAAGAGAAAAAACCTGAAAACCACCAGAGTCAGTCATTGTTGGCATTTCCCAATTAGCAAACTTATGCAAACCACCACCTTCTTTTATGGTCTCGTGTCCAGGCTGCAAATAAAGATGATAAGTATTTGCTAAAGCAACTTGTGCTCCAACCAAATCTTTCAAATCTTCTGGCTTTAAGCTCTTTACAGTTCCCTTTGTTCCAACAGTTACAAAAGCAGGAGTTTGAATATCTCCATGCGGTGTATGTATCACACCAGCGCGCGCCATCCCAGATGGCGCGCGTTTTACAATCTCAAACTTAATCGGCGAATCACTCACAACTAAAACTATTTAACTTCAACTAACTCAACCGCATAAACAACAGTAGCGTTCTTTGGTACTGGTCCATATCCATTAGCACCAAAAGCCCTGTCTGAAGGAATAACAAGGATTCTCTGTCCGCCATTTTTCATACCCAAGACTCCTTCATTTAAACCAGAAATAACTTTACTATCACCAACTTTAAAAGAAAAAGCTGAACCTTTTTTGTATGTGTTATCAAACTCCTGACCATTCTGTAGAGTTGCAATATAATTTATTCTTACACTATCACCCTGAGAAACCTCTTTCCCGTTACCTATCACAACATCTGTTGCCACAATACTGTTCACTTTATTTCCACTCATAGCCGAAGAAAGCGCACTACCAATCCCATCAGTACCGTCAGCCATAATAAGAGAAGCCATTTGCTGTTGCCCACCTTGTTTTGGAGCGTTTCCAAAGGTGTTATTAAACTGCATTACAAACAATGCCAAAGACATTGCACAAACAGAAAATCCTATCCCAAAAGCTTCATACTTATTAATTGTTATCATAACGTCAGCATAGAATAGCTAGCTTAAAATTGCAACGATATTTGACCAGCTTCTATATCATTTTTGAGTGAAATATCGCTTCTTTTGGCCAAATCTTTCAAAAAATTAGACTTGGTTTCTCCAGTCATAAATTGTGGCTGTAGCCGAACAGAAGCGCTCTCTACTGGCAAAATATCAATAATCCAACCATTTTCATTTTCTTGAAGTTCCAAAGCAAGTCCAGTCAAAACAGACTCCTCCCAATATTGATCAAATAAGAAATTTCCTAAAGAGTAAAAAATAATTCCATTATTGTATTTCTGAATACCCTGTACGACATGCGGGTGGTGACCAACAATAATATCAACACCAGAATCAATCAGCTCCTTTGCTAATTTTTCTTGTGAGACACTGTGAATCAACTCATATTCTTCTCCCCAGTGGATATAAACTATTTGAATATCACTTTTTGACTCAGCCTCTTTAAATATTTCATCCCAAGATTTTTTATTTATAGCTGTATAGAGATTAGATAATCCAATAATTGCTACCGTTTTATTTCCATTATCTATATAAGTTACGGAATCACTATTAATTGCTGAAGGATGCCCAAAGGCCTTTATAGTATAATCAGAAATTGATTTAAAAGTATTTTGGTAACCAGCTGCACCAAAGTCAAAAGAATGATTATTTGCTAATGATAGTTGGGTAAACCCTGCTAATACAAGATCATTTAAACTAGCAACAGGAACAGAAAATTTAAAAGCAAAATTTGGTGTCGGTTCATGAATTTGTGGAATTGAAGCCTCGAAATTTCCTACCACAAATTTATTGGCAAAATAATCTTTTACTCCAGCAAAAACATATTCACCACCAAGATAAGCCAATCTTCTTTCTACATCTCGAGCCATCATAATATCTCCCACAAAAACAATACTTTTTTGTTCCTTTGCTTCAGATATTTCAATAACTTTGGAAGAATCAGTAAAAGCGAAACCTGAAGAAATCTCCCTTTCAGCAAGTAAAATAAGGGTCTTATAGATAAGTAGACCTAAAATGGTTAAACTAACTGCCAAGATTCCTATCCAGACAATTCTGTTATTTATCCTCATAAAACTACTCTACATTGAAGGATGGAAGAAGCCAACTTTTTGGCTATACATCATAAACACAATCAAGATTGCTGCTGTAGCAACAGCAATCATAAAGATAGAAATAATCTGCCACATATACAGATTTTGACGGCTTTGACGAAGTGTTTCCAGTTCAGAAACACCAAGCTCAACGTCAATCCCAAGCAAAGAACGAATAGCTTCTGGACTTAACCTATTGTCAGTCAAGAAAACATCATGGAGTGTATCAACACGGCTAGTACGAGTGTTTACGTTTTCACGCAAAACTGTAATAGCAGTTTCCACATCTTCCTTATGCCAACGAGCAGAAATAAGAACAGATCGAATCTCTTCATCAGCAGCAGTTGGTTGAAGTCCATTTAAGCGAAGAATTTGCTCAATATGAGTACGATCTATCATAAGTAAATATTATTATACATCACCATTCTTTCTATCTGGTGCTATCTGCTGGGCATAAATCTCTAACAAAACAATAAATACACTAGTGATAACTGGACCAACTATAAATCCAATCGGACCAAACAAAATGATTCCACCAAGCACTGAAAGAAGTACCAAGAAAGGGTGCATTGGATGTGCACGACTCATTAGGTATGGGCCTAAGATATTATCCACTAGTGACACAGCAACCAGCCACCAGATTACCAATCCTAGTGCTGGCAAATATTCTCCAATAAACATTAAGTAACCAGCAGCTGGCACAAACACAACCGCAGGACCAATTCCTGGAACAAGCGCAGTTAAAGCCACAACAGTTCCAAGTAAAACTGCACGTTCAAAACCAAAAATAACTAATCCGACCGCCGCTGAAACACCTTGAATAATTGCTACTAAAACAGTACCTGTAGCTACTCCACGAACAGCCAAAGACATACGACGTAAAATCAAAGTGTCTTCAATATCAGAAAGTGGGCTAATACGAATCAAGGTCTTGGTAAATCTTCGTCCATCCCTAAAGAAATAGAAACAACCAATAATTGCAATAAAGAAAGCAAATACCGTAGAAGCAGTTCCAGCAAAAACAGCACCTAGATTGCCAGCAGCCCATTTAGCACCCTGCTCCAAATGATCAGATAAATCTAATTGAATACCAGGAATTACAGAAGCAGAAAATTCTTCAATGTTGTAAATGGTTTCCGCTAAAGAATACTGACCGTTATTTATAATTCGATAAATAGAAACAGCTTCACTAACTAAAAGTGAAGTTAACCAAATAATTGGTAAAACTACCATTACTAGAACCAAAAAAGTAGTCAATAGTGCAGCTACTGATTCAATACGCCTTGGAATTACTGATAAAACCTTCTGGTATAAAGGATAACAAATAGTCACAATTACAGCTGACAAAGCTAGAGCTGTAATAAAAGGTGCAAACATTAACCACAATAAGTAGCCAACAATCCCCATTAGGCCAAAAAAGAAAACGTATTCAATCACTCTATCCAAAGTAAACATATTGGCCAAATTGTAACGATATTAGGTTAATCTAGCAATCTTTTGACGTCTTTTATCTCTCTTTCTATTAATGACTCTGAAACAGACAGCGCTTTATTTAGATTATCTACCACCTCTTTTTCCTTCTTGGTTAAACGAGCTTTTTTAGCCAAACTACCAATTTGAGTATAAATTTCTTCACGTAAAGCAGAAAAAATACGTAGAGATTGCTCGTGAATTTCACCTGTCTCACGACGTAAATCAGACAGAGCCTCCGCATAACGCTGTCTTTCATAGACCATATAACCAAACATCAAAAGCATCATACCTGCCAAAACAGACACGAGTAATGGGGCTGGATTATCAATTAAAGCACTCTCACTCGCATGAGTATTTACTGGAGAAGAAACTACTCCAAGAACAAAAACTGATTCTTCTCTCGTATTACCAGCCTTATCAAAAGCAGTTACAGAAATATTATAACGATTCGAAGCATCTAACTGTAAAAATTGTCCGCGCTTGGCATCCTCTGACATAACAGTCATTTTTTGACCACCATTTACTGACAATTCATAATGAGATATTCCAGAAAGTGCATCTTTTGCTTCAAAAGAAACAACGATATCATTACTTACAACTGCTCCTTCATTTGTAAAAGGTTCAGCTTTAATAGAAAAAGATTCTGGGGCAACTGAGTCAACATTGATAACTTTTTCGGAGTACATTCCCCACTTTTCACTATTTCTAAACTGCACAGTGAGATATTGGGTTCCTTCGGTCAAATCATCCGCATTCAAAGTAACAGAAGAAACAGGTGGACGATAAGTTGTCATTGGCTCAGTACCAGTGGCTAAAGTCACATCTGCCGCAACAGCTGTCACTCCGCTACTTAATTGCCAATTAAAAGTTAAATCTTGCAACTGATACCAATCACCAGTATTTCCACCACTGTAATTTATGACTGGTGCAGATGGACCGCCAGCGTAAAGTTCTTCAAGTGAAATATCACTTGATTGTGCAAGAGTAATAACTGGTAATAAGAACAAAAAAACAAAAGTAAAAGTACGCATAACCATTTACAATTATTATCGCATGAGAAACAAAACAAATAGCTAAAATAGCAGTGGATAATTATTAAACATTACTTAATAAAATAAATTGTGCACAAAATTCTTTGACAGTTAAAAAAGTAGGAGTATTATTTCTACCCGTTGATGTTGGAAACATCAACAAACAACTCAAGGAGATGTAAGTGACAGAAAATAGGTTCTTTGTACTAGTTGGCGCAACAGGTTCTGGAAAGAACACAATGCTGGGCAAACTGGAAGATCATTTCACAAACGATTCAAATGCCGTTCCTTGCGACTCGACAACTGTCGATCGAGTCACAACGAGTTTCATTCGAATTGATACAACTTGCGGGAGAAAATATCCGCTTTCTAAATTGCTGAAAATCTGGTCAAGAATCAGCGAACAAATCGAGGGACAGGTTAAGCCTGCTCTTTTGCGTGGCGACCGCGTTATCATGAACGCGTTTGGCGGCACAGCTTTTGCTGAGGCTATGGTTCATGCTTCTTCAGACAACGAAAGTAAATCTATTCTCGAGATGCATAAGGCAATTATTCCCCACTGCGTTATCGGAATTGGAGTCAGACCTCCCATTTATATCTGGCTCAAAGTAAGTCCTGAAGTCGCTCTTTTGCGACGTCGGGCAGACAAAACCCTCCCAAAAAATATCACTGATCCTCTCGGTTATATTGAAAATTTGAATAAGCAGTTTGAATTCTATGGCAGTCTCCCAGGACAAACTGTTATTCCGGTTGATGCAAATCAACCAATCGAAATGGTCTTTCGTGACATATTAAACATCATCGATCCACAGGACGTGGCCGAAGCTGCTTAATTGTCCTTGATAAAAGTCCCTCGTATGCTTATATGCACTCGAGGGACTACTATTAATAATTAATTAAATTTATGAAAAATATTTCCACTAGTGACATAACAAGATTAGTAAAAGAAAACTGGCAAGCTGGGCTAACTGTAGCAATGATTTCTATTCCGCTTTCTATTGCTCTTTCTATTGCTTCTGGCGCTGGTCCACTCCCAGGAATTATTACAGGAATTGTTGCTACATTGGTAGCAGGAATTTTTGGTGGAAATCATTTTAATATCGTGGGTGCAGCCGGCGCTTTAGCGACCATTCTTTTTGCTGCTACACTTGCTGCACCAGGAGGATTAGGTGCTTCTGTCTTACCTTTTATTGCGTTAGTAACTGGTTTTATTATTTTGGCAGTCTGGTTCTTTAAGCTAGACAGATTTCTTTATTATATTCCATCTAGTGTGATGTATGGCTTCGCTGCCGGTGTTGCTCTACTTATTGCTGCCTCACAACTTTTTGATGCTACTGGACTTTCACACCTTACTCGTACAGGACATTTAACTGGTGATATTGAAAAATTTATTGAAAATATTGGTGAAGTTCACCTTGCTTCAGTGTTAGTTTTTGCGATTTTCCTTGGTTTAATTTTACTTTTTAAGAAGTTCGTTAAAAAAATTCCAGCTGTTATTCCAGCTGCCATCTTTGGTATTATCTTCGGTTATTTAACTTCAGGTACTGACTTGGGAATTACAACTCTGGCAGACAAATTTGGCACATTTACTGCCACACTTATCTTACCCGTATCTTGGGAAGCCTTAGCTTTGTTTAAAGATTCTTCTGCTTTGATTTGGATTCTACAAGTTTCTGGAGTTGTGGCTTTGGTAGCAATTTTGGAAACACTTATTACCGCAAAATTGGCTGACAAACTAACTCGACGTGACTCATCTTCTTCTCGCGAACTTCTTGGTCTTTCTCTAGCCAATATGGCCAGTGGTTTGGCTGGTGGACTACCTGCAACTGGTGTATTTATCAGAACAGGTGCAAACATCAAAGCAGGAGCAACTCACCGCACTAGTGCCATTTTAACGGCTGTTTTCACTGCTTTAATTGCTCTTTTGGTATTACCTTTATTTACCTATCTACCAATGGCAGTTATTGCAGCTATATTGGTAAACACTGCTTTAGGACTGCTCGAAATTCATAAGTTTAAAGAGTTTTTCGCTCGCGAAAAAGAAAGTTTCTTTATCGCTATTTTAGTAGCAATCATTACAATCTTCCACGATGCTGGGCTAGGAGTAACTATTGGAGCGGTTGTAGCACTAATACTATTCGCACAAAAGATTTCTCGTGGACGTTTTGATGTTATTTGGAATTTCACCGATGGAAAAAAAGAAGATGTACGTGGTGAAAGACATATTTCCTTACCTGAGGAAAAGAAAGTTAAGGTTGCTACTTATTCTGTCGCTGGAAATATGGGTTACATTGACGCCGAAAGACATCGTCTAAACCTAAAGAAAATGGCAAACTCTGACCAAATTGAAAATGTAATTATTCGTCTGCGCGACTTATTCTCTATCGATATTGAAGGAGTGGACGCTCTAGATGAAGCTGTACAAGAATTGAAAAAGAAAGGTAAAGGTGTTTACTTCTCTTCAGTTTCTAAAAGTATTCTTGATGAACTATTAATCGTTCCAACATTCATTGAATTGAGTGAGAAACATCGCTTTAATCGTAAGACTGTAGATATTTTGAAAGAGCTTGGAGTGGAAGCAAACAACGCACAGTAAATAGTTGTTGAGCTAAAGATTTAAATAGCGCGCCAGCGAAGCCGGCGCGCTATTTATCTTCCACCAACCTTCGGCAATTCACTCCAACTACTTACATAATTAGGCGACTTAAAGTCCCTTCTATTACTCCAGCCTGATTTATATTTTAACCTACCAATTGTTACCGCATCAATTCCAATCTTAGAATTCAAACTATCAATTACCTTCATTAGAGAATTTTTAGATTCCACTTCTGTTGGCTCAGATTCAAATATCATCAATTGTTTAAACTCATTAGACTTTATATCAGACACCACCACACCGATTTTCTTGTATGGCACTTCTGACTCATAAATCTCCTTCGCTAATTTCCTAGCGTTATCAAGCAATACTCTTGTATCATCAGTCCAATTTGGCAACAAACACTTATTACTTCCACCACGCAATAACCAATCACCATGACGATTTGTAGTAATTGTCACAGATAACATTCGGGCCATCAGATTATTTTTTCGTAGATCCTCCGCCACTTTGGAAACATGAAAAGCAATAGCTTCTTCAATCACAGAAAAAAATTTTGTTTCCTTAGCCAATGAGCGCGAACTCATAATACTTTTAGGTAATTCGCTACCAAACTGAAACTTCTTAGAAGGAATTCCAGAAAGTTCATCCCATAATCTACTACCATTTAAACCAAAATTTTTATCAATCAAGGCTTTATCCTTACTCAAAAAATCAGACACAGTACTGATATTATTTGCCTTCATTTTATCCGCGGTAGACCTTCCCACTCCCCACAATTCCCCAATGGAAATATCGTGATTTATTCCCTGCCAAATTTCATTGGTAATGACACAAACTCCAGCACCACGCTTTTCTTTCTTACTGGCGTATTTTGCCATTGTCATAGTTGGTGCCAAACCAAAAGACATTGGTATTCCAACATGTTTCTGCACCAACTTCTTTAATCTCATTAGTTCCACCTCCGCAGTTTCTATATCAGAAAACTCCATTTCAAAAAATACTTCATCGATTGAGTATTGATAGACATGTCCCAATTCTCTTTCTAAAGTTTCAAATACTCTATTTGATATTTCATGATACAAATCAAAGTTAGAAGAAAATACCGCTACTTTGTTTTCCTGCAAAATATCTTTCACTTTGAAGTACGGCACACCCATTGATATACCCAAAGCTTTTACCTCTTCCGAGCGAGCCACAACGTTGCCATCATTACTAGAAAGCACCACCACTGGCTTACCACTTAAATCAGGCCGAAAAAGCCTCTCACAAGAAGCGAAGAAGTTATTACAGTCAGCTAAGCCAATATATTTCACTATTTAATTATAACTTCCGCAAAAGACCTACCACAACTCCCCATAAAACAGATTCTTCTTTGATATCTTGCTTAATTATTTCTAGTTTCAATTCTCCCTCGACAGTCACGACCGCCAAATCATTTACTTTTGCCGTCAAAGACCTATCTACTACCAAGACATCTTGCGCTTTTACATCACTACCAAGCGGACCATCTGACTCCATCTCCATGTAGAAAGTAGCTGAAGGATTCTTCACCAAAAAATTATTTATATCTAGAGAAAGATGATCTTTCTCATAATCACTTGTACTAAATATTTTGGCCATAGACTAAGCAATTACTACACCTCCAGCTACTACAGAATGAAGCACAAAAAGCAAAGCCATTACAACAAAAAGTCCAGCACTATATGCTACCTGAACTGAATGTTGTTTACGCCACTCAATAAACATTGAAGACAGAAGAAGTCCAAATATTATCAAAGCAATTCCTGCATAAACCATTTGTAACAACAATCTAGGTGAAGTTGCAATTTTACCGATAAACGAAGTAGGTTCTTGCTTTATAACTTCTCCACCAGAAACTTCTGCCAAAACTGCTCCCTCTACTGAAGTTTCAGCGTAACTTTCATAAACCACAGTTCCTTCATCCGTAACATTTACACTTGTATCAACTCCAGCTACCTCACCCTCTACTGGATCAACTACAGTTTCTTCAGGAATAACTAATTCCACTGGTGAAATAGCTGCTGCAATTGGTTCAGCTACGGCTGGCGTACCAAACATCTGTACCACAAAAACTGTATCGTACCCTTCATAAGTCCCTTTAGCAGTACCAATACCAATCTCACGATAGTTTCCATTCATGATATTAGCTCTGTGGGTAGGAGAATTAAGCCAAGCATCAACTACAGCAGTAGAATCAGTAAAATGCACCGCTAAGTTTTCGCCAGCATGAGCATAAGTGTATTTAGCCTGACCAAACCAATACCAAGGAGAAGTTCCATCTGGACTCCAGTGAGCAAAGTATCCTTTTGCCGCCATATCATCAGCCTTAAGCTGTGCTGCCACATCTAGCGATGAATTTCTGATCAATGGAGGTAGTGACTCACTAGCGCGAGCTTTGTTGGTAGCATCAGTCACGACTGCCGGTAAAATAGTAGAAACAAGCCAATCTGAACTAATCCAAACAATTGATTGCAAATTTGCTAGAGCGAAAGAAAGTAGAACCATCATCAACATCAAAACCATAGCGAAGCTTTGCAAACGATTTGGCTTCAAACCACCATCTTCTTCTAAAGTATTATCCTCCTTAATTTCATCTGTCATGCCATAAATAATATCATCCTTTCTGACCAAATATGAAAGAAAAATGAAAAAGGCCGGAGCTTCGCTCCGGCCTTTTCCGCCAACAAATTAAGAAATGCTACGCTTTCTCCAGATTACATATCCTGCAATCAAGACAGCTAGCAAGATAAACCACCAAATCAGATTAAACCAAGAAAATGTATCTTCTTCCTCATCATCACTTTCTTCTTGATTTATAACCAAATCTTCATCCTCAACGATAATTTCCTCTTCTTCAATCACCCCCTCAAGAGTAGAAGTAGATGCACTATTATCAGTTGCTTGTGCATTAGCAGTATCAGCAATTCCAAGAACATTACCAGCCTGATTTTGAGCTGCAATTACTGAAAGTTCTATCAAACGCTGCTTAATAGCCTCAAGTAGTTGATATAGCTCCTCATCTGTGGAAGCGCCTAATACCTGTGGTATCGGGCCAGTATTTGTGTCACTATCTCTACGACCACCACCACTCGTTCCACCTCCAGTAGAAGGATTAGTTTGTTCTGGTTCAGCAGTAAACGCTACAGCCACCCTATATGGCCAATCATTATCTATATTAAAGCCACGTAAACGACCACTATAAGTTGAATCCCAAAATAGTTGATTGTCTATTACATCATTACCTATGTAAGGGGCCAAAGCGACATCAGTGTTTAACCCAACATTTAAAGAGTTATACGGTCCATCAACACCAATTGGTGAGTCACCATAGCTTTGCGTATTGAACTTAACTCCATAAACAATACTATCTGGTACTGTAATTCCTGTTAAATCAAAGACTACAACATGATTATATCCGCTATAACAATTTCCCTCAGTGTCTTTCCATTGGTTTGTATCGGTACAAATTGGATTAGCTGATGGTCTAAACGGAATATTGAATGTTTGAGTTTTTGAGGTAATTAAATTACCTGCTGTACCATCATCCGCCACTTCATAGATATTCAAAGTAATAGGATGAGAGAAAGTCGCACCAGGAGTAGTTTCACAAAGACCAGAATTCCAGGTATTTGACTCACAGGCCCAACTAGTTAGAGTAATAGCGCCACTCAAGAGATTGCGATTAGTCCCAGCAAAAGTTAATAAATCTCCTACCTCGTAAGTCTGTGTAGCCTGAAATGAGAGACTTGGATAACTAGGCGGAAGTATTGGAGATATAGCATCGTATATTACATCACCACTTAATGATGGCTTTGTCGGAGAAAGTACTGGATCTGGTACAGATAAGACATCAAATCTAACCCAATCAAAGTCCCAATCACGCTCTCCCCCAAGTGCCAGGCGCACTTCTACAGTACTGTCAGCTGAATAAGTCAAAATCCGAGGCCCTGCACCAAGAGCACATTCTGCTGGTTTTGGCACAGTACGTCCATCTACACATGGTCCAGGATGAATAACATCACCTGTAACGACCGGATGCGCAGTGCTTCCCACAGAAACTCCATCAATCCGAATTTCGAATCTAGCCAAAGAGTTAGTAGTATTAACAAACTCCAGAGTAATGTCCTCAGTACCTGTAGTTAGAAGATTAACGTGAGGGCGTTTATCTGTACGATTAGTATCATTTGTACTCGGAAATACATAAGGTAATAGAGGAAGAATATCTGCAACATCCCAACCATTAGGTTCTACCAAGTTACTATTCTCAACCAAATAATCTGCAGAAGTATTACCATTACTGTAAGTAACAATAATAGCTACCTTAGTAGGAACGTCGTCAGAAGTCCAAGTGTGAGAACCAAGATTCCAGTATGTTTCTGTATAAGTACCATTTTTAATAATAAATGGAGTACTTAAGGAAGTCTCTCCATTATTTATCAAATCAAGTAGAGCTTGATTGTGATTATTTTCTACAATCAAATCACCTCCCTTATAGAGCTGGACCTTGACCGCACTAACAGTGCCAAATTCCTTCTCTAGAGTAAAACCTACATTTATACCCTCGTAATCATCACCTACATGGGTATTAAAGTTTGTGGCAGTAACCACATGAGATATCACTGGTTCAGTGACTGTCACAACCATTGTTGCAGGAAGACCTCTATCAACCCCACCTACCTGAGCCTGTACCGATATGGTATAGGTGCCAGCTAAAGCATTTTTGTAACAGAAATTTTCATTCTTATTTTTATCTGAAACAGTTCTTGTCTGTAGACTTGTACCAAGATCAGTTGTACATTCTGAAGCATTAGCATTAGTAAATACTCCTCCTTTATTGTCATCGGTCAGTATTAATTCAGTCTGCTCATTGGTTTCATTAACCATATCATCAGTTAGCTGAGCCTGTAAACGTATCGGCACATTAACTTCAGCGGTTACTCCTGCATGAGCAGAAACACCTACACCCGTACGTGCTGCAAAAGCAGTCAGTGCTCCAAACGGCAAAGAAGTTGCCAGAAGTGCAGCAATACCCAATAAAGATACTGTCTTTCGCACTGAATCTGGAAAATTAAATATATAATTCATAAAGATTTCTAAAATTCTGAATAAAACCAAGTAATCTTTGCTAAAAGGAATCTTGTATATAAATAAACCGCACGCACAAACTAGTGCATGCGGTCTAGGCCGTCCAATATCTATATCCAAGAATTTTCCATTCAGCGTTCATGGTTAACCTCATTATATCACCTATTTTTATAGTCAACCATAGTGTGTGGAAAACAAAAAACCGTGCAAATGCACGGTTTTTGTTGAGAAACTTAGTAAAAACTAGTTTGTTTGTCCAAGCAACTCTTGTAGACGCTTGATAGCAGCCTCAAGAAGTGCGCGTAGAGCAGCTTCGTCTGTAGTTGAAATTACAGTTTCAGCATTCATAGCGGCACGAGTAAGTGGACCGAAAAATCCAGTTGCACTAATACCCTTAGAAGTCTGATATGTACGCACAGCAGCTTCAGTCATAGTGCCAAAATAACCTGTTGGAGCTTCGATATTTAGAAGACCCTTAGCAATAAGAACCTTCTGTAACTCAACCACATCAGAGTGAGTAGAACCAACACCTAGATCAACATTGAATTTGAATGAAGATACAGCAGATGTAGCCTCTCCCAGAACCTGTCCTTCAGGAATAGTTGTAGTTTCTACTGTTGTAGCACGACTACCTCCACGAGAACCGCCTGTTGAACCACCACCATTATTAACTGGAGCTGGTTTAAGATTATATTCAAAACCTGCACCAACTTCAGTTTTATTGTACTGAGAATTAGTATCTACAACAAACACGTCAGTCTTAGCTTTATCGTCAATCCAAATAGCTGGCTTCCCCTCAGCATCAGAGTGGGTGCTTTTACCGTTAATAGTTAATTTAGCCTCGGTTTCAACATTAACACCACGGTCAACGTTTACACCATTCCAACCATTGTTCTTAGTAGTCAAATTATTAACAGTTACAGTTGAACCATTAACAAGAAGACCTGACTTGCCGTTATTCTGTACAGTTACGTCATTAAGAGTAACACCTGTAGCCTTCCAAACTTGGATACCATGCTTATCAGCATTACCTCCAACAACTAGGTTATTTAGAGCAACATCAGAAGCAGTTATAAGAACGTAGCCCTTAATTTCTGAAGAATTACCAGTGATTGTTACTGACTTGTTGATTGTGATATCTCCAACGAATTCTCCTTTTGAAAGTTTTACAACTTCATCAACACCAGCATTCTCTATAGCAGAAGCAATAGAAGGATAGATCGTGATTGTATCACCTCTTACAATGTAAGCATTATTTACCAAATCTCGATCAGTCCAAATCTTCTTTGAAGAAGACTGAGCAAATACTACATATTCATTAAAACCTGAAGCATCAACAATTCCATAACCATTTTTGCCATCAGACCAAATTTGATTAGTCTCTGAAAGAGAGCCATTGACTAGGGTAAATTCAGCCCCAGTAACATCAACGTTTACAGCACCCCAAGCATTACCTGAAGTAGTTAAACCATCAACATTAACACTAGACTTGTTAACAGTAAGACCAGACTGATTGTTATTAACTATATTGACATTAGTCAAAGAAACATTTGATGAGTTAAAAATATTTACACCATGCTGTTTGGTTTTTTTGTTTATACCATTAACAGTAATATCTTTAATTGAGACATTTTGTGTATCAATTACACCAATTATAGAATTATCAATACCATTTTCAGTCCACTCATAATTATGTGTCAAAGTGAAACCAGCACCATCAAGATTAATAGATTTCTTAATAGTAACTTGCTTATCAAGTTCAATGTCAGTTAGTAGAACCACTGTATTACCCTCAGTTGCAGCAGAAATTGCAGCATGAATTGTTTCATATTCAGTACCATTAACTTCAGCTACTTTTACAACTTCTTGCACCTCAGGATCTTGAGATGCAGGTTCAACTCCATCTTCAGCTCCAGCAAAAAATGGAGCTGATAAAAATGCCACTGCAAGCATTAGAGTACCTGCAACTAAGCGTGTCTCGAAGGACATCTTACTAATTGAATTAGTAAACATAAATAAATTAAACTTTTAATTATTAAACCCCTTCCTTCGAAACGAACGAATTGACGAAATACTACCTTGATAAGATTGTATTTCAATGCAACCCAAACTATACACAATATATAGTCAATTTGTCAATAGATAATATTTCATTGAGTTTTCAGCAAAATATATTGTCACATTAATTTAATTCCCAATAACACAGACTAGGCTTTAGCTATACATAAAAATAAACCCCACACGAACTTAATCGCGTGCGGTTCATAGACCATCTCTTTGATTCAATATATGTACAGTTACTCGCCAGTAGTGAGTGTTGATTGTTAAGAAATATTATAACTTATATATTTTTGTATACAAATTAAAATAAGTTATCCTCACTTATTTTAAAAAAGATAATGCTACAATTAGCAGAATATATGGAGGTTCGTTTGAATAAATATTTAGCTGATAGAAAGCTAGCTAGTCGTCGTGAGGCTGATGTTCTTATTGCTGAAGGAAAAGTGTTGGTTAATGGTAAGAAAGCAGTTATTGGCCAAAAAGTATCAGAAGATGATCTGATAAAGCTCGCCCCAAACGCTACTAAAGCTAAATTATATCTAGCCTACTACAAAGGAGCTGGTATCATCACCCACTCACCCAATAAAGAAAAGGGAGAAACTGATATCGTTACCCGAGTCAAAAAAGACTACGGAATTAAGGATATTTTTCCAGTTGGACGACTTGATAAAGCTTCTGAAGGTCTAATAATCCTCACTAATGACGGACTAATTACTGGTGCACTACTTGAACCAGGTAATGAAAACGAAAAGGAATACGAGGTTATTGTTGATAAACCAATTACTGGTAGATTTTTGAAGAAATTAGCAGAAGGAGTTGATATTGAAGGTTATCAAACCAAACCAACTCTAACTTCAAAGAAAAACGACAAAGTCTTTCGTATTGTATTAACTGAAGGCAAGAAGCACCAGATTCGTCGTATGTGTGCAGCCTTAGGATATCAAGTACAAAACCTAAAACGTGTTCGTATCTTAAATATTAAACTGGAGAAGCTAAAGCCAAATCAGTATCGAAAGATTACTGGAAAAGAATTGACTGACTTTTTGAAAGAATTGGGGTTGGGGTAACAAAAGAGGGGCGCCTACGGCGCCCCTCTTTTAACATCTTAACCCCTCTATTACCCTACTTTATTTCCCCTCTTTCTATCACTTTCTTTCAAAAGTGCTTTACGCAAACGCACGTTTTCTGGCGTAACTTCTAGGTATTCGTCATCAGCCATGATTTCTAGGCCAACTTCAATTGAAAGTGGGCGAAATGGTACCAAATCTATAGCTTCATCTGAGCCAGAAGCACGTACGTTAGAGAGCTGCTTACCCTTGGTTGGGTTTACTACCATCTCTTCACCCTTTGAGGTGTTACCAATAACCATCCCTTCGTAAACCTCAGTAGCTGGACCTATGTATAGCTGTCCACGATCTTGCAGATTCCAAAGTGAGAATCCAAGAGCCTTTCCAGTCGCCATAGAAATCATACTTCCTACCTGACGCTTCTTGATTTCACCAGCATAAGGTTCAAAACCAACAAACTGTGAAGCAAGAATTCCCTCACCCTTAGTATCGATGATGAATTGGTTTTTATAACCAAGCAAACCACGAGTTGGCCCCATAAATGTTAAGCGAACCTGATTATCATTGGGAACCATGTTTTGCATGATAAATCCACGGTTTGAAAGCTTTTCGATAATAGCTCCTTGGAACTCTGACGGTATATCAGCAATAACTTCCTCAAACGGCTCCATCTTTACACCATTTTCTTCCTTGATGATTACCTGCGGCTGAGATACTGCAAGTTCATAACCTTCACGACGCATGTTTTCAAGCAAAATAGAAATATGCATTTCTCCACGACCAAATACTTCAAAAGAATCACCCTTTGAGAAATCTACCTTAAGACCTACGTTAATTTCAAGCTCTTTTTCGAGACGCTCTTTAATCTGACGGCTTGTCACAAACTTACCTTCGCGACCAGCAAAAGGTGAAGCGTTGGGCATAAAACGAAGACCAATAGTTGGTTCATCTACCTTAATTGCAGTAAGTTCCTCAGTAGATTCGTTATCTGTCAGCGTCACTCCGATATCAATGTCAGCAAAACCAGCAATCAAAACAATATCTCCTGCGTATACAGTTTCAGCTTCAATCTGGTTTGTTCCCTTAAAGGTAGAAAGTTTAACTACGCGCCCCTGCTTAGTTTCTTCACCTTCATGTTTTATAAAAATGTTTTGTCCCTTAGAAATTTTTCCAGAGTAAACACGTGCTACAGCCAAACGTCCAAGGAAGTTGTCATAACCAAGGTTGAAGACTTGTGCTGCCAAAGCATCACCTTCTTTATATATAGGAGCAGCAGGAACCTGCTCAAGAATTACATCAAGTAGTGGAGAAAGGTCTTTAAACTCATCAGACATGCTGCGCTTTGCTACAGCATCACGGCCAATAGCGTAAACAGTAGTAAAGTTTGATTGCTCGTCAGTTGCACCAAGCTCCAGGAAAAGCTCCAATACTTGTTCTTCTGCGCGATCAGGATTCGCTGCAGGCTTGTCTACTTTGTTGATAACAACAATAGGCTTAAGACCAAGCTCAAGTGACTTCTTAAGTACGAAACGAGTTTGTGGCATTGGACCTTCTTGAGCGTCCACCACCAACAATACTGAGTCAATAGAACGAAGTACACGTTCCACTTCAGAACCGAAGTCGGCGTGACCTGGAGTGTCCACAATGTTTATCTTTGTATCCTTATACTCGATAGAAGTATTTTTGGCATAAATAGTAATACCACGCTCCTTTTCGATAGAGTTTGAGTCCATTGACTGACCCTCTTCACGAGCGCCAGTAAACTCCATAAGAGCATCTGTTAGTGTGGTTTTGCCGTGGTCCACGTGAGCAATGATGGCAATATTTCTGATTTCCTGAGACATATTTTTTAATAGAAAGAGAAAAAGCGCCCGAAGGGCACTTAATCCAAGTTAATTGAGTGCACGAAATAGTAACCCAATATTGTGCTTTTGTCCAGATACTAGTTGTTTACACCAAGATTCGTTCTAATCCAAGCCTGAAGAAACTCTGAAACACTGCCATATGAAGCTCTACTTGTGCTATTACCAGCCATTTCACTCCAAACCTTCTGTAATAAGACTGCAACCTCTGTATTGTATGAAAGTGGCGTATAACAGCTATCCATTACGTAAGTAATATTATTTATGATTACATCATATTCATAGTCGAAACCATTTACATCACCGCCACAATAGTCTACATCCATGAAAGGAGTATATGTCTCTATAATTGCATCTTTTGCTCGAAGTTCTCGCATTAAAGCAGATGACAACTTCCCTGTTTTTTGTTCCAGAGCACCTTCACCGACTCCACCTGCAATATATGTATAGCTTCCATCACCAAGTAAACGAAATGAAGGGTGTACAGTTCTACTGTTGTCACCTTCGATTCTTTTTTTACCAATCATACTCCACTCACTTGCACCTGATTCTGTGGCATTAATTGTTTCTGGTACATAAGTTGGTTTAAAAACTGTCACATAAACATACATACCGATTGCTAGACCAGTAAGAAAAGTAAGTGACAAGATCATCCAATCATCTCTTTGCATAAGTGTGTTTATTATAGCAGGGGCGCAGCGAAGCTGCGCCCCTAATAAGTTGGTAAACCCTCCCCTTTGCGTTATCATAATGACCCAAAGCAATACACGGAAACGTCGCATAGTGGCCTAGTGCGCTCGCTTGGAAAGCGAGTAGGGTGTCAAAACCCTCGAGAGTTCGAATCTCTCCGTTTCCGCTAAGATTAAGCGAAGCGAAAGCTTAGCGGAAACGAGCAAGCAAACTACTTTGCTTGCATGAGATATTCGAAAGACATTTTCTTATTTTCTCTCATTCCTGGTGAGAAAAATGAAAATGTCCGGGCAGGAGATACTTATGAGCGTCAGCGAATTTGTATCTGACGCCGAATCTCTCTGTCCCATAAAATTATTTTACTTTATGAACTATAATTAAAATATGAAAACTATTGTTTTTATTTCTTGCTCCAGCAAGAAATTGCCACACAAAGCAAAAGCAAAAGATTTATATATCAGTCCTTTATTTCAAAAAAGTTTAGAGTTTGCATACTCTTTAAACCCAGACAATATTTTTATACTTTCTGCAAAACACGGTTTAGTTTCACTTGAACAGAAACTTGAGCCGTACAACGAAACATTAAATAAAATGACTACGTTAGAAAACAAAAAATGGGCTAAGGTTGTAGAGAAACAACTGAGAGGAGAAGTAAATTCTTCAGACAAAGTTATTTTTCTTGCAGGTAAAAAATACAGACGACACTTTGAGAAATTATTTAAAAAATTAGAAGTTCCAATGGAAGGCTTATCTATTGGAAAACAACTTCAATATCTAAACAATAAAATTGGTTATGCAAAATGAGTGCGAAAAATTACATAAGTTTGTAAATAATTTAAAGATATTTACTTTCCCTTTTGATATTAAGGAAATTCCACTTAATGGTGTTTACATAGTTTTTGAAAGAGATGAATTTGCGCATAGTGGCAGAAGAATTGTTCGAGTAGGTACACATACTGGAGACAATCAACTAATATCAAGAATAAATCAACATTTTATAAATGAAAATAAAGACAGAAGTATTTTTAGAAAGAACATTGGCCGAGCAATTTTAAATAAAAGAAATGATTCTTTTTTAGAACAGTGGGAATTAGATTTAACTACCCAAAAAGCGAAAGCCAAGTATTCAGAATCTATTGATTTTAATAAACAAAATTCTGTCGAGAAAGAAGTCACTGAATATATTCAAAGAAATCTTAGTTTTGTTGTTTTAGATATTAAAAATAAAGAAGACCGTCTTTCTTTTGAATCAAAAATTATTTCTACAGTTTCTTTATGTAAAGAATGCCAGCCTTCAAAACACTGGCTAGGCTCTTTTTCGCCTAAAGATAAAATAAGAGATAGTGGTTTATGGTTAGTGAACGAATTATATAAACAACCACTTTCTCACGAAGAGATCTTAGTCCT
Organism: uncultured Candidatus Saccharibacteria bacterium; assembly: GCA_964601615.1. Classification (GTDB taxonomy): domain Bacteria; phylum Patescibacteriota; class Minisyncoccia; order Phycocordibacterales; family UBA918; genus OLB19. The sequence goes on from CAZRNZ010000001.1 coordinate 248,198, forward strand.
AGAAAATTTTGGTATCAAATAATTTTAAACTTATACACACACTCCTCTACCTCTCTCAAAGTACACAGCTACAATTACTTATAGATCGTGTTTATTCAAAATAAGTAAGTAGCTACTATGGAGACAACAATATTTTTAGCGAGTTTGTGGGGACCAGTAATGTTTGTAGCGGGTTTAGGTTTAATAATTAGTCGCAGATATTATTTAACTGTTTATAAGAATGCCAACCGTGACAGAATGGCGGTTGTGGCAATTTCTATTATTGCTATGACTACTGGTCTGGCACAGGTGCAATTTCATAATGTTTGGGAAAGTTTGCCGCAAATAATCATTAGTTTGCTTGGCTGGGCAATGCTGATTGAAGGAGCTTTATATACACTCAAACCAAAGATTGCAGAAAAACTCTCTGCATTGATTGTGGAGGAGAAAATGATGGTTGCTTCAGGAGTTATTTGCTTGATTTTGGGCGGATATCTTTCTTGGGTAGCGTTTATGGTTTAAGAGTTTGAATGAGAGGAGAAAGTGGGCGAGCCTTTGGCTCGCCCACTTTTTCATTGACATTATATAAAAATATGTTACTTTATAGTGCTTTTGAATCTTGTGTGGGGCTCAATCGCTATTGAAACTCAGGTCATATGTCTTGAATTTCGACATTTATAAATCCTGCACCGCCCCGAATATCCGACAAGATATTCTTCCCTTCCGAGGTCTAACCTTGGAATTAAACTAAATTTTAATGAACAATTTCCAATCACGCGGTCTTCGTAATCGAAACCGTCGCCCAACCGGTGTATCAAGAGGAGGTAGAAGTAGCCACGGAGGTGGTAGAAGCTTTTCTCGTGGTTCACAAAACAAGCGTAAGCTCCCAACTTTTGACCCAACTCAATTTATTAACAAAACTCCAATAGAAACAACTACAGAGCCAGAATATGTGCCAAAGCACACTTTCAATGACTTTGAGATTGATGGTCGTATTAAGAAGACTCTTGCTAGTTTAGAGCTAACAAAACCATCTCCAATTCAAGACCAGGTAATTCCTGAAATTTTGGCCGGAAAAGATGTTGTTGGTCTAGCAGAAACTGGTACAGGTAAAACTGCCGCTTTCTTGATTCCTCTTATTGAACTTCGTAAAAAGAAAGTAGGCTCAGCAACTCTAATTCTTACCCCAACTCGCGAACTAGCAATTCAGGTTGATAATGAATTTAAGAAGCTTTCCAAGAACTTTACTTTCTTCTCAACAGTTTGTGTTGGTGGAGCACCAATTGGTCCACAAATCAGACAGCTTAAGAGAAAGAACCAGTTCATCATTGGAACTCCAGGACGTATAAAAGATTTGATTGAGCGCGGAATTCTTCCAACTCATCTTATTGACTCTGTTGTTCTAGACGAAGCTGACAGAATGCTAGACATGGGATTCATTCACGATATGAAGACAATTCTATCTGAAATCACTCCAGAAAAGCAGACCTTATTCTTCTCAGCTACAATGGATGACAAAACTAAGTCATTGATTAACGACTTCATGAAAAACCCAGTGGTTATTTCAGTAAAGAAGAAGGATGTAACAACCAGTATTGAACAAGATGTTATTACTTGTTCAATCGACGGAAAGTACGGCACACTGGTAGATTTGATGAAAGATGAAGAATTCAAGCGAGTTATCATCTTCGGTGCAATGAAGCACAGTGTAGAAAAACTTTCTATCGACCTTAACAATAGTGGAATTGCTGCTGAATCAATTCACGGTAACAAAAACCACAGTCAAAGACAGCGTTCACTAGCTCGCTTTAAGAGCGGACAAGTGAAGGTATTGGTAGCAACAGACGTTGCTGCTCGTGGAATCCACGTTGATAACGTAACTCACGTAATCAACTACGATTTACCAAACACCTTTGAAGACTATGTTCACCGTATTGGTAGAACTGGTCGTGGAGTTTGTCGCGGAAAGGCTTTGACTTTCATTCCTGGAAAGGAAGTTAGAAAAGCTTAAATATAAAGTGAATAAAACAAATCAGGCCGGAGCGAAGCTCCGGCCTGATTTGTTTTTACACGACTAATGTCGACAACTACCCTTAACTGTTATTTCAATGGAATCTGCCTTGAAATCTCGCAAACCAAGCATTTGTTCTATCTCTTTATCTGGTGCAGTAAAATGAATTACCTTATCGCAATCTGTACAAATAGCATGATGATGTACCTCTTTAGCATACTCATAAAGAGCCTCGTCACTATTTAGATTCAGTTTCTTCACTAAGCCATCAGCGACAAAAAGTTCCAAATTTCTGTATACAGTAGTGAGGTTCATGTCAGGAAGTTTTTTGTGTAAATCAGCGGCAGATAAAGCGCCATGACATCGCTTCAACGTATCTAATATACTTTGCCTTTTTTTGGAATTTCTTCGACCTTTCATAATCTATATTTGATAATAATGTAACATAAAAATAAAAATATGACCGCGACACCTTTGATGTCGCGGTCATTAAAAACCTAACCCTCACATTGAATACCTTTAACTCTAGGCAGACCTAAGCGACTCCACTCAAGAGTTCCACCGTCGAGACTAAAAGCTTCGACACCCAACTGTCGACATTTAATAGCAACAGCTGCACTCTTTCCGCCATAAGCGCAAACAAAGATTGGCTTTAATCCTTGTTTTAAAAAGGCTGAGGCAAAAACCTTCTCCAGATTTAGACTAATTACATCGTAATTAATCCTGTCTGAACCAGAAAGGTGATGATCATCAAACTCAAACTGAGTTCTCAAATCAATCACAACATAAGGATGTTTCGCCGGCAGCTCTTTTTTGTTTTTACTAGCTTCTGCCAGAACATCAACTGACACATCATAAGTGTGTTTAATAAAATCAATCGCACTCATGTTGATATCAAAATCTTCCAGAGAAACAGTCTCATTTTGCTTTACTGGTTCACTGAGTAACTCTTCGTTTTCAATCTTTGGAAATGAATCTTCACCCAGATAACGAAAATATTCGTCGATGTAAGGGAGAGGACTATCTGGTGATATAACGACCACCAAAACTTCACCGTCTAGATTACGCATTTTGTCTAGCTTGACATCAGTCTGACCAGAAAGAAAACTGAGCAAGCCAGCCAAGGCAAACCCGCCACTAGGACCGACCAGCAGTCCCATTCGACAAAGATTAAGACTGGCCTGATAAGATTCTCTAGTACTAACAGGAACCAAGGAGTCTGCAGCGTTTGGCCAATCAAAACTAATCTCATTAAGAAGAGTCTTAGTCCGAACTCCTGGAACAGGATTATTTGGTTCACGCACAACCCCAACAGTTTTAATGTCAGGATTCTGTGTTTTCAAATAAGTACCTGTACCGCAAAGCGTGCCAGTAGTTCCTAATCCAGAAGCAAGAATAGTAACCTTTCCATCTGTCTGATCCCAAATTTGGGGACCAGTCCAGCGTTCATGCGCCCTTGGATTTGCCAAGTTATGATACTGACCAGCGTTAAACCAGCCATCATCTTTACCCATTTCTTTAGCCTGATTCACACCACTTGTTGGATCACGGGGGTCAGGACAGATATCTTCCTTTACGATTCTGATATCAGTTCCTAAAAAACGTAGTAGTTGCAACTTTCCTTTCTCAACTTGATTCGATGCCAAAGCCAATGTCTTTTTGATTCCAAAAACACGACCTAACACAGCCAACGACAAGACCGTATTACCAGAAGAACTTTCTACAAGAGAACGAACTTCTGCCAAATTGCCACTTTTTTTAGCCTCATCAAGCATATTATATGCTGGCAAAGACTTCACATTTGCCAGAGGTAAAAAATGCATCAACTTGATAAAAATACGAACATTCTTTTCCCGATAAGGATTGAGACAGTCGGGCAGTTCCACCAAAGGGAGTGATGGATGATTGTCTGGATTAAGGAAAGACTCTACTGAGTTATTTCCCGAAAAGACATTTTTAGACATTTACGACTCCACGAAGTTTGTTGTGAGAATTATTGTAAAGAACTATCGTCAAGTATTTACCTGACTAAATGAAAATTCTGTATCTATTTGAGAGGAGAGATCGCCAAATCGTTCTAAGATAAAAGCTTGTGAAATGTATTTTTTATGAAGATGCCATATTTTTTGCAATCTTTCATCTCTTTTATCTGGTAATGAATCAAGCTTATTGAAAATATTTTCCAATAAAGATTTATTAGATTCGTTTAGTTTTTTAAAATCAATAGGTTCACCAGTCTGATCAACAAACCTAACATGATTGTCTTCGGTAAAAAATCCAACCAACTCATGTTCACTAATTTTTGATTTAACAAAATCAATATCTTCTTGTCCGCGGATTTTGTTACCGATCACAATCAAACCGTCTTCTACACCTGCTTCGGTGGCCAAAGTCTTGTACTTTTCATAAACTTCGATACTACGTTTGGTTGGCTCCACAATTAGACAAGTCAGATCAAATTGCGCATGCAATGTGCCAGCAAAAGAATCTACTCCAGCCACCATATCTACCACCATATATCCGCTCTTGTCATCTGTGTGATTTAAAAGACTTTCTAAAATCGCTAAGTTATTGTGATAGCAACTAGCACCAATATCATCTTCTTGATAAGTTCCAACTACAAAAACTAATAGGTTATCACGATAAACTCCAAAATTTTTTAAAGGACTTTCTTGAATTTTTTCTAAATTAAAGATATTTGATTTTCTTGTTGGTGGTGTACTTTTTCTAAAAGTAGCTAGGTTATCTATCTCATTTTCACCGATTAGCCATTTCTTAATCTCCTTTTCAACAACAGGATTTGATAAATGATTATTAACGGAAGGAGAAGTAAAGCCAAGTAAATTTGGGGTATGGATATTCAAGTCAGCATCAAAAACTACAACTGGTTTTTCTGTATTAGACTCCAAATACGAAGAAAAAGAAGCCGCTAAAGTGCTCTTGCCTGACCCGCCTTTTCCTACAAATGCAATTCTCATAATTATTTAACTAAAACTGATTCCAGTTCTTTAGTAACAAGCTCTTTATCCAAATCAACACCAATTAAAACTAACTTTTATTCAGCATTGTATTTTCCATCTTCTTGTAAACTCCAATATCCATATGGGTCGAGGTTTATAATATTCCCAGCCTGACTCCACATCAAAGCGATATCTTCCTGTTTATTTGTCCAAACAAAACCTTTGGAACGTAAGATATTTTTTAACTTACCACTATCTAGTAGATCGAGTAACTTTTTATGATCAAAAGGCTTGTATGATTTGAAAACAAAACTAGAAATGCCGTACTCTTCGGTTTCCGGAATGTGTTGACCACGAATTTCTTTTAACCAACCAGCATTTTGAGCGGCTTTTTCAAAGTTAAAAATATTTGTATTTATGATTTTGTTTAAATCAATCTTACCGTTTTCAATTTCATAAATTTTTGCATCAGGATTTAATTTTGTAATCAAACCTTTTACTTTGTTTATTTCTTCAACAGTAGAGATATCAACTTTTGAAAGCAGAATTACGTCAGCAAATTCTATTTGATCAGTAAGAAGATGAACAATGGAACGCTCATCAGCATTAGATAGACCAATCTTTTCATCTACCAAAGTTTTACTTGAATCAAAATTTGTTAGGAAATTTTTAGTATCAACCACTGTTACCATGGTATCTAAACGAGCAATATCCATAAGAGTACGTCCGTAAACATCTTCAAAAGTAAAAGTTTCGGCTACCGGAAGTGGTTCGGAGATGCCACTTGATTCGATTAAGATAGCATCAAATTTTCCTTCCTGAGTTAGTTTTGAGACCTCTAAAAGCAAGTCTTCTCGCAGTGTGCAACAGATACAACCATTGGACATCGCGACTAATTTTTCTTCGGTTCTATCCAGGGCTAATTCATTATTTTCAATCAAATCAGCATCAATATTTACCTCACTCATATCATTTACAATCACAGCAACCTTAAGTCCCTGACGATTAGCTAAAATATGATTCAAAACTGTAGTTTTCCCAACACCCAAAAAACCAGACAAAACTGTTACTGGAATAGTTTTTTTTGTCTGACTATTAGTTGATTTTGTTGAAATTCCCACCGACATAATGCAAGTGAGTTGCAATATATCAAAGAAAAATAAATAACGCAAGTGATTTGCATTATTTATTTGAATTTTGGTAAAGGCTTTCTAAATTAAATGAAATCCGCTGTGCTGGAGGAAAATTGTGAGAAAGACGTATTTATCCATACGGTGACGAACAAATTTTCTGAAGCACAAGGAGTTCGTTAATTTTGGAAGTCTTACTTCCCCATCTCGCGCAGGACACGAATACGATCCTTAGCCGGTGGATGCGTCTGAAACATATTAGAAATCTTCTGCCCTAAAGATTCTTTGTCATCACCAAATGGATCTGCAATAAATAAGTGTGCAGTGGCATTATTTGCTTTTGCCATCGGTCTAGAATGATTAGAAATTTTTTCCAACGCTGAAGCAAGACCTTCTGGATAACGTGTAAGAAGTGCACCTGATGCATCTGCCAAGTATTCACGCTTACGAGATATTGCTAGTTGGATCATTTGGGCCGCAATCGGCGCCAAGATGATGCCGACAATACCAAGTACGAGAAATATTACTCCTGCCTTACTATCACCACCACGATCACTACCACCAAACATCATCGAGCGCATCAAAAGATCAGCGATTATCGCTACAAACCCTGCTAAAACTACCGCTACTGTAGAAACCAACATATCGCGGTTTCCAACATGTGATAATTCATGAGCCATCACTCCTTCAAGCTCCGTTCTATCAAGAATCTGTAAAAGACCGGTTGTGGCAGCGACCACTGCGTGTTCAGGATCTCGACCTGTTGCAAAAGCATTCGGAGCAGGGTCGTTTACTACATAAACTTTTGGCATTGGCAGTCCAGCAGTAATTGAAAGGTTTTCTACCACACTGATAAGCTGACTGTGTTTTTGCGGATTAGCTGGTTCTGCTCCAGTCATAGATACAACCAATTTATCACTCCACCAAAAACTAACTATGTTCATGGAAAGAGCAAAAATAATCGCTATATACAAAATAGCGGGATTATCAAAATACCAGTTTAAGAAATAACCAATAGCAATCACCATCACGAAAAAGCCGATCATCAAAAACCAAGTCTTTCTTATATTTGCGTCCTTATGTGTATATATTGTTGCCATTTTATTTTTTATATTCTGACCAAAGCAAGAAATGGCGTTTTTTAAATCTACCTTTCTTTTTTAAACTTTCTTCTATAGCTAATCTTATATCTGCTTCTGAAAAATCATCTAGATTTGTTAGCTCATCTAAAACTACTATTAAATCTGCGTATTCAGATAAGAAATCCTCTCGAGTTTTAGTTTCTTTTAGCTCTCTAGCTTCTTCTACCAATTTACCTAGCAAGGCCTCCCTGAAGTCGGAATCTTTAAGTATTTTAATCTCGCAAGAATCTCCAGAGGATTCTATTTTATCCTTGATATTGTCGCGTATTAATTTGTTATATTCTACGCGAGTCATATATTAGAAACTTACTTTTACTGGATCTTTAGCTGCCTGCTCATTTTCTCCCAACTCGAAAAATTGACGCTCTTCAAACTTAAAGATGTTACCAATAATATTTGAAGGGAAAGATTGTAAAGCAATGCCTAAATCACGTACATTACCGTTGTAGAAACGACGAGCTGCTTGGATTTTATTTTCAGTATCAGTAAGTTCACGTTGTAGCTCTACAAAGTTAGCGCTAGCTTTTAGATCTGGATAATTTTCTGCTACCGCTAGCAACTTACCAAGAGACGAAGTTAAAGCTCCTTCGGCGGCTGCCATAGCTTCAATTTGCTCTGGAGTAATATTTGCAGGATCAACATGAATCTGAGTTGCTTTTGCTCGAGCATCAGTCACAGCCGCCAAGGTACCAGCCTCGTGAGCAGCATAACCTTTTACAGTCTCTACCAAGTTAGGAATAAGATCATAACGACGCTTAAGCTGAACATCGATATCTGCCCAAGCTTCTTTAGCTCTTTGAACAAGAGTAACGAAGCGATTGTATGCAGCAATCACCCAAAAAACAACAACCGCTGCAACTATCAACAAAATAATCAAAGGATTCATAAATAAAAGTTAATTAACAGTTCTATACTATGATTATATCATTATATTGACAGTAGCTGTCAATATTATTAGGATACTGTCAATATAGTTCTTTTTGGACAGAGGAGAAAAAGTTGCGCATTTTACTTATCGAAAGTGAACACACTTTTGCAGAACTAGTCGTCGAGACCATAAAAAAACATTATCCTGAGAGACCTTCGGAAGAAAAATCTCTCACAATTCTTGCCACAAACGACTTGTCGGAAGCAATGGGATTAATGGTTTTGACTGGTATGAAGTTTGATCTTGTCATCTGTGCTGAAACGGTTAATTCTTCCGACGGAGACAGCGATGTTGGCAATGGTCTTCGTTATATGACAGAAGATTGTCTGACAGTTGAACGAATACTTTTGGCGAACAGTGAAATAAAGCGCGTCTTTGGTATAAAAGCTATCCCAAGAGATTTTGATTCAATTTCAAAACAATTACCAGAAATTTTTCGAGAAGTTCTTATTAGAAATGATGTGACAATTAATTAAATAATTAGGCGAGGAGTATTACTCCTCGCCTATTTTTATATTCAAAAACAAAAAGGGCGGCCTTCGGCCGCCCTTTTCTTGAACAATAGAATTTAAAATCCTAATACATTCCGCCCATATCCACTGCGCCACTATGAGAATGTTTTTCATCTTCTGGTTCATCAGCAATCGCTGCCTCTGAAGTCAGAAGTATTGCCGCAGCAGAAACTGCATGCTGCACACCAGCACGTTCCACTTTTACAGGATCAATGATTCCTGCCTTAATCATATCTTCCACAAACTCACCTTTATAGGCATCATATCCAGCATTACTACCAGAATTTTTAACCTTATCTACCACAACAGCGCCATCAATCTTGCCTGTATTATCAGCGATTTGTTTTAGTGGCACCTCAAGTGCCTTAAGCACAATGTTGTAACCCACCAATTCTTCCCTTTCTAAATCCTTCTTAGCCAAAAGATCTTTCTCAACCTTAGCTGCAGCTTTAGCCAAAGAAGTTCCCCCACCAGGCACAATTCCTTCGTCAATCGCTGCCTTGGTGGCATTGACTGCATCTTCAATCTTAAGCTTAAGATACTTCATTTCAGTTTCAGTAGCAGCTCCAACTCGAAGTACGGCCACACCACCACTGAGTTTTGCAATTCTTTCTTCCAGCTTTTCTTTGTCGTATTTTGAAGTTGTGTTTTCCAACTGACCCTTGAGTGCAGATACACGACTATCAATCAACTGCTTCGTACCTGCCCCGCCAACGATTACAGTATTATCTTTTGTCGCCACAACACGACTCGCCTTCCCAAGATGAGACAAATCGGCATCTTCAAGCTTAAGACCAAGTTCTTCTGTTACAACCTCTCCACCAACCATTACTGCAATATCTTGCAAAACTTCTTTCTTTTTATCGCCAAATCCAGGAGCTTTAACTGCAAGCACCGAAAATCCTCCTTTCAACTTATTAATCACAAAAGTGGTTAAAGCTTCACCATCTACATCATCAGCGATAATCACGAGTTCTTTGCGGCCAGTTTGAGCAATCTTCTCCAACAAAGGCAAAATCTCCTTTACCGAAGAAATCTTTTTGTCAGTAATCAAAATGTCAGCTTCTTTATATTCAGCCTCCATTCGCTCTGCATTAGTAACCATATATGGAGAGATATAGCCTTTATCAAACTCCATACCCTCAGTTAGTTCAGTTTCAATTCCAAAAGACTGACCTTCTTCTACAGTAACCACCCCATCTTTACCAACCTTCTCAATCGTCTCAGCAATTTTTTCACCAATTTCGGCACTTTCAGCCGAAATCGTTGCTACCTGTTTTATTTCTTCACTAGACTTTATTTTGGTAGACATTTCTTTTAGTGCCTCAACCACATCGATAGCAGCTTTCTCCATACCTGAACGAACAGCCATAGAATTCAAGCCCATTGAAGTCTGACGAAAACCCTCATTTACCAAAGCCTGCATCAAAACAGTCGCTGTTGTTGTTCCATCACCTGCCAAATCATTAGTTTTATTGGCAACCTCTTTTACAATTTCAGCTCCCATGTTCTCAAACTTATCTTTCAGAGTAATCTCCTTTGCAATTGAGACACCATCGTTTGTAATAGTCGGTCCACCATAACCTTTGTCTAGGATGACATTTCTTCCTCGTGGTCCAAGAGTAACTTTTACAGCATTCGCTACAGTATCAACTCCAACCTTGAGTTTCTTTTTTACTTCTTCATCAAAAATCACTTGTTTTGCCATAGAATTTGATTTAACCAATAATAGCTAGCACGTTTGCCTCAGCTAAAACATAATACTCAATACCATCCACCTTTACGTCGTCGTAGCTATATTTAGAAAACAACACTTTGTCTCCCACCTTTACGTCCACAGGCAGGCGTGAAGCGCCTGCTTCATTCCACTTTCCATCACCAACAGCAACAACAATTCCTTGTCCTGGCATATCCTGCTTCGCTGTTTCAGGAATAATAATCCCAGAAACTGACACATTTCCAGCTTCCTCATCGGTCAGTGGACGAACCACTACACGATCTGCGAGAGGTTTAATGTTTACTTCTGACATAGATAAAAAAGCTTATTTAATTAAATTTCAATAAATTCAGAGAACGCAGCAAAAAAAATCAATAACTCCCTGAATTTAGTTGATTATATTTATATAATATAGGTATGTCAAAAAGCCTTATTTTTCTTTAAAAACATGCTTTTTCCCCAAACCGGAGATGACCTTATGTTTTGTGTTTTTTCTAGTTTATGATAATATTGTCGTGATATGGAATTCGTCCGATCGGTCATTATCCCGATACTACCGTATATACAGATAGTCCTCTCCGTACTTCTGATAGCAGCTATTCTTCTGCAGCAGCGCGGTTCGAGTCTTGGTGGAGCATTTGGAGGAGATAACTTCTCTGCTTCTTTTCACAAGCGTCGTGGCGCGGAACTTTTCTTGTTTCGTCTTACTATAGTTTTGGCAATATTATTTGTATTGGCAGCTGTTTTGAATATAGTGGCTTAGTTAGTTTGGGTAAGTTACTTCGTTATCGAATTCCTTCGTAATAACAAATTATAAATACATGAATTTATCGTCTCCGAAATCCTTCGGATTCTCTATTTTTGACCGTTTATTTGGTTTTATTGAGTCACTTAGGCCTACCGATAGATGGATTTTTGTCCTGTTACTGGTAATCTTTTTTATTAGTACAATTTGGACAATCTATTCTTTTTCTCGTTCACACTTAGTTAATGTACCAGTGAGTGGCGGTGTTTTAATTGAAGGCGCAATTGGAAGCCCAAGATTTATTAACCCAATTTTAGCCATAACTCGTGCTGACAATGATTTAGTCGCACTAACATATAGTGGACTTACCCGACTTTCTCCTGAAGGTATAATGGAAAACGATTTAGCAGAGTCCATTACTATATCCGACGACGGTCGTGTCTATAATATTATTTTAAGACAAGATAAATATTTTCATGACGGCACAAAAATAAAGGCGGAAGACGTAGCCTTTACAATTAGCCTTATTCAAAAACCCTCTTTAAAATCTCCTCTTTATGGCAACTGGAGCGGTGTAACTGTTGAAGTTATTGATACTTACGAATTAAACTTTGTTATTGATAAACCGTACACACCTTTCCAGGAAAACTTTACTCTTGGTATTTTACCAAAACATATTTGGAGTACTTTAAGTGAAGAGGAACTTCCATTTAGTCAACACAATATTGAACCTGTTGGAAGTGGCTCATACCAAGTAGAAAAAGTCTTAAGAAATCCTGCTGGGTTGATTTCTGAATATGAACTTCGTACCGCTTCTGAATATCGACAAATGGCTAATATCGATCGAATTATAATCAAGTTTTATCAAAATGAAGAATCTGTTTTCACAGCCTTACAAAAAGGTGAAATAACAAGTACTGCTTATTTAAGTGAGCGATGGATTAGTCAGCTAAATAAGGATCAGTTTTATTCCGTATCAGAACCTTTACCTCGAGTTTTTTCTATTTTCTTTAATCAAAATAAGAATCCGTCACTTCGTGACGCCTCAGCCAGAAAAGCTTTAGATATCAGTATTGATCGTGAAGAATTAATGAAGGAAGTTGTAAATGGTATTGGCCATGATGCAAATTCACCAATTCCTACCTCATGGCTAGGGACAGAATCATCAAAGAATAGTTATTTTTCTAAAGATGAAAGACTTGCTGAAGCCAGAAAAGTCCTAGAAGACGGTGGCTGGCGACAAAGCACAAACGGTCGCTGGATTAAGACCATCGATGAAGTAGATACTCCACTTCTATTAACAGTCCGCTCTACTAACGACATTTTATTCGACAAGATATCGGCTTATCTGATTCAGGTCTGGAAAGAGCTTGGTGCTGATGTAAGCTTTGAATTTTACGAACAAAGCGACTTGGTACAAACAGTTATTAGACCAAGAGATTATCAAGCGCTATTGTTTGGAGTTGACTTGGGAAGATCTCTCGATCTTTATCCATTCTGGCACTCAGCAAGTCGTGAAGATCCGGGATTAAATGTTTCTCTTTATGCAAATATTGCTGTGGACAGAATTGTTTCAGAAATAAGATTAGCAACAACTACCGAAAGTAGAGATGGATTGATTAAAAGCTTTACTGAAGAAATAGAAAAGGAAAAACCGGCAATATTCCTATTTGCTCCATCATTTGAATATATACTTCGTTCAAATATTAAAACTGCGGAAATGAAAAAAATTCAGAAATCTAGCGAGAGATTTAGCAATGTCGTTGACTGGCACATGAATGAAAGCGGAGTATGGCCTTTCTTTAAAAATGAATAACAAATTTAAAAACTAATTATGGAAAATAAAACAACACAACCAAGAAGTCAGGGTGGGTTCAATCGCAGACCTAATAACAATAACAATCGACGTAATTTCCGTGGCCCAAGAACTGCTGGTTACACCGTTAGACGTGCCAAGGGGCGCGATGGCACAGCGACTTCCCCTGAAGCAAAACAAACGAATACTCACTCTTCTGGTGCAAAGAAAAGTGCTCGTCGTGGGTCAAAATTCCCAAACAAGCGCCGCTCAACAAAAGCCCCAGCTCTACAACACAGAATTACAATTTCTGACGAAAAAACACCGAAGCTCCCAGAAATAACAGATGAAAATACAGTTCGTATTGTTCCTCTTGGTGGTTGTGAAGAAATTGGTCGAAACATGACTGTTGTGGAAACTAAAGACGATATTATTATTTTTGATATCGGTTTTCAGTTCGTGTCTGAAGCCGCTAATGCACCAGGAGTAAATTACATCCTGCCAAACACTCAATACGTTGAGGAAAGAAAGCATAAAATCCGAGCTTTAGTTGTGACTCATGGTCACCTTGATCACATCGGAGGTATTCCTTTTGTAATGGAGCGCATTGGAAATCCACCTATTTATACTCAATATCTAACATCATTGATGATTAAAAAGCGTCAAGAAGAATTTCCTCATCTTGATCCTGTTGATATGCATGTTGTGAAAGAAGGTGATTCTTTCAAGGTTGGTAATATTGAAGTTAAGACCTTCCCTGTAACTCACTCAATTCCTGACGCCATGGGAGTTTCTGTGGTAACAAAGCACGGAAATATTGTGCTGACAGGTGACATTCGTCTAACTCATGAGGACGGCGATGTTGTAGCTGAAGAAAAGCGCGACTGGGAAAAGGTTGGACAAGACAATAACCTTGTTCTTATCTGTGACTCAACCAATGCTGACCGTGATGGTTTTTCCGCTCCTGAAGGTGCTGTACTTGATACTTTGGATAGAATCATCAAGGACGCTTCTGGCCGTTTAATTGTTGGTACTTTTGCTTCTCAGTTTGAGCGCCTAACTTCTATCATCAAATCTTGTGAAAAATACGGCAAGAAAGTTGTACTTGAAGGAAGAAGTATTAAAACAAACATTGATATTGCTCGTACTGCAAAATTAATTGAGATTGATGACAAGATTTTCATCAATGCTAAAGATATGGGCGATTACCCTTCTGACAGAATTGTGATTCTTTCAACAGGTGCTCAGGGTGAACAATTTGCTGCTCTTATGCGCATGGCGACAGACAAGCATAAAGATATTATTTTGACTGAGCGCGATACAATCGTACTTTCATCATCAGTTATTCCAGGAAATGAAATTGCTGTTCAATTACTGAAGGATAATATCTATCGTAAAAATGTTCGTGTAGTTAACTACCGTAGTGCCAGTGTTCACTCTTCTGGACACGGAAACGCTGGTGAGTTGATCTGGGTTCAACAAGCTGTTAAGCCTAAGTTCTTGATCCCTGTACACGGACATCACTATCATCTCAAGAGCCATATGTATGCTGCAATTGAAAATGGTTTCAATCGTGACAACATTATTGTGCCAGATAATGGTTCTTTGATTGATATCAAGAACGGAAGTGAACTTACTGTTCATAAAGTAAAAGCCCCAACTGAACTTGTAATGGTTGATGGATTTACTGTTGGAACAAAACAGGAGGTTGTACTTCGTGACCGCCTTACACTTTCTGAAGATGGTATGTTCGTGATTATTGCGACAGTAAATACTAAAACTGGAAAACTTCGTAAGTCACCAGATATTATCTCTCGTGGTTTTGTTTACCTGCGCGAAAATCAGCAATTACTTTCTGAAGCCAGAAATCTGATTAAGCGAACTGTTGAGAAAGAAACTGAGAGAATGCAACCAATTGACCTTGATTATGTAAAAGAAGAACTTACAAAAACTGTAAGCGGATTCTTAATGCAAAAGACCAACAAGACTCCAATGGTAATTCCAGTATTGATTGGAATTTAATTAAAGAAATACAAAAAGGGCGCGCCTACGGCGCGCCCTTTTTGTATTTTAATCTCCTACTTTCCTTCCTTAAAATAACCTCTAATCAAAAACGGCAAAATACTACCGAACATCATCAGAAATCCACCCACCATCAATACAGTGTCATATCCATAAACCTCTCCTGTGAAGCCTCCTATAGCCAAAAATAAGCCGATTCCGAGAGAAAACAACATCTGATAAACACCAAGAGTCTGCCCAATTTGTCCTTGTCCAATATGGCTGTAAAAAAGAATTCGCCAAGAAGACAGGTTGATAGCAGAAAACAGACCAAGGAATAACATGGCTAGATATAATTGCCAAATCTCGGTAGAAAAACTAATTAATATATAAATTACTCCAGCTGAAAAACACGCCAAAGAGAGTCCAGTAACTTCATCAATATAACCTTTATGTTTATCAAAAAATCTTCCAATAGGAACAGACGTAAGTGCATTAACTACACGATGAATCATCAAAGCAATTCCAACATTTAAAATTGTGGCGTCATTAATAAAAGAAACCACAAAAAGAGCCATCGCTACCGAAATAAAAGAATCAGAACCCCAAAAAATAATATCGTTAGCGGTCAAAGTTCTAATAATATTTGAGCGCTTTGATCCACCACCGATCATTGCTCCTCCTGCATTAAATTCATTTTTATCTATTTCCATAAATTACAATTCGTAGATTACATCTTTTCTTTCTACCACGATATCCCAACCCCTTCTTTTTGCATGCTCAAACAAAGCTTGGTTTGGATTAAAACAAATTGGCCGTTCTACCATTTCAAGCAGCGGAATATCTCCCTCTGTATCACCAACTCCAACAGAACCCTCTAGAGTCAGGCCTTCCCTTTCTACGACCCGGGAAATTATATTTGCCTTATTAGAAATTAAATGCTCATCAGTTACTTCACCAGTAAACTTGTCACTTGGACCAATTTCATAGATTCTGCCGTAAACTTTATCGAATCCATATTGTTTACAAAACTCATCCAAAATTGTTTTTGGTGATTGAGAAATTGCTACAAGATAATATCCATCAGCTTTAAGTTCATCTATCAAATCCCTGGTATAACGATAGACTCTCTTACTTCTCTCGGCAACAACCTCCCTACCAATGTCTGCAAAATCACCATAAAAAACTCCTTTTAAATTCTTGATAA
This sequence comes from uncultured Candidatus Saccharibacteria bacterium, assembly GCA_964601615.1. Classification (GTDB taxonomy): domain Bacteria; phylum Patescibacteriota; class Minisyncoccia; order Phycocordibacterales; family UBA918; genus OLB19. The sequence continues at coordinate 264,325 of CAZRNZ010000001.1, forward strand.
AAGTAGTAATTACTGCATTTATATAATCTTCATAATCACCCTCTCGGTCTTGCCAACGCATTTTAAGCATATCAAAATCGTCTCGAGCTTGCGCTGGAAAAATTTCTCTATCCAGCATCCTGTCCACTAGTTCAATCAATAAACTAGAACGAAACAAGGTTCCATCGATATCGAAAAAGGCAACTGGTTTCTTCATTACCAATATTGTACCAAACGAAATCTTTTAAGCTAAATAAGATTTACTTAGTACGAGCAAGTTTGTAGACTGAATAGATAATTGCACCAAATACAAGTAGAAATACAACCATTAGAAGTAAACCTCCAATAAATGGAACAAGTGCCAACAAGAATACTATAGCCATTCCAAGCACAGCAGACCAGATATCTACCTTATAAGTTTTTTTGTAAATTCCCATAACGTATCCACCCAAAAGAAGCGGTACAAAAACCAGTGTAATAAGCATTGCGAGTAGGAACGTCAGGAGAGCGGCGACACCAATCCATGCTCCAAGGGTAGTAGCAATCAACATTACTGAAATTGCTGGCAAAACAATAAAAGCAATCAAACCAACTGCACCTGTTCTGGAAGGATTGTTTTTAATATCGAGTAGCAATTTGTCGAGTAGTCCGCGGAACAAAAGCAAGACACAGAAAGAGGCAAAGAACCAAGATAACAAAAATAACATCGGCATACTTGAAGAATTTTCAGTAGAAAGTCCTCCTACTTTTGTAACACTACCTTCAATCACAGCTCCAACAGCTCTTTCAGGATCAGAATTACTCTTATAAAGTAAGTCTCCTTTTACTACAGCAGTATCACCGAGGGTGATTTTTCGAGCAGAAATTTCAGAAGAGCCAATCTCTCCATTGATAACAAAAGTATCAGCACTTCCTATCAAGGCACCGTCAACTTTTCCAAAGACCTCAGCTTCACCACCATAAAAGTAAATATTTCCCTTTACACTAGCAGAAGAAAGTAACTTTAAATGACCAGCAATAACAAATAAATCACCACCAATTTCATCTGCCACAACAACATCACCACCAATAAATCTTGCATCATCACCAACCTTTGCATGAGTTTGGATATTTCCACCAAATACAGTTAAGTCTGTTCCAATTGGACCATTAATTGTTACAGAGCCAGCAACTGCATACATATCCTCCTTTACTTCTCCAGAAAGAGAAATATTTCCAGCAGCAGCATAGAGATTGTTTTCAACGGTCTGATTAACTCCAATCGTGACAGAATTTCCTGTTCGCACAACAGTCTCAGCACTTGCTACAACTGGAGAAAACATGACAAACAAAGCTAGAATTGCTGTGCTTATTTTTTTTATTTTATTAGTTAACATAAGTCTTATTTATTATTAAAATAACTCTTTTCCTCTTTCCCAAATCTCATTATGTCCATGCTTTGTAAGCCAGTACCACCATTCGGCACCCCATAGATACTGCCTATCGTAACGGGTTTTTGCTGCATAATCAATTATTTCATTTATCTTTTCTAAGTCCATTCTAGAGTACTGAGTTTCTAAATCAGTATCAGCAATAGGCTCAAGTAGCCACGGTTCTGCTGAAAGTTCGATTAAATAAGTAGGTTTTTCACCCAAGAATAACTTTACTAGATTCTCTTTTACGATATACCACCATGACGGAAGAATACTCTTTAATTGGCCAAAATCAGGATTCCAGAAATATACATAAACACTTGTACCAAAAGCATCACCATTTTTGTAAGGACCAATCCAATTACCAAGATTCCCACTATCAGTCACCATTACTGGTCTAGTTGAATCAATACTTTTAACTAAAGCTATTTCTTCTTTAAGAAAATCTTCATCCAAGTCACCACAATGTTCATTGGCAAATAGATTTAAATAGGGTTCGTTTTCAACCTGCCAATAAATAATCGAGGTTCTATCTTGGTAACGACCGATAACTTCTTTAATTAATTCTCTAATTTCATTTTTTTGTTCTTCCCAACTTAAATCACTAGCCCACTCAGGAATATGACACTCTGGCCAACGCGGCAAACGGCGGCCAACAGCAAAAATTACATCAGCACCAACTTCTTCAGCTTTATCAAGTTGGTAATCAAGTTCAGCAAAATTGTAAGTATTTTTTTCAGGTTCAACCATTGGCCAATGAGCAGCCAAACGCAAATGTCTTACTCCAAGGTCGTACAAAATTGCATCATAAGTTTCTTTCCAGTCCAAACCTAATTCTTCAGCATAAAAAGTATTAAATGACATGCCATAAGTTATTCTGCTCGGTTCTGACTTTCTAGAAAGAAAAAATAAAAACAACGAAACTGATACAACAAAAATTAGAAAAAATATTATCCAGTGCTTTAATTTCATATAAACAAAATAGCAAATCCTATACAAATGATAGTAACATACATAAATTTACGTATAACTGTCTTTTTATCGTTATTTTTTTCTCTAACAGAATTAGGTAGGAATCCACTCAAGAAAACTGTTATTAATAAAATGAAGACAAACTTAAGACCATCAAGTGCCTGAACTACTGCAACATCTCCTAAATCTGTAGCTTTAAGAATCATGAAAGCTGATACTCCTGCTAAAATCTTACTTCCCAACACCAAGAAACTCGTCTTTTGACTGATATTTTTTGAGTTTCCAAAAATAAGCTTTTTAAACTTAGGAAAAAATAATAATGAAAGCGCTGTCAAAATAAGGGCTATTCGAGACCAGAAAAAACCGTCATCAAAATTAGTTGTATCAAACAGTATCTTCATCGCGATATAATGAAGTCCAAAAAAGACACCACTGCAAATTACGATTGGAATTAATTTTGCTGAAAACCCCATTCGAGAAACTAGGAGAGTACCCAGTGCCAACAAACAAATACCTACCACATAATGAAGTGGATATAAGTTACCCAAAACTAACCAAGAAATTCCAAAAGTAGAAATTGCTGAAACAGCACCTACTACTGGCATTACATTTGAAGTATCTGCTTTCTTTAATCCCTGATAAAGAGTAACTATTGCAATAAAAAATGTATAAGCTGATAGTAGTGAAATAATAATAACTTCCAATGTAGGGAAAATAACATTAGAAAACTGAGGAATACCGAACCTATCTAATCCTGGAACGAAGCTAAGCAAATAGACCAATAACCAAGCTGCTGTTATCAAACAAGTATAAAAAGCGTAAACAAAAGGCTTTGGTAGGGCTTTACTGTCTGTAACTAGATATTTATCAACAATTGCAACGATTGCATTCAAAAACTGGGCAATAGCTGTAAGAAGAATCCATGACATAGGTTTGAATTATTGTTCTTATATAGAGGCGAGCAAAGCTCGCCTCTATATTAATTTCTAACAACTATTCTACTACACCATTATTCTCAATAATCTTTTTATACACGTAGGCTGAAGGGCGTATTTTTCTTTCTAGAGTTTTGTAATCAATTTCAATCAAACCAAATCGCTTTTCAAAACCTAGTGCCCACTCATAGTTGTCAAGAAGTGACCAATAGATATGACTCCTCACATCAACACCATCTTGTATCGCTTGATATGTCCCCTCAACTTGTCTTGTAATATATTCCGCCCTTCCATTATCCAAAGCATCAGCTACACCAGCCTCAGATACATAAACTGGCTTATTGTAGCGTTTCAACATCATTAATGCGTCATAAATGCGTTCTGGTGCAAAATTCCAATCCATATCTGTTTTACGCCAAGTACGCTTATCGCCATACTGGGTATAAAAATAATAATTCAAGCCAATGGAGTCAAAATGGCCTTTTGTGCGACGCATGAATCTATGGCTCCAAAGTTGATTAGAAATAAGTGCCTTAATTTTATTGAAGGGATTCCAATTAGAATCAAAAACAATTACATGATGTACAAAGTTTACATTTGAATCAGGGCAAACTTCTTTAATTTTTTTGTAAGCAGCGTTATGAGAAAGTGCTAAAGTTTTCATCACCTTAAAATATGAACGCAAGTTTCTGAATTCTTTTTGAGCTTTATCTTCAAAAGAACTACCTGAGTTTGTAATTGAAACCAAATCAGTCAATGCAAAACGCTTAAATGGCGGCCAGCTACCACGAAGCCAACCATTACTACCATAAACACTCGGTTCATTAATGGTAGAAAAATTAGTGCATAAATCTCCTAACTTCTCCGCTACATAACCACAGTATCGAGCAAAAACTTCTGGAGCATCTTTTCTCTCAAAACCACCAGTTTCAGAAAACCAGAGTGGCAAAGTAAAATGCCATATTGTAATAAAAGGTTCGAGGCCGCGGGCGCGGAGCGCCCGCAACACCTCACGGTAGTGCTCTATCTCGACTTCATTAAATTTTCCTTCTTCAGGCTCAATTCTTGCCCACTCAACTGAAAAACGATGTGCATTATGTCCAAGCTCTTTTGCTAAATCAAAATCTGATTCAAAACGATTATAATGATCACAAGCAATTCCGCATTCTGGGACCCTTCCATCACGAGCTGCATTTGCCCAATCAGTATTTTCAATTCCTCCTTCTACTTGATAACTGGCTGTTGCGGCACCCCACAGAAAACCTTTCGGAAATTTCATCTCTTTTTGCATTAGTGAATTATAACCCATATTAAAAAGTACGGACGATGCCCGTACTTTTTTTAAATTTCTTAAACACTAATTAACCCCAAAACAACCAGAGAAAGAAGGATAATCAGATTTCAGATAATACTTATATCCCATTCCTTCATCAATTCCTCCACAATTATTTAAGGATGAAGAATCAAATCTTGCTCCAAAAATCGGATATCCATCTAATGCAGTTCCAATTTGTTCAAACATGCTAAAACCAGCAAATCGCCAGAGTTCATCACTATATAAAGAGTATCCATCTGTCGTCTTTCCAATCAAAATACGCGAGAGTTCAGTTTGATCAGTAATAGAGACATTGTCGGTAATAATGTCATCAACAGAAGTAAATACAGGAGCTCCAGCAGAAATATCACCACGTCCATCTGCTATTTTCGCTTTCAGCCTAGCAATATTTTCATTTCGAGGAATCTCTTTCTCTGATTCAGAAATAGCACCTTCTATTTCTTTAATAGAACCAGAACTAAAATCAATAGAACCGACCGAGGCAATCTGTGACGTACTTGAAAAGGTTTGACTAAGTAAAGTAACTCCAATACCTGAAGTTATAAAACAAAAAGCAATTGCAAAAACAATAAAATCCCTAGTTCTAATCATTCTTAAATTATAACAGACACAAGAATTGTGTAAATTTATAGACTAAATAATCTCTACACTTATCGTACTTTCAAATCTCTTTATGTCAGCCAATAAATCAGAGCGAGAATCGTTTACTAGATAAAGTACAAATATTGCACCGCCGCCATTTTTAGCGAAGACACTTTTATCTCCACGCTTTTTACGCATCTCAATACTATGAAAAGAATCAAGCTTTTCAATTTTTTTCAAACCTAAAATACTCTTAATCTCACCCTCTTCCTTAGCGTAATACTTAATAGCCGCAGCAAATCTTTTACAACGTCGAGGAACAATAGGCTGCTTGCCCATACGTACTAAAACATCATTCATTCCATGATTTATGCCACAAGAAAGTCTATGAAGCTTTGGTCTAAAACCACCAATGCGAGCACCGATTTCAATAATTTTCCAATCGTTGTCAACACGCATCAACTCTACGTGTACAGTTGTGTTACGTAGTCCGAGCGCATGAACACCCCGCTTCACAACATCCTGAGCCCTCTTTACAGTTATAGAAGAAAGGCTAGTTGGAGTACTCTGCAGATACCCAAAGAAATCATCACGACCAATATCATGACCTGTCTTTTGGCGCACAAGTGGACAACAAGTTACTTTTCCACGACCAGAAACGTAAGCGTCAATTGAGTATTGCAATCCTTCCATGTATTCCTCAGCAATAATACGAGGCTTTTCTGTTCGGCCATTCTCTTCGTAAATTTTATCAATATTTTTGAGAATATCCTTTACAGCCTTTCGTAGCTCATCTTTGTGATGACAAACACTTATCAAAAGACTTTGAGCCAAGTTTGTTGGCTTTACAATCATTGGTAAACCAACTTTTGCAATTACTCTATCGAGTTCAATATCTTCAGCATTTTTAACCAAAGTATATTTAGGAGAAATAGAAGAATCGGCCACCTTAAAGTGACGACGCATCAAACGTTTATCACTAGCCCATTTAAGAGAATCTGGAGTAGGAGTCTGCAAATAAGGTACAAAAGGAATAATACGAATCAAGTCAGCCAAATAAGATTCAGCACGACTAGTTATAGCGCAAAGCTCATCTTGGTAAGGTGCCAATGCTTCCTGTAACTTTGCATCATCACTAAAACTTACACACAAAACATGATCAACACCTTCAAGCTTTGCACCACTTTGCTTTTTAGTTAATGCCCTATCTGCATTATCAATAAGCATTACTCTATATTTTTCTCCAGAACTTTTCTCGTAAGCTCTGATGTCAGCTATTGCCTCATTGGTAACTTTTGAGACATAAGCGATAATGTTTCTTTTTCTTTTTGGCATATGATAAAGACGGCAAAAATGCTAACACGAAATAACTACTAATGAGCACTAGGACACAGAAACTACTTTAAACAAAATCTGCGTTAAACTTTTCTTTAATCCAATTTATTGAACGGGTAATATCATCATTTACAATCACCACGACTACGTCACCTGCTTTTGATATTTCCGCAGCTTTTTCAAGAGCCAAGTCTTCTCTGAGGATTTGTTCAACGTTTGGATTCTTTGTTTTAATAGCTTCAGAAAATATTTTAGAAATCTTACCTACTTCCTGAGTAAAACGCTTGAACTGAACCTCTTTAGGATGTCTAAAATGTCCATCAATTTTATCATAAACCACAAACTGATCGTAATGTTCTGCAATGGTCTTTCCAGTATCTTCTATTAGTTCGTTTGTACGATCATAAGCTAACCGAACAACTCCAGTAACCTTACCATTCTTACCTTTCATCTTATGAGCAAGTTTCCCTACATCAACTAAAGATTTTTTTTCGTGAGCATAGTCCGCGATAATCAACTGACCTCTCTCGCCCTTGAGTAAAGTCAATCTTCCACCATAAGGATCAAGGCGACTTGATCTCAAGATATCTCCAAGGTTTTCTGGTACATAACCAAGTAAGGAAATTACCCCAGATACTACTGCTAACAAATTGTAGACCGAAGGAATATACTGTCCATTAAATGTCCAGACAATATCGTTCACTCTCACAATTTCAATTTCCTTTTTATTTTTGTTATCGAAATAAATTACAACATCATTTTTAATTGTGACAAAATCATTATCAATATTCAGTCCAAAAAGATTCAAACCAAAGAAAAAAGGTGTTACACCACGATCAACTGGTAAAAGCGGTAAAGCCTTCATCACTAACTCATCATCATAATTCAAGATAGCTTTTCCATCAGACAAAATTCTTTCAAAAATAAAAGATTTTGCTTTAAAAATATCTTCTCTACTTTTTATACGTTCGGAGTTTCCAATATGATCTTCAAAAATATTCAAAAAAATACCAACCTGATGCAGTGCATAACCAAGTCCAGAAAGAGTACTAGATCCAAGAGAAGCCTCTAAAACAGCCACACTATCCTCTGTGTCTTTACCAATAAATTCATATAAATAACGTCCTGGTGCAACACTGGGTACCAATCCCCAGTTTTTAGTAGAATCTTCAAAACTACTTCTTCTTTCACCATTAAGAAAATGTCCTGTTGTATTTACCAACAAAACATCTCCTTTGCATATATGCCCAAAAACATACGCTAATATGTTAACTACCGTTGTTTTGCCTTTAGTGCCTGTAACGGCAACTTTTCTTACTCGGCTCATATGAACGAAATTAATTATTCAGCAACTTCTGTTGAATTTTCTTCTACTGCAGACTTAATTTGTGCCAAAAAATCTTCAAAAGTAGTAAATGACATGGTCTCACCATTCAAAGTAAACGAAGGAGTGCCTGTATAACCCTTTGAACGAGCCTCATTAAAACTATCGTCAATAGATTTCCTTATAATAGAAGAATCTAGATGCTTCTTAAACAAGACCATATCTAATCCAATTTCTTCAGCAAATTTATTAAAGCTAGCTGCCGGGCTTGTGGAACGGCTCCAAGTTGCCTGATTTTCAAAAAGTTTGTCGTGCATCTCCCAAAACTTACCCTGCTGTCCAGCTGCTTCAGCAGCAATAGCAGCTGGTACTGCCTGAGGATGAATATTAATTAGAGGAAAATGCTTATATTCAAAACGAATAGATTCACCATACTGCTCAACAACCTCCTTTACGTAAGGATAAAATTGCGCACAAGCAGGACACTGAAAATCACTATATTCAACCAATACAACACTAGCATCTGGATTACCTTTTACGTGAGTTTCAATTACAACACCTTCGTCAGCTTTTTTAGAAACCTGATTTGAGTAATATATTGAGCCGCCGATAGATAAAACGACTACCAAAGCTGCAATTTTCCAAAAGTGTTTTTTTAGCATATGCGTGCTATTGTAGCATTATTCTAACCATGGCAAAACGACCATTTATTCGAAAACAAAAGAAAAAGCAACACGGAGTCACTTTCTGGGACAAAGAGTATTCTGCTGGTGGCGGACACTTGGCACTTTCAGGTGATGAAAGTGAAGATTTGGCCAAATTCACCAGATGGCTACCAAGACAAAAATCTCAAACACCGATTGAAGGTAATGCAAATGTACTTGATCTTGGTTGCGGAAATGGTAGAAATTTAATTTTTCTATCGAGAGAATTTGATATGCATGGAATTGGTTACGATAGCTCTCCCGCAGCTATCTCTGAAGCTAAAAGAGCTTCGGGTGATCTTCCAATAAAATACGAGGCTCGTAGTATTGCTGGTGAAATAAAACTAGAAGATTCTTCTCAGGATTTGATTTTGGATATGATGACTTCCCATTTCCTAAACGAGTCTGAAAGAAAGTTTTTGCGTGATGAAATTCATAGATTACTTCGCCCTGGTGGATGGTTATTTATGAAAACTTTTCTTTTAGATGAAGACCTTCACAGTCGTAGACTTTTGAAAGATTTTCCAGGCAAAGAAGAAGGGACTTACATTCACCCAGTTATTGGTGTTCCTGAACACGTTTACGACGAAGAAGAACTAACAGATTTTTTGGGAGAAAAATTTATTGTTCATAAAGTTTACCGTTCTCACCGCCATCGCTCTCAAGGTAAGGCACGTAAACGTCGAACAATTTCTGTTTACGCACAAAAAGATCCGTTCAAATAAACAGAGAGGTTCATTAAACAAAACCGCCTTTTTACAGGCGGTTATTGTTTTAAGTTTCCTGGAATTCTGGCAGTGTCCTCACCTTTATACTTGACTGATTACCTGGGCAATCAAGTGTGTAAATAACTTCACCACCTTCTACTCGATCTTGGAATGTCCCAGAGGAATTATTTATACTATAAATAGCTATTCCGCCCTTCCTAATAGTACAAGTACCAGGAGCGCTAGTACCTACATTATATGTCAAAGTAATAATCCCATTAGGACGAACTAGATGACTAAATAATTCTTTATCAGAAGTTAAAGATGCCCCTGAACCTGTAATAACAGTAGCTAAAACAGCACTTTGACTTGATCCACCAGGACCAGTACAAACTAAGCGGAACGACGTGTTTTCAGTAAGTGCTCCAGTATTCTGTGAACCACCGCTAGCAGCTTTATTACCGCTCCAACCATCAAAAGCAGAGCAAGAAGTAGCATTTGAAGTGGACCAAGTTAGAGTAGCACTATCACCATAGACTACAGACAAAGGATTTATTGATAAAGATACTGTAGGTAAAGCATATGAAACACTAACAGTCACAGAATCACTTGAAGTACCACCAGGACCGCTACAACTGATAGAGTATGTTCTGCTTGAAGTAAGGGCACCAGTACTTTGTGATCCGCCTGTAGCAACCTTTGATCCCGACCAGCTATTTGATGCCGTGCAAGAAGTAGCGTTTGAGGTAGACCAATAGAGGGTACTACTATTTCCATAAGAAATAGAAGATGGACTAGCTGTTAATGAAACCGTCGGAGGAGGGGTAGTTACGCCCACTGTTACACTTCTACTAGTTGATCCACCTGGACCAGAACATGTTATAGAGTATGTCCTACCAGAAGTTAGGGATCCTGTGTAATGATTACCACTAGTAGACTTAGAACCAGACCAAGAACCACTAGCAGAACAAGAAGTAGCGTTTGAGGTAGACCAATATAAATATGTGCCATTACCAGACACTACTGATGCTGGGCTAGCGTAGAAGGAGATGGTGGGAGCTTGAGCTGAAACATTTATTGTAACAGACCTACTAACTGTACCTCCTCCATTACCTGTACAGGTGATAGTAAAAGTAGTTGGAGATGTCAAACCACTAACAGACTGAGATCCACCATCAACACTCTTACTACCAGACCAGCCACCAGATGCTGTACAAGATGATGCTGTCGACTTATTACCACTGTAACTATAATTATGTCTAGATACAGACCAACTTAATGTTGTACCACCTCCAGAGGGGACAGTGGAAGGACTGGCAGAGAGCGTGATAACTGGAGTTGGATGTGAAGCATAAACAACTGCAGACACACCTTTCCTTTCACCAGAACTACTAGTGCAATGAAGTTGCCAGACGAAACTAGATGAACCTGTTGACCAGTTGTATGGCAAATTAATTGCACCAGTACTTTCTGTTCCACTAGTAGTACTTCGTGGTCCTGACCAATTAGGTGCAGGCTCAGCAATACAAGAAACAGCGCCAGTAACAGTCCAGCGTAGAGTACTACTTTGTCCTGAAGTAATATATGAAGGACTAGCAGTTAGGTTAACATTTGGAGCCTGAGCATTTGTTTTTGCGGGAAAAAAAGTAAAGATACCTAAAAAAAATGCCAACAAGATTAATGAGACTATCTTCTTATCAAATTTAGATATACTTAAATTAAACATAGTAAAGTGTTATAAAAGAAATTTTGTTTAAACAATTATAACGACTATTAGACATATAATGAAACTAAAATTGAGGATAAATATTTACTAAGATTGAATTTCAAAATCTTATATCATCAAAATCTACCACCTTATCTTTTTCATCAATCTCTATCCCTTCCTTTTTATAAAGCTTCATGCGGCCCAGTCGATTTTCATCATCAAGCCAAACCTTTCCGCCGGCATAGACTATGCGATGCCAAGGAATACCTTTAATCCCAGACCTTTCTGCTTTACTAAGAATTCCACTTACACTTCTAGAAGTCATTGGAGTTCCTCCGGCTGCACGAGCTAAATCACCATAAGTAGTTACCCTTCCTGCGGGAATAGTTAAAGATAGCTCAACGACTCTTTCGCTAAAAGTCTTTCCTTTCATTTTAATACTCAACCAAAACTGGGAAAGAAATAGAAGCATCTAATTCTCTCTTATCAGAAGCATTATGTTTTCGAAGAATCAAAACTGCCTCACCACGATAAGCTGATGGTAAATCAATTACTTCAGAAATAAACGGTACGAAATCTGTTGTCATCCATTCACCTTCTGTAGAAGCATATGTTTTTGCTAAAACATCACCGTTTGGTACAAGTACCTCTATTGAAAATGATCCCTCAAAAAACCAAGGTCCTCGAGCCTCACCTAGAATACGAAACTCTTTACCAACTACTGCTCCAGGATAAGGTAACTCGACCCTAATATCATCTTCTGAAGCATTTTCATAAACTATAGGAGGGAGTATTTGTGTAAAAATCTGACCATCAGAAGTTCTGCAACGAGCAGGAACAGATTCTTCGACCTGATATCCAGCAGCTTCACATTCCTTAAAAGAATTAATTACAACTACATCTGTTGTATCTTTCTCTACAGAAGTTAGGGAGTTGCTTTTTAAATAATTAAAAGTCCACCAACCTAAACCTGCTGCAATAATAATCAATATAACAATTGTAATGATTTTATTCATAATATTTATTTTAACTTTGTTGCCTTAGACTCTTTATCACTTTGTTTTGCCACAAAGAAGATATAAAAAATCTCTAATATTCCAACACTATTAATAACCAACAAGGCGGCGAACCACCAAAGTTCACCACGACGAGCCGCCAACCATAGAGCCCAACCTTTCCAAGCAATACTCCAAACTAAGAGCGGCACAATAGTCGCCGCTGATAACAAACCAAAACCTATCCATAGTTCTGGTATTCCAAAAAAATCAATCTGATTCATTACAAAATAAATTTTAAACTAAACGTAATTTTAATTATACAACATCAAATTTCGGCAATATTTAGTTATTCGTGCAAGCTACTTTGCATTACAAGGTACTTTATGATATTTTATGGTAATGGACATAAATACCTTAGACCAAAAGAAATTACAAATGCGAAAAGGGTTGTTGGAATTTTGTATTCTTCTAATTATCAATGAGGGTAAAGTTTATTCTTCTGATATCTTACGCAAACTAAAAGAGGCTGATTTACTAGTTGTGGAAGGAACACTCTATCCCCTCCTTAGTCGACTGCGCGCACAAGGACTATTAGATTATCAGTGGGAAGAATCTAAATCTGGACCTCCAAGAAAATACTTTGAACTAACAAAATCTGGTCAAAATACACTGAATACACTACAGGAAACTTGGACAGACTTACAAAAATCAATCAGTAAATTAGAAAAATAATATGGAAAAAACAATTCAATTTTATATAGCTGGTACAACCTTTAATTGTACTGAAATCGCCTATGAGAAACTTAGCTCGTATGTTGAAAAATTAAAGCAACATTTTGCTGACAAAAATTATGACGATGAGGTGATAAGAGATATTGAATCACGCATTGCGGAAAAATTACTTGAGAAAAAGAGTGACCTGATTACTTTGAGTGAAGTTTCTGAAATAATTAAAGAAATTGGTGAAGTTGGAGAACTTGGTAGTGATGAAACTGGAGAGGAATCTACTGAAAAAACTTATAGGCGCCTTTATAGAGATACTGACCACGCTTTGATTGGTGGTGTATCTTCTGGCATCGCATCTTACTTTGATATTGATCCTATCTTTGTTCGCCTAGCTTTTGTAGCGTCTATATTCTTTGGTGGAACAGGTATTTTGATTTACTTACTTTTGTGGCTAGTAATTCCTGAAGCAAAAACTGCTAGTCAAAAATTAGAGATGCGTGGTGAAAAAATTACCTTCGATGGTATAGAGCAAGTCATTAAAAAAAGTCAGAATATTGACAAGAGTGGTCTTCGCAAAGTAGTTCTATCAGTACGAGATATAACCGCTAATCTTTTTCAAGTTTTTGGAAAATTTATTGGCGCGATAATTGCCTTTTTTGCTGCTTTAGGAATAATCGGTACAACAATATTATTTGGCGCACTTTTGTTCAATTGGAATCAGCCATTTAATGACATTATTATTAAAGAATCTTCTTCTTTTCTCCTCATTTCTGTTGCTGCCATTTCAACATATGTAGCAATTATTGTCCCTGGAATACTCATTTTGGCACTTGGAATTAAATTATTAACTACAAAAAATTTCTTATCTCATAATCCAGGTTTTGGTTTACTAGGATTATGGGCGCTAACAATAATAATTTCAGGAATCACAATTACTACAATTGCGGCTGATTACTACAAATTTTCAAAGACAAATCCTGATTTCACAGTAAGTTCAATGACTTATGAATTTGATTCTATCAATGAATTAAATATCACTGATGCTAGAGTAGTAATTGAGTCTGGGGACAAATATGAAGTTATAGTTTTAGGCACAAATTCAACCAGAAATCATGCTGTGATTGAAGAAACTAATGGTAAGTTAAATTTATCAATTGAAAAACCTGCCGAGAAACTATGCTTTTTTTGCCAAGAAGAAAGTCCTACAATTACCATAAAAGTTCCAAAGAATCCTAACTTTAATTTCAAAGATAGTCGTATGTATTTCACAAATTATAATGGCGAAATAGTAAATATCAATTCTAAAGAAAGTAATATTGATGGTGAGCTCAGGGTAAATGAATTGAATATTGTTAGTGAAGATTCTTTTTCTGATTTAAATGTAAAAGCAGGTATGGTAAATATTACTGACAATAATTCTAACTTTTATTTTAGAGGACAAACTCCAGTCTTAAACCTAATCTTAGATAACACACGACTCAATGCTACAAATTTAAAGGTTAAGGAAGCAAAAATTGATGTAATCGAATCGCATCTTCAAATTAACGTAGAGAGTTTGATAAAAAATAAGATTGATGACGATAGTGAGATTTCTAATTATTATAGGTAAAAATAAAAAGAGGCGCGGGCTTCGCCCGCGCCTCTTTTTATTTAACCTTAATCTTTTCCACCGAAACTCGCTACAATTCCACCAAATAGTGAAAGCACTAGTGCAAACAATAGTGCCCACCAGAAGTTAGCCACAGTGAATCCAGGCACAATGTATGCTGATAGCATAATCAGCAAGGCATCTATCACCATGATAAACAAGCCTAGAGTAAGGACGTTGATTGGCAGAGTAAGTAAAACCAAAAGGGGTTTTACAAAGGCATTGATTGCCCCGATTACTACAGCCAAAACCAAGGCTGTTACAAAACCGTCAACACCGATACCAGGCAGAACATAAGCTGACACCATAATAACAACCGCTGATAAAACCCAATTTATTATTATCGACATAGAAATTATTTCGTCTTTATTCTTATAAATTCGCTTCTAAAATAAAGTAGATAACAATCTAATCACTTTAAAACCTAGTTTGTGTATAAAATACTAGAAATTAACCTCGCATCTCTTCAAGTAAGGTATCGACATCTTTGTGACGTATTACAATCTTATGGTTTTTAAACATCCAGAAAAAGGTTGGCTCAAATTCTTGGATAAACTCATAGTCATGAGTTACCAACAAAATAGAACTTTTAGTTTCCCGACAAGCTTCGAGAAGAATTTCCCAAGTCACCTCATCGATATGGTTGGTTGGTTCATCCAAAATAATTACATCTGGTTTTTTACCAAAAGCAATCGCAAATCTTATTCTCATTCTTTCTCCTCCAGAAAGTTGTCCAGAAGGAATTTTCATTCTAAGTGAATCAAATTTCATTGCACCCAAAGCCGCTTGCGCTTGTGATTCACCACAACGCAGTTCATTCATCACAATATCTACTGGAGTTGTTTCCAGAGAAAAAGAGGCATGTTGATCAAAGTAAGACCAACTAATATCATTTGCCCAAGAAGATTCACCGGCCTTAAGCTCAAGTCCACCAGTAAGACACTTTAAGAAAGTAGATTTACCAGCACCATTTCTTCCAAGTAAAACAAGTTTATTACCAGACCTAATCTCTAAGTCTGTTTTTTCAAAGATATTTCCTTTAGAGTCATCGTAAGCATAAGCCCCATCTTCCATTCTCCACAATAACTTTCCACCATGCAAAGACTGGTCTTTGGTAGAAATTCTTATCTTTGTTTGAGTATCGTCTGGACGACCCGATTCACGATGTTTTGCCTTAAGACCTTCAAGCTCTGCTTTGGTCTTTTTATAAGCAGCAATATCTTTTCCACGAATTGCCTTCTGCTGCAGAATCACGACAGACTTACTTAATTGGCGAATACGTTTAGTCTCGGCATCATAATCACGTTGACGCCCACCAAGATTTTTCATCTTCATCTCAATATAATCATCGTAAGCACCTTCACTTACTGTAATCAAACCTTTAGCCAATTCAGCAATCTTAGTCGCCGTCGCATCAATTACTAGTCTATCGTGAGAAATAAAAATAATTCCGCCACGGAAATTTGCCATTATTTCTACCAATTCTTTTCGACTTACAATATCAAGGTGGTTTTCTGGCTCATCAAGAAGAATAAAATCAGGTGAACAAGCGAAAGCTACACTTAGCGCCAATATTTTTTGCTGACCACCAGAAAGACTGCCGCAAAGTTTTTCTTTGTTTTTTTCTAAATCAAAACCAAGTTGTTTTCCATTGGCAAATGCTTTTTTATAAAGTGATTCACTAGCATTTAACTTTATATAGTTTTCGATAGTTTCATCTTTGTATTGATGACCAAATTCTTGCGGCACATAAATAAATCTAATATGACCCTGCTTATCGATAGAACCACCATCAGGTTCGACTTCTCCACAAATAATTTTAAGTAGAGTAGATTTTCCAGCGCCGTTTTCACCAAAAATACAAAGTCGCTCATTTTGCGTACAACGAAAAGAAACGCCTTGTAAAATAGGCTTTCCATCAACTGTATATTCAAGATTTCTGGCTGAGATTGTTTTTAACACAAACAGGACTTTAACACAGGAATGATGAGTAACATAATAGAACATAAAAGGTACGAACTTCGTCCGTACCTTTTACTACCTCAACTCAACTATTTATATTTTTCTGCTGTCACAAGCCCAATGAAGCAGGGCTTGCCTTTGTACTGGACGACAAAATAAATCCCCTGGCCTACAATTGTATCTCACCTGCGCAATATGCCGACCAATTGCGTTCCAACGTTTAATCTGTCTGTCGTCGTCTTTACTCCTCCTACCCATATAATACCGACAATACCATTGAAACCATCCGCGTGGATCGTCTTTATGTATCCAGCCTTTACTTCGCCACACACCCAAAGATTGACTAGCCTTCACCCCAAAAAGATTTAGCTTTGGATCTTGTTTATATACTCCTTCTTTCTGAAGCCGAGCTTTAGAAAACCAATCTGCTGGAAATTCATTTATACAGTCCCGCATATAAATTCCACCAAAAACACCCAAAGCCAACATTTGTTTGGGTGTTAGGTTAGGCTTAAAATTTTCATGAAAATTTTCACCCATTGGCTCAGTTAGCTTGTAACTAAACCCTTTTTGCATACGATCATTTACTAGAACAACCTTACTCATTATCCTTAGGAGGATAACATCATAAAATGAGTAATGGAAATATGAGTTAAAATTCTCAACTACCACCACAACCCAGTTAATCCCACACTTTTCATAAATGCGCGAGTCAAACTTCCAAAGTAACCAGCTGCTGGCACAATGTTATTTGCAGACTGATAGGAAGATAATGCCGATTGGGTTTGAGCTAAGAACAACCCAGTTACCCCCGCAGGAATACTATGACCCTGATTAATTAGGATGTTTTGCAAAGCTTTCACATCCTCTCCCTCCATACCATACTCAAGATCGCGAACTGATAAATTAGAATTATCAGAATCCAGGAATCTTCTAAGCTCAGGAGAAATCTCCCCACCCTTGGCAACTATTTCAGCAACCATAGCGCGAATCCTTTCTGTAAGTTGCATAATAAGACTTAAAGTTTCTGCTTGATTGGAACTATCGGTTGAATTACCTCCACCACGAGAGCCAGATCTTCCACCAGAAGATGATCCTCCACCGCCACTATTATTTTCTTCCTCACCAAGTACACCCCAACGAAGATACGGCAGGCCGTCGTTTATACCCTCATCAAATCCCCACACATTCACAAAGTCCCACGAATCCTCGCCATCGAGATACACCGGTGCAAGTGAGCCATTGTATCCATTCTTCTTAAGCTGATTCACACTCGTGAAGTCATGCCCAAAATTACAATCACCTTCGCCTGCCAAGAGTGCTTTTGGCGCATCAAGGTCACATGCAACACCCTCATCCCCCACGTATCCAACCGCATTTACTTCAGGAACCATCACCCACCCGCTATTACGAATCTCTCCGCCATAGTTATACTCTCCCACAAGACCACCAGCAATTTCCTCTAAGGATATACTCTGTGAAGCTGCAAATGAACTGCGTATTACCGTATTTTCATGTCCGAAGAATCCAGTCAAACCACCCGCACCGCTTCCATCTCCTTGCACAGCACTGGTTGTATAGGAACGAATAACGGAACCTCCCTCAATAGCACCTACCAATCCACCACTGAGACTAAATAAATTTCCGTACGCATGTACTTCGCCCGTTGCATACGAATCCATAATATATCCGCCATCATCCGCATAGAGCATGCCCACCAAACCACCTATACCACTTTGTGCAGTGATATCTCCTGTTGCATATGACTCAGAAATAGTTGCACTTCCATTCATTGAACCAACCAATCCACCAAAGTAGTAGGTATCTGAGCCAGTCGCGGTCACCTCAACACTTGAACTTGATCGGTATATGTGTGCACTACTTAGGAAACCAACCATACCGCCATATCTTTGACATGAAGAGTACGTGCGTTCACAAGAAAGCGTACCTGATGTATGTACGTTTTCAATACGAGCATTCGCACGTACCTGTCTAGCAAGTACACCAAATTCATTTTCGTCTTGCCGTACAACATCAGCATCCACGAAAAGATTCTGCACTGTACCGCCATGAATGACTTCAAACAACGGATTATCACTACCGATAATACTATGACCCTGACCATCAAATACACCCTCAAAGTATCCAAGATATTCTTCTGCCTCTTCAAGTGAGATATCATTTGCCAGTGCAAAGTAGAGACCTTCATTACCGTCATAGTCATATTCTAATCTATTGATGTTGAATAGTTGCTCCTGTGTTGCAATCTCAAACGGATCTTCTTCGGTACCACTTCCTGCTGCAAACAATTCTTCTATTGCAGGCGGATTTGGTTCAAGCCAAAAGTTATTTTCAATTGGCCCTTCAAAGGAAGCTGCCATATCTCCAGATTGCACATCATACTCAATGTACGCATACTGACCATACCCCTCCGCATTTGCCTCTATACGCACATTGAACTGCGAATCGTAGTAACAACCAAGTGAGTTAAGCTGCGACACAATCTCTGAAGTTGAGGCTTCGTAGTAGCCTTCGTCAATGGTAGTTGCAAGAACTCTTGTTGAGTCCTGTGTATCACACGAGATGGTGAGTGTGGCACCAATAATTGGATCACCTGTATCACTATCTTCCACAACTCCATACCAACCATCTGCAGGAATGTTTGACTCCTCAAGAACAAAGACTCTATGTACCGCAGGAGAAAGTACACGTGTTGCCCACTGACTGAACGTTTCCTCGCTATTGACAAGTGCAACAGTTGCAACAAGTTGCGGTGCTGCATCTAGATACCCATCTGCAGTGGCTCGAATATAGAGAGGAAGACCGTCCTGACACCCAGAGAGTGTCATTGGGTCCTGACCGAGCGTAATTCCCTCTTCATCAAATTCCCCAATTATGTCCGTCCACCCTATGGTCTGCCAATTAAATCCTTCGTTGTCACACGACACTTGTACACGAGCATTTTGAATACTGCTTTCGAACTCATTAATCACCATTCCGTACACACCATTTGCAGGCAGTGCTGCTTCAATCAATTTTGGTTTCAAAAAAGGTATTGGACCAAATACTAAAACAAAAATTAGTGCTAAAGATAAGGAAGTTAAAATAAAACTTTTAGACATAATAATCCTGCCGATAAATGATGATGTTTTCATGATGAATAAATAGTAAGTAATGTTACTTTTCCCACCAACTAAAAATGTAATGATGGCGTTTTTAAAAAAGTAATAAATATTACAAAAAATGCCATTTCTGATACACTTATCCACATATGTCAGAGTTTTTTAAATATTCAAAGAACTTAGAGTACTTGTTTGCTGAACATGGAGAAGTAATTAACTACGAAGAAAACCAGCACCTGGTCTGGAATAAAGATAAATGTCCTTGGGTGTTTTTCTTAAAGGAAGGTTTAGTGAAAGTTACCTTTAACTTTTCTGAAAAAGATACTCGTCTTATCGGATACTTTGTTCCTGGACACATCTTTGCTCAAAGTGGTTCTTTTATTGGTGAATATGATGGACGTCTTTCTTATACTGCTAAAACAAAAACTAAAGTTTATCGAATGAAGCATTCGATATTTATAAAATTAACTAAAAAATATCCAGAGGTGATGAACGAGTATTTAGATATGACACTTCGTAATCAGTTATTACTGATTGACAGAGTTGTTTACCAAGGAGAAAAAGGTTTATATCTCAAGTGTGTTCGTTGGCTCTTATTTATGGCGAAATATTATGGCAAGACTACCAAAGACCATGTAGAGATAATTGTTCCAATGACACAAGAAACCGCAGCTAATTTCCTTCATACCACACGAGAAAGCCTAAACGTAATGCTTCGCAAATTAGAGAAGGAAGAAATCATCAGTACTAAACACAAAAAGATAGAGATATTAAAACTCTCAAAACTAAAGAAGATTGTCAAAAGCGACTAAAACTAAAAAGCCGGATGCTTAGCATCGGGCTTTTTAGTTTTTACACTCTTAACTTTTAATTTGCCATCAAACTATGTGCCTTTGTTCTTGAATAAACTGAGAAAATTCCCGTTCCTAAGGTCAGATTTAGCGGAGTCAAAATATCTGCCGCATATGCTTCTTGGAAACGAATCACAGCAGCTCTAGTTCTATCCACAAAGTACTGAGTTTCTTCTCCTGATGCACCAGGTCCTGAAGTACCAAGTGAGAACCCAGCACAGTTAAGGAATCTTTGTAGCGCACGCACATCTTCACCCTCAGAACCAAAACGTAGCTCACGAGTAAAGGTGTATGCTGGACATAATCCTAATTGAACATTAGACAAAACAACTGTGAAATTTGTATTTTCAGGTAAATTCAGCACATCCAAGATAAATTTTGGTAGAGAAATATTAGAATTATGGGCCAAACTAAATATATTTCTATTTTGTCTAATAAATTCAATGACTGACAATTCATTAGTATTTGACAGACGAACTTCTGGACTCACGGCACTGGAAGACGGACGACTTCCAGACGATCCGCCAGATAAACCACTACTTTGTACAACAATTCCTCCAGACACAACAGTTGCTGTTGATTGATTTCCCGCAACATCAGTTTGTGTCACCGTTATAGTTGCACCATTTGTTGGACGAGGTGAAAGCGTACAGCTATAAGTGCCATCATTCTGAACAACTGTTGTACACACAGAACCGTTTGAAGTTCGTACCTCAACAGTGGCTCCTGGTTCACCTGTACCCGTTACAGGATTACCATTTGTTGGCGTAGTCACTGTCGGTGCTGTCGGTGCTGTAGTATCAAGTACTATATCTAATTCTGTTTCGACTGACTCATTTCCACTTGGATCAGTTTGAGTAATAACCAATGTCTGATTTCCGTCTGTTGCATTTTCATCCCACACTACCGGTGTAGAGTAGGTGCCGTTTCCACCACATACTGTAGTGGTTGGGTTTGGCACAATATTTGGATTGCTGATACTGATTGTTGCTCCTGGTTCACAAGTTCCAGAAACAGTAGTTGGATTTGAAACTTCAGCACCTTCTGCTGGACCTCCGACAACTGGAGCAACTGGTGCCACTGTGTCGATAAGTATATTTACCTGTGTCGCAGGAGAAGTGTTTCCATCAGGGTCGGTTTGAGTAACTTCCACCTCTTTCATTCCATCTTCCACGTCATCAACCCAATCAATATCAAATTCATATGTACCGTCAGCACACGTAAATGTGAGCGGACTTCCTTCAATATCAGCATGGGTAAGAGTAACTGTTGCACCAACTTCACAAGTACCGCTTACAGTCTCTGTTGTTGAACTTCCAACCGAAGGAGCATCTGGTGCTGTGGTATCAAGTATCACTGTTTCTGTCGAAGCTGCTGAAATATTTCCTGCTGCATCTTCTTGTGTAATAGAGAGTGTTTTATCTCCGTCCGCACCAGTCCAGGTGAGCGAAATAGAATATTCTCCATCGTTATCACACGTTGCTATTGTTGGATTTGGTGAGAGGTCACTGTGTGCAACATAGATTGTTGATCCGGCTTCACACGTACCACTCACCATCTGTGCATTTGCACTTTGAATGACTGGTGCAACTGGTGCTGTAGTGTCGAGTGTGAGTAATAGTGTTGTTGTAGTTGAATGATTGCCTGCTCCGTCAATCTGAACAATAGAAAGATTCTTGTTTCCGTCCGCACCAGTCCAGGTCACAGACGCTGTGTATGTACCATCGTTACCACAAATTACTTCTGTTGGATTTGTTGCGAGATCTGCATGAGCAATACGCACTGTTGCACCAACTTCACAGGTTCCACTTATAGTTGTTGGGCTCTGCACTGCTGCTGCACTTGTAGGAGAACTCACTTCAGGAGCATCAGGAGCACTGGCATCAAGATCTACTTGTAATGTAGTTGAGTATGACTCATTTCCTGCTGCGTCTATTTGAGCAACATACAATGTTTGACTTCCATCTTCCGTACTACCAGACCAAGTAACTTCCACACTATAATTACCATCATTATCACAACTACCAGTTGTTGGATCAGGATCAATTCCAGTACCAGTAATACTTATTGTCGCACCTGCCTCACAAGTTCCACTTATAGTTGTTGGACTTGATACCAAAGCAGATCCCGATGGTGATTCTATCGTTGGAACATTTGGTGCAACAGTATCAAGAGTAATATTAAGTGTGGTTGCTGGTGATTCGTTTCCAGCAATGTTTGTTTGTGTAATAGAAAGAGTTTTTTCTCCATCAGTATCAGCGTTCCAACTTACAGGAACTTCATACTCACTACTCCCATTACATATTGTGGTTGTAGGATTTGTTACCAAATCTGGATGAGTTATCTTAACAATAGCATTAGGTTCGCAGGTTCCACTAATAGTAGTAGGATTTGTTACGTCAGCATCTGCCGTAGGAGCAGTAATCATAGGTGCATCTGGAATAGTAGTATTCACAATAACATCAATCGTAGTTGGAGCAGACTCATTTCCTACTGCATCAATTTGTGTAATTGTGAGTGTTTGATTTCCATCCGAATCATCCTCCCAAGTAACTGGGGTCGTATATTCCCCATTCTCGTCACATACTACCGTGGTTGGGTTTGGATCAAGATTTGAATTACTAATAGAAACTGTTGCGCCTACCTCACAAGTTCCAGAAACTATAGTTGGGTTTGGAACTTCAGAACCTTCGATTGGACCAGTAACATCTGGTGCAGCAGGATTATCAACATCGAGTGTTACCGTAACATTTGTCGGCTCTGAAACATTTCCTGCTGCGTCTTCTTGTGTTACCACAACCGTCTTACTGCCACTTTCTGCACTTTCTGACCAAAGGACATCTATGCTATAGGTGCCGTTCCCGCTTCCATCATCTACACAAGTAACTTCTGCTGGACTTCCATCAATGTCTGCGTGAGCAATACGCACTGTTGCGCCAATTTCACACGTACCAGAGAAAGTAGTTGGATTCCCTACTGTCGCACCTGATGTCGGAGCAGACACTACCGGCTCATCTGGCGGTATATCATCAACTTCATTAATAGTAATAGTGAAATTCTTTTCAAACTCATTCCCCGCACCATCTTCTACCTTGATACAAATGTCATAGCTATTCTTCATATCGTAGTCGATTGCAGTATTTACATTGAGATTAGTTCCACTAATTGCAAAACTACTATCATCTGCGCCAGGCACAGCACATCCGAGGGTGAATGTATGCGAGTCACCATAGTCAGGATCAATTGCACTGATTGTTGCCGCAGTTCCTCCTGAAGGAATATTTTCATTTATCGTCAGCGTACTTCCTCCATTGAGACGAATATCGGTTGGTGGAACATTATTATCATCATTCACCAATATTACAAACACATCCTCACTTTCGACTGCACTATAGGTACTATCGGAACTACCTGTGTTTACTGATACAACAATGGTTGTTGTATGGTCAATATTTTGAATAGCATCATCAACACCAGTTACTGTAACGGTTTGTGGTGTATCCCAGTTTGCGGTTGTGAATGTGAGTGTTGCTGGAGAAACAGTTGCTTCAGCGGTGTCATTTGAAACGATATTCAATACCACGTCAGTCAGTGGTTGCGAGTTTAACACTGCTGTAAAAGTCCCCGTGCCAGCATTTTCCCCTACTGATAACTCTGATTTAGAAAGAGTAATCCCCGCAACATCGTCATCGATAATTGAGACGTCAATTTCGATATTACTTGCTGTCAGATATTCTTCTGCAGAATCAAGTCCGACGGCGATAGTTACCATCGCACTATCATCTCGCACATAGTTATCATCAACTGCTGCGATAATGACTCTTTGCTTCACGTTCCAGTTTGCGGGCGTGAATGTAATCGATGAAGTAGAAACAGTTACTTCATTTGTATCAGAAGAAGTAAACGTGATGGTTACATCATCTGTTGGTTGTGTACTGAGAGAAATATCAAGAGGTGCCGTACCAATGTCTTCAAAAAGCACAACATCATCAAGCGAACCACCATTTACATCAAGCACGAGTTCCGCAACATCATCCTCGATGATACGGACAGCAACCTGCTTACTCTTTGAGCTGAAGCGCGTATCGCTCGCCACTACTCCCGTACTCACCGTCACAGTAGTCTGCGTTGTCTGCACAATACCATCATCAACACCGGTCACCGTCACAAATTGCGGTGTCTCCCAGTTTGAATAGTTGAATGTCAGTGTTGCAGGAGAAACTGTTACTTCCCCCGTATGTGCAGAAGCAACATTCACTGTTACGGCTGTACCAGAGTTTGGTTGTGAAGACAGTCGTACTTCAAATGTTTGCGTCCCTCCGTTTTCATCAACATCAAGAGATGTTTCTGATACTTCAATTCCTCCGTTTGGAACTTTTGCGAGCGTAAAGTATGTGCTGTCACTAAGCGCAATTGCTGATGTCGTAATTCCGCTTGCATTCAAAGGCCCCATATCTTGAGTACCAGAAGTGAAATCGCCATCATCATCAAGAATCAAACGCCATTGTGCGTTATATCCAGTAAATCGTAGATATGCACTCTGCGTAAATCCTGGAGTCTTCTGTACCTTCCATGCACGAGCAAGTCTCTCAGTACTTCCTGACGGCAAGTTTACCGGACTCGAGGCAAGTACTCCTCCATTGTTTGAGAACGACATAAAATTCATGTCCGTAACAGGATTCGCTCTTGAAGTGTTTGATGTAGTGAAATCGTTAGTAAGCGACACTGTCAAAATATCCCCCGTATCAGTCGAACGAGAAATTCTATTTGAAAACTTCGATTCCTCATCTCGGCCCAAACCAAATATATCCCTATTATATGCTCCAGCCTTTGTGTGGCTCCACATAATTGTTCCATCCGATGCGGTGTAGTTTTGGGGTGTTGACTGATCAAGGTGTATACCATGTTTGAATGCAAGATATGAGTTTACCTTATTCGCTTCGGCAGCATTAAGATATCGATTGAAGACAATGATATCTGCAATCCCACCAGTAAGATAGGTGTTGTAGACACCTGATTGTGTGGTTCGCTTTGCACCAACCACATATCCACTCGCAGGAATATTTGGAATAAAGTTTCCGTTATTATTTGATCGGTACGTTTGACCAGCAAGCGGTTCTCCGTTTACTGCATACTTATAGTCATTGAGCTCATCTGTCGCCAAGTTTTGTACCTGCCCAATGACATACCTCCCTGCAAGTGCAGGATTGTCTCGTCGAATATAGGTAACATACGAATCACTTGTGCCTGAGATGGTGTTACCTATACCACCAGTGGCACTATTGATTGTCCAGAGTAGGTTTGCCCTATTACCAGATACGGTACCTCCCGTGTACAACACACCTCCATTTCCTTTACCAACGAAAAAGACTGAACGCGGACCAGGACCAGTAAACCCAGATGATGTTATACGCATCATTCTATCGTTTCCATCATTTGAGAATACTCCAGCATGATAGTTTACATAGTTTTCAGCATAGGTGAGCCTATTACTATCACCATCTTTTGTTAGATGGTTAGTTCCAGCCAACTCATTCCAATTATTAATAAGACCTCCTGAGTGTGTAATACCATACGAAGGAGTAAGCCATAAAACGTTCCCACTTGAAACACCGCCAGGGGCGGCAGAAACAGAAACAGCGCTAGTTAAATAAAATAAAAAAGATATAACTAAAAATAGTATTAAGAATATTTTTCTAAACACTATATTTCCAAAAGAAAAAACGCTCATAAGACACTAATACGAAACTATTAATAGTCCTCGAGCGACTCTATATTTTTTTATTATATACCTTAAATATTTTTATTTTAAAAAAAATATTATTTATGGGGACAACTAACATAAAACAGCGCCGCCCTTCGGGCGGCGCTGTTTTATTTTCTTTTACAAAGTCGAACCTTGTAATTAACGAGCCATCAAACTATGAGCTTTCATGCGTGAGTAACTAGAGAAAATACCAGTACCTGAAGTCAGTCCAATCGGTGACAAAATATCAGCAGAGTATGCCTCTTGGAACTTAATTACTGAATCACGAGTACGCTCTACAAAATACTGAGTCTCCTCTCCACTTGCACCAGGACCAGAAGTAGCTAGAGAGAAACCAGAACAGTTAAGGAATCTTTGTAGCGCACGCACATCTTCTCCTTCATCACCAAACTGCAGGTCACGAGTGAATGTGTATGCAGCACATAGTCCTGGAGTCGCAGCCTTGCTATCAAGACCAAGTAGGACTAGTAAAGCTGAAGGTAGAGTAATTCCAGCATTATGAGCCTGAACAAATAGACTACGATATTGATTGATAAAGTCTGAAGCTGAGGTTGCAGAATTTACAGCAACAGGTGCAGAAGTGTTTCCGCTTGGACGACTACCTGAAGAACCGCCACTTCTTCCAGAACCTCCGCCGTTATTATTACCGCCGTTGTTGTTCCCATTTCCACCTACAGGGTTAAGTGTTGTTGCTGGGTGATTATCTTGTCCGGCACCCTGCCAAAGAATCACAGAATTGTGCGTAAGGCCATCAGCAAACGGGCGATCAGAACCAGCATCTGCATAACCATTGTTGTTGGTATCGCGGATATCAAACACTGTCCATGCACCATCACCATTCGCGAACCTGTACAAGTTACCTACCGTTCCCTGATTGAAGGATATATTTGAGGTAGTGCCTTCATTTACTTCCACCCACACATCGCCCATAAGTTCATTCTCAACGAAAAGTACGTTGTTGGTATTTTTGATTACAAGAACAGGTTCTTCTTCTGAGCTAAATGTATTTCCTTGAATGGTAATGTCATTTGAATCATCAATTTCAATTCCATTATCTACAGAAGAAACTGTGTTACCAGTAATAGTACCTCCATTAAGATATTCAATTTCTATACCACGATCACCAATGTTTGAAAGCTCATTATCAATGATAGTAATGTTTGCGCTTGGAATATTTTCATCAAGAACATTATCATAGACATCTGTGACATCAATACCATCACTTTCTGCACCATCGATACTGTTATTTGAAACAGTAGCGTTTGAAACACCGGCTAGATAGATTGCATCACCAATTATATTAGATAGTTTATTACCTTGTACCGTAATAGTATTTGATGAATAAAAAACAATACCATCAGAATCAGTATTCACTATTTCATTATCTTCAATAGTTGCATTTTGCACATTAAATCCCATGACTGCATCTTCAGCAGTAATTGTAGTATCTCGCACAACAACAGTATCACCACCTAAGAACACCACACCTGAAGAATATCCTGAGATAGTAATGTTTTTTATTTCAATATTACTGTATGTATTATTATCATATCCGACAACAACAGCCGCTCCATTATTATCATTTGCAACATCTTCAGAGATAGTGAATCCATTTCCATCAATCACTACATTATTTGCCTCAATTTCAATACAGTTATCATCCACATTTGAATCTTGATCAATATCATTCATCAAGGTGTAGTATCCTGACCAACTTGCAACAAAACATTCAGTAACTTCATACGGATTAGCTTCAGTTCCATTACCTGGGAACGGTGCTTGCGGTGCCGTAATTACAATAGGTGCAACACTTGCCGGAACATCAACTGCTGTCACGGTTCCTTCGCCATCATCATTACTTGTGCGCAACTGCACAAATGGATAGGTTCCTGCCGCTGGATTGGTGATATCCTCAAAGGTCACCGTAATACGATCACCTGCGTTTACAGTTTCAGAAACACCAACCGTTCTTTTCTCATTATTGTCTCCGCCGCCACCCATATGAGTCACCGTTGCTGGTACGCCATTTATGGTCACGTCTGGGAGCATGCCATCAACTATAAATTCTGCCGGGAAATCAACTTCTAGAAGATTATCTGGATTTGGTGTAGAAACAACATACTCAAAAGTGTATGTAACACCTGTTGCGTGCTCTATATAACTTGAAGCTGTATAACTAAGATAAAACATTGTTCCTCCAACAAGAGGTGCCACCTCTACATCAAAAGTAGAACGCTTTACTGCAGGCTTGTTGTTTATATCGTTCATTCCAAACTCAACGACGTATTTTGGAAGTTTTGCCTCACAAGGAAGATCATTCCATTTTCCTTCTGCACCCGCTACCGAGAATCGTATCTGTGCACAATTTTCTCCACCTGGATAATTTTCGTTACTGGTATTATTTGGTTCATTCGCACTCCCCACCTTATTCCAGTTTGCATACTGCCCAGGAACAATAGAACCATCCCGTCCACCAGTCCAGAATTTTGTCCCCGCTTCAGGTCCTGTTACCCAGAACCACTCTCCCTCACCACTCCCGGTGTAACCTCCAGTAACGTCAGTATCATCACTTGCTCCAAACCATCCATCCTCATCAATACGTGCACGGACAAAGTTGTGCTCGTCTTCATCAACAATAGTAGCGAGATATCCGCTGAGTTCACTTGTTTCTCCCGGGAATTTGTATACTTGTGCTGCCGCTCTCGCCTCAGTCCATGTAATACCATCACCACCCACAGTTACTACCTTATATACATGACCGTTTGAGTGGCGGTACACACTCCCATCTGCCTCATCAATAAGCGCTTCAACTTCATAAGTACCACCTATATATGGTGCAGTGTAGGTAAGTGTCTCAAGTGCATTGTTGATAGCACCGATTGTTCCGCGGAACTTAAGATTGTTTCCTTCATCATCTCCATTAAAAGTAAGACCTACGCTATTACCAAATGAAAGAGTTCCAATAACTACATAAAGTGTCATATCAATAACATCATTTGAGTTACCACCGACTACTTCAAGATCTGTAATTGCAACGGTTTCACCTGCGTCCACAGATTTGCTTGATGGATTAGTTAAATCAATTGGATCTGATAGGTCACATGCAGCAGTACTGAATGTCATATCGTTTCCATGAACCATGCCATCTTCACTACTATTTGGAACAAAAACCGCCAACGCACGATAATGGTACGTTGTACCGCAGATTAGATTTTCGATATGGTGACTGTAAGGATCAGTCACCATCTCTGCTTCTGGCAAATTACCTACATAGGTAGATACACCGTATGAGGTGTCGGTTCCATACTCAAACCCTTTCCCATAAAAACCAAACTCACTTGTCGTATTAGCGTTAAGAGTCGCAGTTGTCTGCGTCACATCTATTGCTGCAAGTGTTGTAATCAATTCAGAAAACGTTGAAGCCTCTACTACCCCTGTTTGTGGCACAAAAGGCACAATGTTTGCAAACGGCGTAAACACCAATGCAAACACAGTAACAAGTGCAGCAACTTTGCTAATAAACTTATAAGTTGAGTAATGTAATTTTTGTGAGTTCATAAAATTGTTATTAAAATAAAATTCCTTACTCATATTGTAAAAAACTTCACAAATATCAAGAACCTCACCATGTAATGGAGTTAATATATTAATTGTGAATTAATTAACAAAAATAGGCACTTCTGCTACACTTATCCACATGTCTGACTTCTTTACGCCTAAACTAGCCTTAAATGACTTCTTTTATGAAAACGGTGAACTGGTGAACTATCCTGTGGGTCACTTTGTTATCCACCAAAAAGACGAATACGGCTACATGTCTCTTGTTATTAAGGGTGCCATACGAGCAACATGCTCTTTTGATGAAGATTTGGAGCGTACTGTAGCCTACATCATCCCCAATACTATTATTGGTCAACCAGGTGCTAACTATGGTTTCAAAGATGGTAGATTAAACTTCGTAGCTGAGACTCCCATAACAGTAAGGAGGGTGAAGAAGGAGTTATTCATGAAGCGCATCAAAGAAAACGCTCATTTTACGAGCGACTATGTCGATGTATTACAGCGTAATCAAATAGTTCTACTTAATCGTGTTGCCGCCCTAAGCGCTAAGGGAGTAGATGCCCAGTGTGCTCACCTATTAAATTTTATGCGTCTTTACTATGGAGTACGCAAAGGAAATACCTGTGAAATAGTTGTGCCACTAACCCAAACTTCGATTGCTGAAATGATCTTTGCTACTCGCGAGAGTGTAAATAGTTCTATTAAAAACCTGATAGTCGAGAAAATAATAAAGTCAGAAAAAAAGAAAATTACTATTCTAAATATCAAGAAATTAGAACAGCTATCTAAGCGACTTTAGTCTCACTACTTTTCACAAAACGCAAAGCGATGAATGCTCCTAGGACAAAGATTGTCATAGTCAAAAGTGCTAAGCGATAACGGTCATCTCCATAAGAAATCATTCCCGTAGCTACCAGACCCCAAACCAAAGGACCAAGCAATGACGAAGCTCTTTCTATTAAGCCAAAAAAGCCAAAAGCTAGATTGCGACTACCTTCTGGAGCAATGTATGAAAATATTGAACGAGACAGTGTCCAACTAGCCCCAAACCAAAATCCCATCAGAGTAGTAGCTGTCATAAATATAGAGAAGTTTTGTACCAATGCTAGTGTTGGCAAAATAATCAGCCACCCTCCAACTATATAAGTGAAGGTCTTTTTGTGACCTATCTTATCGGCTATAAAACCAGATAATATCGAACCAATTGCAGCAGTCACAAATATACCAAGCAAAATTCCTGTCTTTACCAAATCTTCTACACGCCAAACGTTTTCCAGAAAAATAGAAAAGTTATTTGAAGCAGTTAAAATTGCATCGTAGAAAAGAAAATGAGCCAATAAAAACAAAGCTACTCCTGGGGTCAAAAATAATAACTTGGCTTCTTTTAATAAGTTTTGTACTTCAGATTTAAATTGAAAAACTTTCTGCTCTTTCTTTGGCTCAAAGAAAAACAGTAACATCGGCAACGCAAATATGGCGAAAGTAACTATCGCTGGAAATAAAGTTTCCACCCTAGGAGAAGATCCGAACAAAGACAAGGTACCCATAGCAAAAGGTAACGTGAGTAAAAGCACGGCAATTTGTCCAGAAAAATTAGCTAAAAATCCCCAACCAGAAACTTTCCCTCGATTAGAAACGGAGGTGATATCCACCAAAAGTGGCGTATAGAAAGTAAATGTCAGCAGAAAACTATAGAATCCAAGACAAAATAAAGTCAGAGCTAAAATACCATTTCCATATATAGCTGCAGAAGCAGTGGCTAGATAAAAAATAATCATCGCTGATGTGGCGATGCGTAAACCGGATATTCTTCTAAAACGTGTATCGAGCAGAAAACCAACTACTGGAACAGTTAGTAAAAGTAGAAAGGCTGCCGCCACAAAAGCCAAATTAAAAGACAAATCAGAAATCCTCTGCTCTACCACAATCCATTGCGCGAAATATAAAGAGAAAGCTATCTGAGTAAAAGAGTTAGCAAAGTCATACAGTGCCCAGAGAAAAATATTTAATTTTGTGTTCATTTGTGGTTTTGATTATTTCCTATATTTAATCAGACAAAACCTTCCTTTGGAAGGCTTATAAACTAAATCAGGATATTTTTCTACCAGCTTCCATACACAACCGTTTACAGTTTTTGGGTGTAAATCAGAATCCCACTTAGCAACTTTTTCCAATAATTCAGACCACTGTAAGCCATTAGGATTTTTATCGAGCAGTTGCAAAAGCTTCTCATTGATTCTGCCAGTAATGGTTATTTTCTTAATGATCTTCTTCATAATCATTTAATCACTATAGATTTTAAAACATCTTCAAAAAATTTTCTCTTACCATCTTCTTTAATAGCGTGCACTAAAACAACCCAATCATCAGAATAAAATACAGCATAATTTGTATCAAACATTCCCACATCAGAAGAATAATAAGCAACAGGCAATCTATCCAAATCAACAATATTCAAATTCACCTCTACATCTGTATCAAACTCTGGATTAAAGTTTGATTGCGATGGATTATTTCTTACCCACTCCTCTATTGCCTCATCCTTATTTTGTCTCTGAAACAAAGTTAGTACGACTTCTGGAAAGAAACCTCCATAATTACTTACAGCCTTTGCTCGTAATGAAGCTTCATTAAAAACTTTCTCATCATACAAAAGAATAGACCCTGCTACAAAACCATATCTTTCTTCTGGACCATCTTCTAAAAATTTTTCGAAAACAAGTTGGCTAGCAGGATAAGAAAAAGAAAACCCAGCTAACTCAGAACTATATGTTTTCAAACTATCTTTTATTTCAGAATCAATAAATACTCCCGCAAAATATTCTTCCTTATCAACTAAAGAAGTTTTTTCTACATCAATTACCGCATAAGGTTCATTATCTCCAGGAAAAGTAAGTTCAACAATAATAAACCGCCCTACATCCGAACCGTTATCTTTTTCATAACGAAGTGTACTATGATTCATTTGACCACTCGGATATAAAGTACTGAAATAAAGACCTTTTTCCGGAGTTACATCACGCACTTCACTCGTCTCTAAGTCAAGCACATAAATAAAAGCTACCGTATCACAATCTCCAGCAGAATCACCACATTCTGGTCCAGCAACTACAGGAAATACCACTTTGGTCATTTCAGGATTCGCTATAGCATTAGAAGAATCTATACCATACCAACCAATCAATGACTCACCATCAGTCCAAATTGGCATTTCCACCGAAGCACTAGCAATCAATTCTCCGGTACTATAATCTCCTACTCCGATGTCAAAATAAGATTTTTTATCTTGTTTTATACCTAGATATTCTGATGTTAAAAAACGAGTATAGATATGCTCATCTAAAGTCTTTCTAATACATAAAGAAGTATTAATTACTTTTGCAGTTTTACTGATACGATCTACATAAAAAATATCAGAATCACAGTAACCACCATGTCGTTCACCATTTCTGATAGTAAAAATTCCTCGCTCTTTATTATTTCCTACCAAATTTACCTTTGGCAAAATATAACGTGTTGGACCAAAACCTCTCGATGATTTCTCTTCATCAATATAAATAGGCCTGATATCACCACGATATATCTCTATAGTTGCTGGGTTAGCATAGTCATCACGGTATATAACCTCTGCCCTGTTATTATCATACAAAACTGCATACTCATTAGCTTCGATTACCTTATTAGAAAACACTGAGAATATAACGAAAACAATAACGAGAGAAACGAAAATAAGTATCATCAATCCTCCCCAAAAATATTTATTGAATTTTAAACCTTTCATTTAAAACCATACTTACACAACAAGTGCTTTATAGCAAAATAAAAACACCAACTGAGATAACTGAATTGGTGTTTTATTTTCCCATTCAAAGCTGCCGGACTAGGACTCGAACCTAGATGACAGGTGCCAGAAACCTGCATCCTACCATTAGATGATCCGGCAGCTTTGAATACGAAGCGGGGTTAGATTAACATATTATTCGTATTTTTTTAAGTCTATTTGTTCTTATAGGGTGGCTTCAAAGTTTCCTCCAAAAACCAATTACACTGATTATTTTTTATTGCCCGCTGGCAAGAAAAACGCAAAATTCCCGTATTTTTTACATTGTCACGCCCCATCATACAAATAATAAATTTATATAAAGAAATCGGTTTTCTAAAACACACAGTTTCTGCAAAACTGGTCATAAAAATTCGATGTGATACTACAGCAATATTTTTGCCAGACAAATTTTCTATAGTTAAGCGAGCTTTCTCTACTCGATTCCTGATAAGAAACATATTTTCAGAGCCATCATCTTTCCAGTTTTCTTTATTTCTTCCTAAAGAAAATCTAAAGAAAAATCCAAGAGAGGGTAAAGAAAAATAATTTCTTCCATGAATTTCTACAGGAACCATAAATTCCCGTAATACCTCATCCTGTAAAATCTCTATACCTAATCTTTCAGAAATATATCCTGCTGTTTCAACAGCTCTTTTGTAGTCACTACAAATAATAGTGTCGATATTTTTATCAACTAAAAACTGCGCCAAGTCAGCAGCTTGCGATTTACCATTTTCATTTATATGTTCGTTTGGACTCTGGTGAACTAAAGACTTATTTTTATTGGTCTGACCATGTCTAATGAAATAAACGCTTTTTATTTCTGACATAAATCAATAACAGCAACTTCTAATGGCAGAGTTGGGATTGGTGAACGTGAAGTTTGTTCGGTTGCGTCGAGTAACCGCAGAAGCAAGTGTGAGTTAATAGTTGTAGCACCTTCTGTTACAAGTGAATCAAGTAACTTAGCATCATCCGCACCAAACTGTGCAAAGATTTTCACTTTATTGGCAGGCAGGTTTCTTGCCAACATCACTGCCCTTACTCGCTCCAAGAGAAGTCGCATAAATATTTTCATATCAGCGCCAGCAGCAACCACTTCCTCTATTACTAGAAGTGCTTCCTCAACATTCTTACTTCCTAAGGCTTTAATAATTCTAATTAAGAATTCATTTTTAGGAGCACCAATAATCAAAGCTACTTCATCGACTTCACCAGCATTATCGCCAGAAGCCATAGCAACTTTTTGTAAAATACTTAAAGCATCACGAAACGAACCATCCGCTGCCAGCGCCACCAAATCGGCGGCTTCTGGCGATAAATGAAACCCTTCTTTTTTTGCTACATCACTAACAACATCCTTCAAAACGGCTCTTGAAGGCTCTCTAAAATTAAATACCTGACAACGAGACTTGATTGTATCAAGCAGTTTTTCCTCCTCAGTTGTCGCTAAGATAAACACCACATGAGAAGGTGGTTCTTCCAAGGTTTTCAAAAGTGCATTAAAGGCTTCCTTAGTAAGCATGTGCACCTCGTCAATAATATAGACCTTGTATTTCGATTCGTAAGGCAAAGTATGTACTGCCTCACGCAGTTCACGAATATCATCAATACCACGATTAGAGGCAGCGTCTATCTCATAGAGATCAACTGCAGATGTACCAATTGCTCCAGCAAATAATCTGGCGGTCGTAGTTTTTCCAGTACCTCTGCCACCACAAAAAAGTAAGGCATGAGGGATAGCATCTTTCTTGATCGCACCTTCCAATACAGACACGATATGATCCTGATCTTTCACTTCAAGGAAAGCTGCTGGGCGATATTTTCTATACAAAGCAATGGTTTCTGACATACGTCTCATAGTATACCGCATCCAAGAGCATGTTTAAAAAGACAATAAAATAGGCCGGATATCCGACCTATTTTATTTCAATTATCTTCGAGAGACTTTTTTCGCCACTTTCTTTACTGCTTTCTTGGCAGTCTTTTTAGCTGTAGTAGCTTTTTTTGCAGCTTTCTTGACTACCTTTTTTGCAGTACCTTTTGCTTTCTTGGCATTACCTTGCATTGTACGCCAATGAGTCATCATCTCTTTTCTAAAAGCAGATAATTCATTCTTAGAAATATCATTTGCTCTTTCATATGCTTCTACTGCCTTTTCAACAGCTCGTTGATATTCCTCTGCACTAATATTTTTTGCTTTTTCTACTGCCTCTAGGATTTCACCCTTAGCTTTCAATGACCAGCTTTTTACCTTCTTGCGGTTCTTGGCGGCATCTGGACTACCATAAAGAAAGTAGCTTCCGGCTGCAGCCGCTGCGGCAGCTGTCAAAGCAACACCGATACCAACTTTTTCACCACCACTTAGACCATTCTTCTTTTTAGTCTTTGCCATAAAAATAATAAATTATAAATAAATTGAACTAATCGTCTTTCTTCTTTCGTCTTTTTGGTTTTAAATCACTAGACTTAGCGAAGAGACCGATAATTTGTGATATCAAACTTCTTTCAGCTACATAGCTACGAAGCTGTTTAATATCCTCCGCTAACATTTCACTTTTTTCATCAATGCGTGAAGTTATTCGACTAACTGCGCGCAAAATCTTTATCACGTAGACAGCAGCGATACAGAGAAGTAGGGTCAGTGCCACTACGGAAGCAGAAGTAATTAAAAAGAAAATGTTTGTTTGTAATACTTCGGTCATAACTTAAGTATAACTCCCCTAAATAAAAGCAAAGTGACTTATTAACATAAAGCCCTCGCAAAAAATATTTGCGAGGGCATTAGTTACCTAGATTCATTCTGAGTAATCCTTGGGGGTGTCATTATTGTTTGAGTGAACTACTCAGTACGTGGTATGAAGATATAATTCGCACTCACCACGTCAGTCACAAACCTCTTGTGACTGACGGGCGAAGGCATCTCACTCAATTGAGGCCCGACATAGCGGACGACGTAAGTCTTCACCATGCGATTCTTTGGACGAAGGACTTCATCCTTGGCCACAGCCGGCAGAGCAACCGGAGCTTCCCGGACAGTTTCCGAACCAAAGAAATTCGGAGCCTTGAATTGCTGGACAAAATGCATCCCAACAAGTCCGAGGCAGACGATTGCAACTGCTGCTGCAAGTACACCAAAGTTATAAAGGGACTTTTTCACGATGACCTCCTTATGGTCTTGAATCTTCTACTGTTTTGACTATACCATATTTAGTCTAAAATTGCAAGTCTTTTCTTCACAATCTGTTCAACCTCAATAGAATCAGCCGCTTCCATGAGCTCCATACGTAAATCCTTAGCATCAGGAAAACCGTTACAATAAGCCTTATAATGCTTTTTCATAATAGCAAAACTCTTATGTGGTAATAATTCTTCAAAGAGTTTTGAGTGCTCAACTAAGACATTTAATCTTTCTTTAATTGATATAATTTCTATATCTGAATTACTTGAATTATTACTAGAAAAATTACTGTCTGGAGCATGATGATATGGCAATGAAGTAGCAACAGACTCTACTCTTTCACTAAGTCTTTTGGTTGGATGGAATAACCAAGGGTTACCGAAAATAGCGCGACCAAGCATTACTCCGTCGGCGCGCGAAAGCTTTGCTTTCGCGCATGCATCTTCAATCGACATCGCGTCTCCATTACCAAAAATTAATGTCTCACTACCAAGCTCATCTCTTATTTCCACAGCTCTAGCAACACGCTCCCAACGAGCCGGTACTTTTGACATATCCTTGCGGGTCCTGGCATGCACAGTGATTACTGCTGGTTCTTCAGCCAATAGTTGTGGCAACCATTCTTCGAGTTCGTCTTGATTGTAACCAAGACGAGTCTTCACTGAAACAGGCATACTTCCCGCCCCTCTTTTTGCTGCCCTGATTATTGCTCGAGCCTTTTCAGGATTTTTAATCATCGCCGAGCCACAACCTTGTTTTTCAATTCCTCTATCAGGACAACCCATATTGATATCAATTCCATCAAAACCAAGCTCCAAGCAAAGTCGAGCTGCTTGTTCCATATATTCTTCGTTAGAAGTAAATAGCTGTGCCACAATCGGCCTCTCTTCTTCCGAGTAAAGTAAATCAGCCATTAGTTTTTTACGACCTTCCTCAGGTGCGCGAGCAAGTCCATCAGCTGAAACAAATTCTGTCCAAAAAACATCAGCACCTCCAACAGTTCCATCTTTTCTAGTATGACTTGAGTACTTAGCAATCATGCGACGAAAAGCCACGTCGGTGACATCAGCCATCGGCGCCAACACAAGTATTGGTTTTGGTAATTCTTTCCAGAATGACATATTAAAATTATTCTTCATTTTCTTCCTCTTCAGATTCTGAGACAAAATCTTCTCCTGATTCAACCGCCGAAGTCGCCTCCACTCTCATTTCTCGCACAATAGTATCCAGGGCAGGCGTCGAAGCAATAGCAGTATTATCATCTTCTACCTCATCTGACAATGTTTCTTCATTAACAAAAACTTTATTTCCAAAGCGTAAGTCGATATATTGAAAATTATTTGCATCTAGATGGGAGAATTCTTTCACACTCAAAATTGAGTTAAGATTATTAAAAGTCTCCTCCACGGATTGATTTGTATTAATTTTCAGGACACCTCCGCCATTTAGATATATATGCACCTCGTCATTTGTTACACGCTCAATATAAGAAACTCCGAATCCAAGATCTTTGATAACCAAAAATGCTAAGCGATTGGTCAAACTCATGAAAGCTGCATCAAAAGGTTTTTCTTTTTCTTTTACTTCGATATTCGAGTCATAATATCGAAGCATAGAAGAGCCAACCAAATCTGGCGACTGCTTAAATGCATATCCTTCTATATCAAGAAAAATACAATTACGGCCCTCTTTATCAGAACACCAGAGTGCAAAAGGATAATATTCTTCGATAGAAATAATTAAAGAATTTTTGTCTACCAATTCTAATGAGGCACTTTTGAGTCTTGGTACTTCCTTTAATTTTGCTTGAATCTCTTCTTCGGGATATGTCCAAGTGAATCTCTTTGGTACAAAACGGTAATATTCTCCAGCCAATTCAGCTTCAGCTACTTTACGTACTTCTTCGTGCGATATTGTTTCCCCGCCTTTAACCTCAACAGAAGTAATAGTAAGAAATTCTAATCTGACTCCGTACCAAATAGTTAATCCAATCAATCCAAGGAATAGAAAGACAATTATGCCAAAAGCTAGATTTTGCCAAAAGTTGGTACGACGCGAGCTTTGCTCGCGTCGTACCTTATTTGCAGAAACCGGCCTCCTTCTTTTCACTTGCTTCGGACTCATGGCTGATATGTTAGCACAAAAATAAGCAGGGGCGACTTCGTCGCCCCTGCTTATTTAACCCCCTACTTCAAATATTATCCCAAAATCTCCTTACCAATATATTTCTGCAGCACTTCTGGCACTTTCACAGTTCCATCAGCTTGCTGGAAGTTTTCCACCAACGAAACTAGGATTCTCGGTGTTGGAATTGCCGTACAGTTCAATGAGTGAGCGTAGCGTAACCTCCCTTCACCATCACGATAACGAATATTGAATCGGCGAGTCTGGAAATCATGGAAATATGAAGCTGAACTAATTTCACGATATTTCTCTTCACCTGGAACCCAAAGTTCAATGTCATATTTCTTCACCTGACCTTGTCCGATATCAGCACCACAGTTGAGTACCGTGCGGTAAGGAATTCCCAGAGATTCGATAAACTCTTCAGTGTTTCGGTTTAACCATTCGTGCCACTTCACACTTTCTTCATGTGAAGCCTCACATAAAACCACTTGCTCAATCTTATAAAATTCATGTACACGAATCAGACCTTTTACATCCTTACCATGACTTCCGGCTTCACGACGAAAACATGGAGAAAATGAAAGATGACGAATTGGAAATTGTCCTTGTTCCAAAACATCGTCAGAGTAATAACCCATGGTGGAAACCTCACTTGTACCAATCAAATAATCCCCGTCCTGAGTGTTGTAAACATCTTCAGCCTCATTTGGTAAATGCCCAGTACCATAAAGATTTGCTTTGCGCACAATAGCTGGCGGAAGCATTGGACTAAAACCCTTCTTCAAGAAAAACTCCTGAGCATAATTCCAAATTGCCCAAGAAAGTAGTGCTCCATCATTAATAAGATAGTAACCACGGAAACCATGTACCTTTGTACCACGCTCAAAATCTACCATTTTGAGTTTTTCCATTATTTCAATATGGTCTTTAGCAACAAAACTAAACTTTGCTTTTTCACCCCAAGTCTTAAACTCCACATTGTCAGCATCGCTATTTCCGTCTGGCACAGACATGTCAGGAATATTTGGTACCTGCAACATCAAAGATTGCCACTCTTCCATAATTGGCTTAAGTGACTCTTCGTCTTTTTGGATATCAGACTTTAACTCCTGCATATCCTTAATCATGACCGCTCGAGCAGTCTGATCCTTCTCCATAGAAATACGACGAGAAGCCATGTTCTGTTCAGCTTTCTTACCTTCCAGAATAGTAGTTATTTCGCGACGACTATCATCAATCTGAACTAATCTGTCCAAATCAATTTTTATCTTTTTCTTTTGTGCAGCCAGCTTTACGATATCCAGATTTTCGCGGATGAATTTAATGTCTAACATAACTTAGGTGATAGGTTTCAATATTTTGGGTTTGAGGGGCAAGGCTTCGCCGCACCCCATCACAAACATGATTATACAATACCTGTGAACAAGCAAAAAGAAAAGCCGAGCAATAATTTGCTCGGCCCTTTAGTTTGCGGCGGATCCCGGCATTTTGGCGGAACCTTTCTGCAGAACAAGAAAGTGGGGCGACTGGTCGTGTACAAGCCAAGAAAACTTGACTGGCCCGTGGGGTCTAGGCAAAACAAGACCAAATCATAACTGCCTGCAGAAAAGAAAAGAACCGAGATTCGGCCGAAGAGGTATCTGTACATTGACTCCTCCCTCCGATTCGACTCACTACATTATCAACAAAATTATTTTTGTCAAAAAATTAAAGCGGTATTATGAAAGTAATGTACTTTCCTATTCAACAATTAGCCAAAGATTCTTTCCCTCGTCGACTTCTCGAAATTCCAACTCCACCTAAAACCCTCAATTATCGTGGTCAATTACCAGATGAAGAAATAAAACTTCTATCAGTAGTTGGTTCTCGTAAATATACAAATTACGGTAAACAGGTAGTTGATTATCTAGTTGGTGGTCTGCGTGGATATAATATAGGTATAGTTTCTGGTTTGGCTCTAGGAATAGATTCGCTTGCTCACCAAACTGCACTAGAAAATAATATCTATACACTCGCAATTCCTGGCAGTGGCTTAGCCGATGATTCTATCTACCCCAGTAGCCACAAGAAATTGGCCAAGAATATTCTAGAATCTGGCGGCGGATTACTATCAGAGTTTGAACCAGATTTTAAAGCCACCAAATGGTCTTTTCCGCAAAGAAATCGGCTAGTGTGTGGCATATCACACGCAACATTAATAATTGAAGCAGCTGAACAAAGTGGTTCACTTATTACCGCCAAGCTTTGTGCCGATTATAATCGTGAGTTATTAGTAGTCCCAGGAAGTATTTTTTCTGACAACTCTAAAGGGGTTCATCAATTTCTCAAACTCGGCGCAATCCCGGTAACAACTCCAGAAGATATTTTAGATGTCTTAAATATCAAACCCCGAGCAGGAATTGAAACTGCCAAGCAAGCTGAATTATCTCTAAATGAAAACAAGGTGATTGATATTCTTATTCAGCCAATCGAAAGAGACGAATTGATTAGAAATATGAATCTACCTACTTCTGAGGCAGCGATCATTTTGATGCAAATGGAAATGAACGGACTAATAGTTGAACAAGGTGGAATATATCG
The DNA here is from genome assembly GCA_964601615.1 of uncultured Candidatus Saccharibacteria bacterium. GTDB lineage: Bacteria > Patescibacteriota > Minisyncoccia > Phycocordibacterales > UBA918 > OLB19. The sequence continues at coordinate 305,665 of CAZRNZ010000001.1, forward strand.
GAAGAATATCTAAAGCATAGATAAATCGGGGTGCGGCTTCGCCGCGCCCACAACCCAATTTCCCACTTCTTATTTTTGACTTTTTAACTTCTGTGGTATTTGTGTATCAATGTCAAAAACATTAGTAATAGTTGAGTCACCCTCAAAAGCTAAAACAATTGCCAAATATCTTGGTAGCAATTTCGTCGTAAAATCATCAATTGGACACGTACGTGACCTACCGAAAAGTAACAAAGACGCCGTCGATATCGAAGGCGGATTTGTCCCTAGATATATAATTTCTCCAGGCAAAGAAAAGGTTATTAATGACCTAAATAACGCTGCCAAAAAAGCTGATGCAGTCCTACTTGCATCCGACCCCGACCGCGAAGGAGAAGCTATTGCTTGGCATGTGGCAGAGCTAATCAAAGACTCCAACAAAAAACTTAAAAGAATTGTTTTTCACGAAATTACTGAAGATGCTGTAAAAGAAGCTATTAAGCAACCACGCGACATAGATCTCAACCTCAAAGAGGCACAAGAGGCTCGTCGTGTTCTCGATCGTTTGGTGGGCTATGACCTATCTGGTTTAATCTGGAAAAAAGTTCGCTACGGACTTTCAGCTGGCCGCGTACAATCTCCTGCTCTACGTATTCTAATGGAAAAAGAACGCGAAATCCGCGCTTTCATTCCAGAACAATATTTCGTTCTAACTGCACCAACCAAACTTCCTGGCAATAATGTCGTGCCTTTTGTTTGTGCCGAAGAGCCAGATAATCAAAAAGAAGCTGAGAGAATAAAATCTCTTGGTGAAAGTAATGACTGGATAATCAAAGATCTCAAAGAAACCGAACAAAAACGTCAACCACGTCCACCTTTTACCACCTCTACATTACAACAATCAGCATCAACTCGACTTGGTTTTTCACCATCTCGCACTATGCGTGCTGCTCAAAAACTTTATGAAGGCGGGCACATTACATATATGCGTACCGACTCCATGAATATGAGTAAGCAAGCAGTTGCTCAAATTCTCGCTATTCTACACAAAGAATATGGTGACAATTACGTACAACCTCGTACTTTCAAAACCCGCAGCAAATCTGCTCAAGAAGCTCACGAAGCTATTCGTCCAACTAATGCTGGTAAAAAAACCGCTGGTAATACTGGTGATGAAAAAGCTCTCTATGAATTAATCTGGCGTCGCACAGTTTCTTCTCAGATGGCCGATGCAAGGGTTAAGCGCACTCGCATCACTACAAATCTTTCTGATACCAACAAAACCATTCCAGATTTTGCTGTAAATGGTTCACAAGTAATGTTTGATGGCTGGCTCAAAGTTGACTTTGCTTCTCGTGGTGAAGATACTGAAGTACCACAAGTAAAAGTTGGTGAAAAAGTTACCGTCAAAGAAGTACAAATTGAAGCCAAAGAAACTCTGCCGCCAAACCGCTATACAGAAGCTGGTTTGATTAAAGAACTTGAAAAACGCGGCATAGGAAGACCTTCTACTTACGCATCAATCATGCAGACTTTGAACGACCGTGGATATGTAGAAAAACAAGGTCGCACACTAATTCCAACTGATACTGGTGATGTTGTTTCTACTTTCTTAGAAACTCACTTCCCTGATTATATTTCTGATACTTTCACTAGTGAAATGGAAGATGAGCTAGATGAGATTGCCGAAGGAAAACGTTCCTACGAAAAAACTCTGAGTGATTTTTACAAACCTTTTCACAAGGAAGTCGAATCTAAAGAAGATATCGAAAAAGTTACTAATCTTGGTGATGCGCCAGAAGAATTTCCTTGTCCGATTTGTGGCAAAAAAATGGTTATTAAACTCGGTAAGAGTGGAAAGTTCCTTTCTTGTATGGACTTCCCTGACTGTACTGGCTCACGCTTAATTGATGGCTCTGAAGTAAAAGACGAAGAACCAATCGGTACTGACCCTGTATCAGGATTACCAGTATTTGTATTAAATGGTAAGTATGGTCCTTATGTGCAACTTGGAGAAATGCCTGACAAAAAAGACAAGAAAGCACCAAAGCCAAGACGCGCGTCCCTGCCAAAAGGTAAGAAACCAGACACAGTTACTTTAGACGAAGCTCTACACTACCTTTCTCTTCCAAGAGAGCTGGGAATCCATCCAGAAACAAGTGAATCAATAATTGCCAACATCGGTCGCTTTGGGCCATACATCGGTCATGGCGCTGACTTCCGTTCCCTTAAAGCAAAAGACGGTGATGATCCTTACACAATCACTCTTGAAAGAGCCTTGGAGATTTTAAGTAAACCAAAAGGCACCCGCAAAGGTGAGACTCTAGTAAAAGAACTCGGTCCTCATCCGAAGACCAAAAAGCCAATCAATGTTCTGGAGTCCAAGTCTGGTAAATTCATTCGTCGTGGATTCAAACGAATCATGTTACCCGACGATGTAGATATGGATAAATTTACTATTGAAGATGCAATTGTACTGATGAAGGTTGGGTAGATAAATAAAACAGGGGCGCGGCAAAGCCGCGCCCCTGTTTTATTTTTACTTTTCTTTGACTTTCACCCCCATTTAAACGTACACTTATATTAATGATAACAGTAAAAGACATAATCAAACATCTACAATACCAAAATGAATCTGATAAGGTATTAGTAGAAAAAGCTTACGAAACCGCTAAGAAAGCTCATGATGGCTACAAGCGTTATTCTGGCGAGCCATACATTGAACACGTCGCTGCTGTTGCACTCAAACTATCTGAAATGGGTATGGGGCCACGCACCATTGCTGCCGCTCTTTTGCACGACACAATTGAGGACACAGACCTTAGTCCAGAAGATATTCGTAATGAATTTGGCGAAGAAATTCTTTTCTTGGTAGAGGGTGTTACCAAACTTTCTTCTGTTCGTTACTATGGAACAGACCGTCACAACGAATCACTTCGCAAGCTCTTTGTTGCGACCTCACAAGATATTCGTGTGCTTATAATCAAGCTTGTTGACCGTCTACACAACATGCAAACCCTTGAGCATGTTCCTGAAGAAAAACGCCTTCGTATTGCCAGAGAAACTCTCGAGATATACGTACCAGTGGCTCACCGCTTGGGAATGGGTCGTATTCGTAAAGAACTTGAAGATCTAGCGTTTCCTTATGTCTATCCTGAAGAACATAAAAAAGTTCTCGAGATTCTTAAAACAAAAATTGATAAGTATGAAGACCGCTTGGAAAAAGAACGGAAAAATCTTCAAAAAAAGTTAGCAGAATCTGGCCTAAGAGATTTCTCCACCTCGTATCGTGTTAAAGGTCTTTATAGTCTTTTCCAGAAACTAAAAAGAAAAGAATGGGATATTGATCAAGTCTATGACTTGCTTGCAATGCGTGTTGTTTTACAAAACGTTGAAGACTGCTACAAAACACTTGGTGTTGTGCACGAGACTTGGAGACCATTACCAAAGCGAGTAAAAGATTATATTGCTTTTCCAAAACCAAATGGCTATCAATCAATTCACACCACTGTAACCACTCGTACTGGCACCTTGCTTGAAATTCAAATCCGTACCGAAAAAATGCATCATGAATCTGAATTCGGTATTGCGTCACATATCATATATAAAAATCAGCAAGCTAGCGGCCAGAGACACACACGCCAAGAAAATTGGTTTAGTAATCTTGTACCACCATTATTTAGACCATTTGCCTGGAAAAATGTTCAAAAAGAAGATTCTTCTGCCATAAGTAAAAATACTCATCCAAAAAACAAGATACCTCTTTGGATTAGTCAGATAGGTGAAATGTATGCTACCGAAGATTCTACTGGTGCAGAGTTTATTGAAGATATGCAAAAAGATTTCTTTAAGCATCGTATCTTTGTTTTTACACCTCTAGGTGACGTTGTCGACTTACCTGTTGGTGCTTCACCAGTAGACTTTGCTTATGCCATTCACTCAGAAATTGGCGACAAGATGTCTGGTGCAAAAGTAAACAATAAGCTTGTATCACTAGATACAGAACTTAAGAACGGTGACATTGTAGAAATCGAGACAAGTAAAAACTCCAAACCAAGCCGAAAATGGATAGACTTTGCCGAGACCACAGTAGCAAAAAGACATATCAGAAGTGCTCTGGAAAAACAAAAAGAAAATTAATAACAAAAGAGCGCGGGCTTCGCCCGCGCTCTTTTTGTTTCGTCACAATGTTCAACACTGTAAATTACCCTGCTGTCTCCACTGGAGTTTCTGTCTCTGGTATTTCAGGTTCTGTTGGTTCAATTATTTCTTCGGCAGAAGGCTCTGGAGTTTCTACGACTTCAAACTCACAAGATTCATCATCTTTATTTGCTAAATCATTGTAATTAATAGCACCTACATCTGTACAACCCAGGACTTCACCATTACTACTACCATTTTCATTATTGCTGCCAGTAGTATTTGTTGTTGACGAAGAATTCACATTATTAGAATTATTGATATCTTCAACCTTATCTACGATATCTAAGTAAGCATCCTTAAGTTTTCTAATATCATCTGCGGTCAAACATTCCTCATCGACACAAATCATATCATTAGCCCTAAATACAGATGCGAACATAGTCTCTACACCATTCGCCCTATCCCCCAACCACACACCAACCTTAGCGAACAATCCATTAAGG
>CAZRNZ010000002.1:0-278042 GCA_964601615.1 uncultured Candidatus Saccharibacteria bacterium
TTAGCTGACGGAGCAACCAAAGTCAAAGCCATTGCTACTGCTACGAAAGCTACAGCGAACTTCGCAGCAATATTTGTAGTTATAGTCATATAATAACTTTGTAAAGTTTTTTTTAATAGAATGCCGTTTTGTTAATTAAAATTAAACGACACTCCGGATTAACTAATGCTAGTAATATGAATTAATTCATATTATCGAAGCGGGTGTTAAATTCGCCTCGAATAATATGCCAGCCGCACACCGTGATGCGCGTCCAGCAACAGAAGTAGCAAAGTCTTGCGACTCGCTACTCTAGTTGCCAGACACGATCAGCATGGTTATCGACACCGAGTGTGCAGTCAGTGGTAAGTGAGAAAGGAATTTCAAGAATCACAGAAAAATCAAATATCTTTAAAAGATATTTGAAAACGGAATAAACAGTCTTTCGGAAGATATTTTAGCCAGCACCAACTTTGCTCTCATTTGCGACGACAATTCTGGATACGATCCTTCAACTGTCGTTTAGCATGACCATGTAGTTTTATTCTCGACTCGCGTTGGCGAGCATCAAATTCACTTTTGTAAGCTTCGTAATAAATGAGTTCCCAGTCATGACTTCGAGTTGCTTTTGATTTACCACTTTGATGCTCGCTAAATCTACGTCGCAAATCATTCGTGGCACCGAAGTATAATTCACCGACTTCATTCTCTAATACATAGAAGTAAAACATACTCTAAGTATATAAGAGCAAAGTTGGTGCTGGCTTAATTGTCAACGTTCACTGCCCTCTTTTGTTTTTCCTGTTAAAGAAAAAACGTGCAAGAGCACATCGCGTACATTATTACATCAACTGAAATAATGTTTGCGACTTTCTGTGGAAAACCTTTGTTATAAGTCTTTTGAACTGAAGCTTTTGCCTGCATCGGCACGCAATCTGTCCAAGGATAATACAAGGAATCCACGAAACCCTTAGAGCATACGGTTATTGACCCATTTAGTCAATAAAAACAACACTATACTCTGCTGGTTATGAAGACGACCTCTCTTTTGTTTCCTTACGTCAAAAAAACCATTAGATAACGCATATTTTGAAGTGTCAAAAGAAAATACTAAGCACTCAAAATATAAAAAGACACCTTATTTCGATAAAAATCTTGACTCGGCCATTAAAGACCTCAAGGTCTTTGGTTGGTGTATTTAAAGACAAAATAATCTGTACCATTTAAAGGACACAGATTATTTATTACGCTAGAGAATATTTTGACCAACGACGTTCACCTTGTCTTTTAACAATATTGTCCTCAATCATGGCGTTTAGCTCGCGTTGAATTGTCTTTGAACTAACGTCTGTGATTATGTCTCCAATGTCTTTAATTGTCGCTTCACCTTTGGCACTTAAGACCACTTTGATTCTTTCGCGTCGATCAAGGTCTGATGAATGACTGACTGCTGGAGTATTCTCACCCACTTCCCTTCTTTCTCTTATATTACTTTCACGTGGCTTCACTCTATTATTAGTACTAGTGGAAGACAGAGAATCTGGTGCAACCTTGTAATCCAAATCATCAAACGCTGAGGAGTTAATAAGGTACTTATTTAGACCACGGAGAACTCCATCAATTTCAGAAGTTAAGACATGAAGTACTTCTTCAGAAATTATGCGAAGTACCATCGCAATACGTAGCTTACTATCTAAAGCAATTAGGGTGTGAGCAAAATTTCGCAAAGGTTCTTCAGCCACATGGGAGCGAACGGACAAAGTTTTGATCACAGCATCATGAACACCTTGAGCTGTCCCTAATATGTCTTCTACAACTCGTTCACTTTTTTTGTCTGTTTCAATACTGTTAGAGACATAGAAAATTACGGAGACAATCTTTTCTGTCTTTTTAAAAATGTACCTATAAAAGGATTCATCTTGGACAAGACGTTTGGTTGATTCTGTGGCTTTTATAATGTCTCTTGTATCCATATCTTTGTCTTTTTATATGTCTTTTAAACTATATAAGACTATTAAGAGACAGTATATTCTTTTATGTCTTTATGTCAAAGATGTCTTTATTTACTTGGGTTTTTTGATTGTTATACACAAAGTTAAAACCTGCTTAACGTGATATTATTGTGTACGAAGTTGTTATGAACATCGTTCGGGAATTTTAGTTATGGCAAGACCTAAGAAGCAACCAGAAAAACAAAAATCATCATTTTTTGACGACCTATCACCACACACTAAACAAGCAATTTTTGCAGTTGGTTTTGTGGTATTGGCAATATATTTCTCATTATCACTAATGGACACTGCTGGCGTAGCTGGCGAATGGACGAAGAAAGGGCTAGAGTCGATGTTTGGAGGTGGTGCGTATCTCGCTCCTATTATATGTGCGTTCTATGTGTACGCACTTCTCAAACCTCGCAAAGATGACGGAGTAAATATTCCAAAGATAATTGGTATCGCCCTTATCTTTTTAGCATCACTTGGTGGACTGGAATTAATTAAGACTGAACTCGGTGGTTGGCTTGGTTACGGAATCGGACATCCTTTAGCATTGTTCTTTGGACCAATTGCGGCCGGAGTTTTGCTTGGTGCTTTTAGTATTGTCGGCATGTTCCTCACTTTCGATATTGGTGCAGGTATCGCAGCTTTACTGAGCAAGAGAGATGAAGAAAGTGAAGATGAGGACGAAGAGGTTAATGTACCAATAAATGTTGGTGGTAAAAAAGTTTTAGCTTCTGAAATGGAAGATGATTCTGATGAGGTTGAAGAAGTTAAACCAGCTAAAGAAAGCAAGCTAAAAATTAACGAGCAGCTAATGGCAAAGGTGTCAGACGGAATGACTATTTCTGCTTTTGAAGGACCTTACGCACCACCACCAATTTCTCTACTTTCTAAAGATCGCGGTAAGTCTAAGAGTGGTGACGTCAAAGCTAATGCCAACATCATTAAGCGCACTTTGAAGAACTTCAATATTGAGGTTGAGATGGATGAAGTCTCTATTGGACCATCAGTAACTCGTTTTGCTTTGAAGCCAGCTGAAGGTGTGCGTATTTCTAAGATTGTTGGTTTGCAGAATAACCTTGAGCTAGCTTTGGCTGCATCTCCAATTCGTATTGAGGCACCAATTCCAGGAAAGTCTTTGGTAGGTATTGAAGTACCAAACACACAAAAAGCAACGGTTGGTTTGGCGACTCTTCTTTCTTCGGCTGAATATGCTGATTCACCAAAACCACTCCTAACTGCACTTGGTCGTGATATTACTGGCATACCGCACTTTGCTAACGTAGCAAAAATGCCACACGCCTTGATTGCTGGTACAACTGGCTCTGGTAAGTCAGTAACTATTCATACTATTGTTACCTCTCTACTTTTCCGTAACTCACCTGAACAGTTGCGCTTTATCATGGTTGACCCTAAGCGTGTGGAACTTACTCTATATAATGGTATTCCTCATTTACTTACCCCAGTAATTATTGATGCCAAGAAAGCAATTCTTTCTTTGAAGTGGGCTATCAAGGAGATGGAAAGACGTTACGATATTTTGCAAGCAGAACGTGTGCGCGACATTGGTTCTTACCACGACAAGATTTATAAGCCAGCTAAGGCTGAGTTTGTGAAGAAAGGTTCTAAAGAAGAAGACCGCGAAGGTCTACCTGAACCAATGCCTTATATTGTTATACTAATCGATGAGTTGGCTGACTTGATGTCTAATTATCCAAGAGAACTGGAGGCAAGTATTGTACGTTTGGCACAGATGTCTCGTGCGGTTGGTATTCACTTGATTCTATCTACCCAACGTCCTTCTGTGAACGTTATTACTGGTCTAATTAAGGCTAACGTTCCTTCTCGTATAGCTTTGCAAGTAGCTTCACAGATTGACTCTCGTACTATTCTTGATCAGATTGGTGCAGAAAAACTACTTGGACAAGGAGATATGTTGTTCTTATCTGGTGAATTGGCAAAACCTATTCGTCTACAATCAGCTTATATATCTGAAGAAGAACTACATAGTGTGGTAGATTATCTAAAGAGTCAAAGTGGTGATATTGATCTTGATTCTATTGATTTAGATAATGCTGGTGGCAATGGTAGCGAAGCTGCTTTTGGTTCTATGGGTGGCGACAGTGACGATGACGATCTTTTCGATGATGCTCGTCATGCTGTAATGGAAGCTGGCAAAGCCTCGACTTCTTACCTACAAAGAAAGCTCCGTATTGGTTACTCACGTGCGGCTCGCTTGATGGATATCCTAGAAGAACGAGGTGTTATTGGACCGCAAGACGGCTCAAAACCACGTGAAGTGTTAGCTGGTAAAGAAGACAATAATAACGACGAATTTTAATCATGTCCCCCATTAAACATCAATCATTCTTTCTGCAACGAATCCTAAAATTGGGTGTTTTATTGGCTATACTTGCTTTTGCTATTGCTTACGTTAGTTGGCAAGCTAGATATCTTATTGGTGGACCAGAACTATCTGTTAGTGAAGATGTTGATACAATTCAAAATGAAAGGACTATTATCTTAGAAGGAATTGCTCAAAATGTAACTAACCTTGAGTTAAATGGCAGAGCTATAACAGTCAACCCAGAAGGATCATTTTCTGAAAAAGTGGTCCTAGAAAATGGTTACACAATAGTAAGTATTGATGCGACCGACCGATATGGACGTTCTATTCATTGGGAAAAGCCTTTTATCTACCAAAATAGAAATGAGGTGGTAAAGAGATAGGAGCATAATTTATTCAGTATTGGTATAATTGAGATATATGGCAAAAAAGACAACAAAGAAAGTAGCGACTAAGAAGACCAGTGCCGATGCTAATTCCGAAGATAACAATATCTTAGAAACTCTTCGAGCAATAAAAACTAAGTTTGGTGATGAGGCAATCATGACCTTTGGTGATGCTCAGAAAGTTGATATTGATGCTATCCCTACTGGTTCAATTGGTCTTGATGATGCTTTAGGCATTGGTGGACTACCACGCGGCCGTATCATCGAGATTTACGGACCAGAATCTTCTGGTAAGACCACCCTTTCACTTCATGCTGTAGCTGAAGCTCAGAAAGAAGGCGGTATCTGTGCTTTTATTGATGCTGAACATGCCCTGGATCCTGAGTACGCTAAAAAACTTGGTGTGAAGCTTGATGAGCTTCTTATCTCTCAACCAGACAACGGCGAGCAAGCTCTGGAGATTGTGGAGTCTCTAGTTAGAAGTGGCAAGATTGATATTATTGTTATCGACTCGGTAGCCGCTCTTACCCCACGTGATGAAATCGAAGGAGAAATGGGTTCACACCATGTTGGTAAGCAAGCTAGACTAATGAGTCAGGCTCTTCGTAAGCTAACAAGTATTGTTGCTAAGTCTAAAACTGTAGTTATTTTCATCAACCAAATTCGTATGCAAATTGGAGTGATGTTTGGTAATCCAGAAACTACTCCAGGTGGAAAGGCACTTAAGTTCTATACTTCTGTGCGTTTGGATATTCGTCGTATTGCTCAGATTAAAAAAGGTGAAGACGTGGTTGGTGGGCGCCATCGTGTAAAGGTAGTAAAGAATAAGGTGGCTGCCCCATTCCGCTCAACTGAGTTTGATTTGATTTATAACGAGGGAATTAGTCGTGAAGGTGAACTTCTAGCATTGGGTGAAAAATATAAGATGGTAGCGAAGTCTGGTGCTTCATATTCTTATACTCCTATTGGTGGTGATGAATCAACTGTAGTAAAGCTCGGGCGTGGTTACGATGCTGCTCGTACCTTCTTGCGTGAGAATCCTAAAGTTTCTAGTGAATTACTTAAAGGTATTCGCAAAGCTTTGAAGGAAGATGTTTAAGATTTATTGAATTAGGGAAATAAAAAAGGCGCGAGCGAAGCTCGCGCCTTTTCCCTTCTCCAAGATTAAATCTTGGAAGGAATTTAGTCATTTTTGTGCAACTCGTCGTTGAGGGTGATTTTGTTTGGACTATCCAAGACCTCTACAAAACCATCAGAACTATGACGACGAAAAGTTAATCCATCCATTCCTGAAAGTTCGGAAGATTTAAGGCACTTGTCTCTGTACCAAACTGGCATACCTGCAGTAACATAAAGTCCTGCCTCAATAACGCACTTATCACCAAGCGAAATACCGGTACCAGCATTGGCACCAATCAGACAGCCACGACCAATGGTGATTTTTTCTTTACCACCGCCAGAGAGTGTTCCCATGATAGATGCACCACCGCCAACATCAGTTTGGTCGCCCACCACCACACCAGCAGAAATACGACCTTCGACCATAGAAGTACCGAGAGTCCCGGCATTAAAGTTGATGAAACCCTCATGCATGACAGTTGTGCCCTCGCCCACATAAGCACCAAGACGTAATCGTGAAGCGTCAGCAATACGAACACCACTTGGTACAACATAATCGAGCATCGCCGGAAACTTATCTACGCCATAGACATGCAAATTTTTTCCCTTCAATAGCGCACTATGTCGCCTTTCCGGAAAATCCTCTTGTGAAATCGGTCCTTCATCAGTCCACACATTGTTTGGCAAAAGTGTGAATATACCATCAAGATTGATTTCATTTGGCTTCACTAGACGGTGACTTAAAAGATGAAGACGTAGATAAGCATCTGATACTGTTTTAGGACCTGAGTCATTCCATCCAATAAAAGTCACTACAGCCTGTCGTCTTACATAAACATCAGAACGGAAAATCTGATCATACGCCATCTTAATAGCTTCGATATTTCCATGTCTTTTACCATCACCTTCAAACGCTGCAAAAAAGCGCAAGATTGAAAGCAGCGTATCTTTACTGACCACAAAAGTCTGTGTACCAGAGAAATATTTCAGGCAATAAGACAAAATGGCTGCCGTTCCATAATTGCCCTTATAATTAGGAAACGGGAAACGTGTATCAAGAAATTTGCCATCAGACTTACTAACTTCTGCAAAGCCAATACCGAAAGCTGTTGGTTTTTCGTAACCAACAACCAAGTCATAATGCTCTACAAAACTTTTAAAATCTTCAATACTCCAATTGTCAGGGTTGACATTATTGTCCATTTTTTCCTCCTTCAGGAAAAGTGTTTTAACTAGAAAGAACCCTTAATTAGTCCGGCGCTAAATTAACACCTTAAGAACAATTAAACAAGCCAGAAAAAAAGACCAACATTTAATTGTTGGTCTATAAATCATTTCTACTTATGGGTTTACTTTTTTGAATGAATCTAGAAATGTCTTCATAAGCCTTTGCGATTTGAAGATATGGATCTTGTGCCTTTATTCCTTTAGACAAATTTTGCCAAACAGAAAAGTCATAATCTAAAGAAACATCACTGCGTCCAAACATACTCTTTGTAGTTTCTAAGGCACGCGAGACCCGAGATTTTACAGTCCCCTTCTTAGTGCCAAGAATACGAGCAGCTTCTTCATAAGGTAAATCAAGATATTTAACTGCAACCAAGGAATCTCTTTGGTCTTGTGGCAGATGAACTAGAAAATGGGCTGCCAAAAGGAAGTCACTTTTATCAATATCCCTTTCTTCCAATTGACGAAAATCAGCAGACTCAGCAAGATTTTCTAGGATATCATTATCTACAAAAACCTCTCGCCTTTTCCTCCTCAATATAGTAATTAATTCATTTTTAAGGAGAATAAAAAGCCATGACTTCATCTTTCCGGATTCAACATATATGTGTTGGCTACGCAAAGCTTTTAAAAAAACTTGTTGTACCAAATCCTCTGGCTGAACAAAAGTATTTAGACATAACTTAGTAGCAAAACTTCTCATTTCTGATTCATGACTAATAAGTTTAGTTTCCCATTGTGAAGCAACCTTTCGAGAACTTTCCAAAATAAAACTCCCTTCTTATATTTTCTGTACATAGCTTACAATTATATATACTAGTGTCAATAAAAGGCGCGGGCGAAGCCCGCGCCTTTCTATTACCTACATTGTTGAACCTTGTAAGCTTCCTGGTGAAAAACTACTCCGTTCGAAATAGATTCGACCAACCAGAGAAACTAATGCGATAAATAAAATAACTAAGGTAATTTGAGTAATTAGTTCGGTACTAATAATCGCATTCCAGAAAAATACCACCAATTCCCCCACTTTCACTTCAAGCATATTTGCCCAAACATCTTTAATAGAAACTATTTTTGCCAAAATGTAAAAACAAAAACCAAGCACTAATGTATGCAAAGTTAGAGGATCAGTCGCAATATTAATTACAAAAGTGTAATAAGTGCGACGCATTATGTTGTTTCTTAAATTAGACATAATTGGATTGTTTTATTATATAACTAAGCTAAGCGTTATTTAGTTGCATCGTCAGACCATTTTTGGCGAAAGACTTTTTTGGCACGATGAATTCTTGCCTTTACAGCACTTACGCTCTCACCAGTCTTGGCAGCGATATCACTATGACTCCATCTTTCTAAATAGTGCATTCTCAGAACTGTTGATAGATGTTTTGGTAGTTTATTTAACACCCTCTCAATCACATCTTTATCTTCATCAAAACCAATATGATTTGAACGCTCACCAATCAAGTGTTCAAAATCTGGATCAATATTGATCACCCTTTTCCCTTCCTTGAGACGTTTCTGATAAAGTGTAAAAGTAGTATTAAGAAGAATACGATAAGCCCACGAAGAAAAAGTTGCCCCTTCTTGTTTAGTAAACTTATCGGCATTTATATAAATTTTAGTAAAAGTATCTTGCACAATTTCTTCTGCATCTTCTGGTGAAAAAATAATACTTCGGGCTTTTCGGAGGAAAGGCTCTTGATAACGATCTAGCAAAATCGCAAATAACCACGGCTCAAAACGTGACCTAGCCAGAATTTCTTCGTCTTTTCCTTTATTGTCAGCATTACTCATATCTGGTAGTATCTTCGCACTATGTCAGTACTATCATATAACGAAATCCTGCCAAAGAAAGTAATCATTTATAGCGACGAGCCACATTTGGTTATTTCTAGCCATGTTTTCCGAAAACAACAAAGAAAGCCAGTGAACGTTACCAAGCTAAAAAACCTTAAAAGTGGTCGTGTGGTAGAAAACTCTTTTCACCAAAACGAGACCGTGGAAGAGGCTGATTTGGAGAAAAAGACTATTGTTTTTATCTATGAAAGTAAGGGTGACTACTGGTTCCATGATGCTAAAGATAAAAGTAATCGCTTTACAATTTCTGGTGAACTAGTTGGTTCAGCAGGAAAATTCATGAAGGTTAATAGCGAAATTGATGCGGTGCTTTTTAACGAAGAATTTATCGGAGTTTCAATTCCAATTAAGGTTGAACTTAAGGTAAAAGAAACTGCTCCAGCAGTTAAAGGAAATACCTCTTCTGGTGCAACCAAGGAAATTATTCTAGAAACTGGCGCCAATATTCAAGCTCCACTTTTTATCAACGAAGGAGATATTGTTTCAATCAATACTGAAACGGAAAACTATGTTGAGCGAGTAACAAAGGCTTAATAAAACTATACAAAAACCGCCGCCCCTAAGGGCAGCGGTTTTTCTTAAACTTTCATAAATTGGATGCAGTTGTACTGGTTGGAGAAAATTTTTCGAGAGAAACGTAGTAGACCTACGGTGACTGAGAAAAATTTCCGAAGCCAGTGCAAATGTGCCAATTTTGGGAGTTTAATTAGTGGGCTACGTATGGGATAAGTGCCATAAAACGAGCACGCTTGATTGCCTTAGCAATGTCACGCTGTGCGCTAGCTTTAAGACCAGTACGCTTACGAGAAAGGATACGTGCGTGTGGGTTTGTATTAGAACGCAAACGAGTTATATCCTTGTAGTCGATATGATTGATTGTCTTCTTTTCAGTTTCCATAATTTTAATTCTATTTTGATTATTTAAGACCTTTAAATCAAATGAAATCCGTAGAGTTGGAAGAATTTTGGTAACCAAGACGTAGATGAACTACGGCGCGGGAGACAAAATTCTGAAGCTCAAGGAGTTCGTTGATTTTAGGGTTTTAAAAAGGGATGTCTTCAGGATTGATTTCCTCTTCAGGATAATCCGGCAATTTCGGAGCCTCCGCTGCTGCAGATCCATTAGATGAAGATGAACTACCACCAGAGAATGAACCTTCACCACTGTTACGAGGACCAAACTGGATTCGATCAGCGATAATTTCTGTCATATATCTCTTGGCACCATCTTGATCCCAAGATCTAGTCTGCAAACGTCCTTCGACATAAGCGCCAGAACCTTTTTTAAGGTACTTAGCAGTTGTTTCTGCTTGCTTACCAAAAACTACTATGTTGTGGAACTCGCTTTGCTCTTGGCGCTTACCATCTCGGTCATTAAATGTACGATTGGTAGCGATTCCGAATGAAGTAACACTCATTCCACTAGGCAATGTTTTTAACTCAGGATCACGAGTCAAATTACCAAAAATCATTGCTTTATTAATGTACATAAGAGAGTTTAGTTACGATAATAATCGTCTTTATTATACACCCTTCTCTTCTGAATCTTCATTAGATTCTACCTCTGTATCCTCAGATGAATCTTCGGTTGACTCCTCTGATGATTCTTCAGAAACTTCTTCTGAATCACCATAATCTGTAACTACTTTTTGGTCACGGATAGCATCGTGGAAACGGAAAGGATTTTCCTCCTCAACACGAGTGAGCTTAACGAGTAAGTGGCGCAAAACTAGGTTATTACCGTCAATTTCTTCATTGATAGCTGCAATAGCTTCTGAAGATGACTTGAAACGAATCCAACCGAAGTAAGCGCTTTTGAACTTACGGTTCTTACTTTCTAGGTGTTTTACCACTTCGTAAGCAAGTTCGAAACGTTCAGCAGCTTCTTCATCGAAGATTTCACCACCATTGTTAGTAATAACAGTCTTGATAGCATCAACAACTGCAGAAACTTCCCCTTCAGCGACCGTTGGAAGAACGTGGAAAGCGAGTTCGTAGCTATGAGTCTCTAGAGACTCCTCTACTCCCTCAACTTCGACCGCTGGCATTACTTTTTCAGACATTTAAATTGCCTTAACTTATAACGGCAGTAAAGTACCATGTTTTTATGGGTTTTTCAAGGGTTAGAGGATGTCATCTACGCTGACGCCCTGTAGGCCTTTCTGTGATAAAATTATCCTAAATATGGAATGGATTAAAAAGAATTACTTACTGATATTCTTGGGTATAGCATTAGCTACTTCCCTGTTTTTCCTTTGGCAAAACAAGCAAATAGCTGAACAATCTCAGATATCGCTAAGGGCAGAAATTACAAAATATAAAGACGAAATTAATCTAAAAGAAGATATTATTTCTGAACTGTCAGAGAACCTCGAAATGACAGCCGATGAGTTGAATGATACCGAAAATCGTTTACGTGGTGAAAAAGAAAGAAACGACGAATTTGAAGACCGTATCAACAAAATTGCTGGAACAGTTTCAGACTTAGATAAACTTTCCAAGACTGACAAAGAACTTTTACAAAAATATTCCAAAGTTTATTTCCTTAACGAACACTACATTCCAGAGTCCCTAAAAGATATCGACAAGGAATGGAAATATTCTGAAGACAAAGACTTGAAGCTCCACTCCAAAGCAATGCCCTTCTTAGAAGACATGTTGGAAGATGCCAAAGATGATGAAGTGGAGTTATGGGTTGTATCTGCCTATCGTTCATTTGCGCAACAAGCTCAGTTAAAAGGTGCCTATACTGTAAGTTATGGCTCTGGAGCCAATGCATTCTCAGCCGACCAAGGATTCTCTGAACACCAACTCGGTACAACTCTAGACTTCACCACCAGAGGACTTAATGGTGGACTGGACGGATTTCAAAATACAGAAGCTTATAAATGGCTTCTAGATAATGCTCATAAATACGGTTTTGTAATGTCTTATCCTGAGGGTAATGCCTACTATGTATATGAACCATGGCACTGGCGTTTCGTTGGAACAGATTTAGCTAAAGATTTACGTAGTGACAAAGCCAGCTTCTACGACTGGGAGCAGCGAGAGATAGATCAATATTTGTTAAATATATTTGACTAAAAATTATTATTGCTAAACTAGCTCCTGGTTTAGTCAGGGTTCAGAAAAACGGGTGTAACGGTCGCGAGTGGGTGGAGAGGAGCCACAAGCGGTAGCCATTACTTAAACAAGGGTTAGCTACCCACCGAGAACTCTATCTTCAAAGCTGACAAGGAGGTGTAAGCTGGAAAATTTAATTACAAGCAGAAGAGGCGTTAAAATAACGCCTCTTTTTAAAAAAAGCGCGTTACCTTTAGCAACGCGCTTTATTCTTCTCGATACTCAGATGTAAAAATTAATTCTTCTGCTAGAGAATTGCTAATATTTCCATAATCGATACACCAGTCATTTGGATCTTCACTAGTACAACCTTCACAGTCACATCCGGTATCGTCATATATCCAAAGAATATATTGATCATTCCTATTAAGAATAAGATGAGGACCTTCATGACCTCTAGGACGAAGACATTCACAAAGTTTATTAACTTGCCCTAATGACACACCAACAATCTCTGTTCGGCTAACAAGATAATCGCACCTACTCAACATTTAAGAACTCCTTCCTACCGCGAATATACTATTAGATAGCTAATTTGTATAGCTGGCGAGCATTTTCTAGCAATTGACTTCTCACCTTCTCTTCATCTTCTCCGCGGATTTCGGCTATCTTTTTATATACCTCTTTTACCATCCACGGTTCACATCGCTTACCTCTATATGGCACTGGTGCCACGTAAGGACAATCGGTCTCTGCGTGCATCATATCAAGTGGTGCATTTCTAACCACCTCTTCATAATCCTTGGCGAAAGTAATTACACCAGTGAAAGAAACTGAAAATCCAATATCGAAAAACTTCTTAGCTTGCTCCCAATTGCCGGCGTAAAAATGAATATTACCTGGCACTTTGGCATAAGTTTTTAGTATTTCGTAAGTATCGTCATAGACATTACCTACTCCAGCATTAGCCTTGGCCGAGGCACTATTACCTTTTGCATCACGGGTATGAATCATCAGCGGTAAACCTAGCTCGTTTGCCAACTCTATCTGTGCAATAAAAGCTTTTTCTTGCACTAATTTCGTATCCTTTTCTAGTCGATAGTAGTCTAAGCCACACTCACCTATTGCTACTACTTTTTTATTCTTGGCTAATTCACGATAAAAATTAGCATCAAATTCTTCACCACGAGAAGTAAAGCCTTTCATGTTTTCACCAAGTTCTTGTTCATCGTGATAAGAAGCTGATGTATGAACAGGATGGAGGCCGACAATTGCAAAGCAATTGTCGGCCTCCAACGCCAAATCTACCGCTTTTTTACTAGTATCCTGCTGAGTTCCCACATTAATCATTATCACCCCTTCATCCTGACAACGAGAAACGACTTTTCTCCAGTCATCTTTGAAAGCATTGATATTTACATGTGAGTGAGTATCGATATATTTAAACGACATTCAAATACGATACCATAACTAAATAACTAACTCACCATCAATCTTAGTATCCTTACAAATTTTCTTTATTTTTCCACAGCGCTTACACTTGATGTGTATCTCACCATCACGGACAAATCCCTTACACAATAGCTTGCCGCATTCGCAACGATGCTCTGCCTCGGATGACATATTCATATCGTCGCAATTATGCAAAACTACGACTAAATTTAGCCTAAAGAAATTCTTAAGAAAAACTCAAGATTTTTGTACTGATTTAAATGCTTGAATCAGTTCATTTCCCTGTTCTAAATTAGTTAAAGCATCATTTGCCACAGACTCATTTCTATCAATAAATCTCTCGAGTGGAGCTGGGTTTGAAAATATATCTAGAGAATTAAGAGCTTTTCTCGCGCGCTTTGTTCTAGAAATTACATTTCTGGAAATTGGTTCCAATATCTTAAATAAAAACATATCTTCCAAATCCTTTATGTCCGATTGTAAATCAATCACCTCTCTGTCTGGATATATTTTTTTCCACTCCACCAAAAGCAAATAAACTGCTGTTGAAATATGTCCACGCTCTAGATCTTCTTTCCAATCATGTACATCATCATTTAACTGCATGGCAATTAAATAATTTTTGAAATAATCAATAAACTGTCCAACCTCTTTTGAATCTAGGTCATAGCCAAGCTTAACCAACATAGCTACTGGCCCTAAAATATGTCCCGCAGCAGGATAAAACTTTACTGAAAAATCACGATAATTTGGTAAGGTCTCTGGAATAAAAAACTTTCCATTTTCTACCTTAGCTCGACAAAACTGCATTTCCCATTCATTAGCATCATCAAGCTTATCCATTAAGTCGTGAAAGAATTGATTGAAGCCTTTTTTATCAGGTAGAATTTTGCCAAAATAATTCACATAATGACGAGCAAAAAGATTGGCAACTGGTAATAGTTTTGGATTAGCACTTTCATCTTCATCCCAAAAGTCATCATAGATAATAAAAGCTGTCCAAAAAAATACATTGGCCAATCCTGTTTCTGTCAAAAATTCGTCAGTAAATCTCTTACCAGAAGAGCTACCCAACGCCTGACGTACATACAAGGTCATGAGTGACATCTGTCTATCAGGATTCCCAAGAATTGTTCTATTCACCACGTCGGTCGCACACCGTTTGAATTCCTTAGAAAATCCACGAAGACGCTTAGAAGATAAGGAATTTATTTGTTTCAGTATAAGTAATTCCTCCTTATCTATATTTTTTTTAGATACAACTTCTTTCTCTAGTAGAGAATCATAAATACTAATACACTCACCCACTAAATCATCTCCAATCAAAAGTGAACTGATTTTATTCTCACTTCTTGCTGAAGCAATATATGCGCCAAGTTTCGGTAAAAAAATATCCTGTAAAGCCAAAAATCTAGCGATCGCAATATTTAGGCCGAAATCTAATTCACCGCTGTCAGTCAAAATATAAGGGCCACCCTCTTCTTGTTCATAATTAGTGATATTTTTAATCGTTGAGGCCAGTATCACTCCTTCTATAACTCCACCAGATTCAATAGCGCTAGCACACTTAAGTAAGTGCGGCACAAAATCACTTTGTTGCATTAATATTTAAAATAAAACGAGTAGGGATTCTCAATCCTCTGATACAGGTAAGTCTAACACGAAGACCGAACCCTCTCCCAAGTTACTATTCACAGACAAATTACCTTTAAAATCTTGCTCCACCATACGAAGAGCTAAAGAAAGGCCAATACCAAGTCCACCATTTTTTGTCTTAGTAGTTACAAAGGGTTCAAAGATATCCTTGATTAAATCTGGTGCTATTCCCTTCCCTTTATCTGTTACTCCGATTAATATTCGGTCATCTTGAGTACTTACTTCAACAAAAACTTTATGTCTGGAATTTTCGACATTTTTTCCTTCGTAAGATTCAATAGCATTTGATATCAAGTTAGTTAGAATCTGCATAAAACGAACTTTTTTGCCATAAATAGACTTATTACAATCTCCAGATAAATAAATGTTTACCTGTTTGGTTTTAGCATATCCTTCAAGAAGTGATATCGTTTCTTTAATAACATCAACTGGTAAAAACTTAGTCTCTTCGTTATCTTGAGATAAATGATTACGAAGAGAGTTAAGTATTTCCTTCATGTGCTTGGCAGAATTATTAGCACGCTCTATATCGGCAGATAGTAACTTGGCTTTTTGTACATCTTTTGAATTAGCAATACTTTCAATATTCATCGAAAGCGCAGTGAGAGGATTAGTTAAATCATGAAAAACACCAGTAGCAAAACGCCCAAATTCTACGAAACGATAAGCTTGTGCTAACTTTGCCATTTCTACCCGACGCAATTCCTCAGTTCTTTCTTTTACCCTAATCTCAAGCATGTCTCGTTCTTCTTTGAGATCAGCTTCTGATTTTCGAGCTCGAGCAAGTGACCGTTCAATCTCACGATTAGACAACCAAGAAACGATTACTATTATAAAAAATAAAACTGTCGCTGAAACTATATCGGTTACTGTCCACAAATCTTCTGTCCAATATCTATTAACAGGGATGACTTCATTTAAATGCAAATGATTTATTAAGGTTATAAAAAAAATTGCTAACAGAGTAACGAAAAATGAAAAACTTGTACCTATTAGTATTCCCGACATTATTATCACCAAGGAATAAAACAAAACACTAGCAGCCAAATCAACGCCCCATTTAGAGCTAGAGTAAATTGCCAACACCATTAACGATGTTAGAAATAAATATGCTGATATTTTTGGACTATATGTTCGAGATATAAATATCAGAGAAATAAAAAATCCTAAAATTGAAAAAAGACCAATAGGTAAAAATCCTCTGTAATTTTCTAAAATAAAAAATTGATATGCAGACAAAGAGCATATAAATATAAACAGAATCGTACAAGAAACTAAAAGTATATTTAATATGAATTCCCTCCCTCTTATATCTTCGTCTTTACTTTTTGGATTAACAAATTTATCCAAAAGTAAACTTGTTGTTTTTAAAAAAAAATTATTCACTTTACAAATTATATGCTCCTCTAGGGAGTCTAAAAAAATACTAGACCTCATCAAGCCAAGGATCACCAGCATTTAGTGAGCTAGAAACAAGTGATGAAATGTTATCTACATCACGTGATTCTTGATTCATTAGAATTTCCTTAATTACGGTATTCATGAAATATATTAAATAAAAATTATAAAATCGACCTTCTTACATTATCGTTTTAAATCCGATAACCTCTACCATAAACGGTGTGGATAAGCTCAGGTTCACCTAATTTTTTTCGTAGATTAGTCATATGAGTATCGAGAGAATCAGAAAAAGGGTTAGAATCAGACTGCCAAACACTTTCTATTAAAGCGCTCTTAGAAATTATTTCTCCCTGAGAACGCATTAATACCTCTAATATTGAAAATTCTTTTCTGGTTAATGACAACTCTTCGCCAGATCGAGAAACAGTCTGTTTAGATATATTCAGCTCTAAATCATCAATTGTAATAATATTAGAAACAAGATTATTCGGACGACGCAAAATAGCTCTTAGTCTTGCCACTAATTCTTCAAAAGAAAATGGTTTAACCAAATAATCGTCAGCACCAGAATTGAGTAATCGGACTTTTGATTCCGTGTTAGAAACAACACTAAAAACCAAAATTGGCATCTTCTCTCCTTTTTGTCTAATCGCCTTAATTACATCCTCACCAGACATGTCAGGTAGATTCAGATCTAGCAAGATTAAATCATAGTCGTTTATCACAGCATGACCAATACCAATCTCACCTGAATTTACCGCATCAGCATTAAATCCCTTGGCTGGTAAATGAGCTGTAAGAAAGCTACAAATATCTTTATCGTCATCTATGATAAGGATTTTCATATATTAAGGTTAGTATTAACTATTCCACAGCTAAAGTCTATAGAGTGTAATGGCGTAGTACAATAAATATATGACAACAATAACATCTCCATACCAAGTAAAAAATAGAGATTTAATACTTGATAATGAAAATCGTAAGTACATACTTAAAATACATGACCTACCAGACGCTGAAAAACCACGAGAAAAAATGTTTACTCAGGGTGTATCTTCCCTGAAATTAAATGAGCTTATAGCAATAATTCTATCTACAGGCACAGTGAAAGAAGATGTTCTTTCCATGGCAAGCAGAGTCGTTAAAGAATATGGTGAACACGCAGTAATGAGTGTGACTAATCCTCAAAAGTTAGCAGAAGACTTATCTATACCGGTCGGAAAATCTCAACAAATTGTTGCCTCAATAGAACTGGGCCGCAGATTATTTCAGAAAAATAAAGCCGGAGCAACAGTAATACGTACTGCTGAAGATGTTTACGAACATACAATAGCAATGCGTGAATTACCCAGAGAACACTTGCGTGGACTATATCTGAACGCCCACTACAAAGTGATACATGATGAAGTTATATCAATAGGTACAATTGATAGTAATATTATTCACCCTCGAGAAGTTTTTAAACCTGCTCTAGAATATTCGGCAGCTGCCGTAATATTGGTACATAACCACCCATCAGGAAACCATGAAGCCTCATCAGCAGATATTTCTGTAACTGAACAAATAATAAATGCAGGGAAAATATTAGGCATAGACTTAATTGATCATGTAATAGTTACTAAAGATGGTTTTGGTAGTGTGCCAGCAAATTACAATATTTAAAATGTACGCAACTTACAAACCTCAAATACTTACCCTGAGAGATAAATCAGAGCCAATTGATTTGATGTTTCATATTAAATCAGATGATTATTTTGCCACCCTAGCAACAGTGTTAAATCTAATACTTGATACAGAAAACGAGCTAAAAAATACTTCTCGAAAATCTTTGATTAATGCACGGGAAAATTTGATATACCTTCAAAGAAACTATCAAATCAGAGAAAGATATAAATAATTTACTTATTTAACACCAATACATCATCGAGAGATACACGGAACCAATAAGTATATTTATCGGGATTTTTTGTTATATCTTCCTTTAAATCTGATATAGAAATCCATTTGTAATCTTGAACTTCATCAGGGTTTGGTTTTGGTGAATTATCACTTTTACCCACTAAAACGTAATCAAACTCGTGTTCCGTTAAGCCATTATCAAATGGAGCTTTATAGACAAAGGAATGAATAATCTTGAGTTCTGTAGTAAAACCCATTTCTTCCTGTAATCGGCGGTAAGCAGCACCTTCTACACCTTCCCCTGGAGATGGATGACTGCAACAGGTATTACTCCACAATCCCCCTGAATGATATTTATTTTTATTACGTTGTTGAAGTAATAATTCTCCTTTTGTATTAAAAACAAAGATTGAAAACGCTCGATGAAGCAGACCTTTTTGGTGAGCCTCTAACTTCTCCATTGTTCCCACCTCCCTATCTAATTCATCAACTAAAATTACATCTGTCATTTTAATTTAAAGACAATAGAGCTTCATGAGCTTCTTTAAATTAAACTTCTAATCTAGCAAAAAGATTTTCTGGTTTTTTATTTTCCTTAATCGCTTCAACTATTATACGTGAAGTTTCTGGCATGAATGGCAAAAGTGCATAACCAATTCCCGTCAGCTGTCTACGTAAGTCAAAAATAATTTCCTTAGCTTTTTCTGGCTCTGTTTTTACCAACTTAAATGGTTCAGTTTCAGTAATTCTCTCATCAAGCCTCTGTATGCCTGACCAAATAGTATCTAAGGCTGATTGCAGATTATAGTTTTCAATATTCACATATTCTGGAGTCTCGGTGTAACCACCCTCAAGATGAGTCTCACTCATCTTCATGATACGAGCTGTCAGGTTACCTAAACCATTTACTAAACCAGCCGTATATAGTTCGTCTAAACGCTCAATAGTAATATCAGAATCTTCAAAAGGATGAACATGCCGAGCCAATAAATAACGAGTCGCTTCTGTACCGTAGCGAGAAACCAGATCATAAGGACTGATAACATTACCCAGAGACTTGGACATTTTTTGTCCGCCAGA
This sequence comes from uncultured Candidatus Saccharibacteria bacterium, assembly GCA_964601615.1. Classification (GTDB taxonomy): domain Bacteria; phylum Patescibacteriota; class Minisyncoccia; order Phycocordibacterales; family UBA918; genus OLB19. The sequence continues at coordinate 19,467 of CAZRNZ010000002.1, forward strand.
GTTTATGAAACCATGATAAATAACCTTATCAGTTGCTTTTACTCCAGCACTCTTCAGCATCGCCTGCCACATAATTGACTGAAAGCGCACTTGATCTTTTCCTGCCAACTGTACTACCTCGCCCTCTGTCCAAAAAGTATTAAAATCACCATCTTCTTTTGGCCAACCAAGAGTAGAAATATAATTAGTAAGCGCATCAAACCAAACATACATCACTTGATTATCATCTTCTGGTACACCAATACCCCAATCAAGACGAGCTCGCTCACGTGAAATGGAAAAATCTTCCAAACCACCTTCCACAAAATTAAGCGCCTCTTGTCTTCTCCATTCTGGCTCTATCACACCATCCTTTGTAAGATATTCTTTTAGATAATCTTGATACTTAGAAAGAGCAAAGAAATAATTTTCTTCCTCAACAATTTGCGGCTCCATATTTGGATGATTTGGACAACGGCCATCTACCAAATCACTATCACGCAAGAACATTTCATCACCTACACAATAAAGTCCTTTATACTTCTTTTTATAGATATCACCATTCTCTAAACACTTTTGCCAAATAGCTTGGGCTGCTTTCTTATGGTTTTCATCGGTAGTACGAATGAAATTATCATAAGAAAGATTCAATGCTTCGCCGAGTTTTTTAAACTCGTTAGCATAATGATTTACATAATCCTGCCTATCCTGGCCTTTTTCATCGGCTTTTTCGGCAATTTTTTGACCGTGCTCATCTGTACCAGTATTAAAAAAAACCTCTCTCCCCATCAAACGCCAATAGCGAGAAATAACATCGGCAACAATAACTTCAGTCGCAAACCCAATATGTGGATCAGCATTAACGTAAGGCAATGTTGTTGTGATATATAAAGGTTTTTTGTTGGACATATTATGAGGAAGAATAACATTGATTTGAGATGAACAGAAGCGCCAGAGACTTCGGCTCCGGCACTTCTTTTCATTATTTGCTATAACCCTTATTAAGTGTTATAATATAATAGTAAAGTTCTTTGGAGAGTCAAAATTGACCAACAATACTAACGACAGCCAAGAAATTGGCGGACAAGAGAATGACTCTGGTCTTACCTATCAGTATATTGCCGTTATTATCATTATCGTGATGATAATATTACTTTTCAGTTCAGTCGCGAACGAAATACTTATGGCACTTCGACTGAAGATTTGAAGTCTAAGGTACAAAACCTATGCAAATAAGCATAGGTTTTTATTTTAGAAAATCTACTAACTCAGCAACAGCAATTCTCTTCTGCTCACCAGTATCACGATCACGCACAGTTACTGTATCAAGTAAGTCGGGATTTTCACCCAAAGTATCGAAGTCAATCACCACACAATATGGTGTACCAATTTCATCTTGACGACGGTAACGCTTACCAATGTTTCCATTGTCATCAAAAGTCACATTACCAAATTCCTGCTTTAGCATTTTAAAGACACCTCTCGCCTTCTCTACCAATTCCGGCTTATTTTTTAGAAGTGGAGAAACAGCTACACGGTAAGGTGCAATATACTTCGGTAACTTCAAATATACACGTGTATCGCCTCCCATCTCATCCTCAGTATACGCTTCGCACAAAACAGCAGTTATCACTCTTCCTAGACCAAATGATGGTTCTAGGACGTGAGGAATAAACCTTGTTCCATCTGACTCAATATACTCCAAAGAAACACCACTGGCTTCCATGTGGTTTTTTAAGTCATGATCGGTACGATAAGCAAAGCCTGACAATTCACTAAATCCCTTTCCTGGATAATTATATTCGAAATCGATTGTTCTCTTTGAATAATGTGCTAAATCATTTTCAGGTACTTCTAGCTCCTTTACATTTTCACGAGATAATCCGATATGATCGTTCCACTTCCAAATATCCTGACGAAGTTCTTCAAAAAGTCTTTCCCAATCTTCACCTTTAATAAAATACTCGATTTCCATTTGTTCAAACTCGCGTACACGGAAAAGAAAATCTCGTGGCGCAATTTCGTTACGAAAAGCTTTGCCAATTTGAGCGATACCAAAAGGAATCTTAGGACTCATTGAATCCACCACATTCTTGAAGTTAACAAAAATACCCTGGGCTGTTTCTGGACGGAGATAAGATTTTAGAGTTCCTTCTGCACCAACCTTGGTTTCAAACATTAGGTTGAACTGTCGAGCAGAAGATAGGTCATTCCCTTTTGGACTTTTGATATTGTTTTCCTTAATCAATCTATCAATATCTTCTAAAGTTAGACCCTCAGCATCAATACCGTTATCTTTCAAAAGATGATCAGCACGAAAACGGTCGTTAGTTTTTACGTCTTCAACAATCGGATCAGCAAAACCAGCGCCAGTATGACCAGAGGCTTCCCAAACTTTTTCGTTCATCAAAATAGAAGCATCTAAACCATACATGTCTTCACGACCCTCTACAAACATCTTCCACCATTCTCGCTTAATGTTGTTATTCAACATCACGCCCAGAGGTCCATAATCCCAAGTTCCACGAAGACCGCCATAGATTTCTGATCCTTGAAATACAAAACCGCGACGCTTACAAAGCGAAACAATCTTCTCCATCTTATTATCAACCTCTATCATTTCTGTTTAAACTTAATTTGATTTAACTATCCCACTATTGTTCTGACCTGATATTTCAGCTGTGATATTTCCGCCACTAGAACGAAGGACTGAACCAGTAAAACTATCATCAGCCCTAAGCTGTATATTCTCTACCAATACTGGTGTTTTACCAAGTAGTGCGCTAGTTGGCAAGAGGGACACACCAAAGGTGCCTTTGACAGGATTATTAGAAACATTCCCTACACGCCACTCTATGGTGCGGTTTGTAATATCATAATTCCAACTTCCAGCGCCAGAAGAATTATCAATCCAATCAACAGAAGGTGGCAAGGTTGCTGTAATAATCACTCCACCAAGGTTGTTACCACTATTATTAACTAGCAATTCAATACGATAATCTGTTTCCTTATTTACAACTGGCGGCACAGCGCCTGCTGTAACATCGTTCACCTTTCCAGAAACCGAAACCTTTCCTTCGACTGAAATCGTACGTTTTATTATGCTATCGATACTTTCTTTAGCACTAGAATCCGAAATCCTTCTACCAGAAACACCGACATCTAAACCAATTTGCGGTGATTGTACCGGACCAGACTGTGGCACCAGATAAAAAGTGAGTCTCTCAGTAGCACCAGGTTTTAATTCTGCCAATCTCGCAGATGAACTTTTATCAAAAGTAATGGTACGAGTACTTGAATCGTAATTTCCGCCAGTAGCAGAAATTCTTGAATCCACCAAAGCATTACCAGACAATTTAATAGACACCACAGCATCATAAACTGGTCTAGAAGAATTATTTCTTACTTCTAGTATTGCTGTGGCTTGTGAGCCGGGAGAAACAGACACCTTGTCACTCTGACTACCATTTATACTCATGGTCGCAGAAAGAAAAGATTCCTCAAGTGTAAATTCAGCATCAGCTACTGCCAGAACAGACACCAACTCATTAGGATTCCTTTCGCTGGCAACTCCTGTAGAAAACTTCAAAACATAACTATCTGAAACCGATCCAGAAAAGCTACCATACAAATCAATTGTTGCGCTTTGTTCTGGTTTTATTTCACTAATTTGCCAAATATTTCTACCACTAACAGTTGCTGGTTCTGATCGTATAAAGTTAAACCCTCCAGGATAATCAGCTTTTACTAAGAGATCATAAATCGGAGCTGGTGAATTTGAAGTTAAAACCAATCTAATTCTATTTTCCTGTTCTGCTGGCACGGTCTTGGCTGTATCTACCTTAATTAAAACTGGGGCGTGACTAATTTTAAATCTGAGTGGTTCAGCTTCTTTATAAAAAGTAGCACTACTACCAACCATACGATATTCAATAGAAACTTTTATTTCCTTTTCTTGATTCTCCTCCCCAAAAACCCTAGCCTTGAGAGAGATATTTCTAGTTTCACCAGCAGTAATACTCTGCGGAATTGGTACACGTTCTGAAAAAAGGTCTTTACTATCTTCGTCAGCTGATCTTGTACCAGCAGGATACTCAACTACCAAAGTCGCCGATTCAATTGAGATAGAATTATGATTTGTTACACCAACCTGAAAAGGAAGTACCTCACCTCCACCAGCAGTCAAAGGTGCTGTAATACCAACAGAAATATTACTGCCAGAAACAGTGTTTCTCCCAAGCATTATGTAAATACTAGAAGCAGCTAAAGATAATACAAAAAATACCAAGCCAACCAAAAGCAAAATATAACGATATTTTTTTACTGGTTTTTTAATGATTTCTTCGGTTACTGGAACTGATTTTGGAATAGACTTATATGCTGAATCAGACCAATCCTTTCTTGGTGCCGTAATATCATTTTCTCTTCTTATTTCAGTCCTAGGTCTAATTGAAGGTTCTTCCCCTCTGGAGTAGAGCCTTTCACGCAAACTATCTAGCTGTTCATTAGAACGTTTGTCTGACATAAATGAATTATACCACCTTGAGTCAGACTACAAGTGACTAACCTGCTTGGCCCTGTCAATGTACTTTAAGATATCTGTAGATAAAATTGGTAGTGACCAACAATTTTCCGAAAAAAGATACTGCTCAATACCATTTGATTCAGCAATATAACCAAGTTTATGCAGTAATCTAAGACTAAATATATTTTCTATTTGATCGTCTTTTATATCGGAAGAAGACAGAATTGTAGCTAAAGAAGATTTTGTGTCATCAAAAATATCTGGATAACCAACCTCACCATGCACAAATTGCCTAATTAGCTTTATGATTGCAGCTACAGAAATCCTTTTTTGTTTAGAGTCTGATGCCTCGGTAAAATAATTTTTGACACACTCAATACTGCCGACTTTCCAACCCGTCTTCCCTTTTACTAAAGAAGCTCTGACTAAAGCAAAGTCTTGTAAAGCGTATCTTTGTTTTGATCTTTCTTCTCGCACACTTCTTGCTGTAGCCCAAATCATTCCTGCGTCACGAGTAAAAAGCAAAAACGCTTTATCAGAAGTGTTATTTAATCTTGATCCGCAAACAATTGCTTCGGTTGTATATGTTTTGTAAGACATTTTGGTGTAAAAAGCGGCAGGCTTCGCCTGCCGCTTTTTCTTCTATTTCAACTCAACAGTATAAGTACTTTCACCAGCCACAATTTCCGCACCAGCTGCATCGCCAAAAGTAATTGTGTCTGTTCCAGTCACTCGTTTAATTTCACCTTCGAAAGTTTTGACTACTTCTTCCCCGCTATCACTAGTCTGTACAATCAGACTGATTCTATCACTAGGTTGCAGGCCTTTTTGCTTGCGCAAATCTTGTACAGCGCGAATAAAATCGCGTGCATCACCTTCCATTTTTAGTTCAGGAGTAATTTCGATATCCAAGACCACTCTTTCTTCCGAATTAGGATTGAACGCTATTTCTTTAACGTTTATTTCATCGGCAATAATATTTGCATATTCTGCCTCCATTTCAATATTTAGAGTCAGATTCTTCAGAGGCTGACGTACCTTAATACCAGACTTTGTTCTAGCTTCAAGTGCGGTCGTCACAAACTCACGCACCAGACTCATTTCTCCTAACACAACTGGGTCAAAGGAGACAACCTCAGGCCATGACGACAAATGAACACTTTCTTCATCAGAATCAGACTTCACTCTTGCCCACAGATATTCTGCATAAAATGGCATAGATGGTGCCATTACCAGAGACAAATTCTTTAGTATGTAGCGGAGAGTCCTAAGTGCTAAATTCTTATCAGCTACATCTTCACCCTTTAGCCGATCTCGTGAACGCCGCAGATACCACACAGACAGATCATCGATAAAATCAACCAAAGGTCTTGTAGCCTTATCAAGTTCATATTTTTTGAAACCTTCGGTTGACTCTGCAATCAGTTGATTCAAACGAGATAAAATCCAGCGATCAAGAACATGGGTAGAATCACCTCGCGACTCCACTCCACTAGATGCAAACATTTCATACATCTGCAAAACATTATGCAAACGTCCGATATTTTTACGCATCAATTCAGTCGCTTCTTTTTCGGAGAAGTTCAAATCTTCACCTCTCATAATCGGTGCAGACAAAAGATAATATCTAATGGCGTCCGAGCCAATTCTATCTACCAACTCCATCGGGTCTGGATAATTACGCAAAGACTTCGACATCTTGCGACCATCTTCTGCCAATACTAGTCCGTTTACAATTACATTCTTGTACGGAGATACATCGAAGATAGAGGTTCCGAGGACAATGAGTGAATAAAACCAACCACGTGTTTGATCTAATCCTTCGGCAATAAAGTCGGCTGGAAAACACCCCTTGAAATTATCTTTGTTTTCAAACGGATAATGATGCTGGGCATAAGGCATTGAACCAGATTCAAACCAACAATCAAACACATCTTTAACACGCTCAAGTTTTGTTCCGTCGGTATCAAATGCCTCGAAATCATCAATATAAGGACGGTGGTAATCGAGCTCGTAATTATCATTATGCGGAATTGGAGTGAACTCTATTTCACGCCATTGACCATTTTTTAGCTCACCGTTTTCCTGATGATATTTTTCTGATTCTCTTGGAGTCAATCCTTTAGCTGCATATTCCAAAGCAATCAAAGAACCAGCATGTCCAACGAACAAGATTTTCTTGCCAGAATGTTCTTTATCAAGACGATATAACACTTCGCCCATTCGTTTTTGTAGGTCACGATAATTTTCGTTTTCGCCAATCTGTTTTGTGTAGCGTTCCTCCCAATTGGCAAAGCTTTCATTAAACTCTGCCCAAGTTTTTCCTTCAAAATCAGGAATTTGAATTTCGCCAGTACCCTTTTCTTCCAAAATAGCAGAATTATCTAACCCGAGTTCATCACGCAAGATTTCAGCAGTTTGTTTGGTACGAGAAAAACCAGTATGAATAATTATATCCACCTTACCTTTTAACTCCTTAGCGGCGTTTTTAACCTGTTCTATTCCTTCTAACGTTAAAGCATCAGGAGTATCAGCATTACTGCGAATTTTCCTCTCGACATTAGATTCTGCCTGTCCATGCCGAAGAACAAAATACTGATTATTACTCTTCTTCGTATGAGCAGTTAAATCAGCCAAAGAGCCAAAAACCTTATATTCTTTAGTTTCTGGATGACGCCAAATTGGTAATGGCGCACCCCAGTAACGCTGGCGAGATATTGCCCAATCGCGCGCGCCTTCAAGCCAGTTACCAAAACGATTCTTTCCAACATGGTCAGGCACCCAATTCACATTACTGTTTTCGCCTACCAATTTATCTTTGATATCAGTAACACGGACAAACCAAGACGTGGTCGCATAGTTCAAAAGCGGTGTATCACATCGCCAACAATGCGGATAACTGTGAGTGATATTTTCTTTGCGGAATAATATTCCCTTGGCAGCTAAAGCTCGCACCACTTCAATATCAGCATCAAGGTGAGTTATTTCAGCAGACTCATCGTCTTTTGGTTTTACCAGACGACACTCAAACTCACTGATAAACTCCATAAACTTTCCTTCTTCATCCACATGATGAGCGATAGGAATATTATGTTGCTGAGCCAGCTTCATATCATCTTCACCGTAAGCAGGAGCCAAGTGCACACCACCAGTTCCCTCCTCGCCGATTTCTACATAGTCAGCATGATAGATTTTCCAAGCATTTTCTTTCCCTGTTACTTCCTTTTCACTCCAGTATGGGAATGGTGGTACATAAGAACGACCCACGAGTTTCTCTCCCTTAAATTCTTCAACAATTTCGTAATCTTCAGTTGCTAACTGAACCAGTCGTTCTTTTGCCAAAATCACAAACTCCTCACCAACTTTTATCTTGGCGTAAACGAAGTCTTTATTTATGGCTGCTGCGAAGTTGCCTGGCAATGTCCATGGCGTAGTTGTCCAAACTAGTAGTGAAGTATTTTCTTCATCTACCAAAGGAAGCTTTACAGTCACAGCAATATCTTTGATATCTTTGTAACCTTGGTTTACCTCAAAGTTGGAAAGTGTCGTACCACAACGAGGACAAAGATGCATGGTCTTAAAACCTTCATAGACCAGACCTTTTTTGTTAAGTTCACTAAAGACCCACCAAACACTTTCGGTGTAAGTAGCATCCATAGTGCGGTAGTCATTCTCCATGTCAGCCCAGCGACCAAGACGTGGAATAATTTGTTTCCAATCATCACGATACTCCAGCACAGCTTCCCGAGCTGCTTCATTGAAGTTCTTTACTCCATAATCCTCAATATCACGCTTAGTAGCCAGACCAAGCTTCTTTTCTATCAAGTTTTCAAGTGGCAAACCGTGACAATCCCAACCCCACTTACGATTAACTCGATAACCATTCATCGTCCAAAAACGCGGAATGGCGTCTTTGATTGTGCCAGCCAAAATATGACCATAATGAGGAAGTCCAGTAGCGAATGGTGGACCGTCATAAAATACATAGTCGCCATTTGGAGCTTCCTTTTCTACTGATTTATTAAAAATATCTTGCTCTTGCCAAAACTGTAGAATTTCTTCTTCACGCAGAGCATTGTCACTTTTTTGCGGGACAGCCAAAGGCTGTCCCGCCTCTTTATGCAAATTTTCCTTACTCATATTTATGTATATCAGACATTTATTTCCGGTATCTGAGTAAAATTTCAACGTGATGCGTTTCTTATAAATATCACTTCGCATCGTCACCTCCTGATTTTCGACTACAACTTGTCGTTCGGTCTCACTGAACATAAAGTTCAGCTCGTCCTCCACACCTTCGTTTCGCCAGAAAATCAGGAGGTTTTAGATTGCGATGAAATTTTACCCAGACACCCTACACAGATATCAGCTGTGTAATTTGATAGTATCACGATAAATATATAAAGAAAAACCGCACGATATCGTGCGGTTTTTCTTTTTCTTGATTATAAAAACCGGCGAGCGTAGCTCGCCGGTTTTATTTAATGCCAAGGTCTATGACGATGCTGATAAGCATCCATCACCTTCAGGCCAACAGCAATTGCTACTGCACTCAGGCCAACAGCCGCAACAGGAAGCAAGATATTAAAGAGCATTTAATTCTCCTCCTTTATAAACGCCCCTTCTTTAGTCAACAACAATAACTTATCGCCTCTTAAACCATTGTAGCCACCAATATTATTTTTAGCAACTACTCGATGACAAGGAATCTTCTTATTTTGATTCTGTTTCATAATTACACCAACAGCACGAGCTGCTGAGTAATTACCAGCAACTTTTGCCACCTCTCCATAAGTCATTACTTGTCCTTTGGGGATATTTTTTACTATTTGTAAAACCTTTGCTTTAAAAATATCTTTATTAATTGAACAATCTTTATCATGTGGACTAGTTAGATAGCCAATACTCTGCAAAAACTCTTTCATTATTTCCCCACCAATAAACTTGAAGCCTCTTTTCTTAAATATTTTTATCCAACACTTAATTCTATCTTCAACAGAATTAAGTGTTGGATCCAATAAATCTAAATCTTTAGATTGCTTCAAAAGCCATAAGCTGAAAGACCCTTCTTCCCTTTGAATATATTTAATTATTTTTGCATTATTTATTAATGCTTCTATCTTCAAACGATTACGTACAATCCCGGCATCACTCAATAATCTCTCCACGTCTTTTTGATTGAAGCGAGAAACTTTTTCTATATCAAAATTTTCAAAAGCTTTATTAAAAGCTTCCCGCTTTTTCAACATTAAGTCCCAAGACAATCCAGCCTGATTTATCTCTAAGGCTAAGCGTTCCAAGAGGATATTATCGTTATCAACAGGAAAACCATATTCATGGTCATGGTAATATTTATGGAGTTCGTTATTTTGAGAGATTTTACAATATGACATTTTGTCTATTGTAACAAAAAGCGCCGCCCCTTGGGGCGGCGCTTTTTGGTCGATAAGCCGGATTCTGTCAGAACCTAAGTTCTGTGATGATTATTTACCTAGGCGAATTGTTACCAACCCGCTCGAGCGGTTCAAACCAAACATCAGCTTTGCATTTCAATTTTTCAAATACAAAGCTGATGTTTGGAATACGACCTTGCACACCAGTAAGGATTTAGCCGTTTCACCCCATCATTTCGTTTGATGATGAGCTACCCATCACAGGGTCTCCTCTCTTTCGAGAAAGAGCGTCTCTGCTCGCACCTCTCGCGTTGCCGCGTGCGGGAATTACCCACTACCGTTCTTGGCAAAAGCCAAGTGTGTGTCCGGACTTTCCTCACTCAACCGAAGTTAAGCGCAATCATCTGACTCTTTTATTATACCACAAAATACAACCTTTTGCAAAGAAGTTACGGTAATTGCACTATATACCACTTCCATATCCCCTCTTTAGAAAATCCGTCCATAGTACCTTTTTTAAGTATCTTCCAACCTCTGTCCTTCATTATTTTTTGCTGTTCATTATCATTAAGAATAGTGAAGTGTCTTGAATCTGATTCTATACTCTCGCTATTAGGATGTTCTGTGGGTAGACTCAGGTATCCAATCGCCCCCTTCTTTGTAATTGATTCTATATTCTGAAACATAACTTCCCACTCTTCAAATGGTACATGCATCAAAACAGAACCTGCCCAGAAACCGTTATATCTTTTATTTGGCAAAGTTTTTTTATCCGCCACATCAGCCTGATAAAAAGTTAACTGAGGATAACGACGTCTAGCTATCTTTAAAAAAGAATTTGCTATATCCAAACCTTCGTATTTCAAATTCCTACCAATACCTAAAAATAAAGGAACATGTATTCCCCAGGCACAACCAATATCTATTACGCTGTCCTTATCCTTAAGTAAAGAAGAAAATATGGTGAAGGACTTTTCGTTATAGAAAGAATTAGTTTTTCTCTCAGTCCACTTCTGATAATTCTTTTCGTAATATTGTTTTGTGAGATTCTTCTTTGGCATTTTCTTTACATCTTCTCTGGAGCCTTGATAGCCAAAAGCCAAAGTCCATTCTTGATAGTTTGTTTTACCGACAAAGCTACAACCGCTTTATATGAAGCATATTCATCTGAACTATCAGCAATCCTTTCACTTGAGTAAAACGAATTAAAGGCTGCTGCTAACTCCACCAAGAAAGTTGCTACCTGATGTGGTTCCCTATCTTCAAAAGCACTTTCTACTACCTCTTCAAATCGATAGAGAATCTTTTCTACCTCGTAGGCATCGGCCGGCATTTTGCCTGAACGTAGCTCCGGCAAAATACCAGCACCTTTTGCTTTCTCCAAAACCGAAGAAATACGTGCATGTGTATATTGTAAATATGGACCTGAAGCTCCTTCAAAAGAAAGTGCCTGTTCTTTATTAAAGATAGAATCCTGATAGATACTTCCCTTCAGTGTTGCATACTTAATTGCTCCAATAGCAATATCGCGTGCCATTTCTTCATCCACCTCCCCGCCAGATTCCTTCATTTTATCTTTGGCAGCTTCAGTAATTTCATCAATAAAACTAATCGCTGAAATCACATCGCCGGTACGAGATGACATCTTACCTGTTGATAGTCTCACCATTCCATGTCCGATATGTTCAGTTTTTTCTGCTAGTTCTGGATAAACAAAACTCATCGCCTTAAGCAAAACTTTGAAGTACTCATTTATCTCTTTAGCAGTAGAAATAACCGAGTGATTATAAAAAGTATAATCAGACTTTAACTTCGCCAAAGCTAATTCTTTGGCTTCATAAGTTGGTAAACCTTGTGAATTTAAAAACACTCTGGAATGCAAACCATATTCTTCTCCTTTAAATACCCTAGCTCCATCACTCTCTGGAAACACTTCAGGATTATTTAATACCAATTCCTTTCCAATTGGTGCCGCCTCGCTCTCGAAGAAATAGTGATCAAACTTCGTATCAACCATTTCATAAATAGTTTCAAAATAATCGAGAGAAACTTTCCTACCTTTGTCGTACAGTACATTGATCTCTTCATCACTTCTTTCGTAAACAGCTTTATTGATGTTTTTTATCTCACCTGTTGCCGTCTCATTTTCTTTGTTGGCCGTTGCTCCTAGTGCATAGGCCTTACCTAAATCTTTAGCAGTAAAATCACTGTCAGCCGAAATACCGAGCTGCTTCATACCATAAATTGCACAGGCTACATGAAGTCCAACATCACCCTGGTAATTCACTCGACGAACATCAGCACCTTGTGCCATAAATAGACGAGCAATTGATTCCCCTACTGCATTGGTAAATAAATGACCAATATGAAATTCCTTAAATGGATTTGGGTCGGTATATTCTGCTAAAACAATCTTTCCTTTCCAATTATCATTAAATCCCCACTTATCTCCAACTTGATTGATGCGCAAAATTTCTTGTGTAAAGAAATCACGAGCTAAATAGAAGTTAATAAAACCTGGACCAGCCACTTCAATCTTATCAATATATTCAATTTCTCCAGTTAATTTAGCTACAATTCTTTCTGCTAATTCTCTAGGATTACTTTTTGCTTCTTTTGCGGCAGACATCGCTACATTAGTAGCATAATCTCCATTCACTAAATCTGCCGGATGCTCAACCACAAAATCAGGTATTACAATACCCATTTCGCTCAAGACATCAATAATCGCTGTTTTAATAACATCCTTCATAATTCACAACACAATAGCAAAAAAAATAGGCGCATGCGAGTATCGCATGCGCCAAATTTTAGTTGGACTTCTTCGGAAGTTTTCTTCGACTAATAACTACTTCCACTTTTTTCTTATCATTAGATAGTCCAATCATAGATGCACTGTCAGCACGCTTGTCACTCTTCCTTTCTGGAGGAGCAAAAATTGATTGAGCCCTGCGAGCACCAGCTCGCGAAGCAGTGCGTGACATCCATCTTTGATTGCCGCCAACAAACATTTATATTTTCTCCAAAAGAACCTTACTCTTTCATTATAACACAAAAGTACCTATTAATCAATTCTTGTAACTAAATCCTCTGGTGTTGAAGTGCTATCTATTTTAAATTTCTCTCTTCCCAAAACTTGTCCTCTTCCCGTTTCCACCGTACATCGCCAAGCACCATCTCTAAAGCTACCTATCTGAGTATACCCTCGGTAACCATTATCACGACCACCATATATGTGATACGGGATACGAGCATGAGTTACCCATCCCTCATTTTCATCTTTATATTCCCAACGATGATAAATCTCGGTATCGAGTCTAGTTGGTGTAAATATGCGAGCAAAACAAAAGACGTTATCACCGGGCTTAGGATGAAAAGTTGTATCTGAATTTTTCCAAAAAAACCACCAGGGTCCATCTTCATATTTAAGCTGATAATCACCATTTTCAAACCTAATTACTGAGTGATATATGCCAGCATCTTTTATTGATAAAGGAATGGGTGGAATGATATTGAGAAAATATAAAAAATTTAAAACTACAAAAATACTGCCGATGGAAAATACCACTACACGCATATGCATAGCCATAAAATTCGGTATTATCAGTTTTAGTATAAAGAGCAAAATACCCATCACTATCAGTGCCAATATTCCACTACCTACAAAAACCCACTCTCCCATTTTACCGAGCAGTACAGGCATCACTAAAACCATATACGAAAATAGTCCAATGAAGAACATTGATAGAGTAAGCACTAGACGACTAGAACGTTCTTTCACTGTTTCGTTTAAATAAATAATTCCAATGATAACCAACAAAAATGGCCAACTATCACCAAGAGACGAGCTTCTTCCATAGAAAATAAGCATCCCTGATAATAAACCTCCAAAAGCATACTGCACTGCAACAGAAGCAAAGACTCTTCCCTTCTGATTTAAACTATCAGGTAATCTACCTGATACAGCAGCATAAAGAAGTATTATTCCTACCATCGACAGAGTGACATAGAAAAATAATATTAAGTTATCGATTATGTCATCTACTTTATTGAGAAGAATTAGGTCTGTAACAAATCCTAGAATAAACGCCACAGTGAGCCAGTGTTTTTTAACCGTACGTCCAACATATGAATCAGTTATTCTCTTCAGAGTTTTTCGCATAAAGAAATTGTAACATTAAGGTCTAAAATAAAGCGTAATTGACTATCTATAATTAATCATTTAGTCTGAGTAAAGTAAGTACAAAAAGGACAATTAGATGGAAAATCAGACTGATCCTCCAAAGCAGACTCTTGATTCTCTCAATAAATATATTCACAGCCGAAGATTTGTTGGTCCTTTAGATATGATTAAAGACTACAAATTGGTTGCTGGTATTTTGTTTAAAAGATTCAATGAACGAAAATCTCGTTCATTGTTTACCGATAGTGAACAGCCATATATTCTGGTTACTAATTGGTACGATTTTTCACCAGCAACATCATATCGGCACATCCCTATTGACCCATCGACAATTGAGCAACTAAAGATCAAAAGAGTAATAGAAGAAAGTATGCACTTCTGGGGACAATGGTATCTGAACAATAGAGGTAAAAAGTTAGTAGTTGAACAATGGTTCAATCCTGACTTTATCACCGACACTCTTTCTGCTGGTGCGCTTATAGATATTAAAACTGGTGAAAAATATTGGAGTTAAAAAGAGCCGGCACGCTTTGCGTGCCGGCTCTTATTTTAAGACTAACCTCCCACCATACAAGACTTTCCTAAATTCGATAATATGCGAGGAGAACTAGGAAAATAATGCGGATGGGACGAGAGTCCAGTGAGCATTATTTTCCGAAGCGCGACAAAGCAGATTGCGAATTTAGGAAAGTTCTAAACAAAGGACTCTGGTACTGGGAACTTAAGACATAATTCCTCCACCTCAGCACGGAAGCTTCGCTTCCGTGCCTCATCATCTTTATTCCTTAAAGTCTCAATCATTATTTCTGCAATTCTGGATGCCTCACCTTCTTTCATATTACGAGTAGTCATTGCTGGAGTACCAAAACGAATTCCTGAAGGATCCATAGCCGAACGAGTTTCATCAGCAATCATATTTTTATTGAGTGTAATACCGACGGAATCTAGTACTGTCTCAGCTTCCTGACCAGTAACACCGAGTGAGCCAAACACATCAGCCAAGATAAGATGATTGGAAGTTCCACCACCCAGCATCCGCACTCCCTCGCGAGCAAAGACTGCCTCCATCGCTTTAGCGTTTTTGAGAATCTGAGCGGCATACTCTTTAAAAGCTGGACTGAGGGCTTCACCAAAAGCTACTGCTTTACCTGCTACTGCATTCATATGAGGACCACCCTGCAACCCTGGGAAAACTGCCTTATTTATCTTCTTAGCAATTTCTTCATTCTCCCGAGTAAGAATCATGCCGCCGCGTGGACCGCGCAAAGTCTTGTGAGTGGTGGTAGTAATCACATCAAATCCATCAGTAAAAGGATTACGTGCAACACCTCCGGCAATAAGTCCGGCAATATGCGCCATATCGGCCACAGTATAAGCTCCTACCTCATCAGCAATTGATTTCATTTTAGCGTAATCAAGCTCACGACTATAAGCAGAAAAGCCAGCTAAAATAATCTTTGGTTTTTCACGTAAAGCTACTTCGCGCAGTTCATCGTAATCAATTTCACCAGTATCTGCATCCTTCATTTTGTAACGTACAAAATTGAATACTTTGTTGATAGAAGTAGTTGGATGACCATGAGTAAGATGTCCACCATGAGAAAGATCCATCCCAAGTACAGTGTCTCCCGGTTCCATTAAAGCGAAGTACATTGCCACATTAGCGGGCGCACCAGAGAGGGGTTGTACATTAGCAAACTGACAATCAAATAATTTCTTCGCCCGTTCAATCGCAATAGTCTCAACAATGTCTGTGTACTCTTGTCCTCCGTAATAACGCTTACCTGGGTAACCTTCGGCGTACTTATTTGTCATCACCGATCCGTTCGCTTCGCGAACGGCTTTTGACACATAATTCTCACTCGGAATCATCTCCAAGCCTTTTTCCTCTCTTTTTTCCTCACCTTCTAAAGCAGCAAATATCTCTTCGTCTTGTTTTTTTATAAAATCGTAGCTCATAGCAAAATCACATTTACTTAATCCTAATAATTCGGTTTTAAGTTGTGTCAGATCATAAGCGTAAGAAAAATAAAATTAAGAATGTAGGTCTTTATTATACCCCCCTGCCACAGTCAATTCAGCCTTGATAGTGTCGTGAGACTGATAATCAATCAATTCAACATGTTCTGGACGGAAGTTATCGAGTGAAGTTACTTCATCACTAATTTTAATCTTAGGGAAATTCATTGGCTCACGAGCGAGTTGCTCTTTGGCTTGTTCGATATGATTCTCATAGATATGCACATCTCCAAAAGTATGGACAAACTCACCTGGTTCTCGACCAAGGATTTTAGCGATAATACAAGTCAAAAGAGCGTAACTACCAATATTGAAAGGTACTCCTAGGAAAATATCGGCACTTCTTTGATAAAGCTGTAAACAAACTTTGCCGTTTTTGATGTTCACTTGATACATATTGTGACAAATCGGAAAACGAGCAGCCTCACCTTTGGCTGCCATGGAATACATATAAGCTGGGTTCCATGAAGTAACCAAAGTATTGTGTGCATCAAAGTCTTTAGTTAGTTCGTCTATCACCCAACCAAGTTGATCAACTTCTCTGCCGTCATTTGCCTGCCAACGACGCCAATGTTCACCATAGATATGAGGTAACTCTCCATGGGCCTTAGCAAAAGATTCATCAGTTTTTATTTTCTCAACAAACTCTTCTTTGGTTAAAGACTCCACTTCTCCCTTCTCTACTTTTTCATTGTAGATTTTGTATGGATAGTCGTCCCAAATATGAACATTATTATCCACTAAATATTTAATATTAGATTGACCAGACATAAACCAATAAAGTTCATGCAAGACTCCCTTCCAATAAACTTTTTTGGTAGTAAGAAGCGGTAAACCTTCTGACAAATCAAAACGAATTTGACGACCAAATAAACTATAAGTAGTCACACCCGTTCCTTTATCGACTTGCTTATCGCCCGAGTCGATTAACTCCTGCATTAAATCTAAGTATTGATATTCTGGGTGTTTGTTGCTCATGTTTATTTTTTCTTAACTACTTTTTTAACTTTATTTCTAGCTAGTGGACCAGTTTTAGGTGGCACATAAGAAGCAAAGTTATTCTGGTGATATCGTCCCGTATCACGATAACTCTTCTTAGCACTAGACGATAAAGTTGAAAAAGTTAATTGTGCAATCTCCATTCCAGGACGAAGTACAATTGGCACATTGTTTAGATTGCAAAGTTCGAGTGCAATATTGAGATAATGACCTGGGTTTACGATACTTGCTGAGTTATGAACAATAAGACCAATACGAGCCAATGAAGACTTACCATTTACTTCAATTAAGTAGTGGTCACTACCAAACTTTTCTTTAGAATAACCCAAAATCGAAACTCCAGGATGAAGCACAAACTCTTCTCCGTCTGCTACTTCTACGGTCTGCGTTTTAGGAAAAATTCCCTTCACCGGATCAATTGCTTTGGTGGAATGAGCATCATTAATGATAAAAGTATTACCAAGCTTAATATCGTAAGTTGCTGGCTGAAGTTGTTTCGGATTAAAAGGCTCAAGAATTATCTCCCCCTTTTTAACTGATGCATGAATATCTTTGTCTGACAAAAACATAGGAATTTATTCAACTAAGAAAGTATTATCGGTCCCGTAATAATCACGCCAGTTTTTATTGTAGTGAGAAAACATTCTCTCTAATCTATCTTGTGGCAACTCAGAAATACCAAGCTCGGACATAATTTCGTCTATCTTTTCACGAGTAATAGTAACCTCATCTTCGTTATCTAAAACTTTTTCAAACTCAGCCAAATAACCATAGCCGGCATTTTTATCAATACAAACATTTAGACCCTTATAGTTGTATTCTTCGCGTTCGCGAGACCACTTAGCCTGATATTCAAAACCGGCTTTCTGCAAAATCTCATCTAGCTCTGCTAATGTAAGATCAATCAATTCTTCAAACTCCAATCTTGAAATAGTATTAGCACTACTTCCCTCATCAACAGAAGCTTTTACCACTAAGTAAACCAGATCATCTTTTTGACGAGTACGAATAGAAAAATCTTTTCCTTTGCTTACGATACTAGAAAGACTATCTTTAACATCAGAAGTTAGATAATCATCCACAGCCTTTTGCAGCTCTTTAATATCACCTCCTTCAAAGTAGTGATTGAGTTGAGTGTTACAACTAGACATTGAACAATTTGGATCTAATTCACACATCTTTTGCTTAAGAATTTCCACATTATTCTTATCACCAAGCAAACTCTTGATTTCTATTTCGTATTGAGACATATCTCAACTATTATACCTTGCGTATATCATAGATGCTATACTGGATTAAATAAGATATTTACTATGTCATACAAAGATACTCCATTGGTTATCGTGTCCGGAATCGGTGAAAATACTCGGGCAATAGGTAAAAATAACGAACTTTTATTTCATGTTCCTGATGACTTAAAGCGTTTTAAACAACTAACTTTGGGACACCCGATAATCATGGGTCGCAAGACTTTTGAGTCTATTTTGGCAATATTGGGCAAACCTTTCCCTGGAAGGACAAATATCGTAATTACCAGAGATGTAAATTACTCTCACGAAGGAGTAAGGGTTGTTCACTCTCTTGAAGAAGCGTTTGACTTAGCCCTAGAGGAAAATCCTACCGAAATACATATCGGAGGAGGTGCAGAATTATATAAACAATCACTACCTTTTGTTGATAGGTTGCATTTAACTTTATTTAAAGATGAAAGAGAGGGAGATGCTTTCTTCCCAGAGTATGAGGGCGATTTCTTCGAAATCGCCCGCCATGGAGTGCAAGAATACGAAGGTTTGGAATATGAATGGGTTGATTTGGCAAGAAAATAAAAAAGAAAGCCGGCGAGTTATATAAGCTCGCCGGCTGTTTTATTTTTTAGGCCACCATGTCCACGAATCCGCCGAGGCGTTCCTTACGAATCAAGTAAGGATCCTTCGACAAAAGAACGAGTTCCTGACGAGCCTCAGCAAACATTGCCGCCTTATCCTTGGACATAGACAACTGTTGAACAGTCGACATTTCCGTCAGATAGTGCCACCGAGCACTCTCGAACTGCTCAGCCGGACAAAGACTTGCAGTCTCTGCGAAGACCGCTGTCCAATGATAATGAAATTCATCAAACTCCTCACGATGAGGATGATCTGCCGGCAGTTCCCTGACCGTACTGCCCAGATAAATAACCTGACCAGAAATAGTGACACCAAGTTCTTCACGAAGTTCGCGAACAGTGGCTCCGTAGATAAGTTCACCTTGTTCAATCTGCCCCTGAGGCGGACTGAGATTCAGACGACCATCACTGATGGCCTTACTGGAAGCACAAAGACAAATTGCTTTGCCGTTGGGATTGATGAGCAGAACAGAGACCACCTGCCGACGACGCTTCAAGGAAGACATTTCTTCCTTGATGGTGTTGCCGACATTTGCCAACCTTACCAAAGAACCTTTACGCATCAATATTCCCCTTTTGCGTTAAAGACCGGTGATTTTATACCACAGATTGTAGAAAAATGAAAGAGCGCCGCCCTTCGGGCGGCGCTCTTTCATTTTAATTGAAAACTTTAGTCCTCAATGGTAACACCCATAGAACGAGCAGTACCTGCGATAGTTTTCATTGCAGCTTCGATAGACGCAGCATTAAGATCTGACATCTTCTTCTCAGCAATTTCGCGCAATTGAGCTTGAGTTAGTGAACCAACTTTTGCTGAAGGAGCTTTTCCAGATCCTTTGTCCTTGCCGATTGCCTTAAGAATAAGACGAGATGCTGGTGATGTCTTCAGTACAAAACTGAAAGAACGGTCATCGTAAACAGAGATAACGGCTGGAACAACCTCTCCCATCTGCTCACGAGTCTGTTCGTTAAACTGGTTAACGAACTCACCGATGTTAATACCTGCCTGTCCAAGTACAGGACCCAAAGGTGGAGCTGGAGTAGCCTTTCCTCCCGGAGCCTGAACTTTAATTTGTTTGATTAATTTTTTTGCCATAGTTGTTGTTTTAGAAGCGCAACAGCGCCGTTATAGTACAAGAAAATATAAGAAAATCAACTATATTTTCTAAAAAAGATATAAATTGAATGAAGAGCGACGAACCTAGTGATTTTTAGAGAGAGTCGTATATAGACATGCAACCGATAAAAATCACGTAGCGACGAAGATATTCGTCAATTTAGACTTTTTTGATTTGAAGGAAGTCTAGTTCTACCGGAGTCTCACGACCAAACATAGAAACCAGAACCTTTACCTTTCCTCTATCTTCGTCAGTTTCAGCTACCTTCCCTTCTAAGTCTTTGAAAGGACCGTCTACAATCATCACCAGGTCATCGATAGACAAATCTACCTTGTGTTTTGGTGTATCAGCAGACATACGGCCAAGCAAAACATTCAGTTCATCCTGAGCTAGCGGCACAGGCTGAGTTCCACTACCAACGAATCCAGTTACTCTTGGAGTATTTCTTACCACGTACCAAGAATCGTCATCTACAATCATATCTACTAATACGTAACCAGGATAAACCTTCTCCTCTTCGGTTACGCGCTTTCCGCCCTTAACACGAATCTTCTTCTCTGTTGGAACGATAATATCAAAAATCTTATCGTGCATATTAAGAGAATCAATACGCTGTTTTAGGTTTCTAGATACTGCATTTTCATATCCAGAATATGTATGGATTGCGTACCAACGACGCTCTCCTGTACCTTGTTGTTTTTTCATAATGCTTTTTAAATAAATTAGATAACCGTTTCAAGTATGTTTGTAAACAGATAATCAAAACCAGACAACATTAAAGCAACGATAATAGAGATGATAACGACCAATATCGTATAAGAAACTGCCTGAGCAGAAGTTGGCCACTTAACATGCTTCATTTCTTCAATCGTATCTTTTATATACTTAGTTATTCTTTCCATGATTTCTAAATAATAACTTATAAATTTGGTTTTAAGAAAATATTTTTATTAAAACCAGCCCTAGAGCGTTATTTTTGGTAGTAAAAAACGCCCCCTCGGGCGAATTACTTGTTTACAACTATACCATATTTGAGGTTCTTTTGCAATAAGAAAAGGCGCGGACGAAGTCCGCGCCTTTTCTTCCCATGTCAATCAATTACTTGACTTCAAAACCAATATTAACAACACTTGTTACAGTACTCTCGCCAGTAGGCATATTTGGAGTAGCTGAATTCAAAGATTCAGCTTTAGCCATAACGGCTGAAGCGTCATAACCGCCATAAAACTCTTCTTCGTAATAACTAGTTATACGAACTAATTTAACACCAAGTGTTTTTGCTAAAATATCAGCCTTCTCTTGCGCATCAACAATAGCATTCTCCCTAGCCTGTGCCTTTAGTTCACTTTCATCATCAATAGTGAAACGAAGTCCACTAATATTTGTCGCACCTCTATCACCTACTGCAGTAATAAGATCACCTGACTTGGTCAGATCACGAACCTTAACCTCAATAGTTTGACTGACTTGATATCCATCAATAACAGGGTTTGATGGACAATAATTTCCAGCTGGGCAATTTACACTCTCGTAACGATATTTTGGATTAAGGTTGTAACCACTAGTCTTAACATCAGATTCAGAAACTCCCACTTCTTTTAGATAAGCAGTTATTTCATTTATCTTTGCTGCAGAATCCGACTGTGCAGTGGCAGCATCAACTCCTTCTGCCATTACTGAAAAAGAAAACGCACCGATATCTGGAACAGCCACAACCTCGCCCTCGCCTCGTACACTAATAGTTGGGGCACCATATGAGCCGTAATTTGCTTCACGCAAAGTCAACTTAGTATAGGCACCAAGAGAAAGCACAATACCAATAAGAATTAAAACAACTAGAACTTGTACGTACCACAAAGAGAAAAAGGCTTTTTTATCCATAATTATTTTTTAATTTCTAATTAAAGATAATTATACATCTAGCGAGTAAAAGCTAGCAACTTATTAAGAAACCCGATTTCACAAGAAGTTGCAAAAGCAGATCTATCTTCCTCTGAAAGACTTAACGGGTTTGACTGACCTCCCATCAAATAATACATAACAGATGATGAAGAATTAACATGTTCAATGCCAAGTGCATGTCCAAGCTCATGAGCTAACACCAAAACAAGTTCATACCTATTTGTAAACGCGTAAACATTTATTTCTCTACTCCTGTAATCGCCTTGCGTATATTCATGATCATGAATATACGCATCGTTGAATCTATTTACCCGTTCATTATATTCAGTAATTAGCTCATTACCCTTTTCTCCAATAGAGTTAATTTGATTCACTAAATCATCCATAGTCTCATTAAGACTATTGATCTCGCGCCTTTTCCTATCTAAATCAATTCTCCTATCCTCTAAATCTTGATAAGCTTCGGCAGGTGCACCACCAACGGAGTTGTAGTTTTCAACCTCTTCATTATATGAAAGCAATTCTGTTTCATAACTAGAAACCATTTGGTTGTAACTTGATTCATGAACACTGTATTCTGCAACGAGTTGCTTATGTAATTCCACTAACACTTCATTTGCATCTCCTCTAATAAGTAAATCCTTACGAGCCTGAGATGCCGCTGCTGCCTGTCTTTGCCTTTCGTCATAAACAAAGTTTATCTTAAGTGAAGAATCTTCTTCGTAAGAAAAAATATCATCTCTACCTAAAGAATTTTCCCATAAAGATTCTGCTTCACGCAGAGCTGACTCAGCATCTTTCTTGGACACTCCAAAACGGTCATCAAAGCTACCCATTGAATACCTAACAGGAAGGTTGCAACTTGGATTTACTAATTGGAATAAAAAAGTACCAATTAGACAAACAATTACCAAACTTAAAAAAATTTGTAAAAATTTCATAGAAAACTGACTGATTTAATTCACAACCGAAAAACTCACAACATATTATAACAAGAGCGGGAGTTTCACTCCCGCTCTTGTTCTTCTATATCAAATCCTCAAACTAACAACTGAAATCACCTTCGCCACAAGGACTAAGTGGTTTGTTAGAATTTTCCATTGCCCCAGGCTCAGTTCCGACAGTAATAAAATCTTCTGACTTATTACCATCTTCCCCATTCCACATAGTCCAGTAATATTTCCATTCGTACCAACCAATATTCAAATGCTTGATGTAAACACCGTTATCAGCCAACATAGTTCCCGCCTTTCTGGTCACCATACAAGCTGCACTATAACAATAAGCGATTATATCTTTACCAGGATTTTCAGCGACAACCTCTTGATATGAACGCAAAATTCTTTCTGCACTAGTTTCCTCACCAGTAGCATCGCTTGGCATATAATTTGGAATATTTATTGCTCCTGTTACATGACCAGCTTCGTACTCAGCCTTTGAACGCATATCCACCACAACATGCTTATCTTGATTTCCAGTCTCTAAAGCTGTTTTAATATCATAAGGACTCACCGAAACAAGATTTTCAATTTTATAATACTCAGTAATCAAATCTTCTTTGCTGTAATTATCTCCCCAAACAACTTTACCCGAATAAAGCATCAAAGCGCCGAGAACAACACCTGCAACAAAAACAATTAATAACACTTGGTTCTCTTTGAAAAATTTCATAATAAATTAATTTTACAGCAAATTTTAGACAATCGCGACCCCTGAATTTTTAGGTGATAAATTGTAGGCTTTTTCTGCTTTAAATATTAATAAAAAACGCCCCTGTATCAGGGGCGTTTTTTATTTGGAAAGTTTTTGACGGGTTAGAGCTTGTGCTGCATTCATAGAATGTTGATAGTACAAAGCCTTTACTCCCCTCTTCCAAGCCGTAAGGTAAAGCTGGTTAATATCCTTTGGTGGTACATCTGGCGGAACCATGATATTCAAAGACTGGCCTTGATCAATATATTCCTGTCGTACAGCTGCCTGCTCAATTACGACGGCTTGATCTAATTCTGGGAAAGTACGAAAAACTTGTCGCTCTTCCTCTGATAGAAAATCTAGATGTTGTACCGAACCATCATGGTCACGAATTGAATTCCAAACCTCTTTAGTATTCTTTCCTTTTTCTTCTAGCAAGTCTTCTAAAAATGGATTACGGATAGTTACTTTTAACTTAGCTACGTCTTTTACATAGGCATTACTCCAGACGGGTTCAATAGACTGAGAAACTTGTCCCAAAATAAATGCTGACGAAGTTGTTGGTGCAATAGCAAAAATAGTTGTATTGCGGCGGCCATAACCTTTTAGGATTTCTGGCTCACCATATTCTTCAGCTAGTTTTTGTGAGGCCTCAACTCCCTTCTTTTGCATATTCTGCCAAATTTCTTTGTTTAACTCACTCGCTTTTTCGCTTTCAAAAGGAATTCTCTTACTCTGTAAGAAAGAGTGCCAGCCCAAAACTCCCACTCCCAAAGCACGATGATTTTTGGCAAAGTTATAAGCACGTTCCATAAATAGAAACGCTTGATTGTCAGAACGCTCTTTAGAATCACGTAGAGTTTCTAGACGATTACAAAAATCAGTGATTACTGCATCGAGCAAAGACACCATCACCTCAATCAAATCTGTATCTTTCCACTCATCATAGTGAAGAAGGTTTACTGAAGACAAACAACACACGAAAGAATTATCTACATCAGACGGAAGCATAATTTCTGAACAAAGATTTGAAGCAACAATCTTCATGTTTTTATCTTTGTAAACATCAGGCTTGTTTTTGTTAGCATTTCCGCCAAACAAAATATAAGGATAACCAATTTCACCACGACGTTGAATTACCTTTGCCCAAATTTTACGCTTTTCTTCATCGCCTGCCACCATGTCTTCCATCCACTCATCGCCTACAGTAACTGCATGAGTCATGTTCTGAATTGGATTCCCTTCAGTACCAATATCCAAAAATTCCATAATATCTGGATGTTCAAGTGGCAAGTAAGGAGAAAATGAACCACGACGAACTTTTCCTTGTGATACGACGTGAATCAATGTCTCAAACATTTGCATAAAATGCACCGGACCATTGGAAGTCCCATTATTGGTGATTTCTGCACCACGACCACGAAGTGCCCCGAAGTAACCAGAAGTTCCGCCACCATACTTAGACATCATGCCATTCTCTGCATGAGTGTACATAATGCTCGACATATCGTCTGCCAAGTAAGATCCAAAACAACTTATTGGTAATCCTCTACCGAGACCAAAGTTAGCCCAAACCGGAGTAGAAAAAGAAATCCAACCCTTAGAAGAATAATCAACCAACTTATCAGCAAAGCCGGGCTTGTTTAAAATCTTTTCTGCATAATCAGCAATCTGACGCACACGCTCTTCAGGACTTTGACCTTCAAGCGTATAGCCACGAGACATAAATTGTCTTGAGTTTTCATTTAGCCAGTACCATGGTTGATTTCTGTCGATCATAATTCTTTTTGGTTGAAATAAATTAATGTGTCTATTTTACTACTAGAACAAATCATCGGAAGTTACGGAAGTCTGTCTTTTGTTGTAGTTTATTGAACGCTTATCAAAGAAGTCTACATGCTTTGTAGCAATTACTTCATCATCAAACCATTCTGTCTGCTCCAGCAATTCTTCATCTACTGAAAAAACTGGCGACATTCCAATAGATTTTAAGGAATTATTGAGGCGATTCTTAACAAACTCTTTTACTTGTTCCTTTGGAATAAAATCAAGCTCGCCAGCTTCGAAAATCCAATCAACAATAGAGCTTTCGGCCTGGTAAGCCTCGACACACATCATACGTACCGTCTCACGATGTGATTCATCAAACCATTCTGGATGTTCAGCTCTAATTATATTAATTATATCAATACCAAACATACCGTGAATCTGCTCTTCTTTTGAAGTTGCCTCTACTGCATTTGATATACCTTTAAATAAGTTCTTATGCTTATTAAACGACATCATGATTAAGAACTGTGAAAATAATGACACGTGTTCAATAAATAATGAGAAAAGTAAGACAGCCTGTGAATACTCACGCATTTCTCCAGTCTTTGAGAATGAAATTACTTTGTCGAGATATTCGACACGCTTCTTAATGACCGGCACATCAGTAAGTTTTTTAAACTCATCATTCAGACCAAGAATTTCTAACAAATGTGCGTAAGCATCCATATGACGCACTTCTGATTCAGCAAAAGTAAAACCAACAGCACCAATTTCAGGCTTTGGCATACGTCCATAAATATTTCCCCAAAAACTCTTTACAGCTACTTCAATCTGAGCAATTGCAAGCATAGTACGCTTAATCGCTTCCCTTTCAGCATCACCAACGCGAGTTTTAAAATCATCAATGTCACGCATGTAATTAAACTCAGTATGTAACCAATACGAATGACGAATAGCTGTTACATATTCATATAATTCTGGATATTCATAAGGCTTTAGATTTGCTCGCTTATGAAAAATGTCACGCTGACGGAATTTTTTGCGATCTGCTCGATACAAAATATAAGACTTTGCAGTCTCGTAAAAACCAAGTTCCATCAGAGAAGCTTCTACCAAGTCCTGAATTTCTTCAACTGTTGGATAACCATCCACACATTTACCATAGTAATGATCCCCTGGCTCGGCTGAACCAGCAGAAACGCACATAGAAATTATTTTATTGTGCACCAATGAAGATACTTTATTGGCCTCCTCTTTATTTCCTTCGTTAGTTTCATTAAAAGCCTTTAAGACAGCTGATTCTATTTTGTTAATTTTAAAATCAACAACTGAGCCGTCTCTTTTTCGAATCTGAACGATCTCCATAAAATAAGTAAATAATTTCTGATAAAGAATACCGCTAATGCGGTAAAAGTAACTTGATTATAACAAACCCTATACATCACACTCAAATAATAGCTATGATGCGACACATAAATAAAGAAAGACAACCCTTTGGGTTGTCTTTCTTTATAAATAAACGTTATTTCAACCTATTTCTTCAAAGAATCGCGAATTTCACGCAGAAGCAACACCTCCTCTGCTGGTTCCACTACTTGCTCTTTCTCTGGCTTTTCTTCCTCTTTTCGCTCTAACGCACTCATGAGCTTGATGGCAACAAACACAGATAAAGCAATCAGTATAAAATCAAAAACAGATTGCAAGAATACTCCGTAAGAAACAGTAGCTTCACCAATGGTTAATGTAAGACCCTTAAGATCAACACCACCCGTCATAATACCGATAAGTGGCATGATGATGTTTTCTACCAACGAAGACACAATCTTATTAAAGGCCGTACCCACAACTACAGCAACTGCCAAATCAATTACATTACCCTTTAGGGCAAAAGCCTTAAACTCCGCTACAAAACCTTTTGCTTTATCTCTCATATTTCTAACTTTTAATGATTATGGTGATGATGATAATGCTCCAAATCAATACTGTCTACTCCCTTCTTACTAAACCACCAAGCTGCCACAATCGAAGTAAGTGGCACCGCCATAATCAAACCAATCGAACCGATTAAAATTCTTACCATTTCTGCTGAAATAACTTCCTGATTCAAAGTGAAATAAAGTGGTGCTGTACTAGTAGAAAATAACAAAACCAAAGGAAGTGCAGCACCAACATACGCGAGAGCCAGAGTATTTACTAAAGAACTAATATGATCCCTACCCACCTTTACTGCACTTGAATACAATTCAAGTGCTGATAATTTTGGGTTCGCTTTTTTTAATTCACCAACCACCGAAACCTGCGTGACACAAATATCATCTAAAACTCCTAATACACCAATAACGATACTTCCGAGTAGTAATCCTGCTAAATCTAATTCTCCACGCGTGGCAAAATTTAAATAAACAGTTACATCATCACCATATCCAGACAAACGTAAAAAGCCCACAAAAAACCAAGCCAAAATTGTTGTAAGTAAAACTGCCGAAACTGTTCCCAAATAAGCAATGGTCGGAACTGGACCAAAACCATGAGTACCAAACAGCGCTACCGCTAAAATCACTGCAGAAATAAGCAAGCTCATAAGCATGGGGTCATACCCAGCCAACAGCGCTGGCAACAACACGAATACAATTCCTGCTAGAGAAACCGCTAATGAAAAAAGTGCCCGCACACCCTGTCTACCACTAAAAATCAGCAAAGCTGCCACGAAAATTAGGAAAAGTATCAATAAGCCAAATCCCCTATCAACATCTTTTAAAACATAGATGTCTGTACCGTTTATATCGCGGATATGTGTAACATAAATTTTGTCACCTGCTGACAAAGTAAATAAATCACTTTCGAACAAAACGATATCACCCGAATGTTCACCCTCATATAATCTGGCACGCAAAGTTTGCACTGTGGCTATTGCATCAGTTCCTGTTATCAATTCCTGCCTTTCGGAAACCACCTCAACTACCTCTGCCGCTACAATATCCTGCACGGCTTCGTAAGCAGTTTGAGCACTGACATTATTGAAAGAAAATAATGTCAAAAACAGACCTCCTAATAAAAATATTTTATTCATCTTGATTATAACTATACCAAAAATAATTTTCAGACATCTAAAAAGTATTTTGACTTACCTTAATAGACCTGATATCTTAACGCAAATAATTAGCATTAAGATATCAGTATGTTTTTTGAGGCCATTTTAGCTGCCACTGCAATCGCACTATGTTCCCTGGTTGGCGCTTTATTTTTTGGAAATAATCGTAAACTAGGTGACGCTGAAAAATACATAATCCCAATTGCGGTTGGCGTTTTTCTCTCACTGGTTTTATTTGAATTAATTCCAGAAACAATCGAAGCCAACCATACTTGGGGCGGAATCGTTGTAGCAATTGGTTTTATTATGTTTTATGTACTTTCCTATGTTTTACATAATTATTTCCACACCAGAAATCTAGAGGATAAAGATTGTGACAAGAAAGGCGCTGCGAATTTGATTTTGATTGGTGACACTATTCACAACTTTGCTGACGGAGTTATTTTGGGTTCAGCATTCTTAATTGATCCAACACTAGGTTTTGCTGTAGCTATTGGACTAGCTTTACACGAAATTCCTCAAGAGATTGTGGAATTTGGCATACTTATTAGAGGTGGATATTCTAAAATAGAAGCGATAATAAGAAATCTATTTTCGGCTTCTTCTATCATTATTGGAACAATCATTACTTTACTACTAGCTGATTTTGCCAACGAATATGTTTGGATTATTACAGGTATCGCTGCAGGAAATATTCTATATATTGCTGCTACTGACCTTCTACCAAGAATCCACGGTAATTTAAATAAGCACAATAAATTCTGGCTAACATTAATTATGCTTATCGGTGGTTTCGTAGCTATGACCACAATAATCTCTTATGCTCACAATAATTTTGGACACCATAGTGAACTAGAGTACAGAGACCATGCTCATGAAGAAGATGAACACAATCACGGAGATCATTAAAAGATAAATCCTGCCAAATAAAAACCTACGGCAGTACCGAGTAGAAAAAGTAAAAAAATAGCTAGTCTTCTTCCTTCATTGTCCATATTAAATCAATTATACTCGACTTTTTGGGCAAAACTAGGTATAACTATGCGGCACAAGACCTTCGGTCTTGTGCCGCAACTCATGGCGGCTATGGTGTAGTGGTAACACGTTAGTTTGTGGCACTGAAATCTCGGGTTCAATTCCCGATAGCCGCCCAGATACAAAAGGACCAGACATAAATATGTCTGGTCCTTTTGTATCTGGGCGGCTCTATCCCCTGTAATTCAATCCATAAAATTAAGAGACGAGTTATAATCAAAGAGAAATAATAAAAATATGACAGCATCAAACGAACCAAAAGTATTATTCTCCTTGATAGTTCCACTATCACCAGATACAGAAAGATTTGATGGACACATAGCCAATGTTTGTTCAGTATTAGATGACCACATTCCAAACTGTTACGAAATTGTTGCAATCGATGGTAAAGGTAAGGATGTGCCAGAAAACGAATGGGAGGCAGTTAAAGGTGAGGTTTTGGTAATAATAGATGGTAATCTTGATCAAAAACCAGCAACCTTATCTGATGTAATAAATGCTTTCAATGATGGTTCAGACATGGCCTTTGCTGAACAGTACAGAGAGGGACAAAAGAAAGACAGACCAGAACTTAGTTACTTTGGTGTCCGACGCTCTTCCCTCCCAAGACTCCATCATTCTCCTAAGGGATACCAATTGATTGTAGAGATACTTGGTTCAGAAACGATAGATAAACTATCTAATGACCCTAGTGCCATCTCAGGAAACTACATTCTAAAAAACTTAAAGAAAGTTATCGGTGTCCAACCAACCGAAGAAACAAAAACAACAAAGACTGCTTAAGCAGTCTTTGTTTTTAATTTATGTGCCCAGGAGAGGAATCTTTCTCCTTACAGGAGCGGTGCGGCGTTTGGATATTTTATTCTCTATCGCTCATAAAATACCTCAAACCGGCCTTCAAATCCTCTGCCCATAGAAAAAGCCCGACATGGAGTCGGACTTTTCTATGGGTGCCCAGGAGAGGACTTGAACCTCCACACCTTGCGGCATATCCACCTCAAGGATACGTGTATACCAATTTCACCACCTGGGCATCGGACACGAATTGTACGCAAGATTTATTTTATTTACAAGTACAAAGAAAAAGGGCGCGCCTACGGCGCGCCCTTTTTCAATGCTTCACAACTACTTAGTTTCTTCTGTAGTTACAGTCTCTTCAACCGGAGTTGATTCTACTGCTTTCTGTGCTTCTTCCTCAGCCTTTAGAGCAGCTTCTTCTGCCGCCTTAGCTTCCTGTTCAGCACGAGCCGCTATTGCCATCTCACTTTCAGTACCGAAAGATACGATAGACATACGACGCATTTGACGCTTAATTTCACGAGCCACCTTCTCACGAATAAAGTAAAGCTTTGCTCGACGAACCTTAGAACGTTTAACGATTTCAATCTTATCGATAAGTGGAGAGTATAGAGGGTAAATCTTCTCTACCCCAACTCCGCTGGCTACCTTACGAACTGTAAACGTAGCTCCTGGCTCATCACCATGCTTGCGAGCCAAAACAAGTCCTTCAAAAATCTGAATACGAGTTTTGCCCTTTTCTTCAATCTTCTGGTGAACACGAACAGTGTCACCTGGGCGAATACCCAGTTCCTTGCGTCCAGCCATATCGACTGGAGATATATTAATGCCTGTAAGAGTAGAATTCATAAATTTAACCTTAAAAGTGGGCGTACTCTAACATAGCCACAGACTTTACGCAATCTTATCTATTGCTGACTGGATGCTTTCTGGAATATCAGCCGTAAAACTAACCTCCCTTCCGTCCATTAAATTAAAGGTTATTTTATGAGAATGTAGTGCCAACCTAGTCATTTCTAGATTATTTGAGGTATGAATTTTATCATTTGCATACAAAACATCTCCCACAATCGGACGACTAATAGATTTTAAATGAACACGAAGCTGATGCATGCGACCAGTTTTTGGTCTGAGTTTAAGGTAAGAAAAAACCTCACCATCATACTCACCAGAGGATAAAGCCTCCCACTCAGTAACAGCCTCACGCATTAAACCTTTTGCTCCCTTATCAGCAGATCGCTTACGCCAGTCATTTGGACTACGACCAATAGAGCGATTAATAGTTCCCCACTTATCTTTCATCTTTCCATAAACTAAGGCTCGATATTCTTTTTTTACCAAACGATCTTTAAATTGTTTTTTAAGGTAATCAAAGATATCTTGATTCTTAGCCAAAACCATCATACCAGAAGTGTCCCTATCTAAACGATGAACAATTCCACTCCGCTCAATTTCCTTACCATCTTTACCAATGCGCGGCTCGCCCACCCCTTGAGCTTCTGGACTACGTTCCAAAAACCACTCCACCAAAGTTCCCTTTGCGTCAGCTCCATCGCTGTGCACAAATAAACCACTTGGTTTATTTACTACCAAAATATCCTTATCTTCGTAAATTATTTCTGTTTCCATAATCAATGTCTGATAGAAAAATCATCATAAAGTCGACTAACCGAACGCCACTCTACATCAACCCCATCAACCCGCGATAGTGCTGAACCTTCGTGTAAGTATTCTACAAAATCCTTCAGCAGAAGCGGTTCAGCTTGCGCCACAACCTCCACAGTACCATCAGAAAGATTCTTTACATAACCAGCAATACTGAGTTCATCAGCAGAATCCTGTACATAAGCTCGATAAGCAACATTCTGTACTTTCCCAGAAATTAAACAACGCATTTCAATCATGAAATTAAAGTATATAACAATATATTGAAAAAATTCTAAAAAGATGTAATATTCTATCTGGCGGGCGATTAGCTCAGTTGGTAGAGCAGCGCTTTTACACAGCGAAGGTCGGGGGTTCAAATCCCTCATCGCCCACATATAAATTGTCGTAAGTTGGAGAAATCTAAACTTACGACTTTTTATTTTTTAGTAATCCACCTTTCTGTCTTTATCGGAGAGTGGAAAGGTACTAAAATTAGTTCAGAAATCACTTTACTTAGGAGGAAGAAGTGATAGAGACTCCACAAGGAGACCCAAATGAGGTTCTTATTAATACACTTCCAGAAAACCAGGAGGAGGAGGAAACAATCGAGGAACTTGCCGAAGTCGCCAGTTCCAGCGACGAAAAACGTCAGAGAGAGATTTCTAAACGTATTCAATACCTCCCCGGTTGGTAATTACTAAAGAAGAAACGCCGACAAAATGTCGGCGTTTTATATAAGTTTAAAAATTTTTGATAATCTGGTATTGTATCCCTGTTCAAAGGAACAAATTGCCCCTGTAGTTAAATGGATATAACTGCGGACTTCTAAGCCGTTATTCGAGGTTCGATTCCTCGCGGGGGCACAACTCATTCGATCTCAAAAACTTCTTCAGATTCGATATTTTCTAACTCGGAATCTGTACTAGTAGAAACATCTAAAATAACTTCGTCTCTTAGGGAAGACATTATTTCTTCTGATTTTGTTTTTCTATCTTCAAACTCACGGAGAATTTTCTCTAAATCTTTTCTGTCATATTCAGAATAAGTCCTACCCTCCTCCATTACAATAGATTCAATATTCTCCCAGTAGTTATATCTTTTTGTTGCATAAAAACCCACTACTGTAAGAGCAACCACAAAGAATATTAATAAGAAAAACCATTGACGCAAAATTTTTGATTGTTCAGTGACTTTTTTCATAAATTATTCCTTTACACTAATACTTAACAAAAAACTTGCTTCTGCTCCGCCTCCGTCTAAGCGAGACAACGAGAGACTGCTCATAGCTGAACGATACGGGAGTAATTCAAATAAGCGAATAACTTTTTCTACCGCAAGTCTTTCCCCTTTCACAGAAAAAGAAGCACTCAAATCATCAAATCCAACTTCACGAGTTTTATCTACCTTCAAACCAGTAGCAATGATGGAAACATTGGTTTTTAGAGCAACCTCATCAACAAAAGATAAAAACTTTACTGTGTCGCTTTCGGAAGCGAGGATTAGGTTATTTATTTCTTCTTCTACATAAACCTGCCCATCTACCCCATTGTCACTCAAACCAGCCTGACGTAATTCCTCCCAAGTCTTAAATCTGACCAAGCTGTCACGAATATCTTCACCCTCACTTTCTTGAATCAAAATAATAGAAGCAGCAACACCAACAGCCACTACAAATAAACCGAGGGAGATGATTAAAAGTTTTGTAGCAGAATGATTCATAACTTTATTTTATGGTTAGAGTTATTGTAAATAAAGCATCTTTTTCATTTACAAGACTTGTGAGCGGCAACTCGACAGACGAGAAATCTTTTTCATTATTGAGACGGTCGCGAAAATCTGACAAATCAGTTCGAGTTGCCGCCCTACCAGTGATGGTAATCTTATTCTTACTGTCAAAAGAGAAGTTAGTTAAATAGACCCCTTCTCCTGCCAAAGTATCAATACGAGAAATTGTCTCTGAAAAATTAATTGTCTTACTTTTTGAATTGATATGAGTTATAAGAGTCTGTATCTTTACACTCTCTTCTTCCCTTTTCTTTCGACCATCCTCAACCTCTTCAGTAAACTCACCATCTTCTCTAATTGAGCTTAATTGATATTTTTGCAAGACTGAAACTGGCAAAGAAAATATAGCTAAAATAAATAACGCTAGCGCTGCAAAAATTAAAAATATTGAAAAGAAACGTAAAGACCTATCTCTCTTCAACTTCCTAGCTGCAATTGGAGGTAGTAAATCTGTCATATTATTTATCTATAAAGGATGTTAATGCCAACCCAATAGATGTTGCATACCCATAAGACTCTCTCTTACCAATCTCTGGTGCTTGTTTTTTTGTGTCAAAAATATTTATCCATACATCTGCTAAAAAAGTATCTAGTCCGAGTGTGTCAGAAAAATATCTATCCAATCCACGAATATTGGCACAACCGCCACAAAGAACAATCTCATCAACCGAACGTGAAGAATCATTCTTATTATTCCAATAGTGAAGCCTGGACTGAATCTCATCTTTAATAGAAGAAATAACCGGCAACATTACCTCAGCTAAATTTAATCCTTTAAACTTACCTGAAATTCCATAGTCATTGAGAATTTCAAAAACACTAACATCAATATCACCAAGTTGATTTTCAAGTGCTGAAATCAAATTATTGCCACCCATATCAATGGTTGAGCTATACATAAGCACACCATCATGAACTATCCCCAGACCTGTACGATCTTTACCAAAATCAATCAGTAACTTTGTGCCGATATCTTTTGGAATTAAAACAGAGCGAGCTATTGAAGCTGCTTCTGCTTCAAATAAAATCGGGGTAATTCCAGCTAATTTGAAAGCTTCATAATATTTATCGATAACTTCCCTTGCACCAACTGTTACAACCGACAAAATATTTTTATTATCAAGAATATTATCTGTTAGATTAAAATCAAAATAAGCATCTCGTGGTGAGAGTGGTACATTTTCTTCTAGGGAAAATTCTAGTTTCTGTCTTATTTCCTTTTGCTTTAACTTTGGATCAACCTCAGTCTCAAATAAGTAAACCCTTTCTTCTGGCAAAGAAATGCGAGCGTATGGCATACCAGTCCTTTTCTTAACTTGTGCCAAGTATTCTGCCAAAGTAGTCACATCATTTATTTCCCCACGAGAAATCAAATTTGGAGGAAGTTCAATTTCACCATAGTGTGACAAAGATAATTTATCACTACCAATACCTGAACTTTTGAGTGAAACGTATTTTATCGAAGATTCTGAAATATCAATACCAACCCCTGAAAGACGCAGAGCTTCTGGCGGTGGCAAAACTTTAGCGAGCACTCCTAACATAGTTATTAAAACTAATTATACTCTAAGCTTGTTGTATTTTTTGTTGTGACTGTGAAATAAAATTAAAAAGCATCCGTACCGGATGCTTTTTATTATTTAACTTTTGCTCCAGCTTCTATTTCTCTGTCTGGATGAAGAAGTGCAAATGATTCTTCACTGCTTGCAGCCAAAATCATTCCCTGGCTTTCGAAACCTCTAATAACCCTTGGCTCTAAGTTTATTAAAAAAGGACATTTTCTTCCCACTAAAGATTGTGGGTCTTCAAAAAATTCCCGAATCCCAGAAAGAATTTGACGATAATGTTTTTCGCCATTTTCTTCCACCTCACCAACATCAACTGCCAGTTTCAAAAGTTTATCCGCGTTTTCAACTATTTCTACAGAAATAATCTCACCAATTCTAATATCAAGTTTTGAAAAATCATCGTAATTTATCATAAGATTATTTTTTACTAGTGATAAAGCTGTTTAAAATTATTGTGGCAGCAGAAGCGTCGGTCTGCTTATTTCTTCCCTGATCTCTTATGGCCTCTTGAGTTGAATATTGTTCTGGATGAAGATGAATTGGTAATCCAACCCTAAGAGTAAGGTCGCCAATAAGCTCTTCTACTTCAGAATGAACTGGATTAGGTTCACCATTTTTATTTACCGAATGTCCTATCACTATTTCAGCAACAGAACGTTCGTCAATCAAAGATTCTAACTTCTTTAGTAACTCTGAATCATTGTCCAAAACAATATGCGGAAAAGCCATTTTTCCACCCTCGTCAGATAGGGCAATTCCTACCCTTTTTGTACCATAATCAATACCCATCAATCTCATATCGAGACAGGATAACACAAGGTTGGAAATTATGCCTTTTTCTGCTAATATCTTGTGACACACGGAAGGGTGCGTGAGTGGTTGAAACGAGCGGTCTTGAAAACCGCCAGGTCGCGAGGCCTCGAGGGTTCGAATCCCTCCCCTTCCGCCAATACAATAAAGGGTCGCCAGCTACGCTGGCGACCCTTTATTGTATTTTAAAATTTAAGACCTTGAAGCCTGCACTGTAATATCGGCACTATATGGCCCAACATCTTCACTAATGGTTGGGGTTGTTAATCTTAAAAATAAAGAAATATCTGCATCAGATAAAACACCATTCTTAAAAGAGTAATACTGATCTGCAATTAAAAATGTTGTCCAATTTGTTCCATTGGAAGAAAAATCAAATTTTACTCTTTCGCCACCATTTGAATTACCTAAAGTCCAGCTATTTGCCGATGAAGTAAAATTGCTGGTTTTTATATTCAAATCGACTTCACCATAAAGAGAAGAGATTATTTGTTCATCATCAATTCCACCAACAGTTGAATCCATAACCGAATCAACTGGCATAAAGCCAAAATCAATTGTTCCATCCGTATTTAAAACTATTGAAACACAATGCAGTGAAGTCCCTTGAACAGGATTGGTTGGAGCACTTTCTCCTGAAGCATTTACCGAAATAACCCGATACCAAAAAGTATCTCCACAGGCATGACCACTATCTTCATAATAATTATTTGTAAGACCAGACGCTAAAACTGAAAAAGTTCCTGGAGAACCGATGATATCTGGAGCCCGTTCTAATCTATAGCTTGCTGCACCACCAGTTGGTACATTCCATTCTATTTCTATACTCGACTCTTCTGAAGAAAAAGTTTCCACATCGTCAGGAGCAATTGGTTTAGTAAGAATATTTACTATATTAGAAATCGGCGAACGAACAGCATTTGTGTCCTTATCAAAAACTGCGTACCAATAATTTGTATTTGGTATAGCGGCCGTATCGACAAAACTATTTGTATTTGAAGTATTTATAATGTCACCAGGAACTGGTCCGGAACTGGTCTTTCGAGCAATTTCATAAGACTGTGTTGCATGAAGACCTGGAGCATTTGTACCAGCAGTGCTGGCCGTCCAACTTAACTGCATATTTTGACCTGGTTGACCAACAGACAAACCAACTGGAGAAACGTTCAAGCTAATATTATCCATTCCTAAAGTAACAGTTCTCGCCAAAAGTCCACCCGTAATAGTACTGCGGAAAGTTGCTCGGAGCGTATAAGTAGTGCCACCACTTAATATCACAGATACAGGAGTATTAGCCGTCCAAGAAACATTATCAGCCACCACCACACAACCAAGGTTAGCTACAAAAGTACTATTAGAACTATTGTATAAATCTAAACGTATCCAACTAGAATTACTTCCCAGAATACTAAGTAAAGGATCTTCTTCAGCATAATAATTAAATGAACCAGTAACATTTACAGAACCAGTGCCGGGAATAGTTACTTGCTGATGAATCATTCCACGATAATTTGATGTAAATATAAGAGAACTACCACTAGCTCGAAATGCTGTCTGACCGCTTAAATTACTAGAATATGCAAAGCTGTTGAAATCACTATCAGAAGTAGAACTTCCATTATTACCACAAGTATTTGTCCCATTATCATTTGTAACAGTCCAGCCATTAGAGTTACTAATAAAATTTGGATTATTATTTTTAGTTAGAGCCATAGCAAAATATGGCTGAATTAAACCCATTATCAAAAAATAAACTACCAGAATTTTTTTCATAAATAATATTTCTTATCTTCTTCTTTATCCTTCCTCCTCTTCCAGAAAATCCAGAAAAAAAATAAAATAAAAAAAATGATTAATGGAAAAACAAAGAAAAATCCTTGCCCTATTTCCATATCTACTGAAAAGAAGAGGTTGTCTTCTTTTACTTCTGGTAAAACTATGTGTTCATCCAAAACGGATGTAAAACTTACATACTCTTCCACCTCTGAATTATTTCTTATTTGACCAAACTCAACAGTGGCAGGGTCTGAAAAATAATAAGATGATATTGGATTTGAGATAATAGCTGGTGAACCTCCTCCTGCTCCAACAGGAGGAGGCATAGAACCAGACCCTGGCGCAAAAAAAAGCCTAGGTTGAATAACCTGCTCACCTACACACATCGAAATATCGAATCTGCAAGAAATATCGCAAGAAAGATCACCGCTCTCAAAACCAATATTTCTACATGTTGCACCGCCAAGATCCACCCCCTCACAATCTTCACTTCCTTCAATTAAATTATTGCCACATATACCAACACCTACAACGGCATCAATTTTTGTTTCCATCATAGGCATGGCGATTATCTAATTTACTTTTTGAAATCTATTTTAATTTTCAAAAATCTACTCATCACAATAAGTACAACACCGATAAGCACAGCTGCAAAAAACCAATTTATCCAAGGAGTGTATGCATTCCAAAAATCAGCTACCTTGTAATAAACAGCAGCTATCATACTACTTGTATCAACTTGGAAATTTAACCTGGCCGCCGCTGCAATATTTACCCTGGTTTGCCCTGATTCCCCAGCAACTGGTCTACCCTCAAGATAAGCAAAATAATTACCAGGAACAGCTTTTACTGGAATATTTAATTTTATTGACACGATCTGACTTTGTCCTGACTCCAAATTGAATTCTTTAGGTAAAAAGACAAACCATGATTCTGGCGGCATTATTTCTGGCTGTTGTTCATGATAAGAAATACCAACAGTGTAATTTGAAACTTCATCTCCAGTATTAATTACGGTCAAGGGTGGCAAATCATAAGATTTACCAGGTAAAAGTACCTCATCTATATTTATCTTACTTGTACCAACCCCCACCCCAACCCTAGCATCAAGTGAAGAAGGTATAGTAAAAACAATCAAAATTACTAAAAATAAAATATGCTTCATGTAACATATTTATTTTAAGAAGCTACTGCTACAAGAGTAACGTCCACATTCTGTTGTATAAAATGTGTTGATACTGACGGCGTTGTTAAATATAAATCTAAATTAACTGTTCCAGCCGGAGTTAAGGCTAGGGAAAAATTTTGATTATTTGTAGTCAAGGCACTGTAATTTGTTGGCGCTGTAGCACAGCTAGAAGCTGTAGCATTACAAAAACGATGAACGTACTCATTGGAGCCAGAAGCACCAGCCAAGTTCCAATTAGCACTGTTTTGACCTTTAATTAAAACATCTACATTAACATTACCAGCGTTAGTAATAGTTTGGGTTTCTGATAATGCAACTGTTCCAGTAGAACTATTTAGAGCCAATGTACCATAATTTATGGTGCCATCATCAACAGTTAATGAAACATTTTGTAGTGTAACAGTAGCCGTCACAGTTGCTTGATCAGTTGCATAAACTTGAGCTGTTAACAAAAAAGTAACAGCTAAAAAAGAAAACAAAAAAGTTTTTCTCATATTTGATTTACCTAAAGAATTATTAATCTCTTGTGAATCAAGTAAATTTAGTTTAAGCGAGAGAATATAAACTTACATCCTTCATCTAATATATGAGGATACTCTTTGAGTTCTAAAGTCTTTCTCAAAAAAAGATAAATTTTTTCTAAAGAAGTGGATAACTAGAGATTAAAAAAGAAAAACCACAGAGTGGCTTTTTCTTTTTATTGTGCTCCCGCCAGGAATCGAACCTGGATCGCAGGTACCGCAAACCTGCATTCTATCCATTAAACTACGGGAGCAATGCGACGAGTGTACACTAAAACCCAACTATTTCCAATAGTTTGCTGGCAACAGGGTCTTCAATATCTTCCTCAGACAATCTATCGCGCACAAGATTCTCAATATCTTGAATATTTTCCTCAGGAATCGGCATTACTATTAAAGAATCAAATAGCTTTTTAGGCTTTAACAAAAGGCGCGGCCCGTCAATATTATCTTCATCTATCTTATAGGAACTTATTGTGGTATATGGATATAATCTCTCACCAATTCTTACACCACGAGTACCCACCATAAATGAACTAATTCTTGGTTTTTTACCAGATTGTAAAGCAACTACCCCTCCTCCAACCAAAATAAGTATAGATAATAGAAAATTTCCAAAAAAGAAAGCCGCTAGTGCTCCACAAAAAGAAATAATTCCGAGCACCCAAAACCAATCACTGCTTCTCTCTACATGTTTGTATTCTGGGGCATCCCAAGTTATAGCATTCACTATTTCTGTCATTCATCTAATTGTAGCACCTGATCATGTAAAGAAATTAAAAAATCCTCACAAACTGTGAGGATTTCTTTATTTCTTGTTGATAGCAACTGCTAGTCTAGACTTCTTACGAGAAGCTGTGTTGTCTTTAATAACTCCACGCTTACTTGCCTTATCGATAGCCTTAAATGCAGCTGGCAAAAGCTTTTCAGCTCCCTCCTTGTCGCCCGCAATGATCATTTTGCGAACTTCTTTAACAGCATCACTCATATCACCCTTACGACGTATATTGAATACACGCTTATTAAGAGACGAACGATGTGCCTTTTTAGCTCCTTTGGTTATTGCCATAGTGGCAAGAATATACCCCAATCATCAATAAAAAGCAATACCTTCACTAAATGTGATAAAGGCATCATATACATATATAATATATGTATGATAAGACAGATATTTGGAACTATTGTTGATATAGGAAATAATTTTTTAGTTGTTGATGTAAATGGTGTGGGTTACATAATCTATAACAGTCTCCCTATTTCTTATGAACTTGATTCACAAGTAAGATTTTTTACTCATTTAGCCGTGAGGGAAAATGCTTTAGATTTATATGGTTTTTCTGACAGAGATGCTTTAGAAATTTTTGAAATGTTAATTGATCTACCAAAAATAGGACCAAAGACTGCCCTACAAATATTATCTCAAGCAGATATATCTTTGATTAGAGAGTCTGTACAAAACAATGACCCTGCCCATCTTTCAAAATTATCTGGTATTGGGAAGAAAAGTGCTGAGAAAATTGTATCTGGCTTAAAAGATAAATTTGAGAAAAAGGGCTACGAATATCATAGCGACTCAACACAAATAAACCTCACTCACCATACAACCGACACAATAGATGCTTTAATCGCACTTGGATATCCGGCAAATGACGCGAGGCGTATAGTAATAGAAATAACTACCAATAACCCCTCCCTATCCTCTCCGGCTGATACTGTGAAATTGGCGCTAAAACTTCTTAATAATAACTAGTCTTTCTAGTTTAGAATACCTTCGAGTATAATAATTATATATGGACAAATTACTGTATCGGATTAAAAAAATGACTCCTGACTGGATACTTGGCTTTGTTCGTCCTGCTTACCATCTCTCACTTTCGTTTATTGGTTCTGTAAAATACAAAAATCCGTCTAAAGATATTTTCGTTATCGCTGTCACTGGCACTAAAGGAAAATCTTCTACTGTGGAAATTATTGCAAATCTTCTTGAATCAGCTGGACATAAAGTCTCTTCCCTTTCCACAATTCAGTTTAAATTAGATAAAGATATTAGACCAAATCTATATAAAATGACTACTCCTGGTCGTTTTTTTGTGCAGCGTTTTTTGCGTGATGCCGTAAATGCAAAATGTGATTACGCAGTAATTGAACTAACTTCCGAAGGCGCCAAGCAATTTCGTCATAAATTTATTGAGCTTAATGCTTTAGTATTTACAAATCTATCCCCTGAGCATATAGAGTCACATGGTTCTTTTGAAAGCTATAAGGCTGCAAAATTAGAAATTGCTAAACAGCTAGAGAAATCAAAAAAACATCCACGATATATTGTGGCAAATATTGACGATGAGTATGGTAATGAATTTCTCAGTATAGATGTTGAAGAAAAACTTCCTTATTCGATTAAAGATGTGAAATTATACTCCCTGCATAAAGATGGAGCTGCTTTAATTTTTGATAATAATGGTGAGGAAATAACTCTTCGAAGTTCTTTGGTTGGACTATTTAATATCTACAATACATTAGCTGCTATAAAATTAGTAAAAGCACTTGGTATTGATTGGAGAAGTATTGAAAAAGGATTGGGTGGTATTAAAAAAATTGCTGGCAGAGTTGAGCACTTTCAAACTTCTCGAGAGGCCAGAAAAAAAATAACTGCCGTGGTTGACTATGCACATACACCTGACTCTCTCGAAAAATTTTACCAAGCATTCGATGATGTTCGTAAGGTATGTATCCTTGGCAATACAGGCGGTGGTAGAGATAAATGGAAACGTCCTGAAATGGCTTCTATTGCCGAAAGACACTGTGAAAACATTATCTTGACCAACGAAGATCCTTACGATGAAAATCCGAGAAAAATAGTTGAAGAAATGGCTATTGGGATAACTGACAAGAGTAAGCTATCTATTATAATGAACAGACGTGATGCAATTAGACATGCTATAGAAATTGCACCAGAAGATAGTTATATATTAATAACAGGTAAAGGGACCGACCCTTATATCATGGGACCAAATGGTACAAAAACTCCATGGAGTGACGCAGAGGTAGTAAAAGAAGAACTGGCAAAAATATAGTACACATACTATATGTGTATAAGAACACAGTTATATATACCCATATTGTCATACAATATGGGTATATATTTTATGAAAAAACAACATTCTTTATTATCAAACTTATTATCAACCTTACTAATAGCTCTAATAATCCTCACTCCTCTAACTGAGGTGTTTGCCGCCAATACCATAAACTCACCACAATCAACTTCAGATGATGATAGTGAGGACGAGGATGAAGAAAGTGAAGAGGAAAAAGATGCAAGGCTAGCTGAACAAACTGCTGCTGAAGTATCAGATTACGCTCGAGCAGCTGGTATAGATTTATCTATTGATGCAGTTTATGGTGCTCAGCCATCAGGCTCATCTGTTACTGTTGATGGTGTTTCTCTAAATAAAGAGGCAGCTATGGAGGCCATTGATGCAATGGCAGCTGCAAAGGAATCCGGGGCTTTCGGTGTTATTTCAACCGATAAAACACTAGCGGCTTACGGAAGTGGCAATATTTGTGCTGGTTGTGTTGTTGGACTCAATACAGGAGTAACAGGTAGTCCAGAAAATGTTGCCCATTCAGAAATAAATTACACCATCAGTACTAAAAATGTTGTTTCTGTTAGAAATACCACTAATACAACTGCTATACCTGTAAAAGATGCTTCTAAAGCTATAGAAAAAATAAAAACACAAGACATATCTGGTAAAACTGGCCTGATAACAACACCTTCAGGTCAAGAGTTTGATATGTTTGGTAATCCAGTTACAACCACAAAGACGAAAAAAGATATTACTGAAATATACAGAGAGTACGCTGAAGGAATGATAGAATCGGGTAATACAAACTTATCTGGAACAACCAATACTGGATTTACATACGACCCTAATACTGGAAATTTTGTTGGGAATCAAAATAAACAAGTAGTCTCCGAATCTTC
Organism: uncultured Candidatus Saccharibacteria bacterium; assembly: GCA_964601615.1. Taxonomy (GTDB): domain Bacteria; phylum Patescibacteriota; class Minisyncoccia; order Phycocordibacterales; family UBA918; genus OLB19. Next base: position 63,140 of record CAZRNZ010000002.1, read on the forward strand.
TGTAAAAGATGCTGACAAAATAAAAGAAATTGCCCAAAACAACCTTGGGAGTGGCGTATCCATTAATTACGGAGTTGGTACGGGTGAAGGAGTTGTTTCTATTCAAAATGCTATCACTGGAGTGGTTACAAACTATGATGTAAACACTAATGAAGTAATAAACCCTAACACGATATGGAGTGTAAGTGGCTATGATTTACTATTTTCTGGTACAGCAATATCAGGCGGTGAAAATATAGGTAATAATACTTTCGTTAACACAAGTCCTACGCAAAACGCGATGCTTGGCATGAATATAAATGGCCAAAATGTCACTGAACTATCTGATCAGTTCGCCAATATATTAGCTGGAGAAAATGCCAACCTAGCTGGAAAAATTGGACGAGGAGAAAAATTAACCGAGGAAGAATTGCATGAAGCAATAATGATTGTTGGTATTGCAATCAATAGATCAGCATCAACTGGCGGAAATATCGACACCTGGATAAATGATAAAAATATATACTCTTCCCTAAGGAATAATAGCAACACTGGTTTACCTGAATATGTCATGAGAATAAATGAGTTAAGTAAAAACTCAAACTATGACCATGACAAGATAGCTGAACTATATGAAAAAGTTTTTAGCGGACAAATGGCTATAAACACCTTCTTACCTGAAGGTACAAACCTAGATCCTGAAGCAGCCTTTGCAACTCATTTTTATAGTACAAATTGTCCAGGATGTTACACAGGCGGAGGAAATCTACCTAGTTGGATAAACAGTGTTATAGATGGGTCTTCAGCAGAAATTGGTTTACATACTTTTGCTAACCTAAATCTATCTGACGGTAGCAAACAAGAGTACCGAACAAAAAATATTCTTGAGTACGGAAATGTAAATGTAGTAAATGTAGTAAAACAATCTTTAGGTGAGATAGGTGATCAGATTAATTACAATAAATTGTATGCAGGAAACCTATTATCTGATCAAGAAATGCGCGATGCTATTGGTCCAGTTTTTACATTCAACAACCTAACTAAAATTGTTGAAACTGAAGATATAGACATGTCTTCATCACCTGTCCCCCCACTTAACGTACCAAATAATACAAATTCTGTATTCCTAGAAAATGGTAACGCGTCACGTAACTTAGATATTGTTGATGAACTTAAATCACAATTAAACTATGCTGGTCAAGAACTTAAATTGACAATACATGTATTTTCCGGAGGACAAATATCGGTTGCTGAAGCAAAAGCTATGGGAGCAAAACGTGACGCCGATGGTTATTGGAGATTACCTGACGGAACAAAAGTGAGATACAAAGAGACAACAAATCATGATGGAGGGTTAGCAGCTGACATAAATCTAAAGGATGCTAATGGCAAATTACTAGATTATAACAACGCTAACGATCGTAAAATCATAGCCGATTATATAACTACTGTTGTTGCTGCTGGCGCTAATGGTATTGGTGCTGGAAACGGATATATGAGCAGTACAGGAATCCATGTTGGTGGAAAAGATAGACCGATGTATTGGGGTGGTGCTTGTGCCTGTGCTGCCGGCGCCCCTGACTGGGTAAAGGAAGCTCATGATAAAGGCGTTGCACTTAGGGGTAATTTCGATGAATCAAAATTAAATAATCAAACAGGAGGCACTAGCCCTAACAATACCAACACCGGAACTGGCAATAGTTTCTTTGGTGACATAGTTAATGGAGTAAGGGGCGGAATAAGTAATATAACGAATGGTGCTAGTGATAATATAAAAGTTGAATTACCGAATATTGGTGAACTAACGAGTGAGCTTCCTGATTTTAACAACCCTTTTGTCAGAATGATGATTGGCTTGTACGGAATGTTTGGTAGCGGCACTGGTAATTTGAATAACTTTAATAACGATAGCAACTCAAGTTCAGGAGGAGGCTCTAATTCTTTCTCTTGTCCTGCTGCTAGCCAATTAACCCCTGAGTATCTATCTACAGTTTCAGATCCTGTTCTTTATCAAAAATTACTTGATTGTCTAAATCAATCCAAAAACCAACAAGCTGGTTCGGTTATTATCCCCTTCTTAAACAACGACTGGTTTTCAAGCATTGGTAAATTATTTACCAGAACCACTGATACAGAAATTTCCACCCCAGAAGTAAAGACTCAACCTATCAGCATCCCTGTAACAATTACAGTAAGTAGTGTAGACAATTCAATATCTTTTTCTCGCGAAGATATCATGGATATCCTAGATAAAAATATAGAACATTATAAAAGTAATCCTGATGAACTAGCAGAGATACTGGCAATACTAGATGACAATCCAATCATCTTTGATGAGGATGGAACAATCATATTTTCAAATGGTCTATACTCACCTGCAGTAATAAACGGTGTTGAAGTTGAAATGGATCAAGATTATGAATATGTCTATCTTCTTCAATACGAGGACGCCAACGGAAACATAATACAAATGAGTGAGAACACTTCTCTTTTGCCAGAAAATGCCCTAACCGGTCTTATTAGTGCCATCTTCATCAATAGTTCTCCTTTTGAAATTAATCACGTAAAAAATATTACTTATAGACTGGTTGATCCAAATAAAAATATCAGAAACGATGAATACTATGATTATGTAATTACTCTAGTAAACGGCAGTACTAGAGGAGCTATCGTCCCCCAGTACGCATCAGTTGAATTTATGAGAAATAAGTTTAACCAAATAGGTTTTGAGGGCGATATATTACTACTTATTGGGCAGGCTGTGGAAAATAAAGAAGAACCTAAAGGTACATTATTTAGACAGCTGGTAGATAACGCAGTATCAACATTTAGTGGTTTTATGAACCCACTAAATGTTGATACTAACAACGATTACACAAACTTACCTTCCCTTTCAGGAAACCCTACTAGCTCAGACATAAAATCTATCTTTATCTATCCTGTAACCACCATAGTATGTCCAACTGGAACAGCTGGATATATGTACACCATGATATTAAATGATAAGTCTGATAGTAATTATGTCTATGCACTTACTGACGGAAGATGTGGTTCTGGTACTCCAAATGAGATAGTACAAGAAACAGCTAGACATATATCAGAACAGTATTTCATGCCAGATGTATCAGCTACAAACATATCTAGCAAAGTGTCTTTCCATACTGACCCAGTATTATTTAATCCTGGACTAAGCAGAATACAAGTAGGAAATACATCAGCACCAACCTCACCAGAAGATACCGAAACAACCACCCCGATTGCAACATCTACTCCAACAACAACACCGGAACAACTTCCAAACCTGACTAATGAAATTACCTTTGAGGTAAAAGCAGTTGGTAGTAGTGGCAATATTTTGGCTGACTGGACAGAGACACAAAAAGTAACTATATCCGATAGTGTACAACTATATTTCCGCTGGAATGCTACAAGCTATCAGCAATGTCTTCTTTTCTTAAACGATAACGGCAACTATTCGCTTACAGTAAGAAACAGAGCTATGACTACCGGAAATACAGAAACCGAAGGATATAACGTAACCGAACGTAATGGTATATACAGAATTGAATGTGGTGGACAAAGAAATAATGAATTTGGTGTAGACTCAAAAGAGATAGAGGTAGTGGTACAGTAGTAGTCAAACAAAAAGAAAACCCCAAGCAATTTGCTTGGGGTTTTTATTTAGTCAGGCTCATGAATAAGTTCATCGCCACGCAACCACTCGTAGACTTTTTGTCCACCAATTTCTGGATCAAAAGCAGTACAATAATAAATAAGTTCTTCCCTGCTGACAAAGCGGAAAAAAATTTTATTATCAAAATATAAATTTTCTCCAGATGGATCAAGTGCAACCCATGTCACACTTCCCAAAGAAGGACACCTTAGTAATCTAACCCTCCACCAATTGTTTACATCGTTAGGAACAAGTACAGCAGGCAGGCAATCAAATGAATATCTGAAGCAATGCCTGAAAGCTTCTGTCTGAGCCTCCTGTTCTGTATATCCAGATCCAGAATGGAGGAAAATACCATCACTTGTAAATACGTATGCGCGATATGGGGGCGTATTCAAATCACTTGCTGTAACAGAAAAAGTCGAGTTTATAAGAGCCACAAAGGTGGCGATGATAAGAGCAATTTTGCGCATCTTGCGCCTCCTTTTGCTAACTTAGCTGTAACTATGTTAACTATATCATATTTTTGACAAAAAATCAAGGTGTTACTTAAACAGAACTATTCCAGCAGTTACAGACACGTTCAACGACTCCTTCATTCCTTGCATCGGAATCTCTAAAATGACATCAGCCAAATCAAGCACCTCCCTACTAACCCCATCTACCTCATTACCAAAAACGTAACAAACCTTTTCTGGTTTATTAAAATCATAAAAATTTACCGATGCTTTATCTTGCTCAACAGCCACAACTGTAAAACCTTCTTCTTTTAAAGAAAGAATTTTATTCTTTATATCTTCACCAGGAACTTGTTCCCAAGGAATAACCCCACTTGCTCCCAATGAAGTTTTTGTTATCTCTTTTTGTGGTCGGCCAAAACGATCTATAGGTGCAGGAGTGTACCCGACTAAATATACCTTAGACACTCCCGCACCGTCCCCTGTACGGAAAACAGACCCAACATTATGGGCACTGCGAACATGATCAAGGATAATAATTTTTTGGGACATATTGACTTTAATTTTGTCGTCACAAGTTGCTAAGTATAATTATTCGCTTTGCTCTAATTCTACTAAGCACTTTCGACCCCCGGCTCGCGGCACTTTTAGCTTTGAATGCGAAAAGTGCAACGCTTTGCCTTGCATACGTATCAAAAAACAGTGCACTGGCACTGTTTTTCTCTCGTGTCCGCCCACTAGGACTTGAACCTAGGACCATCTCCTTAAAAGGGAGCTGCTCTACCAGCTGAGCTATGGGCGGATAGCAACGAACACTATACCTTTCTAGGAATTTTTTTTCAACCTTAAACTAAAGACTTAGTATCCAGCGCTCTAAAGCAACGTCCATATCAACCAAACCTAATCGACTATTGTGAGACAGTGTCAGTAACTCTCGCGACTTATCACTTAGTTCTTTTTTACTAAAATTTGCCAAACTTCTACTAGCTTTTTGATAGACAAAATCTTTTAAACCAGTTTCTTCCTTACTTTTACTCACCGAAACCAAACGCATAGTTTTTAATTGCCACCAAAATATTCCGACAATTTCCTCAAAAGAAGACCTGCTCATCTTCGCCTGATTAAATAAGACCCAAAGACTTCGCTTATCTCTTTTTGCCAAAGCGTCAGCCATCGCAAAATTATTAAATCGCTCCCCTGCGACAACTTTATACTCCTCAAGAACATCAGAATGCTTCTGCCACTTCTTTTTTTCAGCAGCCAACAAGGTTGTCTCGATTACTACAAATAACTGCGTGGAATTTTTCATCTCCTCCAAACAATCCAGAGTTTCTTTATAAAATTCTTTATCCAAAGAAGGTGTATCTAGAAGGAACACTTTTTTCTCAGCAAATAAAGAATTGCTTAAAACAAAATTCCTGACAACGCCGACTGAATAAGAATCTGAGTCAATAGCTTCCATTGTAGAAATACCGGACTTATCAATATAAGAAAAGGCTTCGTCTCTCACCTTTAATAAATCGTTACCAAAAAATACACACAACATAATTAGATTGAATCCATATCTGCCCAATTGTAACCCATCTTTGCTTCCACCTCTATTGGAACATCTTTCGTATCTTGTCCAGAAAATACATCTTCCATTATTTTCATTAGTTCCTTAGTTTGTGCAGACAATATCGATTCTTTAATTTCAAAAACAATTTCATCATGAACCTGAAGAAGCATTTTTATATCTTCTTCTAATTTATTTTCCTTTAGATATTCATCAATACGAACCAGCGCGATACGCAAGATGTCACCCTCCGTTCCTTGTATTGGTGCATTAATTGCCATTCTTTCGGCACTAGCACGAATAAATGGCGCAGAAGAACTAATGCCTGGGAAATGTCGACGGCGACCAAACATAGTTTCTGTATATCCATGTTCTCTAGCAAAAGCTTTTGTCTCTTCAAGATACTCGGCCAATCGAGTAAAAGTATTGAAATAAGCGCTCAAAAATTCTGTCGCTGCCTCACGAGTTGTTCCCTCTCCTAAGTTAGTACGTAAAGCATTTACTCCCATACCATAAAGAATTCCGAAGTTAATTACCTTGGCTTTTCTTCTCTGGTCAGCCGTCACTTCTTCTGGTGCAATACCAAAAACCTGCGAAGCTACTCCTCTATGAACATCTTGTCCAGTCTTAAAAATCTCAATCATTTTTTCGTCACCAGACATAATTGCGGCAATCCGAAGTTCAATCTGAGAATAGTCAATTGAAACTAATTTATATCCAGAAGGCGCAATAAAGGCCCGACGGACAGATCTTCCCTCCTCGGTTCTAATAGGAATATTTTGTAGATTTGGTTCTTTAGAACCCATCCGACCAGTTACAGTTCCAGTCGGCAAAAACGTTGTTCTGATTCTGCCATCATCACCAACCATTTTGGGTAGATTATCAACATAAGTAGAAACTAACTTTGAAAGTTCACGATAGCGCAAAATCTCCTCGATAATCGGATGCATTTCTCGCATCTGAACCAATTCGCTTTCTCTGGTAGAAAGTGCTCCTGTGGAAGTCTTTTTTTGCTTAGCAGGACGGAGTTCTAGTTTTTCGTACAAAATTACACCAAGCTGCTTTGGAGAATTTATATTAAAATTCTCGTCTGCTAGTTCATAAATTCTCTGCTCTATTCCGAGCAACTCGTCATGAAAAGTCTTTGATAATTTATCGAGATACGCAACATCAAGCAAAACTCCTTCAGCATTTATTTTTGTTATTACAGGCAAAAGTGGTTTGTCTATTTTTTCAAATACCCCAAGTAAATTCTCCTGCTCGAGTCTTCGATAAAGATTGTCTTTTATATCTGACCAATTTGTTGTACCAAATTCTGCTCGACCGAAGTCGACAATGTCTTCATGAGTTGGATTTGTGCGATCACTTTCCAAAAGCCATAACATCATTCCAGCCTCAGCTAAATCTTCTACCGAAACTGAAGTATTAACAAAACTATTTTCTTCTTGTAGGTTCATTAACTGCCTGAATCTAGCAGTTGGTGAACGAAAACCTAGCTCGCTAAATAGAGCTAAAGAAGCATCAATATCAACACCTTCACGCCAGGTATTTTCTGGTAAAGAAAAATTAATTGGTGCATCACGTCTAATGGTTGCCAACATTTTGGAAAACTGTGCCTCCTCTTCATGATCCGCTACCAATTGCACAAAACGTTTTTGTACTCCTGATTTTTTGGAAACTTCCTCTACTCCAAGCTTTTCTATCGCCTGATAAATATTTTCAATTCCACCGAAAGCAATAATTAATTTTTGAGCACTCCCTTCTCCCACCCCAGGAACACCAGGGATATTATCAGAAGCATCACCTCGCAAACCCTTGAAGTCGATAGTTAAAATTGGATCAAAACCGAACTTTTCTTTTACTCTCTCCTCATTGAACATCACCACTTCCGCACCCTTCCTTTGTGCAAACACTCTCACCTTCTCTCCAACAACCAACTGCATGGTATCCATATCGCCTGAAGCAATAATAATATCGATACTCTCATTATCTTTCATTTGTTCAACAATAGTGCCGAGCATGTCGTCAGCCTCAAAACCGGCATGTTCATAAATTGGAATATTGAGCACCTTCATAATGTCGCGAGAACGAATTATTTGTTCAATCAACGCATCATCAGTTTTTGCTCGCTTAGCTTTATAGCCATCAAAAGCTTGGTGACGATAAGTTGGTTCTGGCAAGTCATAACAAGCCACCAAAAAATCTGGCTTCAAATCCTCAACAATCTTAATCAACATCGAGACAACACCAAAGAGTGCTCCGGTTGGCTCACCCGTAGGTGAAGCAAAATCTGGTAATGCATGATAAGCACGATGTAAAATCGCATGAGCATCAAGCAGAACTAAAGTTTTTTTGTTTTTATTGCTCATAAGACAATTTAAGAGTGCGCTTGTTTTCTGATAATTCAAAATTTAACCTAAAAGCTGATGAAGGAATTAACTTGGCGATTTTTTCTGGCCACTCAATACAAATAAGATTATTTTCATTATTTAAATAGGAAGCAAAATCCAAAACCTCCATTTCCTTCTCAGACTCAATTCTGTAAGCATCAATATGAATCAATCTCTGCCAAGATAAATAATTTATTTCGTACTCTTTCATTACTACAAAAGTCGGACTACTGACAACTTCGGAGATTCCAATCTGTTTTGCTAACTCTTGCGTAAAGGTAGTTTTACCAGCTCCGAGCTCACCACTAAGAGCTAAAACTGAAGAAGTTATTTTTGTACCAGCAAGCAATTTCAAAACCTCACTCACTGCTGAAGTTAGAGATTCTCTAGAAGTTATGTCCCACTCTTTTTCTGTCATGACACAATCCTATCATTTTTAACCACACTTGTACTTTCCCCTTTTAGCAGTTTCCTTTTAAAATGAATTATGCCTAAATTTAACGAACATGTCCTAGAGAGCAAGAAATATAAGGAAATGAGACTTGAGGAGGAAGAAAGTCTTGTTCGCTCTCTTTCGGTACAACATGGCTATGTTTACGTTAATTTGCAGGGAGTAAGTATAAACCCTTCTGCCCTGACACTAATTCCAGAAAGTCGTGCTCGCGAAGCAGGAATTGTCGCTTTTGAGAAACAACATAAATCAGTTTCAATTGCCATTACTAATCCCAACCATCCTTCTACAGTTGAATTAATTAATGAGCTTCAGGCGGAATGGAAACTTTCTGTCTATATGTGCTCTCGAGCCAGCCTAGAACATGCTTGGTCACGATATGCCGACCAAAAAAACACCTCTGCTGTAAAGAAGGGTGTTCTTGATATCGATCCTGAGGAAATTAAAAAAATATCCAGCACTATCAAAACTCCAGACCAAATGGATGCAAAGTTACAGGAAATTAAAACCCTCAACCCCGCCCGTCAAGTTAGCTCCACTTTAGAGACTATTTTTGCTGGCGCTATTGCATTAAAAGCCTCTGACGTTCACATTGAACCAGAGACAAGTTCTGTGCGAGTTCGATTTCGCTTAGATGGCGTTCTCTATGAAGTGGTTGAATTAGATAGAAAAATCTATGAAAGACTGATTTCTCGTATCAAACTCTTGGCAGGACTGATTTTAAATATAAAAAATGAAGCTCAGGACGGAAGATTTACTTTTGATAGTGGTGATAAGGATATCGAAGTTCGTACTTCAATCATTCCTGGATCAGCTGGCGAAAGCGCCGTAATGCGTCTTCTTGACCCTTCTGTAGCTAGTTTCAATATGGATCAACTAGGGCTCAATCAAATTGTTTTTGATGTAATGCAAAAAGAATTAAAGCGACCAAACGGCATGATTCTAACAACTGGTCCAACTGGTAGTGGTAAAACCACTGCTCTTTATGCTTTCCTTCGTTCTGTTCATAATCCAGGGGTAAAGATAATTACTATTGAAGATCCAGTGGAATATAAAGTTGAAGGAGTTGTACAAACTCAAGTGGAAGATGATTACACTTTTGCATCAGGACTTCGTTCAGTTTTACGACAAGACCCCGACATTATCATGGTAGGAGAAATTCGTGACCGTGAAGTAGCAGAAACTGCTATTCATGCCGCCGAAACTGGTCACTTGGTATTCTCTACCCTACACACCAACAGCGCCGCAGGAGCATTTGCTCGCCTAATAGACCTAGGAGTTAACTCCAGATTAATCGGCAGTTCAGCCAATATTATTCTTGGACAAAGACTAGTAAGAAAAATTTGTGAAAAATGTAAAAAATCTAGAATTGCTAACGAAACTGAAATGGCAAAAATTAATTCTGTACTAGCTGGACATCCAAAACCCCCAGCCGTTGGAACGGAGATAACAATATATGAAGGAGAAGGTTGCGAAGCTTGTGCTGGAACTGGCTTTAAAGGACGACAAGGAATATTCGAAGCAATTCAACTAGACACAACTGTGGAAGACGCTGTAATTCGTGATCCGCGAGAGCATATAATTCTTGAAGCATCCAAACATCAAGGTATTCCGACTATGGCAGAAGATGGAATTGAGAAGGTCCTTTCAGGAATCACTTCATTGTCAGAACTAGAAAGAGTGGTGGACTTATCAAAAACTCACAGTTAGAACACGCTCACCACTTCTGTTCAAGACAACAACTAACCCGACTATGTTATAGTCGGGTTAGTTCATTTTAAAGTTAGAAATTCGAACATGATTTGTTAAAATCATGTTCGAGACGATAATTCTCTAAGCAAGCTTTCGCAATATAGAAAGTGACTAATGCGCTAAGGGAGTTCCCAGCGATTTCACTCGATGGAGAAGACCAGAAAGTCCTCGCCACATCAATCAATTGCTTAGAGAATTATCGTCTCGACAAACGAGACATAAAAATAGGCACCGAACACAATTTGTTACGGTGTCTTTTTTTCTACCAACCTATCTAAGAACTTCTCTATGATAGCATACTTGAGAAATTTGTCAAGCTCTTCCCTTTTACTTTCTAAAAATGAGCCTTATTTTAGTTATTTTTGTATAATACTTACATGACAAAGCCTCAACCAACTTTTACTAAAGACAACGCTGGCAACCTCGACCAAACTCTCCGTCCACAAAGCTGGGATGAATATATTGGACAGTCCAAGATAAAAGAAAACCTTCGTATTCTACTTACTGCGGCCAAAGAAAGAGGTCATGCTGCTGAACACATACTTTTATACGGCCCTCCAGGCTTAGGTAAAACCACCCTTGCTCACTTGATTGCCAAAACCCTCGGCACAAACATGCGTGTCACTTCTGGACCAGCTATTGAACGTGTTGGCGACTTGGCTGCTATTTTGACAAACCTTTCCCCTGGTGATGTTTTGTTTATCGATGAGATTCATCGTCTCAGCAAAGCAATCGAGGAGGTACTTTATCCGGCGATGGAATCAGGTGTGCTTGATATCATTATTGGTAAAGGTCCTTCTGCTCGTACTGTTCAACTGGAGCTTCCACCGTTTACTATGGTTGCTGCTACCACCAGAATCTCCCTTCTCTCTTCCCCTCTTCGTTCACGTTTTTCTGGTGGAACCTTTCGACTAGATTTTTATACTGAGCAAGAAATTGCCGATATTTTAAAGCGCTCAGCTTCATTATTAGGAATGGATACAGACAACGATGTTTTAAAAAGTATTGCTATGAGATGTCGTGCTACACCAAGAACAGCCAATTACTTACTGAAGCGATGTCGTGACCTAGCTCAGCTAGACAATAAATCAATTGATAAAGAAATTGTACAAAAGACTTTCTCCTTACTTGATATCGACAATCTTGGATTGAGTAGACCAGACCGAGCGGTATTAGAATCAATTATCAATAAATTTGGCGGTGGACCCGTTGGTCTAAATACCATTGCAGCAGCGACGGGAGAGGAACCCTCGACCATCGAAGATGTTATTGAGCCGTATTTGATTCGCCTTGGACTATTAGACAGAACACCAAGAGGAAGAGTTGCTAGCGGCCTCGCTTATAGTCATATAGAAAATATTTAAGAAAAAGATTTATGTCAGGACATAATAAATGGAGTAAAATTAAACACAAAAAAGCAGCTACCGATGCTGTTAAAAGTAGAATTTTTTCCAAGCACTCGGCTTTAATTGCCATGGAATCAAGAAAAGCAGGTGGTGATACAAACTCACCAGGATTAGCAGCGGTTATCGATCGAGCTAAAAAAGACTCGATGCCAAAAGAAAATATTGATAGAGCTGTTGCCAAAGGAGCTGGAGCTGGTGGCGAAGCTTTGCAAGAAGTTATTTTTGAAGCATTTGGTCCAGGCGGAGTCGGCATATTAATTACCGCTGTAACCGACAATAATAATCGTACCTCTCAAGAAATAAGACACACTTTTACCAAGGCAGGATATTCTCTTGGAGCACCTGGCACATCCATGTGGGCTTTTACCAAAGACGCTACCGGTTACAAACCAAATAGTGTCGCTGAACTTTCTCTGGAAGATGGTACAAAACTTGCCGAACTAATAGAGTCGATAGAAGAACAGGAAGATGTACAAGACATCTACACCACTGCCGACTCTGAAGAAGAAACTTTATGAGAGTGATCGCCGTAGATCCAGGATATGACCGACTTGGAATAGCGGTAATGGAAAAAGAAAACAACCAAGAAAAGTTGTTGTTTTCTACTTGTATTCAAACAAACAAAAAAGATCCCCTGCCCCAAAGAATTATGGAGATGGGATTAGAGTTTGAAAAATTAGTTAATGAATACGAACCAAACATTTTAGCCATAGAAACTCTTTTCTTTAACAAGAATCAAAAAACTGCTTTACAGGTTGCCGAGGCCCGCGGTGTAATAATCTATATTGGTAAGAAAAAAGATTGCCTCATCAGAGAATTTGGACCAAAGGAAGTTAAGGTAGCGGTTACTGGATATGGTGCTAGTGACAAAAAAGCTGTGATGGATATGCTGAAACGTCTAATCTCTGATTTACCAGAAAAAGCACTAGATGATGAGTACGACGCTATCGCAGTTGCTACCACAGCTTTGGCGCACGAAAGGTACTAAGTACTTGTCATAATTAAACTTCAGTGGTCTTAACTTAAAAAAACACCTATAAACACTTGCATACAAAATCTATTGCGATAAAATCCTTTTTCGAAACAGAAGATAAATTCAAAAGAAATTATGATGACACACACAGACCACAACGAAGAGGAAGATTTTGAAGGTGAAGATGCTGACGCAAGTATTGACGACTCAATGCTTGATGAAATTAGTGAAACCGACAGCGGCGATGACGAGGTTGAGGGTTTTGGTCACATAAAAGAGGACGAGGGGGGTGATGACGAAGAAGAAAAGGAAGGAGACGAGGAAGAAGTTAATGATGAATTAGAAGATGATGCGGAAGATGTGGACTATGATTCTTTTGATGATGAGGACTATCTTTAATTTTAGATAAGATAAAAGAGCGGGAAGCCTTCGGCCTCCCGCTCTTTTATCTTTTACAACCTAAACCAACACTACTAAATTCTTCTTACCTCTCCGAAGAAGAGCGATATCAGTAAAATCAATTACAAAATTTAAGTCTACGATTTTTTCACCAGAGAAAATTACAGCTCCACTAGAAATAAACTCTCGAGCTTCACGCTTACTTGAAGCCAGATTAGTTTCAACCAACACATCAACCAAATCTTTTCCTTTTGCACCAGCAAAAGTCGGAGCATTTTGCTTCAACATACTTTTTTCAGCATCTGATAAATCAGAAAGTCCTACATCACCAAACAAAATTCCAGAAACCAAAGATGCTGCTTCAGTATTTTCACTTCCATGAACAAAACTAGTCACTTCTGCTGCCAATCTTTTTTGAGCAAATCTTTGACCCATAGAAGCCTCGTGTTCATTTTTGATAGATTCAATTTCTTCAAGACTGATGAAAGTATAAATCTTTAGGTAGTCAATGACTTTTTCATCCTCAACATTCAACCAGAATTGATAAAACTGATAAGGAGTGGTTTTTTCTCCCGAGAGCCAAACAGCATTGCCCTCGCTTTTACCAAACTTCTTTCCCGAAGCATCGGTAATCAATGGAAAAGAGAAAGCAAAAACTTCTTTCCCTTCCCTTTTACGAATCAAATCAACACCAGAAAGCACATTGGTCCACTGGTCGCTGCCACCAAGCTGTAAATCAACTCCATAACGGCGGTTTAGTTCCCAATAATCATAAGCCTGCAAAAGTGAGTAGGTAAACTCTGTATAAGAAATACTATCATCAGGATTGTCCAACCTTCTTTTAATCAAATCACGTTTGATAAGCTCATTAACAGTAAAATGTTTTCCAACATCTCGTAAAAAAGGAATTAACTTTACCTCACGCAGCCACTCTGCGTTATTAACCATAACCAGACCAGATTCTGCGCCCAACATACTATCCAACTGCAATCTAATCGCTTCTGCGTTTTGATCAATAATATCTTCAGACAACAAAACTCGCTCTCCCTTTTCTTTTGGATCACCAATCATTCCAGTACCACCGCCCACTAGCAAAACTGGTTTATGTCCACCTAAGACCAAGCGCTTCATTAAGACAATCCAGGCCAAATGTCCGACATGGAGTGAGTCGGCTGTTGGATCAGAGCCAATGTAAACAGTTCTTTGTTCTGCAAAAATCTTCTCTGGATCGGCTGAAGAATCATATATCAGCCCTCTTTGTCTTAATTCATCTACCAATTTCATACCCATCGAGTTTAACATAAAGTTGTTAATTACTGTTATTATGGCAATATTACGAAATTTAAAATGACAAACAAACAAATCAAGCCTAAAAAGAAAGAAAGTTGGATAAAAGAGAGGTTGTCCGACATGGCAATTTTAGTGCTAGTTATTGGTTTTATTGGTGCTGGTGCCCTACTTATTTTCATATCTACTCTGGACATTCCAGATCTTTCTTCTTTTGACCAAAGAAGAGTTTTACAATCCACAAAAATCTATGACCGCACCGGAGAAATCGTTCTTTATGACCTAAACCAAGATGTAAAAAGAACTGCTGTTCCCTATGAAAACATCTCTCACCATATCAAAAACGCCACTATCGCCATCGAAGACGATACCTTCTTTTCTCACTTAGGAGTTCGTCCCCTCGCTATTGTTAGAGCAGGAATTCAAAACCTTATTGGTGGTGATTTACGTGGACAAGGAGGATCAACAATCACACAACAAGTAATCAAAAACGCTCTTCTTAGTCGAGAAAAATCATATATAAGAAAAATGAAGGAAGCAATTCTTGCTCTCCGTCTAGAACAAGTTTTAAGTAAGGAAGAAATTCTTTGGTATTACTTAAATGAAAATCCTTACGGAGGAACTATATATGGTGTTGAGGAAGCTAGTCGTGCTTTCTTCAACAAATCTGCAGCCGAAGTTACTCTGGCTGAATCTGCTTACCTAGCTGCAATTCCACAAGCCCCCACCTACTACTCCCCGTACGGAAATAATCGTGATGCTCTTGAGGTAAGAAAAAACCGCGTCTTGGATAGAATGGAAGATTTGGGTTTTATTTCTGAAGAAGAATACAATAACGCTAAAGCTGAAACAGTGGAATTTTCTAGTGCTGCTAATACAGGAATTAAGGCACCCCACTTTGTAATGTATATAAGAGAATACTTGGCAGAAAAATACGGTGAGGAAGACCTGGCAACTCGTGGCCTCAAGGTAATAACGACTCTTGATTATGATTTACAATCTGATGCAGAAGAAATCGTAAAAGAGTACGCAATAAAAAACGAAACACAGTTCAATGCTTCAAACGCCTCCCTAGTAGCGATGGACCCAAAATCTGGTGACATTCTCACAATGGTTGGTTCTCGTGACTATTTTGATGAAAATATTGACGGTAATTACAATATTGCCCTAGCAATGCGTCAACCAGGTTCTGCTATCAAGCCTTTTATTTATGCTAAAGCTTTTGAAAAAGGATATACGCCAGCCACCACCCTGTTTGATGTGCAGACACAATTTTCAACATCCTGTGACCCAGGAAACACAACGTCTGAAGACGGGTGTTATTCACCAAACAACTACGACAATGCTTTCCGAGGTCCTGTTTCTATCAGAAGCGCTTTAGCTCAATCACTTAACATTCCAGCAGTAAAAACTCTTTATTTGGCTGGAATGCAAGATTCTATAAAATTAGCTCGTGACGCTGGATTGGCAACTCTTACTGATTGGCGTAGATATGGACTTACTCTTGTGCTTGGAGGTGGTGAAGTAAGGTTAATCGACATGACTGAAGCATATGGAGTTTTTGCTAATGAAGGATTAAAAATGCCTATCAGAAGCATTATTCGTGTTGAAGACAATACTGGTAATGTTTTAGAAAATAATGAACAACTTCCGGAAGGACAACGAGTTATGGACAGAGATGCTGCCTTACAAATTTCTGACATACTTTCTGATAACGTAGCCAGAACCCCTTTATATGGTGCAAACTCACTTCTTTATTTTGGTGAAGGAATTGATGTTGCAGCAAAAACAGGTACCACAAACGATCGTCGTGATGCTTGGATATTTGGCTATACACCAAACATTGTAGTAGGAGCTTGGGCTGGAAATAACGGCAATCAATCAATGAATGAAATTTCAGGGTTAATCATTTCTCCTCTATGGCGAGCGTTTATGGATGTAGCGATGGCAAAACTAGATCAAGAGCAATTCCCTAACCCAGCCCCGATTCCAGACGATATTAAACCAGTTTTGCGCTCTAATGGCATGGTTGTAGACGCAACATCACTTGTTGGAAACTTAGACGGAAACACTAATGTTGGAGACCTTCTAAACGCTATGTATGACAACACACATACAATCTTACACTTTGTAGATAAAGACAATCCTCGTGGACCATACCCTTCCAACCCTGCTCGCGATCCGCAGTATTATTTATGGGAGTACGGAGTAACTGTTTGGAAAAATAATCAATTCGGCAGAAATAATAATTCTGAAGGAGAGGGAGACCAAAACTCATCTGAAGAACAAGAAAATTCTGAAGGAGAAGATATTGGAAGTAGACAATAATGAAAGTGCCGCCCTTCGGGCGGCACTTTTATTCACTCATATTATCCTCTCTGGCGCATTCTTCTTCCCTATTCTCCCTACAATATGAGAAATAATTTCTTTTTCATGGAGCTTTAATTCCATTTTAAAAGGTCCGTAACCAGTAACAGACAATGTTTTTGTGGAAGTTGTATATCGCACAAACTTCTTATCAAGCTTTATTTCAAACATATCCTCCACAACCTCTAAAAACGCATCTATGACTGTTGATTCTGGAGCTATGAGTATCTCTTTATATTTACTAAAAAGAGCGGAAAGCTGCTTTAATTCTCCTCTAGCCATGAACTATTTATTCATAGGCATCACTAGATAACGAATTGTATTATCACTAACGCCTTTAATTATGAGAGGTCGTCCAATTCCAGAAAACTGCATATTTATACTATCGTCAGAAAAATGACTCAAACACTCTGATAAGTAACGCTGGTTAAAATTAAGCGTAATTTCATCTCCAGTAGTTTCTGCTCTGATTGATTCAGTAGTAGTTCCAGACTCCCCTCCTACAGCTGAAGCAGTTAAGGAATTATTGGTTACATAAATTCCAACTTGGAAAAATTTATTTAAGAAAATATTTGTCTTTCTAAAAACACGACTCAGGTCTTCTCGCAAAACCGTAGCTGAAGAAGAAAATTCTTTTGGCATAATTTGTTCATAATCAGGAAAAGAGCCAGCCACAAGTCTTGAGGTAACATAAACACCCTCGGTAAATTCCAAGGAAAACTGATTTTCATTAAATCGACAGACAGGATCACTTTCTACCGCATCTAAAATACGAGCAATTTCAATAGCATTCTTTTGTGGAATTAAAACTGAACTATCAAAAATAACTCCTTTTTGTGGAACTGTTTTTTCCATCAATCTAAAAGAGTCTGTTGTTACAAAAGTTAAAGAATGCTCTTTCTTTTGAAAGACATAAACACTTCCAAGCTCAGGCTTAATGAGTGACTGAGATGCAGCGAATGCTGCAGACTTAATTCCCAAGCTGAACATTTGATTAACAATAGTTTGTCCACTTCCTTCAATTCTTGGAATTGAAGGAAACTCATCTGGAGAAACAGCCTTGATCATAGTCTCAGAACTATTACCTTCTACAATCAAAGAATTGCCGTCTAAACGGAGCGTAATCTCTTTTTCTGTACCCAGGTTGATTGTTTGTATTAAAACACTAGCAGGGACTGCTACCTCGCCAATCTCAGCGTTCTTTGCTTCAACATCAGCTTCAATACCAATCTCTAAATTAGTAGCTGAGATAGTTAGTTTACTTTCTGTAACTTTAAGTAGAACACACTGTAAGACAGGTAGTGTTAAATGTTTTGTACTTATCTTTCCGACCATCTCTAACCTCTTTAGAAAAGATTCTCTATTTAACGTTACTTTCATAGTATCCACATTATATCGCGATTGTTGTGGATTGTCGTATATTATTTTTTTCTTTCTTCTTTTCTCTTTATTATTAGGGGTGTTGATTGCTGGATAAGTCAAAAATACTTTTGTAAATAAGGATATTTTTCATGTTTAATATCCACAGGTGTAACTTAGTAATGTTGGATATAACTGTTGGTAACTGTCTTTTCTGGATAAGGTGGAATATATACACCTTTTTACCCACAATTAATATGAGTCATAAACAGCAAAAAATCACTATTTATTCACATGTTATTCACAAGGATTGCACAGATTATTTATTAATTAAAGAGTCGCACCGAAGGTGCGACTCTTTAATTTTATTTTAATAACATTCTAATCTGAGCTATCTCCTCTTCTAGATTCGAATCACTCTTCAGTTCGTTTTTTATCTTCTCGCAAGAATGAATTACTGTTGTATGGTCTCTCCCTCCCAACTTTTGTCCGATAGTTGGATAAGAAACTGAAAAGTCTTCTCGTAGAATATACATTATCAGCTGACGAGGTTTAACTACTTCCTTCCGTCTGGTTTTTTCGTAGATACTTTTTGGATCAATATTAAAGTACTGCGCAACCTTTTCTACTACGTCATCAATCGCCATGCTACGCCTAGGGCGGGTACTGTTTTTGATAATAGTTCTAACTTCCTCAAGGTTCAAAACCCTGCCCAAAAGTTGTGATTGACACATTATTGAGTTAAGTGCCCCTTCTAATTCGCGAATATTACCACTGACAGATTCAGCTAGGTGGTCGATAACTTCAGGATCTAGCGTGATACTGTTTTGAGCCGCTTTAGCTTTTAGGATTGCTGCTCTAGATTCTAAATCTGGTGCAGGTATATCAACAATCATTCCGGCAGCAAATCGTGATTGTAAGCGTTCTTCCATGCCAGAAAGTAGGGCTGGATGAATATCACTAGAAAAAACAATCTGCTTGTTGTTGTCGTGAAGAGTGTTAAACAAATGGAATAGTTCTTCTTGAGTTTTTTCCTTACTGTTTAAAAACTGGACATCGTCCATTACCAGAACATCGTACTGACGGTACTTGTCCTTGAAGCTGTTAGCAGTTCCGCTTTGAAGTGAGTTGAAATAATCTACAGTAAAACGTTCGGCTGTAACATAAAAAACTTTTTTTCCGCTTTGTTTTATCTTGTTCCCTACTGCTTGAATAAGGTGGGTTTTTCCGTGACCAGTTTTTCCATAAATAAATAATGGATTATATGCAATTCCAGGTCGTTCGCTAACTGTTTTTGCAGCAGCATGAGCAAGGGCGTTGAATGGCCCAATAACAAAAGTATCAAAAGAATACTTAGGATTTAGGTTATCGCTTTTGTTTATATAGTACTCTTCTAATGGTAAAGCAGAATTTACGTTTGAAGTACGGCTTTCTTGTCTTTTTTCACTTCTCTGTACAACTGTGTATTCAATATTTCGTACAAACGGTGCGTTTTCACGCAGTACGCGCAGAATCATCGATTGAAACTTGTCTTGCAACCAATCTCTTACAAAAACACTTGGAACGCCAAGAGTTATAGTGCCGTCCTCAAGAGAGACTATACGAGTGTCGCGAAACCAAGTCTTAAAGTTAGCTGGAGTAATTGCTAACTCGATACTAACTAAAACGTCATCCCATAACTTTTTAATATCAACCTGTTCTGATGTAATAAGACTGTTCACGATCGATGGTGATATTTGATTCATAACCGTTTAAGTGAAGATGGCGAGTAACAACTGGTGATTAGTGCTTTGAATTATACCCTCCCAAAAATACCTGTAAACTTTTTTGATAAAAACCAATAAAACTAACCGCTTTCGCTCCGGAAAATGTCTAGTGTGGATAAGTTGGGGATAATAATTTTTGCGATAGATAAAGTACTTGAAATAACCGAAAAACAGTGTATATTGGGGCAACTTGTAAAAATCAATGTATGTCTAAAAGAACTTACCAACCAAGTAAAAAGAAAAGAATGACTACTCACGGTTTTCTTGCTCGCAAGAATAGCCCTAAAGGAAGCAATGTTCTTTTGGCTCGTCGCCGTAAAGGTCGCGCCAATCTTGCAGTGAAACCAAGTCGATAATTTCTTTCGAAAAAATCTAAGGCCAGAATAACTGGCACACAACAGTATTATGTTGAAGAAAAAAGAGCGATTAACAAAAAAAGAGTTTGATCGCTTTTTTTCTTTGGGAAAAAGGTTGCACTCCCCTTTCTTTACTATTGTTTATACAAAGAGTGATAATTTTCACGGGGCAGTAGTGGTGGGAAAAAAGGTTTTTAAAAACGCTGTTGATAGAAATCTTTTGCGTCGGCGGTTGTACAATTCGCTTTATAAGTTGTCTCGTGCGGATAATCTAAAAGGAGTGTATATAATACTATCTAAGCCACAAGCGGCTAAAATGTCTTTTTTTGATTTATACCAAGAGATGAAGACTATTACTGATTCTATAAAATAATTTATGTTCTCTACTATTTGGCACACAATCTTTTTCGACCCAATTTATAATGGGCTAGTTTTTTTTATTGACGTTATTCCAGGTGGAGATATTGGTTTGGCGATTATCTTTACCACTATTGTAGTTAAGTTAATTTTGATGCCTCTTTCTATTAAGGCAGCTAAAACTCAAAAGGTTATTCGTGAAATTGAGCCAGAATTAAAAGAAATCCAAGAAAAATATAAAGATGATCGCGAATCTTTGGCCAGAGAGACGATGACTTTATATAAGAATAAAGGAATAAATCCTTTTTCCAGTATTTTCTTGTTACTTTTACAGATTCCAGTTGTAATTGCACTTTATCTTTCTGTATTAAGTGGCGGAGGCGTTCCTTTGCCTAACATTAATCAGGAACTTCTCTACTCTTTTGTTCCTTCTCCTGAAACTGTTGATATGATTTTCTTAGGTTTTGTGGATATTGCTGCTAAGAGTTGGCCTTTAGCTTTATTGGCAGGACTCGCTCAGTTTGCTCATGCAAATATTTCTTTACCAAAATTAGGTGGAAGAAAGGCTGGTGAAGTTGATTTTAAGGCAGATTTTGCACGTAGCATGGATATGAATATGCGGTATGTTATGCCGGCCATTATTGCTGTTTTTGCTTACACCCTCTCTGCTTCAGTAGCTTTATATTTCTTGGTAAGTAGTCTGTTTGCGATTGCACAAGAGTTTGTAATTAGAAGACATAGGAATTAGTTTTGGAAATAAAATACCCCGAAGCTTTGCTTCGGGGTATTTTATTTATAACCCTAGATTATAAAGCCAAAGACTGTTATTGGTTTTATTTAAGAAGAGCAACTTTTTCCCATCCTCTGTAACAAATAACTTTATTACATCAATATCAAATCCCGCTAAATTTGGTAAGTAAGATAATATTTTAGCTGAACCATCAGTATTTTGTTGCCATAGTGTGTCTGAAGAAGTTATTTCACCTTTGTACCATTTTGATAAACTTTCTCTGTTGCCATCGTTTATTTGTGAGGAAAGTGCACAAATAAAACCTGTTAATTCACTATGGGTACATTTTTCGGGCACTGCTAATACTGAGGCATTAGCTAAGCTGTTATTTTCAATATTCTGAATAGCGTTAGTAATTTTCTGTCTATCTGTATCAAAGCCAGAATATAAAATGTTATTACCTGATTTGTCGATTACAGCAGAAAAACTATACAAATTTTTCTGGTTAATTCTCTGGGTATTTCCATTAATTATCTCGTATACCCCCCCTTTAAACCAAGGAGAGTTTTTGTTCGTTAAATAAGTTTTATTGTCAGACCAAAAAACTTCTATTTCAGTCATTGGTGTTGTCCATAGATCCTGAGTAAGATTCTCTTGCCAGTC
The DNA here is from genome assembly GCA_964601615.1 of uncultured Candidatus Saccharibacteria bacterium. Lineage (GTDB taxonomy): Bacteria > Patescibacteriota > Minisyncoccia > Phycocordibacterales > UBA918 > OLB19. The sequence continues at coordinate 85,061 of CAZRNZ010000002.1, forward strand.
ATACTGTCGGGCAAATGTTTGATTGTTTTCTATAGTTGTATATCTAATGTCACCAATATTATTAAAAGAGAAATTACTGCTGTTTATGGGCAGTTTAGTGCTTTTAACAGTATTACCCCCAAGGGCGACAATAGTTGGTATTATGTCTGTTACCTGCTCTGATTCTAGAACAACCAATTCACCGCTCAAATTAAATATTGCATTAACTGTTTTCCCTGTGGTATTTCCTGAAATTCTTGATTCACTATTATTATCTAAATTTATTTCATATACATGCCCAGTTCCTCTTTCAACGTAGCGAATTCTCTCTGGTTTTTCGGGGGTTGTAGTGGATGCTTCAATTTTGGGTAGATAAACGAAACCCGCAACCACTTTAGTGGTAAGTTGTCTTAATTGATTTTGATTGTCTGCCAGCTGAGTGTTTCCTGAATTTGTTTCTGTTTGTATTTCCGTCGGTTGTCCAATTATTCCTAGATCAGTAAAAACACTATTAATATTATTAGGTGTTCCAAATAAAAGTAAATAACCCCAAAGTAGTAGCAAGGTAACTACTACAAAAATACCAATTCCTACTAGTATTCTTTGGGTCATATTAGTTTGGGTTACATTTATAAATAGTTGCTAATTGGGTACCGGTCCAGTAATTTTCATCGCGCGCTACATTTCCCTGGTTTTGGTTACATAGCTGAGTCAGTTCACTTACAGTTCGATCAAAACAGCCTGAGTCACTATTTTGACAGTGACTGAGTATGGATGTGGAATGAACAAATTCGTGAGTGTAAAACTCATCGCGAAGTGGCGTATTATTAACCACGCCAGTATTTTCTGAACCAGATTGAGTTGTTGTTGGTGCTAGTTCACTAGTTTCAAGTTCTTCTATTATTGTTAGCCTAGTAAGATTGGGGTTAATTGTATTTAAAATAGTTACTGCTCCAAGGATTATCAGAAGTCCAAGTAGGGCATTTTTTATACGCTCTTTAGCGGCAGATTTTTTTGTTACCAGGTCTGATAACATATATTCAGCTCCTGCCCAAATAAGCATTCCTACAGCTGCAATTGCACCTAAAGCAATTGCAGCCATATATATAGCTTGAATATAATTACTAGAAGAAACTTCACCTGTAATAAAGGGTATTTGTTGAAAAGTAGTTATTTCATTGGCGCTTACTATAGTTGGTGCTAATAATATAGCTAAAAATAATATCTTTCTCATAGATTTAAATTGAAAATACCCTTAGTAATTTCCGATAGATTTTGTTGACTACGAACATTTAATATAACCTCAGTTGTTTCTTTATTAAAAGAATCGCTTCTAATTAAAGAAACTTCTCGCCAGTCATTTGGATTAAGTACAATATTTACACCCTGAGATTGCCATGATCCTAGTGTATTAGAAAGAAGTGATTGAGTACCAAAGAAAAATGGCTCCGCTCGTACAGAAGTTTCGTTTCCTATTAAAATAAGATTTTTACCAATTGAATTTTGATTAAGACCACGAAGTTCATTATTTTCATAAAATAAGATCTTAGGAGAAGAAGTTTTTATGTATTCAGAAGCTGTACCAATGTTTTGCCCAGAAGCTGTACTTACTGTAACACTGATTAACACTTCCCTATTTGTAGCAGGTAAGTTTGTTATAACAAAAGGTGCTGATGTAGTTATGTTTTGGCTACCGATCCTCCAATTAAATCTACTCGCCTGAATATTTGTTTCTGGAATAGCAGTTATCTTTACAGAACTACCTACTATTGGCTCACTTCTACCTTTATAAAAATATGGTTTGTAAGTATTGGCTTCAACTATAAGGTCAATTGTCGAAAGACTCACAGTTGCTGTACTTGTTGCAATGTTTTGTCCATTATTAATGGGTAAAACAAAACTTTGTTGAGCATGAGCAAAATTTATATTAAATAATATTGCTAAAAATAATATATATTTTTTTTTGCCTGTTGATGCCATTCAGTAAATGATATCACAGAGATTTATCACGAAGGAACATATATAAAGACCAAAGCCACATTATTGGGAATAAGTTTATTATTGGGCAAAGAAGAAGAACTAAACAAACTGATATCACCAAAATACTAAATCCTCCCAAAACATCTTCGCCACTTCCTGTATAAAGTGCTGCAGCTACGAACCAAGTTACTAAACCGCATATCATAGAGCCAGCAATTCCTATCAAAAATACTCCGGTGCCAGCTTCTTGAATTGAGTTAAATGTTACCCAGTTAAGAGCTGACATTACCCAATTTGATTCTGTTTCTGACATTAACCCTAGACCAATTAAGGCTATCAGAGCTAGACATAGTTGGATTATATAAATAATCACCGTATATGAAATAGAGGTGGTAAAAAGTTTGAAAGATGCTGCATCAGCATTTAATTTGTCACTAATCTTCACAAAATCTTTTACTTCCTGAGCAGTGTTTTGATTTGGAAAGAACTTAACCTTTTTAGGTGAAATACGTGGGGAACTATTTCGTTGAGAGATGTTTGGACGACTCGGTTTTTTTAAACGTGAGTCATTACTAAAACCGCTCCCTGATTTAGTTGAACCACTAGGAGTCGGGGTCTTTTTTACTACAACGTTTTTTATGACCATAGGCTAGTCTCGCAACGATTTAAGTTCAGCGCGAGCTTTTTTGATCTGAAGAAGTTGAGAAGGGTCAGATGTAATAATTTGATCTTCTGTATAACTTGCTATCACTTTGATAGCAACATGTTTTAGTCCCACAAAGAATATACCCTCCCCCACGTTACTCTCTAGCAGCAAAAGTTTCTCTTCGTCAGTAAGATTGAAAGTTTTTTGTACGCTATCTATTGCGGTTGGTGATTGCTTCATTAAAAATTGTAATGAAGAGTTGGTAATCATAGGAACTCCGTAAGGGGAGCGCAAAAAGTCGCCCACATCTTGTGTGATAGTAGCAATACCAAGATAGTACTTTCGGCCACGTTTAGCTAGAGAAAACAGGAAGGAAGCAGTGTCTTCGCTTTTCATCATCCACCAAGCTTCATCGATAACCATCAAACGTTTTGCTAGGCGACGTCTAATCATATTCCAGATATGGTTTGTGATGATATACATAGCAATTGTTTTGAGTTCATCTTCCATGTCACGCAGGGAGAAAACAATAAACTTTTGGTTTATATCCACATTAGTTGGATGATTCATGAAGCCAGACCAGGTTCCGCTAGTGTATTTTTGTAAGCGAGCGATAAGTGAATTACTTCCCTCCATTCCTGCTAATACCATTTCAAAATCTGAAAGAAGTGGATACTCCATACCTGTCCAATCAGCATCTCCGGTAATGTCTTTAAGTGCGTAAACTTCGCGAATAGCTTGGTCAACAATAGTTTCCTCTTCAGGTGAAAGTCCGCCTAGCATTAAACGCATCAAGCCAATTAACTCAATGATATGAGAGCGTAGAATATCGTTTGGATCTTCATCTTCTTGCGGGTCTGGCAGGTCAAATGGGTTTATATGGTGTGGACTAGACAGAGAGATGTTGAAAAAACGTCCTCCTGTAGCTTCAGCTAAGTACTCATATTCCCTTTCAGGGTCGAGGACAATAACTTCTGTACCAAACATTAAAGAACGAAGAATCTCTAATTTAATAGCATAAGATTTTCCAGCACCAGAAGTAGCGAATGTTACTGAATTATAGTTTGTTAAAGAAAACCTATCGAATAATACAAGTGATGAGTTGTGACGGTTTATACCGTAAAGTATGCCGTTGTCACTAGTTAGGTCAAAAGATGTAAAAGGAAAAAAGCTAGAAAGTGGTGAAGAATTAAATTTACTATGAACTAAAAGCTCATCAGTCATTGTTGGTAAAACACTTTTTATACCTTGCTCTTGCTGGAATAATGCTGGTTTAATATAAACCAGTCTAGAATCTAGAATTCCTTTTACTTCTGATTCAGTTTTATTTAAAATATCTTCGTCTTGTCCGTAAACTGCGATATATAAACCTACATCAAAAAGCTTCTCCTCAGCTTGTTGAAGTTTGTCGCGCAAATCTTCTAGGTTTCTATAAGCAGCTTCAAGTTGAGGGTCGCGCACCATCCCCTTGCTTTCGTTTGCATTGATTTGACTTTGTACCTCAGCTACTTTCTTTTGAAATTTCTTTAAAGTATCCGCAGTGTCTATCGGATGAATCATTATTGATACGTCCATTTCTTTTTCTAAGTTTAAGATAGGTTCGAGCCATCCGTCATTTAAATAACGAGGATAAGATACTGCAAAAAAAACACGGGCATTTTGACCACTTATATTTATATGACGTGGTTGCACAGAGACTGCTGATGGAGCAACAACATCTTCTAGTGTCATTAGGGCACTTTTAGTATCTAGAACATTATTATCACTAATTGCACCAGATTTATTTTGTTTTATTAAATCAAAAATTCCCATATCCTATTTATTACTTGGTGGATTTTTCTTAACATCACCGGGGTTGAAAATATGATAATAAAGCTCAACCAATTCTTCATTTTTTAGTAAAATGCTGCGGACGCCAACCGAAGAAAGACCCTGTTCTACCAATGATAATCTTTGTTCAAGTTGAGTTTTATGTTCGGTAAAATTTTTGTCATCAAAATAAACATTTTTTTGACCGCCTAGCATCTCTTTAAAATTACCAAGATTCTTTTGTAAATTAGCAGAGGTTGGAGTATAGGGAATGATAACAAAAAAACTTTTTGACATTACATCAACTTCATTTGTGAAGTTTTTAATAAATTGAATATATTCTCTGAGTTGAATTTTCATCAATTCATTGTTTTGACTATCTTCCCTAGAGGCTAGAAGGTTTAGATATGGCTGAATATCGAGCCTACGAGATTGAATATAAATCTGAATTGAAAAATCTAAGGTGTTTAAGAAAGTTTGAAATTGGCGGAGAATAGCTTCTTGTTCGTCATATGATTTAAGGGCAAAGTTAATTGAAGACGCTAAAAGAACCATATTCATTTGGCCGTTCTTCAAAATAACCACGTCATCTCTAACGTCGCTTACTGGTACAAAATTCTGAGTAGTATTTTTGTCTGCTGCCATCGTTACAATATAATAACATTATCTGTTCAGCGTTAACGATTATCTTTTTGAATAGCTTTCATTTCAAGGCGTCGAGAAAGAGAAGCAATATTGTTTTCAGTAGTTGTTGGTGGGATATATGAAGACGTGCTTACTGGAGGTGTGTTTTCGGAAGATGTATTATAAATCCCACTCCCCTTTTTGCGCCAGAAATATAATTTATTACCTTGGAAATATCGCACAGCCGCCTCAAGGAAGTTAGAAAAAGGTCGGTTGTTTACTGGATAAAAAGCTAACAAAAAAGTTAGTGCTAAAACTGGAATACCAAGTAAAACAAAGATAATAAAAGGAGTAAAAAAGAAAAGTACTGCTGATAATCCAACTCCTCCAGCAATATAAACAAATTGCTTCCAGGTCAGTGGACCAAAAATCTTGTCTTCTATTTCAATAAATTGTGGAACTTCGAATCTCATTTTTTGATTATATCATCTTGTGAAGAGCGATATACACCTTCTTCCTCAGATGTCTGACTCTTAAATGTGCCGTAACTATGAGCTCGGCTTATTTCTACATCTTCTGCAAAAGTCCTAATTGGTTTTACTGCATTCTGAATAGTCTCTTTTACTTCAGGAGTAATTTTTGGTGAAGTATTTTCTGTTCCTTCTGTTATTGTAGGCTTTATTTCTTTAGAGGTTTCGTCTTCTAATAACTCTGCAGCAATTTTTAACTCTCCGTCAACAATTGAAAAAAGTTCTTCATCCAAAAAAAGAGAAATTTCTCTAGCAATAGATATTTCTGTAGGTAATGATTCTGTTAATCTCTCTATAAGACCTTTTCTGGTAAGAAAAAGATATAAAATCAAATCTATTTCCATTTGTAAGCCAGATTTTTGTTCCTCACTTAATGTGAACTGACTTACAGTCTTTTCTAATACAACCTCAACTGTGCCATATTGAAATAGCTCAATAATACTAAGTGGTAGCGCTTGGTATCTTTGTTGCATTAATTCTGGTAGTTGAGAGTTGTTGTACATATTTATCTTTTTACTTACCCTTTATCTTCTTTTTGTATTCGTTTCTGATTTCTGTTGCAGCATTGTCATTCTGTGATTTATCTCTTCCTGTAAAGAGGTTGGATATAACATTTTTATTTTCAACTGTTGTAGCGTAACCCCCTGCTTCTTTGTCTGCTTTCTTTTCTGCGTTTGCTAAATCTTTTTTTGTTTCTGCTATCTCCTTCTGTAAATCACTCATTTTAGATTCGATTTCAGATTGTTTTTGCGCGTCATCTCTAGCTGAGGCACGTTCAAGTTGAAGTTCAGCAAAAGCAGACATTTTATTCTTCAACTCCTTCTTTTTGTCGTCTATTTCTTTATTAGTGCCAGAAGCTATATTGGTTTTAGAGCCAGTTTGACGGCGGAATCTTTCTGCACTAAGCGCTTCAGTTTGTTTACTTTTTTCATCTTCCAACTCTTCTCCTTTAGCGCGAAATGACTCTATTTGTGCTCTAATCACCTGCCGCTCTCCTTCATCTTTGGATTCAGATAATGATTTACGTTTATCTTGTATAAGTCTCTTGTTATCCTTAATTGCTTGATCTACAGCATCAACTTCTGTTTGTAAACGTGCAATTACTGGATCGCTACCACTCACCTCGCCAAGATTTTTGGCATAATTAACCTCTTTATCAAGAACTTGTTTAGTTGTTGTAGCGTAACCACCTTTTACTCCCTCACCAAGACCCATCTTTGTACTTGTTGATCTATTTATATTACGAGCATCAAAACTACTGTCACCTAATTTTGTTGTGACATTAAGTGCGCGTCTACCTGCCCAACCACTAACTCCTCCGCCAGAAGCTCGATCTCTTCCCTTGTCACTATCGGCGTAGTTTTGTGACCAGCGTCCAACTGTACCTCTTAATCCACCGGCTGCTAAGCCTGCTGGATTAACATTATTGGCTACATTTATTGCTAGATTAGCACCAGTGTCACCAAATTTTCTGGCTACATAAAGAGCTGCCCAGGCAAAAGCAGCGACAAAGAAAGAGGATACAATAAAACCAAAAGTATCCATGTCCCCTTGTGCTCTATTGGCCATCAATGTTTCTAGGGCTCTAAGTGATACTAGAAGCATAAAAAGATATGCTGGACCCATTATGGTTTGGTTTATTAACCTTTTCCACCAAGAGCTACTTAAGTTTTTAAAATTTGGTAAAACCCAACCCAAAAACATAATTGGCGAAAACATCATTAAGAATATCAGGTAGATAAAGCGTGAAAACATTAGAAGTGCCCCAGCCGCAAAAGTGAAGCCCATAATAATGAACATCAAACAAATTGCTATACCAATACCAAAAGCATCTCCCCAATTATATCCGCCAGATTGTTGGTCCTCGTCACTGTTGGATATGTAGTTACTAATAGCAAGACTTCGACTACTAATAGATTCAATATCTGTAGCAGCTAGGAATCTGTCGTGAATTCCATATACTGGCATACCCATAACGGTAGCTGTTATGCCTGCATCGTCATCTAAGACTAATACATTTCTTATTTCAGCAGCAGTGATATTACCAAAATCAATTACTATTTGAGCAGCGTAAAGACTAAAGTTTATTAATAAAGCGGCAATTAATAAACTACCTAATGTTCTTTTTGCCTTACCCTCGTCTATTTGTAGAATAATTCTGAATCCTATAAAAATTATGCCAAATATGAATAGAAGATTGAATAAATCTCTAATAAATTCCCAAACGTACTGAATAACGTCGTCTAGCTGAAGTGTTGAAACTAGACCTGGCATGTTGAAGACAAATAAAGATAAGCTGATGTCTAGTAGTGAACCACCAATCCAAAGAAAAAAGCCACCTATAGTCGTAAGTGATACATAGATAACCCTACCGATATTGTCAAAGTTTTCAGCCATATTACCCGCATCACCAGCTGTACCTGTAGTAGTCGTAGTTGCATAAGCGGTAAATGGACTCAGTAGCAAGGAAAAAGCAAAAAACACTAACAAAAAAATTAGCATTGAAATTAGTGTTTTTTTTCTTAACCCAAACATAAATTTACTGACTCAATAAGATACCATCATAGTCAAACTCTCCCCCACAATTTTGTTTACTTATGGCGGTATCATACTTGAACCTATCTACCATCTGAGAGAATTCAAGGTCTATATAGGATATCTTTAATTCTTGATTTTTGTAAGCGGTTTGGAATAAACCTTGAGTTTTATAGGCATTATAAGATACTAAAGCAGCATTTTTAGTTGTTGCATCGCTAGATGAATACTGTGTATCAAGGGTTGTAAGGATTGAGATTGTAGTAGATGCGACACTGGTACCTGCCAGACCGTTTTCTCTTGCCTTTTTTAGTTCATCTGTTAACTCCATGTCAAAACAAGGAGAAAATTCTTCTTTGTTTTGATCTAATTTTGTTTGCAGTGCTGAAACTTCATTTAGTATATGTTGTTGAAGTTGTAAATACTCTTGTTCTATCGCCAAAGCTTCTTTTATTACGTTTGAATTATTAACTTGGTATTGCGTAATATTATCGGTTATTAATGCTTCGACATAAGAAAGTGCTCCATCTGGTCCAAATATACTCTGGCTATATATTGGGTTTCCAGTTAATCCGAGAACTCCAGTTAGACCCTGCAAAGCTTGGTTGGCAAGATTGTTCATCAAATTAGAAGCAATTTCATTAAATTCATCCATGTTCAACATCTGCAAACCTGGAAGTTCGACCAAGTTGAAAGAGACCATATCAGCCGCCAATGATGGAGGATTTACAATACGACAGTCAGTTCTATTTCCGCCGTTTGCTGTTTCAACATCTGTACATACTCGCTGAGGCAACATACCTCTCGTGTTACTTATTAGATCACGCTCATTTTGAATAGCATTGGCCTGTCTTCTATTTAAAGTATTTTGACCTTCATAAACAGCACACATATCATCACGACAGTTTACAAAATCACCTAAAAGTCTATGTGAAATACTTTTGTATTGATTCGTATCCCCTTCTGTTGACTGAAGCACTCCACCATTAACTCCTTTTTCCCGCTGGCTTAAGTAACCATTATAAAGAGCAGTTCTCACACGGTGTGCTTTCTCTGGGTCAGATTGACCACTAGTGTCTAGACCTTCTGAGAAAATAAAATCACCAGCAACTTGGTCATTTATATTTTGGTAATACTCAGAATAATTTTGGACAAACGGAATTTGCCCATCTTGACCTGGTTGTTGACCGCCTAGCCATTTGAGTAATTCTCCAGTAAGTTGTTGTTGCATCTGCTTGGCCATTCCCCAAGCCGCTGGGTCAAGAACTTGTTCCTTGAAGAGTAATTGTTCAATTGCGTCAGCAGTTTGTCCTCCTGTAATAGAGGATAAGGTTGTTTTAATCGCTGTTGTAATAGCTGATTCAGAAGCATCACTGATTATGCGAACATTTTGCACTCCTGAACCAAATATATTTCCTGCTATACTGCCAAGTAGATCCCCTAGTTGCGCTTCGGCCTTCAGGTTTGTAAAACCAAAAGTTAGACAAAATATAGTTAGGAAGATTGTTATTTTTGTTTTCATAATTACTCTATTTTTATAAAGCGAGAAGCAATATCATTATTATTCCATTTTATTCCCAATTTATCTAAAGAAAGATAAAGATTAGATATTGCCAAATAAAGAGCTTCTGTATCTGACTGATATCTTTGGAGTCTTGCCATTGCTGGAAAAGCATCATTAAATAGATTTTTAAATGCTTTGATATCTTTCAATATTGCGTTGTAAACATTTATTAGTGAAAGATGTTCTTTAACTAGAGATGGAGGTACTTCAGTTGCCAACATTGCAGAAATCATTTTTTCGTAAGATTCGATAATTGGATCGAGATCATTTAGTATCTCAGCCTTGTTTCTATTAAGAGCCCGGTTCACTATTAGTAGTTCATTGTCTGTATTTGCTGGAGGAGCAAAATCAAAAGTAATGGCTGCAACTTTATTTCCGTAAGTACGAAGAATTTCTTGGTTATTACTTGAACCAACTTTAATATCACTTCTGTCATATTGGATATCTAAACTTTCTTGTCTTACTTGCGAAAGAAGAGAGTCGGTATTTTGATTACCTGATGTGTTACCTATATATGATTGGGTCGCTAAAGTTACAGCCAGCGCTGCAGTTTTTGTCATGGTGGCTGAATTATTCTCCCCTCCTAAATGAATGGTTGGGATATTTAAAGATTCTTGCCAGTCTGGAATTCCATCAAAGTTTTTGTCTGTAATGTTAATAAAAGTTCTAGTGTTGCTCACTAGTGTTGGTGCAACTTTATTTGTTTCTTCTCTATCCTCTTTATATATTGATGCTACAAAAGAAGTACCAACCAAAGTTAGTCCAAACAAGGAAGCGGCTGCGATTTTCGGATTTATTTTTATTCCCATCTTATCCACAAATTATAACAGCCGCCAAATTTATTTGGCGGCTGTTATCAACTTTATTTAAGATAAATCCTTAATTTCTTTACAAATCGCTAACCACTTTTCTAGTGGTACATCCTCACCTCTTATATCTAGTGATAAATCTAGTTTTAAAAATAATTCTTCTAATTTTTTACGCTCGTAATTTTTAGATAGGTTTCCAATAAGTTGCTTTCTCTTTGAACCAAAACCTAAATGGATTATTTCAAAAAAAAGTTCAGCCGAAACTTCCGATAGCTTGTCTTTGTTTATTTCGTAAACTGCCACAATAGCTGAATCAACTTTTGGCGGTGGGGTGAAGTGTCCCTTACCAACTGATTTAATGTATTTAGGTTTTCCAAATACTTGTATTGATAATGATAGAAGTGACTCCTTCTCCCCTTTCATAACTCCGGTCGTCGCTCTTTTACCAACTTCTTTTTGTACCAAAAAAACTAGTGTGTTTGGTTGAATATCGCCAGCTAAAAATGTTCTAAATAATTGTCCAGTAATGTAGTAAGGAATATTTGCTACTGCCTTAAAAGATTTGTTCGGCAAATTTAAATCACGCAAATCAAACTGGCGAACATCAGCATTATGCACAACAAGTTGTCCATTTGAAATTTCTTCAGCAAAAGTTTTTTCTAAAACTTCAATTGCTCTGCTGTCAGTTTCGAGTGCAATAACTTTTGCACCTCGTTTCAAAATTTCTTTTGTGAGCGCACCAGTTCCTGGTCCAACTTCTACGACCAAATCATCTTCAGTAAGTTCTCCGGCATCACACATCCAACGCGGAACAACATCACTGTTCAAAAAGTGTTGCCCAAGAGATTTTTTTGTTTGAAATTTTTCTGTCATTTAGTTCAAGCAATATACTCTGTTAATTTAAAAAATAAAACCCCTTGTCTATGAAATTTTCTTTAGAAAAATTTTATAAACAAAAATCCTGGTATCTTTTCGGATACAAGGATTTTTAAAAAGTTACTTTTTTGTACTGAACATGTTGAGTAGAAGAAAGTGCTCAGACTTTTTGTTTTTTGTGCCGGCAAAATTGAAAGCATTTGCCCATAATTTTTTACTCTGTTTTGGAGTAGGGTTACTTTTGTATGACTCTACAATTTCTTCGTAACCAGGTATTTTTTTGTTAAGCCATTGCCTTGTCTGCGAAACAGTATTTGGACTGACTTGTAGACGTTCCCTGATATTTGTTCGTGTTTCACCCTCCATTAACATCATGGCAATCATCACTCTTCTGCCGATTGTGATCTTTTCACTGTCTGTAAGAAGGTCATTGATAAATGTTATTACAGGCTCTTCTCCCTGTATGTTTCGCGCCGTCTTGTACAGCACATTTAGTGCCTCGTCTCGACTTTGTGGTGATAATTTTTCAATTTTTATACTCATGTTTATTTGTCGTACTGTTAATAATACATGAACTTTTTGAAACTAGATGTGGATAGTAAAATCATCGTCCCAATCATCTAATAATCCTCCGGTTCGTTTTTTAACTTCACTTCCACCACCCTCAATTTCTAGTAAATCTTGATTGATGTCAGAAATAAATGATGATGGCATAGCAGAATTTGTTGTACCAAACACCATGCGTGAATGTGCGTAAGTTAGATAGAGTTTTTTACCAGCTCGAGTAAGTGCTACATAAAATAATCGACGCTCCTCTTCTTTGTCTATTCCCTTGTCATCAAGTCTTTGGTGTGGAAATAATCCTTCTTCAAGTCCGGTAATAAACACATAAGGAAATTCCAAACCTTTAGCTGCATGTACTGTCATCAGTCGAACTGCATCGCTCTCTTTTTTTTCTTCCAGCTCGTCTTGATCGCTTTGTAGTGATGCATCTTCGAGTAGAGCTTCAACCGCTTCTTCTGGTTCAAGTTCATCGTAACGAGTTGCTAGTGAAACTAATTCCCGCAAGTTTTCTAGTCTTTCTAAATCATCTTCAGTGCCACCTTTTTTGAAAGTCATTTCCATACCAGTTCTGGCAATAATAAATTTCAATGTATCAGATATTTTTTTAGTTCTAGCTTCGTCAGCAATATCTATCATCATTTGTTCGAACGCTTCCACCTTGCCTAATGTTGCACCTTTTAGTTCATCTCTTTGTCCAGCTAGAATTTTTAGCACAGTTACTTTTCCAATGCCGCGAGCTGGAGTATTGATGATTCTTGATAGATCGGCAGCTGATTCTGGATTAAGAGCAAGTCGTAAAAATGACAAAACATCCTTCACTTCTTTTCTTTCAAAAAACTTTACTCCTAAAACTTGATAAGGAACATCTGCTTTTAGAAATGCTTCTTCTAACAAACGCGATTGAGAGTTGGTGCGAAATAGAATGGCAATTTCTGACGGCGATATTCCTTCTTCTATCAATCTGATTGATTCGTTAGCGACATACTCAGCTTCATGGTTGCCAGAAAATCCGCCAAACAATTTTATTTTTTCACCGGAATCATTGTTGGTAAAAACTGTTTTTGGAACTCGGTTTTGGTTTTTCTCAATGATTAGATTAGATGCCTCGATAATGGTTTTTGTTGAGCGATAATTCTCTTCCAGTAAGATGGTTTTGGCATTATTGAAATGTCTTTCAAACTGCAAAACATTTTTTATATCAGCTCCACGCCAAGAATAAATTGACTGATCAATATCTCCTACCACACAAATATTTTGTCTTTCACCGGAAAGTAGTCGAGCAATTTCGTACTGCACTTTGTTGGTGTCTTGGTATTCGTCGATGTGAATGTAACTAAAACGGTTTTGTAATTTCTCCCGCACTTGCTGATTGTTTTCCAGAAGTCGTAAAGTCTTCAAAAGTAGGTCATCAAAATCTAGTGATTTATCTTTTTGAAGTTTTTGGTCGTACTTCTCCCAAACTTCCGCCGCTACTCTTTCTGGGTAACTTGATGCATTTTCTGAAAAAGTCGCTCGAGAGATTGCGTCACCTTTTGCCTTCGATATTATTGAAAGTACCTTGCGAGGCTCAAACTCTTTTGGGTTGTAGTTTGCTTCTTCTATAGAAGCTTTGATAGCTTTGTTGCTGTCACTTCTATCATATATTGTGAAGTGTCTCGGTAGTCCAACCTCTTCGTGAAACTCTCGTAAGATGCGTACACCAAAAGAGTGGAAAGTTGTCACCAACGGTGAGCTGTCTATCATTGCTCTGTCCGAAGGCGGGTATTGTTTGATTAGATTCACTGCTCTCTCCCTCATTTCTTTAGCAGCTTTGTTAGTAAAGGTCACAGCCAAGATATTTCTCGGCTCCGTTCCTTTATGAATAAGATGAACTATTCGATGAGTAACGGTTTTTGTTTTTCCAGAACCTGCACCAGCCAAAACCAATAAAGGTCCTTCGGTGTGTAACACCACTTCTTTTTGTTTGTCGTTTAGTCCATCAAGATATTGCATAGTTGCACATTATATATGAACAGGTGCTAAAAAGTTAGAAATTATTTTTAATTCAGTGTCAATACTTAGAATATCAATGAATATATAGCTTTATTGACACTTTTTTTAAGCGCTGCAAAAAGTGGAATACGTCAATTGCCTACAACTGGGGTTCTTGTATCATAGTCTAGCTTAGAGTGATAAGCTCTTTTATACAGAATGTCCCGTAATGGTTGATAGATGCGGCGAGTCCTTAATTATTTGAATTATTCAAACTTCAGAACAAGATTCGGACGGCAGTAAACGTACGAACAAATTAGAACTAATTTATAAGCCGGTGGCTTTTTTGAAGAATAGAAAATTTACTGTACTCGACGGTTTTTTTCTTTGTGCACTAGTCATGATTCCTCTCTCAGTTCAGGCGGGGGTATTTTCTAAAGTCACTGGTATCTTCAATAGTAACGAAGTTGTCTATGATAAGTATGCAACAAATTCCTCTGCTAGTGACCTGAAGCTTTTGACCGCTCGTGTGAACCCTGAAACCACTTCTCATCAGGGAGGAGGAGATGTTTTTGTAGATGAAGGCGCTCTTCTTTCTGGTGGGCAGTTTAATATGGATACAGTCTCTGGTTCAGCAAGTAGTGGTGAGATTAGTATCCACACAGTTAGACCTTGTACTGAATCTGGTTGTGAAACTTTGTCTCATATTGCTGAAATGTATGGAGTTTCGGTAAATACTATTCTTTGGGCTAACGACATTAGTGATCCAAAGAGTGTTCGTGCTGGAGACACTTTAGTAATATTGCCTATTACTGGTGTTCGACACATTGTAAAAGACAAAGAAACATTAGCTTCTATTGCTAAAAAGTATGGTGCAGAAACCTCAGAACAGGTTGCTGCCATGACGAGTGACATTATGGCTTACAACCGCTTGGCATCAGCTAGTGAAATTAGCGTTGGTGATACAGTTGTGATTCCTGGAGGAGTTATGCATACCGCTGCGGTATCTAGTACGATAGCAAAAAGTAGCTCATCCTCATCTTCTTCTGCATCTCGTTCAACTGCAACTACAGCTCGTAGTTCTGGAGCAGGTTTTGTTAATCCTTTACCAGGTGGAGTTAGGACTCAGGGTATCCATGGTTACAATGCAGTCGATATTGCTGCCGCTTCCGGTACTCCAATTAGGGCTGCCGCTGACGGTGAAGTAATCGTTTCTCGTAGTAGTGGTTGGAATGGTGGCTATGGAATCTATATTGTTATCAAACATGCTAATGGTGCTCAAACTTTGTATTCACATATGTCTGGTGTAACTGTTGGGTCTGGTGCGCGTGTAACTGCAGGTGAAACAATCGGTTACGTTGGTAACACTGGTAAGTCTACCGGTCCCCACCTACACTTCGAGGTTCGTGGTGCGACCAATCCTTTTTAGTTTTTTAATAAAAGAGCGCGCCGTAGGCGCGCTCTTTTATTTTGTTAAATTTTTACTCTAAATTGCAATGCTTCATATATATGTCTATTTTCTATCTCAGAATCATTTTCAAGATCAGCAATTGTACGAGCAACCTTAATTAGTCTATGTAATCCGCGTGGCGATAGATTTAGTTTAGTCGAAGATTGTTTTAGTAATTCTCTGACTTCTGGTGAAAGTGTTATGAGTTCATCTAAATCTCGACTCGACATTCTGGAGTTAATAGTAATTCCCTTTCCTGCAAATCTTTCTTTTTGTTTGGCTCTAGCTTGTTGAATTTTTTCTCGAGCAATTTTAGTTTCGTCAGAAGTTTTTGTTTTTGTGGTTAGTGTTTCGTAATCTACGTGCGGAACATTTAACCACAAATCAATTCTATCCAAGATCGGTCCAGATATTTTTCCTTTGTATGTTTCCATCATAGTGGAAGCGTAGTCAGTAGTACCATCTTCGGTACCTCTATAAGGATTAAGTGCGGCTACCAAAACAAAGTCCGCTGGAAAATTTTCTGTCCCTTTTACTCTCGAAATTGTTACACATCTATCCTCTAGCGGTTGGCGCAGAGAATCAAGTGAACGTCTGTCGAACTCGGGAAACTCGTCCATAAACAAAACACCTTTATGAGCTAGGGTGACCTCGCCAGGTTTGGGATTGCTGCCACCGCCCACTAAACTTGTGAAACTAGCGGTGTGATGTGGTGTACGAAAAGGTGGACTTGAGGTTATTTGTTTTTGCAGTGAACCGACTATTGAGTGTATTGCCATGACTTCCAGGGCCTCTTCTTTGGTTAGAGGGGGTAAAAGTCCTTGAAAGGTTCTGGCCAGCATTGTCTTTCCAGTTCCTGGCGGTCCGGCCATAATTATATTATGTAAACCTGCAGCAGCAATCATTAATCCGCGTTTAGCACTTTCTTGTCCCTTGATATCCTCAAGTCTAATATGCAAATCCATCCAATTATCAGAAATAATTGTTTCTTCTGATTCTGGAATTAAGCAGTGGTTTTCACGAGTACTATCTAGGTGATTAATAACTTCATTTAAAGTTTTTGCGCCACGAACACAAATTCCCTCTACTAAAGAAGCTTCCTCACTATTTCCTTCTGGTACGATTACTTCAGTAAAGCCATTATTTTTAGCAGTCATTACTGCAGATAATATTCCCTTCACTTCACGAAGCGATCCGTCTAATGAAAGTTCTCCTAAAAAGAGTGTCTTACTTACATCACCTTTAATTATTTTTGCAGCCAAAAGATATGCGATTGCCATTGGCAGATCAAAGATAGGCCCATCCTTTTTAAGATCGGCGGGCGCTAATGAGATTATTATTTTGTGATTCTCACTTTTCGGTGATTTGAAACCAGAGTTTTTAACAGCAGAACCAATTCTGTCTCGTGCTTCCTCAACCGCTTTTCCTGGTAGTCCAACAACAGAAAAAGAGTACAGACCCCGTGAAAGATCTGCCTCTATTGTGATAATATCTCCGCGTAATACACCTGGCTGAGCAGTGAATACGCGAGCGACACTCATGGAGTTTCGTTCATGTGCTGTTTACAAGTACGAGCAGAAGGGTTTGCTTCCAAACGGTCTTCTTCTATCTGCTCACCTGACACTTCGCATATTCCATAAGTACCTTGTTCAATTTTTTCTAGAGCCAACGTAATGTTGTTGTATCTGGTTTCAAGTTGAGCCAAAGTCGCTCGCCTTTCATCGTAAGCCTCGGTACGATCTGCTACGTCATTTAAATCTGCGCTAACTACATCTAAATCGTCAGCTCTTTCTACCCAATCTCCGGCAACATCAGGATTTTTTACTCCCAATTCATTTAGGGATTCTTTGATCTTACTCAAATCTTCCTCTAAAAGATTTTTGTATTTTTCTGTGTTCATATTAAATAATATTAACACGTTTTATTGTGCTCTTTCGATGGAGTTTATAAATGATTCTTTATTGTTGGCTATTATGAGTATGCGTTGATTAGTAAAACCATAAGTAATCCCCTCTTCTCCGTTGTCATACTGAAGGACTCGTACATCATGGTTTTGTACAATCTGATCCGCAAAACCAATAGCATTTGGAGTGGTTGTGCTGTTACTTTGCGGACTATCAAAAACACCAAGATTATTGATAATACCACTCTCAGCAGAAAGTATTCCACCAAAGGCTGTATCAAATGAAGAAAATTTAATAATTATCAGTGGATTATTCTGATACTTTGCTATTGTTATTTTCTCAATATTTCTAGTAAATGAACCACTAACTTGAATGTTTACAGCTCGCAATATTTCTTCAGTGTTTGCAATTATTGAATTGTTTGTTGTTAGATTAAAAATAACAAAGTCAGATTGAGATCCTGTTGATTGAATTTGCTGTTTGAAATTATCTGTACTAATACCAGATATATTTATGTTGTTGGTTTCGTAAGTCGGTGCTGTTGTTGGATTTGTTGATACTGGAAGATTTGTGGGATTTGATGTGACTGGCGTAGTAGTTTTGTTCAGGTTAATAAACCACCAGACCCCAAATACGCCACCAGATGACGCGATAATTATAACTAAAGCAATAGCACTATAAATTGCCAACTGATTCAACTGGCCAAAATTTCTGATATTGTTTTCTTTTGGCTCTGCTTTATTTACTATAGGGTCTGCTGGTGCAGGTTCTATAATTTCTGGTTTTGAGACTGATATAGGAGTAGTTGTTTCTGTAACAGGTATTTCAATTGAATTATGAATAATTGCTGGCTGAGTAGATTCCTTTTCAGGAAGTATTGGTATTACCGGAGTTGATTTTGGTGTTTGTAAGATTTCCTTAGTTGGAGTAGCAATTTCCTTTGTATTAATCTTAAATTCTGATGCTGGGGCATCAAAATGTGACCAACTCGGTTTAATTTCTTTCTTTTCTTTTATTGATACAGATTTGGTGGCAACCTCTTTATCTCCAGTTTCGGTTGGTTTGTTAGTCGGTATTTTAGAAGCAAGTTTTTTATAATCATCTTTTGGTGCTAAAGCGCTTTGCCTCGAAGCTTTTTCGACAATTTCCTTGCGCTCCTCTATAGAGCGAACTGTCGGGATTGCTTTTCTTCTATTTTCAGCTTTTATTTCGATAGCTGTTTTTTCTTCATTAAACCAATATTTAACTGCATCAGCTATTGCAGAAAATAGTCTAAACCGATTATCTTTCTTATCAGAAATAATACTGCCTTCCAGTCCATAATCATCAGAATCGTCATAAGTATTAATTTCTTGGGCCGTATTCATTAACGGATTTTCTACCAGCGACCTTGACCCAGTTTTTTCTTGTAGAAAACCCTGGGTTTCTTCTTGTAGAGTCTTATTAGAACTGGAAATCAAAGGTTTATTTTCCTGAATTATAGGAACTGGTTGTTCTATAATTTGTGCAACAACAGGTTTTATTGTTACCATCTTTTTCTCTGGTTCTGGCTCTGCTGTTATTGTTTTGATTTCTTCCTTAGTTGGTTTTCTAAAAATTGTAGCGTTTTGATTTAGCTTTTTTTGTTCATTTATTTTAGATGTTTCCTTACTTTTGGCAGGAGTTGAAGAATTTGGTGCGGGCTCACCTTTTAGTATAGATACATCGCTATGAAAGGTTCGTATCTTCGGAACCTTTTTAGGTGAGCTATTACCGGACATAATAATTATTGTTTATTATCGCATAGTTGTTTGTTTATTATTTTTTAAAATTGTTAATTATGTGGTTTTCATAAAAGAGCGCAGCTTTAGGCTGCGCTCTTTTATGATTCTTTGATTACATATCGTCAGTGTCTGTACCAACAACTTTTTGAATAGAAGTTTCTTCTTTGTTATTTTTCTTCTTTGGTTTTTTTGATGAACGCGGAGCTTTATATCCAATTAAAAACTCTCTTGGGTTTTCATCCATATCAATAAAATCATCAACACTTTCCTGTAATTTTTGTGATGATGATCTGCCGAAGCTTATTACTTCAGCCTGACAACCTTGTGATTTCAAATACTCCACTAGTGGAATAAAATCTCCGTCACCAGTGGCAATAACAATTGCATCAACCTTGTGTGATATTTTTACGGCATCAATAGCTAAACCAACATCCCAGTCAGCTTTTTTTGCACCACCATAAAATATTTGTAAATCCTTAGTTTTGATTTCAATACCAAGTTTTTCTAAGGCTTCAAAAAAGGCGGTCTCTTCTCCCCCTTCAGTATTTACCACATAAGATAGTGCCCTCACTAGCTTTCTTCCTCCTAGGGCTTTGTTTACAACAGCACCAAAATTTACTTTAGCGTGATAAAGATTTTTTGCACTGTGATAAAGGTTTTGTGTGTCTATAAAAATAGCCACACGTTGTTCCGGATGTCTTATTACTGACATATTTTAATATTTAAAATTTTAGACAAAATACGTTAAATAAATTATGAAAAATTGTACTTTGTTTTTGTTAAAACCTTCGTCTGATTATAACGCAAAAACGCGGTCATCGACCGCGTTTTTGTAAAAAACTATTTCTTCAAACCAAGCTTTCCGAGTAGTTCGGTGTATGCTTTTTTGTTCTTTCTCTCCAAGTACTTCAGGTGCTTGCGTCTGTCAGCTACCATTTGTAGAAGACCACGACGAGAGTGAAAATCTTTAGCATTCTTGCGCAAGTGTGTTGCAAGAGTATTGATTTGCTTAGTAAGAATACCTACTTGTGCCTCAGGTGAACCAGTGTCAGCATCGTGACGACGAGTATCCTTAAGAGCTTTTTGTTTTTGGTTTTTAGTTAACATGCGGATTCAAAATTTGTGATTGCTCCACTAGATATGGTGGATAATCACGATATGAGTAACCTGCGAAGGTCATTTATAACTATAGCATATTTTGAAGAAAATTTCAAGCCTGTACTATTTGTCATGGTAACTTAAAAGCCCCGCAGCTTTAGCTGCGGGGCTTTTAAGTTAATCATTAAATAAGTACCTCAATTTCTGCTTCGGCGCGTATTTTTTCAATCTCAGCTGCAAAGGCTTGTTGCTTCTTATCAGAAACCATTTGGCTCTTAATTATTTCAGCAACTTCTTCTAAAGGAGGTACGTCTTCACCGTTAGATTGCTTGATTATATCGTAATAATTACTAACCTCTTCATCCGTAACCGTAATAGAATTTGTATCTATTCTAGATTCTAGATATTTATTGATAATAATCCCCTCTTTTATTTCTGTTTCTAGTTGAGATTTTGTAATGTTGTTAGCTTTTAAAGCTGTTTCCATTGCTTCTTCACTGCCAAAATTCTCAAGAATGGTCTGAATTTCAGACTCAATTTCGCTATCAGAAACTGTTATGTCAGCTTCATGCGCTGCATCCAACACTAGTTTTCTGTTGATTAGACTATTTACTACCTCATCTTTTACAATATCTGCATCTTCTGTAGTGATAGTTACTCCTTGGTTGGCGTAGTTAGCAATAAATTGATTTATAGCAGTCCTGTAGTCAGAGCGACTGATTTCTGCACCGTTTACCTTAGCAACAGGGCCTCGACCATTAATGTATAGAGCAGATTCAAGGTCAGGAGCAATATCAATATTGTTTGAACTTTTATCTTTTAAGAAAAAATAAGCTCCTCCAGCAACGGCTAGTGCAATTACTAATATAACTATAGCTATCACTATATTATTGTTCTTCTTAGTAGTTTCTGTTTTTGTTTCTGGTACTGTTTCACTCATAAATCGTTATTTGTTTCTAATTATATGAGAATAATTGTATCACAAAGTTAGAACGATAAAGCCCCGCGGCCAAGGGCCGCGGGGCTTTAATGCTACTTAAGCGCGCTGTACATTGATAGCAGATGGTCCTTTCGGTCCTTCTTCTACTTCAAATGTAACAGTTTCGCCCTCACGTAGATCGTCATACATAACGTCTACTAGAGAACGTGCGTGGAAGAAAACATCCTTGTCTCCCTCTGCAGGCTTGATAAAACCAAAACCTTTGTCGGTAAGACGTGCAATTGTTCCTGTCATCGAATTCTTTTTGTTTAACTAATTTGTCGGATTTTCATCCGAACAAAGTCCTTCTACACCTGTTCTTTCTTCCACGACCTATTTTGTCTCTAGGGACATGAATCGGAAGTGATCCAAGGAGAACTGCTTTGCCTGCTTATTAAAGCATCTACACAGAAAAACACAATAGTACTTATCTTGATGTTACAATATTCACAATGAGTCAAAAAAAGCTTAAAGCAAAATTTTTTAGATTCAAAAGGGATTTAACAAAACCTTTTCTGCCTAAAAATTTTGATTTACCGATCAGATCTTTATATGGCGCTGTACTCTTTTCAGCTACCTTGTTTACTGTTTTAACAGTTTTTACGACTGCTACACTCACGTTTCCCTTAGCTGAACCTGAAATACCGGTAGCACCTTTCCCTGTTGGGGTTGATCCAAATAGTAAAACGATTACAGAAAATCCTGAACTTGACCATTTTATTGCTAGCTCTGGTAGAGCCAGGTGGCATTTCCCTTCAATCGTTCCTACCGGAAAATTTGCACAATTTATTACTAAATTATCCAGAACGTCTTGGTACCAGTTAGCTATTCCTGGAGGCCGTCTATTGGTGATTTTCCCAGGAGAAAGGAAGGAAGAAGTTGCTAAAAACTTTGGTGATATTTTACGATGGGATTCTACTGAGAGAAAGGAGTTTTTAAGATTGGTTACAGATTCTGCGCCTGAATTAAATGATGGACAGTTTTTTCCAGAAAGTTATTTGGTAGCAGTTGATGCTTCACCAGAAGATGTCGCAAAGCTGGTGATTGAACGTTTTCAGGCAGAAGTCGTTGCGCGCTATGATACAAAAACTGAGGAATATCTTCCTATGAGGGAAGCAATTATCATTGCTTCCCTACTCGAGAGAGAAGCTTACGATTTTACTGATATGCGAGAAATATCAGGAGTTATTTGGAATCGCTTATTCATAGACATGAATTTGCAGCTAGACGCAACCTTGCAATATGCTAGAGGGACTAGGGCAGATTCTTCCAAATGGTGGCCAGTACCAACTCCGGCAGATAAATATATTGAGTCACCATACAATACATATAAGTATAAAGGTCTACCGCCTGATCCTATTGCCAACCCTTCACTCGAGTCAATTGTTGCTGCACTTAATCCAATTCAGACAGATTGTCTATTTTATTTTCACGCTAGTGGTGGAAGGTTCTATTGTTCAGAAACCTACGAGGAGCATGTAAGAAAGTTGCGTGAGGTTTTTGGTCAGGGAAGATAATTTGACTTTATTTCTGAAAGGTCTAGAATACGAATTGCCAAAAAGGTGGGAGGTTGCAAAACTGTGAAGATCAACCGTTTCCCGAAATAGCGTCACCATCTACAATAGATGAGGACAACCTCAAGGCAAAGGGAAAATCGGAGGGAGGAATGCTCCATATTCGTGAAGGTCCCGAAGTTCTTTAGTTCAGAAAGGTTTATATAACCCACATCGCTCACAGCAACGAAGTGGCAATAGGTCTGAATATTATTTCGGACACGGTTGAAACCGAGACGCCCAAAGTGCTGCCCAGGGTTTTGTGCACCTGAGTGCAAAATACATGCACCGACCCCGACGATTTTATATTCGTCGGGGTCTTTTTTATTTTATATTGACTAGTTTTGTATTTATTCTAGGATGATATCCAGATTAGTGATTAGTGGAGATTTTCATGTTTACAGAAGACGATCTGCTAAGTTTTTCTAAAGAAGACAGGTTTGATACTTATCGTAAATTTTTCACTGCTTATATTTCTGCAGAAGAACTTGATAGCGAAAAGTTGCTTCGTAAATATAGTGGAATTTTATCTAGACTCGAGACTGTTTGGCTGCTTTCCGTCGCCGATATAAATTGTCTAAAAAACGAAGTGCTAGATAAGAGATCAAGGTCAAGTTTTTTATTGAATGAGTTTGTTGCTGATATCGATGAGACTACAATTCATTAATACAAAAGGGCCGGAAGCGAAGCTTCCGGCCCTTTTCTTATCCCCTACTTCTTTGCCTTGTCTTTCTTTGGTTTCTTCTTCTCCTTTTTGTGAGTTACTTTTTCTGCCATATATTAATTTATTATATTAAATAATTGTACAAACCTGCTTAAAATATTTTGGTTTATTTAGTTTTCATTGGTCGAGTATTATCTCTTACTAATTACTTAAATCATATCATGAGAATTATTTTGCATAATTGGGTATAAGTGAATTTGTGTCATATGTTCTACATATAGATAAATTTGTTAAACTATCTTTATGAAAATATACTCGTGGAACGTTAACGGAATTAGGGCGGTAGATAAAAAAGGATTATTTACCCCTTTTATTATGAAACATCAGCCTGATGTGTTGTGTTTGCAAGAAACCAAGGCTTCAAAGGAACAAAGTACGGTAGATTTACCGGAATATGATGAATACTGGAGTTCCGCAGAAAAGAAAGGTTATTCAGGGACTGCTATTTTTACCAAAATTGCACCCAAAAGTGTCATATATGGTCTTCCGGAAGATGTGAAACAAGAATTTTCCTTATCAGATGAATATGGAGATAGTTCTACAGAAGGTCGTGTAACCACAATTGAGCTAGAAAATATCTATGTAGTTTCAGTTTATACACCAAATGCTAAAGACGATTTGAGTAGATTACCTGTTAGACAAGAGTGGGATAAAGCATTTCTTGCCTATATGAAACAACTTCAGTCTGAGAAACCGGTAGTTTTTTGCGGTGATTTGAACGTGGCACATACCGAACTCGATTTAGCTAGACCAAAAGAGAACAAAGGAAAGAAGGGTTTTACGATAGAAGAACGTGAAGGAATCGAGGAAATTATAGAAGCTGGTTTCACAGATTCATTCAGATTATTTAATAAAGAAAACGGTAACTACACTTGGTGGTCACACTTTGCCAAAGCTAGAGAAAGAAATGTTGGTTGGAGGATAGATTATGCAATGGTTTCGAAAGATTTGATTCCTTTAGTTAAAAAATCATCCATACATGATGATGTATTTGGTAGTGACCACTGCCCTGTTTCTGTAGAAATATCTATATAGGACAATAATGTCTTATATAAAAGACAGCTTATCCACAGTTATTCACATTGATGTCCTTTACATAATTTGTAAAGGACATAGAATATATTCAGGCCCAGAGAGGGCAGGCATCGCAAGATCCTAAAGAGTTCATTCCACAAGGTTAGAAACCTCCAAAATTCTAACAACGTTCATAACACATTCCCACCTAAAGAGTATGTAAAAAATAAAACATTTAAGTACTCAAGTTAAAGAATTCATGATCGAGCTTGTGAGCCGCAAAGAGGGCCTAAGACATTGGTCCCTCCTTCCGGCTCGCTTGCTTGAAAAAAGTAAAAGTGAATTCTTAGGAATCTACTAAAGATTCCACGCACAGGAGAGAAGTTTATTAGGTACAAAAGTAAGAGTCGTTAGGTAAATTAGGATCACTCAGTCTTTAGACATAGAGTTCCATCTGAGGCATTTACACCTCGTATAAAAATCCTAAAGGGACTCGAAATAAGTACATTCTGTATGTCGTGAGACATATATCAAGGCCTGGAGAGGTTGGTAGACAAGTTTATTGTCTTCCTACCCCTCCAGGCCTTTTTTATTTATAAACTTCCAAAATTAGCGAAATGCTTGGTTTTCAGGATTTTGTATCCCGCGTCGTATGTATGTATACGCCTTGGTTAACAAAATCCCTTAATCCGTCGCCTTTCATCTAATTTATGAAAGTTTGTCTTGTAAGAAGAATCTTAAGTTAAAAAATACCTATAAACTATTGCGTTTTATCCAATTTATCAAAGATATATAGGTATTTAATATTAGTTCCATGCCTTACTTTCCTTTGCTACGTATCCAGAAAGAAGTCCTGTATAAAATATTTAAAAGCAGTACTAATTAGTACTGCTTTTATTTGTTCTAGCCTTATTACTTGGTCTACCGCTTTATTTCTATTAACTTATGTTCCAAGACGGTATCGTTTTCCCCAAATAAAAAATATCCTTTAAATTCAACGCCTTTTAGTAAAAGAGGTAACCAATAAGTATCATCTGCCCACATATCTTTGTAAGGAATCTCCTCTGTTTTAAACCATTTTGGTAGCATTTCCTCAGTCTCTTCCGGCTTACCTTCATATTCATCCGTTTTGTAAATATGAACCTCTAATATTTCTGGATTACCAGCAAATTCAAAGTCTAAAACACCAATTTCTTGCAAATTTATTGGAGTAACACCACACTCTTCTTGCGTTTCACGAATAGCTGCTTCCTCTAAGGTTTCTCCCTGTTCTAGTTTTCCACCAAAGCCGTTCCATCTCCCTGCACCAAAGCCACGCTTCTTCATTCCCAGCAAAATCTGGTCATCTTTCGTAATCATTACCAGAGTAAGAAGCTTTTTGTTCATAAATCACTAACCAACCTTATGACTTCGTTCAATTTTCTTTATTTCAGCTAACTCTTCTTCCTTTTGTCTTTCCTTACCTTGTTCACCAAGTTCTTTTAATTCATTTTCACTTAACTTTAGTAGTTCCAAAACCCTATTATCCATATATTCTTCGGTATTTTTTGAAGGATCTTCTAGTACTTCTTCTAAAAGTGCATGAAGAATGTAACCAAGCTTTCTTCCTGGTTTCTCACCAGTGTCTTTCATTATCTTGTCACCGTTAGTTTTAAGCATTTTGACTGAAATAGGGTCACGTAATGCTTGATCTACCATTGATTTGTATTTACGGAAGCGGAAAGGTTGTTCTTTTGGTCTGCCTGTACCAACTCTGTCCAAAACTCGTAATGTTAGCAAGTCTTCAATATTTTCCTCCCCTACTCTTGTGATGGTGCGTCTTACGGCAGAAAGACTAATCTCATCTGGATCAGCAAAAAACATATGCCAACGCACTAATATCTCTACTTTTTTGGCCATTTCATTAGGGATTTTTAGCCTTTTCATTATCTTAGCCGTCATTTTGGCTCCTACAACTTCATGACCAAAAAACGTGTAACGTTTATTTTTACCGCCTTCCCTTCTGGTAGCTGGTTTACCAATATCGTGTAACAAGGCTGCTATACGCATTTCAGTAGAAAGTTTCTTATCTGCAGCTGCTTGCATGCTACGAAGAAGATGTTCGTAAACATCAAAAGCGTGAATTCCTCCTTGTTCACAACCAATAGAATCTTTTATTTCAGGTAAAACATAGTCAATCAAACCAAGTTTTTCCAACATCACTATCCCCATCATGGGATTATCAGAATTTATAATACGGATAAATTCGTCACGAATACGTTCAGCAGAAATATGGCTCAAAAGAGTGCTATTTTTGGAAATAGAGTTCATTGTTTCAGACTCAATAGCAAAATTTAACTCAGCAGAAAGTCGGATAGCTCGCATCATACGAAGGGCGTCTTCACTAAAGCGCTCATCGGGATTTCCTACCGTTTTGAGGCGTTTTTTACGCATATCGTCTTCCCCGTCAAACAAGTCAACAGTCTTTTCATCCTTAAGACGAAAAGCAATAGCATTTACAGTAAAGTCTCTTCTTTTTAAGTCTTCTTCTAAAGAAACACCAAACTCCACGTTGTCTGGTCTTCTTCTATCAGAGTAGCCACTTTCTGTACGATAAGGAGTTACTTCTACTACCTTAAGTGTTTCCTCTTCTGTATCTTCATTTATCACCCCCACAGTTCCATAGTCATTGTTGGCATAAGAGTCTGGGAAAATAGCTTGAATCTCTTCTGGAGTTGCATTGGTGGTTAGATCCCAATCCTTCGGAGTCCTCTTTAGCATTAAGTCGCGCACACATCCGCCTACCAAATATGCTTCAAAACCGTTTTCTTCTAATCTTTCAGAAATAGCCACTACTTCTTTTGGAACATCTTCTCTTGTTAGCATAAATTATTGATTTTAATTGTATCAATAGATTGTTTATTTGTCGTTGCTTTTTGTCTCTCTTAAAAGTATAGTAGTTGTCTAAATGCGCCTGTGGTGAAATGGATATCACAACTGACTTCGGATCAGTCGTTCTGGGTTCGAGTCCTGGCAGGCGCACTGATACATAAAACCTGCCCTGCGGCAGGTTTTATGATAAGTGCGAGGCGAAGCGTTGTATTTTTATCTTTTCATAGAGAAAAATACCGCGAGCCGGGGTCGAGAGTGCTTAGTAAAATAAGAGCGTAGCGAATATATTTTACTTAGCAACTCGTGACCACTTGTTATATTTAACTACAAAGTTCTACCTTGTAATTAGGTAACCACATAGATACTACTGTAAACAAAAAAGCCCTGCTGTGGTGGAACACAACAGGGCTAGG
Organism: uncultured Candidatus Saccharibacteria bacterium; assembly: GCA_964601615.1. Lineage (GTDB taxonomy): Bacteria > Patescibacteriota > Minisyncoccia > Phycocordibacterales > UBA918 > OLB19. The sequence continues at coordinate 112,717 of CAZRNZ010000002.1, forward strand.
CCAAGAGGCCTTTAATCAGGCTTGGAACAACCTGATCGATGCGACTGGATCAGCTAAGTCTGGTCGCAAGGTTGAATATAATAGAAATCAGTTAATTTCAAGGCTTTTAGTAAATCATTTACCTGCACACTCATCTCCTTGGTACCATCTACCACTAAGTCAGCAAATTCCTTAGGCGAGCTCTCTTTGGTGTATTCAAGTTCTTTAGTCTGCCAATTTAGCCAAGATTGTTTGATTTCTTCTTCACTTTTACCATCCATTCCTCTATCTCTTTCTATTCCCCTTTCTAAACAAATATCTAACGGAGTATCAACAAAAATCCCATAATCAATATATGGTCTTAAATTTGTTTTGAGTGAACTAATTCCCTCTAGAATCATTACTTCTGTAACAGCTTGGTTTGTCACTGGTTCAGGAAAATGTTCTTCCCACCACTTAGATCTAGGGTAATTAAGTTCTCTTTCTCCATTAATAATTGGCTCAAACACTAGCTTTATCATTTCATCTTGCCAAGCAGTCGGATTCTCCCAGCTAGCAAAATCATCGGTATGAATTATTTCGGCTTGTAATTTATCAGATAAGTATTTTGCTAGTGTTGATTTGCCTGACCCACCGTGTCCGTCAACAGCTATCAGTTTTATGGGTAGTTTCCCTCTTTTCATAACAAAAGTCTATAACAAAAATTTCTTTATACAATATGCAATTTGCATGTTAATAACTGTTCAACTTGAACAGTCGTTTATGTATATAATATATACATTCTATGATTCGAAATGAAGAAAAGTACCAAAAAGCAACATATTTTCGTAAGCGTGGTTTTTCTTATACAGAAATAGCTAAATTGGTGGGTGTTTCCCGTGGAACATTAAGTAATTGGTTTGCTAAAAAAAGCTTTTCTAAAAAGGTTAAAGTTGATAATGAAATAAAGACAAGAAAAGAAAATGTTAAAAGAATCTCACTTTTAAATAAGGCCCGTCAAACAGAAAAAAATAAAAAGCATAAAGAAGTTCTTAAATCAGCCAATACTGAGTATAAAAATTATCGCCATCTTCCCCACTTTATGGCGGGAATAGCCCTATATGTGGCCGTGGGTGATTTAGGTAACAATAACAATATTAGATTATCTGATTCTAGAATAGATATTCATAAGATCTTTATAAGGTTTTTAGTAGATTTTCTTGGGATGGATAAAAAAGATATCAAATGTTGGTTAGCAATTGATTCTAAAGAAAAGGAATCTAAGGAAGTTGCTGTTTGGTCTAAGTTATTAAAGATATCTTCTGAAAATTTCTATAAAAGTCAGGTCATAAGTAATATTAATCAATCAACATTGCGAAAAACCATAGGAAATACTATAATCGTAAACGCTACTTTGAAGCAGAAGCTCAATAGATGGGTAGAGTTGGCCTCAAAAGAGTTAGTTAAATAAAAGCGGCCATGGTTAAGTGGTATAATGAGTCCTTGCCAAGGATTAGTGGAGAGTTCGATTCTCTCTGGCCGCACATATGAAAAACCCCCTTATAGGGGGTTTTTCATATGTGCGGCCAGAGGAAGATACTTCCTGTCTCTCCGTAAAAAATCAAAAAGCGGAGTGTTGAACTTTTGCCTTATAAGCAAAAGTTCCGCGGTTTTGGGCAGCGGGTACTTTTGAGCAAAGCGAATTAGGAACTTTTGTTGCTTCTCTCTAACATGTCTGCCAACACTTCCTTTTCCCTAGTGTTTCATATGAAACAAGTTATCCACAAAGTTAAATGTTCTGTCCTAGATTTTGAGACTGTGTATAACTAAGGGGACAAGTGGATTAAGGACTTTCTGTTTTGTTCTTAATATTTGTAAATATGGCTATAAATAAGGGTCTTTTAAGACTTTTATGCCCTATACAGTAATCTTATACGTTTCACGTGAAACATCTAGATATATGTTTCATATGAAACGTTACAAATATAATGCACTTGAGAGTGAGGTTATAATCAGATTAGTGACCAATAAAAAGAATAATAAAATAATGGGTAATTTAGGTGAAGATATTGCCGAAAAATACCTTAGAAATAAGGGTTTTATTATTTTAGAAAGAAACTATTTAAGAAAATGGGGAGAAATAGATATTGTTACACGTGGAACCGGACTTGAATGGAAAAATTCTGATGTTTCATATGAAACATCAGAAAAAGTACATTTTGTGGAAGTTAAGAGTGTTTCATATGAAACAAAAGAGGAATTAGCTTGGGCTGTTACACATGAAACATGGCGACCAGAAGAAATGGTTCATTTTCATAAAATGAAACAAATAAGAAAAGTCGTTGAATCTTGGTTGATTGAAAATAATTGGGAAGGGGATATTCAGATTGACGTCATTGCAGTCAGGATCGTTTCACGTGAAAAGTATGCAACAGTAAAATATATACCAAACATAATCTTAGATTAATGTGTCACGTGTAACATAACTAAGTGGCTAATAATATGGATATTATAGGTATGTCCTTTATAGAAGACGTTTATGTCTTTTATAAAGGACATACATTTTGATTAATACGACCTTCAGTTTGAATTAATTTTGTCCACATAAATAAAGCGCTTTTAAACTTTAGTTTAAAAGCGCTTTATTTGTTGTCGGGGAGCCGGGAATCGAACCCGGACCACACGGTCCCAAACCGCGTACACTACCACTATGCTACACCCCGAGGAAGTGAGAGTCGTGATATTTGTTTTCTCAGAGTTCAAACGAAAAAAGGGGAGTTTCCTCACATTTTTTCGTTTGAACTCTGAGATAGCAAGCTTTGCTTGCAAAATATCAAGACCGAATAACGAAAGGGTGAAAGCTTGCTTACACCACTGATACCTTTTGATTAACTTCCGCAAATTCATCAACAAACTTGCGACAAAATCATATCACTTTTTCTGAAAAAAGCGAGACTTGAATAAGATTATGTGCAATGAAAGATATCGGCATTTGGCTCGTCTATGTATATAATGGATTCCACATGGCTAGTAACCACAAAACAGGCCAAATATCTGGAAGCCAGGAGGATCTTTTTTTGAAAGCCTTTGACGAGTATGGAGATGCGCTTTTTCGACACGCCTTCATGCGAATAAGTGACAGAGAGCGGGCAATAGACCTGGTTCATGATACTTATGCAAAAGTGTGGTCATATGTAAGGTCTGGTCATGAAATAGATTCCTTTCGACCTTTTCTATATAAGGTTTTAAACAATCTGATTATAGACGAGTATCGAAAGAAGAAAGAATCATCGCTAGATGCTTTGCTAGAAGCTGATGGTGTGAGTGAGGCTAGTTTTGATGGCTTGATAGAAGACGGTACAGAATCTCTCATCAACAATATCGATGGCGGAAAGGCCTTTGATTTACTCAGTACATTGCCAGATGATTATAGGGAAGTGATGATACTAAAGTTTGTTGATGGGCTAGGTCCTAAAGAAATAGCATCACTTATCGAAGAGACGGAAAATGTTGTCTCTGTAAGACTCTATCGTGCTATGAAGGCCTTGCGAAACGCAATTGAAGAAGAGGAAAATCGCTTGATCGGTAATAGTAAAAATTCCAATCAAGATGATATTTAAATATAAAATGGAAGATTTTAATCAACAATTTAATAAAAAAGCCAAGCAGATATCTTTAACTGCAAGTGAGCGCAATGAACTGCGTGAGAGTATTTTGGTTTATATGGATTATCATCCTTTAACTGAAAGTCAGGGTCTTCCAAAAAGAAAGAAAAAAGATGTTCAAAACTTTTTTCAGAGCCAAATTAATAATGGCTGGTTTTGGGTAAAAGCATCAGGTGTGACAGCAATGTTTTTTATAATGGTTGTACCTCTTTTGGCAGAAAGATCTTTACCAGGGGATGTGTTGTATCCAATTAAGGTTAGTTTTAACGAAGAATTGCGCGGTGCTTTGGTTTCTTCACCATACCAGAAGATTGAATGGGAAACAGAGAGGTTGGAGCGCAGAGTGTCCGAAGTAAAGCTTTTAGCAGATTCTGGGAAGCTTACAACTTCAGCCGAAGCAGATGTAGCTAAGGCTATGCGTCAGCATAGTAATGCAGCAAAGCAAAGTATTGAGTCAATCAGAGAAAGTAATTCGGATGATGCTTCTATTGCAAATATTGCTTTAGCTTCAACCTTGGACATATCGGCTGAGATGTTGTCGGGGAGGGTTGCAACAGGAAGTGCCACTTCATCTGCAATGGTTGATGCTGTTAGTGAGGCTAGAGCGTCAATGGTCTTGGTTGGAAATAATGTTTCATACGATAATTTGATGTCCCGTATTGAGTCTGAAACAACTAGAGCTTACGAATATCTGAATGGTATAAGCGCTTCTATTTCATCTAGTGATAAGCAGGCAATAGAACGTCGGCTAGAAGATGTTAAAGGAAGGGTAGAATCTGCAACAGAATTACGTGAAAGAGATGGTGCCGCTGCTGTAAGTGCTTTAGTGGAGGCATTGAGCAGTACTAATAAAGTGATGGTTTTCATGACAAATCTTGAGTTGCGCAAAACTGTTGCCATTGAAAAATTAATTCCTTCTGTGCCAACTAAGAGTGAGGAATCTGAATTATTGAAGGTGAAGTTATCTGATATTTCATTGACTGCATCCAAGATTGATACGGCCATATCTGAATTAGCTACCACCTCAGAAGGGTATAGTGACATGGTTTTACAAATGAAAGAATATAAAGAGATGAGTTCATCCAGTTTGAATATGTTAGAGAAGGGGGAGTTACAGAATGCTAAGGAATCTGTTGCTAATATTATGAAAAAAGTAGATCAAGTTATTGTTAATCTGAAATTGGTTGGTGTGGAGATTAAGTAGGAGTGATAGGATTTTTGGTAAACAAATGACCGCCAGCTTTGCTGGCGGTCATTTAGTTTTCTTTTATCTATTTTATATTCTGGGAGAGTATCTTGGTTAAAATAATACCTACTGTTTCGTTAAAAAGTTCAGCCCTTTCGTCCAGGTTCCCTTTTGACATTGTGTTTATATCAAAACCAGTTTCTTCATAGACTGTTCTATTTATGTAAGAAGTTGATATGGCATTTAAAGCAGTCGAGTCATCCTCTTTTGTGCTTACAACTCCAATTGATTCTCCTTTGTGGTTTATTACTGGACTACCAGATGCTCCTTGGTAACCAACAGGGGAATTATCAAGAGAAATTAAATCTGCCAAACCACTACCGAATGTGTACATTTTTTTAATTGTTGTAGTAGAAATAGTTTTTGTATTCTCTTGAGAGATGGATTTATTTAATGGGTATCCTACTAGTATTACTGTACTATCATGCTCACTAACTTCTAATGGAGAGGTTAGTGAGGGTATAAAGGCAAAGTTTTCTATTTTTTTATTATCATTAGATGTTAAATAAATAAAAGCAAAGTCATTTTCACCTGTTCCTCTTGGTTCAGTGGCTGATATTAAGTGAGCATTTCTGATAACCCAAGAAGGTGATATGTACAACAGTTTTGTATTGTAAATTGTTTCCATATCTTCTCCTGTTCTTGCTTCACAATCTATCTCACCAAGAGAATTATCATTTTGAAGTAAAAGGAATTGAGCAATGTGAGCATTTGTTATAACTAGACCATTTTGACTAATAACGAACCCGGTTCCGGTAATGGTTTTGTTGGCTTCATTGGTTTGAAGTTTACAACTAATCTTTACTATTGCATCTTCAATGTTTTCATTTTTGGCGGTAGTTATAATTTCTTCTGACGAAGTAATTTCCTCTGAAGATGCTAATCTTATTGCCTCCAATCTTATTCTTTCGAGAGATAGTTTTAGTACATCGACAATTGAATTGTTGGATGTCTCGTCAGAAATTATTGATATCGATGCTGACTGATCTTTAATTTCCTCTTTGGAGTTTTTATTCAATACTGACCAAAACAAAGTTGCTATCAGAAAAGTCAGTATTATAGATATTAATATTTTGGTCAATTTTATCATTAGATAAATTTAAGATGATAAAGGAAAAAAGTAAAACAATATCTTTGTGGGTATTGGAAAAATGGTTGGCTTTGTGGTAATATCGCTCTGCCTGCGGGCATAGTTTAGTGGTAAAACGTCTGCCTTCCAAGCAGAAGATCGGAGTTCGATTCCCCGTGCCCGCACTAGTAAACAAAAAGAACACACTTTTGTGTGTTCTTTTTGTACGTGTGTGGGCAACAGTAAGCGCCACTTCGGCGCTTACGTGGGGAATCGAAAGGCGGAGCGTTGTATTTTTCTCTTTTCCTAGAGAAAAATACCGCGAGCCGGGGCAGCAAGTCCTTGTGAACAAAGTGAATTAGGAACTTGCGCGGTTTTCCCGTGCTCGCACAATAAAAAACCGACAACTCTTTGAGTTGTCGGTTTTTCTGTATTTATTACTCAAAACAAAAGACCTCTTTTGAGGTCTTTTGTTGCATCGCTGTCATTATTTCACAGCATCCTTAAGTGCTTTGGCGGCACGGAACTTAGGTACGCGCATTGCTGGAACTTCAATTGATTCTCCAGTGCGAGGATTGCGAGCTGTACGAGCGTCGCGTGACTTGGTAGAGAAAATACCTAGACCAGCGATAGATACTTCCTGACCACTCTTAAGTGTATCAACAACACTGTTGATTACTGTTTCAACAGCTCTTTCTGCATCAGCTTTTGTTATGTCTAATGATTCGTGTACTTTGTTGATTATGTCTGCCTTATTCATACTTAATTAGTGTGTGAGTTTTTATAATGGTTACGTCGAGATTTTAATCCCACCTCGCCACAATTGGCTTACAAAACATTATATAGCACTGTTTATTGACTGCAATGACTTGGCAAAAAGAAATATTGTGTTCTTATTTTTGTTAAAAATAAATAACCTATGATAATCTTTTTTAGTTATGTCTTTAAAAATTGGAGTGATGGGAGATCGAGGAAGTTTTTCTGAAATGGCAGGAGAGTCTTATATTCAAAAGGAAGGTTTGAAGGATGTTGATATTTTGCCTTTAATAACAGCAGAAAATGTTCTGACAGAGTTAGAAAAAGGAAATATTGAAAGGGGGATATTTCCGATTGAAAACTCAAATGGTGGAATCGTGATTGAGTCAGTTTATGCGATGTCAAAGCATAATTTTAATATTGAAAAAATGTTTGAAATTGATATTCATCATAATCTTTTGGTTAAAAAGGGGATAAAAGCTTCAGAGATAAAAACTATAACTTCACATGATCAAGCTCTTAAGCAATGTCGTATGTATATTAAAAGAGTCTGGACTGAAGCTGATGTTGTGCCATTTAAGGATACTGCAGCCGCTGCCAAGGCTCTTCATGATGGTGAGTTAGATGCTTCTACAGCTGTGATTGCTTCAAGGCGAGCAGCTGAGATGTATGATTTGGATATTTTAGAAGAATCAGTGCAGGATTTGAAATATAATTACACCACTTTTGTGGTAGCTTATAGACAATAGGTTAATTAAGAATATAAAGAACGGCGGAACCAAAGGTTCCGCCGTTCTTTATTTTATAGTTATCTTGCGTAACTAATTACTCTTGTTTCCCTAATTACGTGAACTTTAATTTCTCCAGGATAACGCAACTGACTCTCAATGTTAGTTGCAATTGTTCTAGCTAGTTCATGAGTTGCCAGATCTGTTAATTTATCTGGATTTACCAAGACTCTAATTTCCCTACCAGCAGAAATTGCAAAAGCTTTTTCAACACCGACTATCGTAGTAGCGATTGCTTCTAGGTCAGTTAGTCGCTTAATGTAGTTTTCAATTGAATCTCTTCTGGCTCCGGGACGACTTCCTGAAAGGGAGTCGGCTACCTGCACAATAATAGATTCTGGTGTTTCATAAGGATATTCTTCATGGTGAGCACGCATGGCAAGAATAACTTTTTCATCCACACCATATTTCTGTAATATTCTGATACCAATCTCTACGTGAGTTCCTTGTACTTCATGACTAACGGTTTTACCGATATCGTGAAGCAAAGCACCTGCTCTAGCAATTGATTCATCAGCACCAATTTCTTTAGCAATAATTCCAGCAATATGTGCCATTTCTACTGAGTGCCAAAGAACGTTTTGTCCGTAACTTGTTCTAAAATGCAGTCTTCCTAATATAGTTATTAAATCAGGATGAAGATTTGGAACACCTGCTTCATAAGCAGCTTTTTCACCCATCTGTCTCACAGTCTTCGCAACTTGTTTACGAGCCTCTTCAACAAATTCTTCAATTTTTGCTGGTTGGATTCTGCCGTCTTTGAGCAACATTTCTAGTGCTACTCTGGCAATTTCACGACGAATTGGGTCGAATGAAGAAAGAATTATATAACCAGGTGTGTCGTCTATAAGTACATCTACACCAGTTAAACGTTCAAATGCTCTGACGTTCCTTCCTTCTTTTCCAATTACTTTACCTTTTAGGTCATCACTTGGTAGTTCGACGTTGGCAGTCATGACATTGTTTGGCATTGAGTTACCAACACGATGAATTGCTGCCAAAAGTAAATTACGAGCTTGTTCCTCAAATTGTTCTTCGCCACCAACTTCAAGTTTATGGATACGGCTAACTAAATCAGTTTCGCGTTCAATCTCAACTTTTTGGAGAAGTTTTTGATAAGCCTCATCTTTTGAAAGCTTAGCTATTTCTTCCAATTTAGCATCAAGTTCAGATTCATGTTTGTCGAGACGTGATTTCACTGACTTAACTTCTTCAATTTTTGAACGAACATTTTCAATTTGTGAATCGACGTCAATTTGTCTTTGATCTAAAAGTTCTTCTTTTTTGTTCAATCTTTCTTCTTTTGTTTCGAGTTTTTCTTCAAGTGCACGACATTCGGCTTTTGTCTCTTTTTCTAGTTCTTCAGCTTTCAGCTCGGCTTTTTCTATAACTTTGCGAGCTTTTTCATCAGCTTCTAGTGCTTTTTGTTTTAGCTCTAGTTCTAGTGATGATTTTTTTGATAGAGCGTGCCAATACCTAAGCAAGTATCCAGCTAAGGCTCCAATTATGAGACCAGCGAACGCCGCACCAATAGCGATTAGTGTCGGCATATTTTGTTTATTAAATAATTAATCCAGTTTTTCAGTCGTTTCAGATGTACTGCACTTCTACATTAGCAGATTGATGGATAAATGAAAACCGGGCGACTGTCTTCGACAGTCGCCCGATTTTCATTTATTAAGAGTATATTTCGTCTACAATTCCGTAAGCTTTTGATTCTTCTGCATCCATAAAGAAATCTCTATCAGTATCTTTTTCGATGCGGCTCAGTGTTTGTTTAGTTGCTTTTGCCAAAATCTTGTTCAGTCTGTCGCGAGTTTTAAGGATGTGTTTGGCAGTAATCTCGATATCAGAAGCCTGTCCTTGTGCTCCGCCCCATGGCTGATGAATCATTACTTCAGCATTTGGTAGGATAGCTCTTTTTCCTTTTGCTCCTTGAGATAAGATAACTGATCCCATGGAAGCAGCAATTCCAACACAGACTGTCGCCACGTCAGGTTTGATATGGTTCATTGTGTCTACAATAGAAAGTCCAGCCGTAACACTTCCTCCTGGGCTATTTATATACAGATAAATATCTTTCTTTGGGTCTTCGGCCTCTAGAAAAAGTAATTGCGCCACTACCAGATTTGCCATGTAGTCGTCGATTGGCCCAGTAACGAAGATAATTCTCTCTTTTAAAAGTCTCGAATAAATATCAAAAGCACGCTCTCCACCAATGGTCTTTTCTACCACCATCGGTACAAGTTGGCTTTTAGGATTAAGGTTCTTTATTTCCATATTTCAATTGTCTGAACTCTGATAGTAACAGAATTTTTTTAAATATAAAGAGGCGCGGGCTTCGCCCGCGCCTCTTTATATTTATCTTTGTAAACCTAAACGGTCTCCAAGAATTTCATCACTGCTTCATTTTGTAATACTGAAGCAACATAAATCTTTACTCTGGCTGGATCAGCATTTTTGTAGTGCTCAAGTAAGTGTTTTACTTCTGCATTCAAAGCCTCTTCATCTGGAGTAATGTTCTCCTTTTTGGCAATTTCATTCAATACCAACTGCAAGCGCGCTCGTTTTTCAGCAGCTGGTGTCCATTCTGTCTTAAGATCCTCGCGCGTCTTCTTTACATGAGAAAGATAATCATCAATCTTCAGACCTGCTCTTTGAATGTCTTCTTCCATTTGAGAAAACATTTGAGCAATCTCTGTATCAATTAAGATTTGGGGTAGTTCAAATTTACTATCTTCGATAATCTTATCAGTCAAATTAGCGCGATGTTTTGCTTCAGCTTCTCTGGTCTTTTCAATACCAAAATGCTCGCGAAGCTTAGTCTTGAAATCTTCAACGTTCTCAAATTGTCCTGGATTTCCAAGAGTCTTTACCAAATCATCAGTCAACTCAGGAATTGGTAAGTCATTGATATCTTCAATTGGTTTTCCTTCCTCATCATGTGCTGGGCCTTCATGTACAGTTCCATCAGCATGAGTATGTGTTTCCTTTTCACCAGCTGCTGCTTTCTTCTGAAGTCTTTCGTAAGCTGCTTTTTGGCGAAGGATATTTTTAATTTGTTCTTCTAATTCTTCGTCAGTAATAGTTACTTCGCCTTTGTTTTTATTAGTATCTTTGGCAATTTTTTTGTAGTCAGCTAAAGAAATCTCTGGCAAAACAGCCACTGTAGCTTTGAATCCAAGTGGATTTTCTGGAGCAATTTTAGTTATTTCAATTTTTGGATAACCAATTGCTTCTAGGTTGTGCTCCTTAACTATTTCTGGGTAAGTGGCAGAAATGGCACGTTCTGCCATTTCAGACAAAATTGCCATTTCTCCAACCTTAGAAACAATAATGTTTTCTGGTACGTGACCTTCACGAAAACCGTCTATTTTAATACTTTTCCCTAGAGCTTTTACGCTAGGTGCACGATGTTTTTGTAGTTCCTCAAAAGGAATCTCACCCTCTATTTTTACTTGTGAGTTAGCTTCCTTGGTTACAGAAAATTTCTTTATAAAATCCATAGGGTCGAATTAAACCATAAGGAGACAAAAAAACAAAACCAGCGTAATTTTACGCTGGTTTTGTTTTTACTGAGAAGTTGTGGTTGTTGTTGGTCTTGAATTTATATCTGCTTCTATATTATCAAAAGTACTTTCAAGGTTTTGGATATTTACAGCTCTTAGTTCAGATTCAATTGAGTTAAGTTCGTTTATTATCTGTTCGTAATTAGGGCCTATCTCTTCCGGAAGCGGTGGTAATTCAATGGTAGTTTCTGGCAGGATTAAGTTTATTAGTTCTTCACCAAATAAAATTACTGCCCCTAAAATTCCTATTAATACAATTAAACAAAATATCAAAAGTGGACTAAGTAATCTATTTGAGGATACCTTTGATGATTTTAAACTACCGTTAGAATCTTCTTCTGGATATTTTAATTCAGATTCTGGTATCAAAGGAGCGCTATTGGGGATCGATGATGTAAATGCTGTCTGTGTAGTAGGGCTAGTTTGAGTATTCTGAGTAGGTGGTGTTGGAATGACTGCAGATATTTGTGTTTGTAGATTTGGTGTTGATGCAGGTGTGTTAATTGTTGGATTTGGAGTTTGTTCTGCTTCTTGTGTAATTGGAGATGTTTGGATAAAGCTCGATTGAGGTTCGGTCGGCAAAGATTGTATCTCTGGTTCAGTTGGAATTATATTTTGTGGGACATTATTTGTTTGTGTAGTCCCATTTTCATCTTTTGGTGGCATGTTACTAGTTGTTTAGATTGGTATTTTCTGCTGTATTAACGGAGTCTTTAAGTGAAGAAGTTGTTTCAGTTAAAAGATTTTTTGTGTCATTTAATATGTCGTTAATCATTCGTAAATGATTCTCAGTTTCTAGCCATTCCTGACTTGGGTTTTTAGAATTAATTAAGTATTCAGTATTAACATCTATGTTTCTTAAGGCAGATACAGATAAGTTGATTAATTTGTTAGACATTTCCAATGAATTAGATTGGCCGATTATATCTATATTATTAGAAGTTATATTAGTTTGTTGGCTACCTAGTTTATTTGATAGGTCTTTCAATTTTTCAGAAGTGTTCGATAAATAAGATACTATACTATTTATTCGTTGTGATACTGATGATTGAGATTCTTCTGTAAGTAATGAAGTATTACTAGTGGTTGTGCCAGATAGTTCAACTATCTTAATATTTAAATTATTTTCCCACGCACTTATTTTTTGTGAATAATCAAGGTATTTTTGCTCATAAGGATTGTTCGTTGTAAATTGCGTTTCAGCAACATTTTCCTCAGTTTTTTCTAATACTGAGTTCTCAGAAGTTGTGCTTACTGTAATAGGTTCTTGATTTGTGGTTGTTGCATTTTGTGCAGAAACTTGTGAAGCAATCAGAAATACCAAAGCCGTTAATAGTATTGATAAGATTGCTGAGTAAATATTAAGTGGTTTTTGTTGTTTATACATAATTTATAATCCCTAGTAAGACTTATTTTACAGAGACACTTTTACCATCTGGTAATTAAGAGTCATTATAAAACGAGCGGGCGCTTTGCGCCCGCTCGTTTATTAACACTTCCTAAATTATTTACTTTCTTCGTACATTTTACGACTTTTTTCAAAAGCCTCTTTTGCTACTTGTGCACCACTCCATTCACCAACCATTACTTCCTTGTTTTGAACTTTTTTGTAAGTTTCAAAGAAGTGAGACATTTCTTTCTTAAAGTGAGGATTTAAATCAGAAATATCTTTGATGTTGTCAAAACGAGGATCTTCTAGTGGTACAGCCACAACCTTGTCGTCACGTTCTCCATCGTCTGTCATTTCCATAATAGCGATAGGACGAGCTTTTACTAAGATTCCTGGAGCTAATGGGTAAGTAGTAATTAGTACTACATCTAGTGCATCTCCATCATCAAATAATGTCTGTGGTACAAATCCGTAATCAAATGGATAGTCTTGTGCTGTGTGCATTACTCGGTCGAGAGCGATAATTCCTGTTTCTTTATCAATCTCATATTTGTTCTTAGAGAACTTAGGGATTTCGATAATAACATTCATTTCATCAGCACTACCGGCTGGAATATCGTGAAGTAAATTCATTTTTTGTTTAAATTAAAGGTTTTCTTAACTTAATTCTTCCTCAGCTTCTTCTGGTGTATCAACTTCATCTGCTTCGTCCATATCTAGAGAATCTCTGTCCGAAGTTGGTTCGTCAGATACTTCATTTTCAGAAACAACTTCAATACCTTCTTCTGGTGAGGAGGTCTCCACAGCTTCTGTTGGAGTTTCCTTAATTTCCTCTGAATCAGCTTCTGCCAATTCTTCTCCCTTAGCTGAGACAATATCAAGTTTCCAGCCAGTGAGCTTTGCTGCTAGACGAACATTTTGTCCGCCACGACCAATCGCTAGAGACTGTTGATCAGGCGCAACCTCAACGATTGCGTGCCCATGAGTGCCAGCAATGTCGTCTGGTTCTGATTCAATTTTTACTGACAGAACACGAGCTGGAGAAAGTGAATCCTCGATAAAATCGTTGATATCTGCAGACCACTCAATTATGTCTATTTTTTCACCACCGAGTTCACTCATTACAGTAGCAACACGCACTCCACGCTGGCCAACTAATGACCCAACTGGATCTAGATGTTGATCTTTTGAGAAAACTGCAATTTTAGAACGACTACCAGCTTCACGGGCAATACTCTTAATTTCTACTGCACCGGTCTGTAGTTCTGGAGCTTCAATAGTAAACAAGGCAGATAAGAAATCAGGGTGTGATCGAGAAAGACGAATAAAGATTCCACGAGGGGTTTCTTCCACGCGAAGTAAAATAGCGCGAATTCTTTCTCCTGGTTTAAATCTTTCTCCAGGAATTTGCTCTTCGTAAGGTATTACAGCGGTAATACGTCCAAGGTCTACAAATAGGTTTCCTCTTTCAAATCGTTGTACATGGCCATTTACGATATCGCCTTCTTTTTGTCCAAATTCAGCTAAAGCTGCGTCACGTTCAGCCTCACGTACTTTCTGGATGATAACTTGTTTAGCTGTTTGGGCTGCAATACGTCCAAAATCATCTTTTGGCTCAAGTGGAAAAATCATTTCTTCACCAGGAACAACATCTTTTTTGATAAAGCGGGCATTATCAATCATGATGTGTTTTTCTGGATCAAAGCGAACTTTTCTATCTTCTGACGGAAGAATTTCTTCGTCCTCCGCTTCTTCTTCATCAAACTCTTCGTCTTCAGGCTTAAGCATAGTTTCATCAACTACTATTTTTACCTGCTCAAAGTCAGTTGTTCCGGTAGCTGTGTCAAAGCTGGAACGGATTATTTGTCCTTTTTTACCAAATTCCTTCTTATATGCAGTCGCCAAAGCCTGCTCGATTGCTTCGAACATCTTTTGTTTTGGGATTCCGCGCTCTTCTTCCATCTCAGCTAATACTGAGTTGATTACCTTTAAATCAAACATAATTATTGAAAATAGCTAATAAATTGGCCATTGTACGACTTGTTAAAATGAAAGCCCGGCCGAAGGGCCGAGCATTTCTGTCGTGTTTTCAATATAACACGGGTTTTGCAAGATGCAAATCAATAGAGCTGGGCCATTTTATACATTGACTTTTGGGTTAATTTATGCTATCATAGTGAGAGATAGTGTTCTTGTGGAGATAAGTGATGCGTACTGCCACTGTGACCAATGAAGATCGTTATTCTTTTGCTGATTTCATCAAGGATGGAGCAGCTCTTCTTTCGCTAGTTGCTTTTGTGGCAGCTTTCCTCTTTTTTGCCGACGGCATGATTGAGGCCAAAGGTCAGTCAGACCAAGACGTCGCAATCTCTTATGGTTCAATCTCTGAACTCATTGCCGATATCGAGGTTCAGTAATTTGTTACCTATATCCTAAAGCCAGTCTTATTTAGACTGGCTTTTCTTTTTTATAGATAAGGGCGCGGCAAAGCCGCGCCCTTTCTGTTGGCAATTCACTCATATTCCAACAAGATGGTGATACAATTTATATATAAATATTTTGGAGGGAAATGCGTATTCAAGATTCACAACTAAAACGCTTTATTGCCGACTCAGGTTTGGTATCAAAAACTGACCTTGCCTTAGCAGAGCAGGCCGCAAAAAGGGAAGAAAGAACCCTTTCTGATTCTCTTTTATCGGGTGGTTATTTAAAGGAAGACGATTTGCGTCGCATTGAGTCATATATATTAGGAATACCTTTCGTGTCTTTGCGCGGACAAAAAATTCCTTTTGATGTCCTATCTCTAATTCCAGAGCCTGTTGCCAGAAATCACAATATTGTCTCATATAAAAGAAATGAAACTTCTTTGGAGGTGGCGATGCTTAATACAGCTGATTTAGCTTCAGTTGATTTTATTAAGAAAAAGACTGGTTTAAAAATACTACCTCGTTTAACTGACAATGACAGTATTAGAGAGGTATTGTTACAGTATCAAAAAACCTTAAAAGATGAATTTGGGGAAATTATTGCAGGCGACGCAGCTTCTCTTAAATTGATTGATGGTGAAAATGAAGAGGTGAACGAAGATGATTTGAAGAAAATGGCGGAAGATTTACCTGTTATCCGCATTGTGGACACACTTTTGCGACATGCAATCATTCAAGGTGCTTCTGACATTCATATTGAACCAATGGAAAATGAGCTTTTGGTTCGTTATCGTATTGATGGCATTTTACATGATGCTATGACTTTGCCAAAAATTTCTTCAGGCAGTATCGTGGCCCGTATTAAGGTTTTGTCTAACTTAAAACTTGATGAAAAACGCTTACCACAAGACGGTCGCTTTAAAATGGAAATGGACGGACAAAAGGTTTCTTTTCGTGTTTCAGTGTTACCAATTTTTTTTGGTGAGAAAGTAGTGATGCGTTTGTTGCGTGAAAATCGCAGTGGTTTTACTTTAGAGGGAATTGGTTTTCATGGTTCTTCGCTAGAGCGAGTTCATGGCGCAATGAAGCAAACAACAGGAATGATACTCGTGACCGGACCAACCGGTTCAGGTAAAACAACCACTCTTTATACTATTCTTGATTTACTTAACACACCGGAAGTAAATATTTCTACCATTGAGGATCCGATTGAATACCAGATGCCTCGTATAAACCAAACGCAAGTTAAGCCTGAGATTGGTTTTACTTTTGCTAATGGACTTCGGTCATTGATGCGTCAAGACCCAGATATTATTATGGTGGGAGAAATTCGTGACCAAGAAACTTCTGGTTTGGCTATTAATGCGGCTCTAACTGGTCACTTGGTGTTGGCAACTGTGCATACTAATTCCGCTGCTGGAACAGTAGCTCGTTTAATGGAGATGGGTGCAGAGTCTTTTTTACTGGTTTCTACTTTACGAGTAGCTATCGGTCAACGATTGGTGCGAAGATTGAGTGGCGAGAAAGAAGCATATACACTTTCAACTGCTGAGAAAAAAGAGCTCGCTCGACATGTTGATTTAGATAAGATAATGGATACTTTGAAGGAGGAGGGGGTGGTTAAAAAAGATGCTACATGGTCTTCAATTCCGTTTTATCGTCCGAAGGAAGGGGTGATTGATGATGATGCCTATAAAGGGCGACTTGGTATTCATGAAGTTCTTACAGTATCTCCTTTAATAAAAGAGAAGGTAATTGCCGGTGGTACGGCTGATGATATTGAAGAAATTGCTCGCAAGGAAGGCATGTTAACAATGTTGGAGGATGGAATTTATAAAGCAGCCCGTGGAGTAACTTCCATTGAAGAAGTCTTGCGTGTCATTAATGAGTAATATGAAATTTACCTACACTGGTGTTACAAAAGAAGGTATTGATATCAAAGAAACTGTTGAGGCTTCAGATCGTTTTGCGGTCTATGAAATAGCGAGAGAGAATGGTGTGGTGGTAACTAAGGTGGATGAGGAAGGTAAATTTTCCTTAGATAAGTTTTTTAATATTGAAAAAATCAATGCTTTCTTAAGCCGTATTTCGGCTGATGAGTTAGTAATGATCACTAGAAACTTAAGTGGAATGTTGACGGCTGGACTACCACTTTCTAGGGCTTTGACGGTAATTGAAAGACAGAGTCGTAATCCAAAGACAAAAGTTGTTATTGCTGAGGTTCGAGAAGATATTCAAAAAGGAAATCAGTTTAGTCAGGCTCTGGAAAATCATTCTAGAGTTTTTGATGATTTATATATTGCCATGGTAAGAGCTGGAGAAGAGAGTGGAAAATTATCTGATGCTCTAAAATTGCTTTCGGTCCAGATGGAAAGATCTATGGCTCTCAAAAAGCGTATTAAGAGCGCGATGATTTACCCGACGATTGTATTTGTGATTATGGGTATTATTGGGATTGTAATGATGATTTATGTAATGCCATCAATTACAGGTACTTTTAAAAAAATGGGAGTTGAGTTACCAGCTACTACACAATTACTTATCTCTGTTTCTGATTTTATGGTAGCAAATACAGTAGTTTTTCTAGGAGGGGTATTTGCTACTATTGTTGGTTTTATTATTTTTCTTAGAACAAATATTGGAAAAACTATTTGGCACTGGCTGATTTTACACTTACCGGTAATTGGTACGATGGTAAAAGAAGTAAACTCTGCTCGTACAGCACGCACAATGTCCTCGCTTTTAACTTCAGGTGTTGATGTTATCCATGCAATTGATATTACAACTGACGTGGTTCAAAACGTTTATTACAAACCTATACTTAAAAAAGCACGCAAGGCTGTGGAAAAGGGTGATGCACTTTCTAGTGTTTTTATCGCTAATGAAAAACTCTATCCAGTTTTTGTAGGTGAAATGATGATGGTGGGAGAAGAAACTGGACAGGTAGGTAAGATGATGGAGGACTTGGCAACTTTTTATGAAAATGAAGTAGAGCGCAAGACTAAGGATCTATCAACAATTATTGAGCCGATGTTGATGGTGGTAATTGGTGGTGTGGTTGGTTTCTTTGCGCTAGCAATGATTGCCCCGATTTATTCTATTACTGATTCGATTGGTTAAAGTTATTTATTGATTTTCTCTGGTTTTAAAAGGAGTGATATTTTTCTCAATTTTGCCTAGCTATTGAATTAGATTTTATTTTGCTGTTTAATACTCGATAGGTAGATTTCTATTCTAGAAATCTTTGCTTCAAAGGGAGGTTTCCTAATGTTGGTAAAGTTCTCTAACAATAACAGCGCTAGTCGTGGGTGGAGCATTTATTTTCTATTCTTAATTTCTTTGCTCATTTGTAGCTTTTCCTCGCTTACAATTAACACTTCCGCTTCTGAAAGTGTTCGCCTTGAGGGCGATGTCCTCGTCTTGGAAGAGGTGATAGAAAAAGCTCGGATTGAGAATGTTCCTTTTGGTCTTAGTGCTGAACAGGCACGAGACTTGATATCTGGAAAAGTTTCAGAAATACAACTTAATGATGATAATGATGTTCGTATCGGTTGGTTTGTCCCAATCGTTACTGAAGAGTATGCGGCTATTCGCAAGGTTGCCTATCAAGGTGATTGGCAAATAAATTCATATTTTGAGAAATTGGATCTCAATTGGAAGAATATATTAACGTTGAATTTATTTTTTTATGGACCAATTCTGCTATGGGTTTGTATTATCTTGATGTATCGTCGTATAACTCACTTGGTTGAGTTGGACGATCTCGGTTTGGGGTTTGCTGCCTTTGCTGTCGTGCCCTTTACGGCAGTGCACTTTTTCGTTTATTATTATTGTGGCGTTAAAGAATTTCTGACTTTGCTTATTATGGCTGCTTCAATTGTGATAGTAGCTTTTATTGTAAGGAAACAAAAAATAAGTGTTGTACATTCTTGAAAAGAACTTAAAGAACGGGTTTAAACCCGTTCTTTTATTTTGCCTAGTGTAATATATACGTATGCAAAAACTATTTACTAGCAAAGGATTTTCTTTAATGGAATTAATAGTGGTAATTGCCATTGTTTTGATTTTGTTGGCAGTTTCAGTCTGGTCTTTGCAATTTATGCAGGAAAGAGTTTTGCTTAATACTTTGCAAAGTAGTTTGGTTTTTAACTTAGAAGAAGCCAAAGCCAAAGCGGTAGCTGGAAAGAATGGCTTGCCACATGGAATTTATTTTACTGAAAATAGCTATGTGCAATTTAGTGGTTACGAATATGATCCAGAAGATGTAAACAATGTTGTACATGATATCGACAGTCGCTTATTATTGAGCACTGATATACTAGGAAATGAAGAGGTAATTATTTTTTCTCGTATTACTGGGTCTGCCAGTGATGAGGCAATTATAGAAATATCTTCTCGGGCTAATCCAGAAAATAGAAAAGTGATTAAGATTGGTCAGGGAGGAGGAATTACCTCACAATAGTAAATGAGAGTTTATCTTAAAAACCAAAATATAAGTCGCGCTTTCTCAATTGTAGAGGTGATTGTGGCGGCCGCAATTTTTACTATTACTCTAGCGGCATTCGTCGCTTCTTTTGAATTTTTTAATTCGATAGAGAACCAAACTGAAGAAAAGACTACGGCCGCGTTTTTGTTAGAAGAAACTAGCGAAGCTGTTGTTTTATTACGTGATTTTGCTTGGGAGAATATCAGTGAACTAAATCAAGGAGATTGGTATTATTTGAGTTGGAACGGTAGTGAATATGTTCTGTCAGAATCTGATGAAGAAAATTCTCTTTACGCAAGAAGAGTAATGGTTTTCTCGGTTTATCGAGATAATTTAGGTAATTTGGCTGGAGCAGGAACTGAGGATTTAAATACTAAAAGAGTAGTTATTGAGATTTTGGGGAGAGATAGAAGTCAGATAATTAGTACTGCAGAAATGTTGGTCCATAATAATTATGAGTAAGTTTGCACAGAAAAAAGGTTTCTCGTTAGTAGAGCTGTTGGTTTATTTAGCTAGCATGACAGTTATTTTGTTGGCACTTTCTTATGTGATGTTCAATGTTTATAATCTTTATCTTTCTCTGGTTTCTAATTCTCGTGCCGATAGAACAGCTAGTACTTTGATGCAGGTTTTATCTACAGAGATTCGTTCTGGTGCAACCATTGATCAATCAAATAGTGTATTCAATGCCCCAATTGGACGACTTTCTATTAGTACTTACAGCAATATGAATCTGGTAGAAAAAGATTTCTATGTTGCAGATAATCGGATTGTAATGGATGTTGATGGGACAAAAACAGAGATGACGCCAGAAGATATTGATGTTTCTAAGTTTTTGTTTAATCAAATTTTGACACCAGTTTCTTATGCTGTTCGTTATGAATTTGATTTAACCTATTCAGTTAGGGGAGAATTGGTCACAAAGACTTATCCTGGATTGGTAGTATTAAGACGTTCATATGATTAAGAACTTCCTAAAAATAGCGACAAGCTTTGTTGTGGTTACAACCTCGTCACTTTATCGTATATCTAATACGCAGCAGTTCCTCGTTTGTCCACGCCTCGCTTCTCATCAATTTTTAGGAAGTTCTAGGTCAAACAAAGGGGGCTACGTGGTTATTTTAAATACACTTATCTTTGTAGCGGTTTCAACTATTGTTATTTATGCTTTATCTAATCCTCTAATCTCTGCCAATCGAGCGACAGCCGACATTCTAAATTCTAAGAGAGCTTTTGTGGCTGCTTCTAGTGTGGCTGATGAAGTACTTTATAAAATGAAAAATCAACTCAGTGTACCAACCCAAGATGTAATAACACTTGGCGGAATTGATACTGCGGTTTCGGTGGCTACAAATTTTTCTGGCAGAGTGGTGCAGGTAGAGTCAGACAGTGAAGATGTTTCTAGGCGGCTTCGGGTGGCTGTGTCTGAGAGTCAGGGGGTGAGTTTTAATTATGGTATGCAAACTGGTCAGGGAGGGTTTGAGCTTTATGGCGGTGCACAAGTTCATGGAAATATTTATTCCAATGGAAATATTATTGGACACGGCGGTGCACAAGTTCATGGTTCTGTGACTGTAGCTAATGGTCAGGCACCTACACTTGAAGTGGTAAACTCAAGTTTGCAAAACGGAGAAGTATTATTTGGTGGTCAGTTAGTTCACAATGATCAGAAACCCGAAGATT
The DNA here is from genome assembly GCA_964601615.1 of uncultured Candidatus Saccharibacteria bacterium. Lineage (GTDB taxonomy): Bacteria > Patescibacteriota > Minisyncoccia > Phycocordibacterales > UBA918 > OLB19. Next base: position 133,753 of record CAZRNZ010000002.1, read on the forward strand.
TAGCCCAAAGTTTTCGTGTTTCCACTACAACCCCAATAACTAGTGTGAGAGTTTATATAAAGAAGTATGCTAATGTCTGGATGAATGATATCGAAGTAAAGATAGTAAATGACAATGGTGGTCGTCCTGGAAATACTGTATTGGCATCTGGTTTAATTGGAAATAGTCACGTTACAACTTCGTATAATTACATTACGGTACCTTTTTCCAATTCTGTTAATCTAAATCCAAATAACACTTATTGGTTAGTTTTTGATACTTCTAATACCTGGCATAGTTATTATGTAATAGCTACTAATCAAAATATTTATAATAATGGTATTGCTAGAACCGGTATTTTTGGAGGTAATTCTTGGAATGATTTAACCCCGAATAATAGAGACATATTGTTTGATATCTATGTTGGCGGACAAACTGGACGTATTTCAGGAAATCAAAATAATCGTATAAATGTTCATGGTGACGCGTGGGCAAATGTGATTGAGGGAGCTAATGTGAGTGGGGTGATGTATTGTCAGGGCGGTTCTTATGCAAATAAGAGTTGTGATTCTTCAAGGCCTGACCCTGTACCGCAACCTTTTCCTGTGTCTGATGGAAATATCGAGGCTTGGAAACAGGAGGCTGAGGCAGGTGGAGTTTATAATGGAGATTTTGTAGCAGGAAATTATCCTACTCAGCATGTAACCTTAGGGGCAAGAAAAATAAATGGTAACCTGAGAGTAACCTCAGGCGGAAGTTTAACGATAGAAGGAACTGTTTGGGTGACTGGTAATGTAACTATTGATGGTGGAGCAATTTTGCGCACATCAAGTTCTTATGGAAGTAACAGTGGAGTGATTGTTGCTGATGGCAGAATTATCGCCACTGGTGGTGGGAAGATTGAAAATAATAATGTTAACGGAAACTATATTTTAGCAATTACTACTAGTTCTTGCCCTGATGCGCCAGGTTGTAACAATAATCCAGCCATATTGGTTGATGGTGGTTCAGGATCAATTATTTTAAATGCTCAAAATGGGACATTGCGAGTAACTGGTGGTGCAAAAGCGAAACAACTTACTGCTAAAAAAATAATTATGGATGGTGGTACTGAGGTACGATATGAAACAGGTTTGATGGATTTAAATTTCAATACTGGCCCGTCTGGTTCTTGGAGTGTTAGTGAGTGGAGTGAAATTTAGAGGAAAAAGGAGGGCGCCGTAGGCGCCCTCCTTTTTCCTTGTGTTACAATTTACCTATGCAAAAGAAGAAAAATCCTCTTTTGATTGCTAATTGGAAACAAAATCCAGCAACCTTAAAAAGAGCAGAAAAGATATTTGTTGATATTCAAAAAGGTTTATCTAATCGAAACGGACAGTCTCTTATTTCTGTTGCACCACCAAATATATTTTTAGCTGATTTAGCTCAGTTGTCAGGTTCACAAAAAATAGAATTTCTATCACAGGATGTTTCGGTTTTTTCTGATGGTGCCCATACGGGCGAAATTAGTGCCACTCAATTACGTTCCGTTGGTGTTAAGGCTTCTATAGTTGGCCATTCAGAAAGACGTTCAGAGGGAGAAACGAACGAAGAAGTGAATCAAAAAATTCATAGACTTCATGAAATGAAATCTACTGCCATTGTTTGTGTTGGTGAAAAAACTCGTGATAACCTCGGCGATTACTTTTCCTTTATAGAAGAGCAAATAAGACAGGCATTACAAAATGTTGATGCATCTAATTTAAAAAATATAGTGATTGCCTACGAACCAGTTTGGGCAATTGGTACTGGTGAGAATGCTACGCCAGAAAATGTGGAGGAAATGAAGTTGTTTATACAGAAAGTCCTTTCAGATTTATACGATAGAGAAAAAGCTGCTAAGGTTCGTATTATCTACGGTGGATCAGTTAATCCAGAGAATGCTGAACAATTACTAAAAATCGGTAATGTTGATGGATTTTTAATTGGTGGCGCAAGTTTAGAAGCAAAGAAGTTTGTATCAATAATAAAAACCGCAGATAAGTATGCACAATTGGCTTAAAGGTTTGTTTGGCAAGAAAATTTTAGAGGGAGAAACATTGCCTTTAGTAGAAGATATTGTTTCTCTAAAAGGAAAGAATGTATTACTGCGTGCTTCATTAAATGTGCCGACAGAAAATGGCAAGGTAACTGATACTTTTCGTTTAGAAAAGATGTTGCCAACTATTGAGTATTTAAAAAAACAAGAAGCCAAGATTATTATCATAGGTCATATTGGACGCGCTGGAGATAGTTTAAAACCAGTACAAGAGGCTTTAAATGAAATGACACAGGTGAGTTGGGGTGGGGTTTTGGGTGCGGGAAGCGAAGCTTCCCGCACTGTCTCTTCTCTTAAAAATGGCGAAATGGTGATGTTGGAAAACTTACGACAAGACACCAGAGAGACTAATGGAGATGATGGGTTGGCTAAGGAGCTGGCTAGTCTGGCAGATATATATGTGAACGATGCTTTCTCTGATTCTCATAGAGAACATGCGTCAATAACTGGTGTTCCCAAATATCTACCATCTTATTTTGGTTTCAATTTCTGGCAAGAATATCAGGCTCTGAGCAAGGTGATGAACCCAAAATCCCCATCAGTTTTTATCTTAGGTGGAGCAAAATTTGATACAAAAATGCCCTTAGTAAAACGTTATGCTGATATTTATGACAAAGTAATAATCGGTGGCGCATTAGCAAATGATTTTTTTAAAGCCAAAGGATACGAAGTCGGTAAGTCTCTTATTTCAGATGTAGATTTAAGTAATGACGATATTTTACACAATCCAAAAATAGAGCTACCTCTTGATGTTGTGGTAGAGGGTCCAAAAGGAGTGCGAGAAGTTGGTCCCAGAGCTGTTTTGCCAGATGAAATAATTATGGACTTAGGTCCAACTACTTTGAAAGATTTAGAGGAAATTGTGCTTGAAGCAAAAACTATTCTCTGGAATGGTCCGTTGGGTAATTTTGAAAAAGGTTTCTCACTTGGTACCGAAATGTTGGCTCGTTCAATTTCAAAATCAGATGCATTTAGTGTGGTTGGCGGTGGAGACACTATTGCTTCTATTCGCTCACTCAATCTGGAAAATAAATTTGGTTTTATGTCTACGGCTGGTGGGGCAATGCTGGTATTTCTCGAAACAGGTACTCTTCCGGCAATAGAAGCTGTTAAAAAACAACCTTAGAGGTTGTTTTTTATTTCATTAGCTAGTTTTGCTAATTCTTCATCCTCAGCTATACCTTGTGGTTTCATCGAAGCAGATAAATCTTTGTCACCTTCCGGTATTGGATAAAGCTTAATGTGTGCGTGCGGCACTTCAAATCCTTCTATTACTAAACATGTACGAAAAGCATTGAAAGCTTTGTCTGAAGCTTTGGCGATTTTTTTAGCTACAGAAAAAATATGTGAATAGGTTTCGTCATCTAAGTCAAAAGCGTAATCAATTTCTTTTTTTGGAATTACTAGTGTTTGACCTTTAACACCAGGAAACTTATCCATAATCACTATACAAATATCGTCCTCGTAGACAAATTCAGCTGGAATCTCACGGCGAATTATTTTAGAAAATATTGAGTCAGGCATAATTAAATTTACTGGATAGAAACATAATATTTACAAAACTATTATGTTTTCGCTCAAGTGCTATTATATTCGGTACACTACGTATGTCCAAATATAGAATTTTAGACCGCAAGGACGATAATATTTTAACCCATTTACTTAGAAGTCGCGGAATTGATAAAGAAGCTGAAGAGGAGTTTTTGGCTCCAAATTATGAGAAGACCCACGATCCTTTTTTGCTCAATGATATGGACAAGGCTGTTGATAGGGTTTTGTTGGCTGTAAAAAACGGCGAACATATTGCGATTTTTTCTGATTACGATTGTGATGGTATTCCGGGAGCTGTAGTTTTGCATGATTTTTTTAAAGAAATTGGTCATGAAAATTTCTCTAATCATATTCCACATAGGCATTACGATGGATTTGGTTTGAGTATTGAAGCAGTGAAAAAAATGGCTGAATCAGGGGCAGGCCTTATTATTACGATTGATTGTGGTACTTCGGATTTGGAGGCGGCGCAAAGCGCCGCCTCACTCGGAATCGACTTAATCATTACTGACCACCACGAGCCGAAAGAAGAATTGCCAGAAGCTGTAGCAATTGTAAATCCTCGAATTGGTGATACTTATCCTTTTCCACATATTTGTGGCGCAGCAGTTGCATTTAAGTTAGCTAAAGCGGTTATTCAAAAAGGAAATTTTTCTATTAAAGACGGCGCCGAAAAGTGGTGGCTCGATATGGTAGGACTAGCAACTATCGGTGACATGGTGCCATTGTTGGGTGAGAATCGCATTTTTGCACATTATGGTTTACTAGTTTTACGAAAGTCTCGTAGACCTGGCTTACATCACCTACTAAAAAAAGCCAAAGCAAATCAGGCTTATTTAACTGAAGATGATATTGGTTTTACTATTGCACCGAGAATAAATGCAGCATCTCGTATGGATACACCAGAAGACGCCTTTTTACTTTTATCTGCTAAAGAAGAAGTGGCTGCTGGAGAAAGAGCAACTCATTTGGAAAAACTAAACAATGAAAGAAAGGGAATTGTGGCGGCCATGACTAAGGAATTGAAACATCGTCTCGAAGAATTAACAGAGGTTCCTGATGTAATTGTGCTCGGTAATCCATCTTGGCGACCGGCTCTGGTTGGACTTTGTGCTAATTCAATTTCAAGCGAATACGGTAGACCAGTTTTTCTTTGGGGACGAGATGGAAATGGTGTTATTAAAGGTTCTTGTCGTTCGGGCGGCAACGTCAGTGTGGTAAATCTAATGAATGGTACAAGTGAATCGTTTTTGGAGCATGGTGGACATCATGCATCTGGCGGTTTTGCAGTTAAGGAAGATGCGATATTTCATTTAACTGAAGCGTTAAATAGTTCTTTTAAGTCATTGGGAGAGAAGGCTATGATAGATGAAGAAATTACTATTGATGCTGATTTAGATTTGTCTGATATAAATTATTCTCTACTTAAGACACTCAAGCAATTATCACCATTTGGTATGGCAAATCCTAAACCAATTTTTGCTTTTCGGGGTGTAATGCCAGCAAAAGTAGATGTTTTTGGTAAGGCTAAAGAACATCTTAAGCTCACTTTTTCTACTTATAATGGTGAAATAGAAGCTATTGCATTTTTCTCGGATGAAAATTCTTTTCAAGCGAAACCAAAAGAAAACGAAAGTTTTAATTTGTTAGCCCATGTTGAGGAATCTTATTTTATGGGGCGCAGACAAACTCGTCTGCGGATTGTAGATATTTTATCAACTGATGCAATTTAATTTTAGTTTGCCACAGATTGTTTAAGTAATGTTTTATTATTCGGGTTACAATTACATAAATTATTTATGGAACGTTTGCCTGAAAAACAATTTAGTTCGCCTGAGGAAGAAATTGCTTTTCTCCGAAAAGAGATAGTTAGAAATAGAGAAGCTGGAAATGTTTCAGCTCTAGATACTGTGCGCCGTTATTCTGTTACACCTTCGGAAAAGATCCTTTCATCTGAAAGTATTGTTAATGATAATGAGGCTCATGAAACTGCTGCAAATCTAAAAGCAGAAACATCTGAAGAAAAAGTACAAGAATTGATTGCTATGATTCCAGAAAAGGGAATCAAAAATACTATTGCAGTAGCCGAAAAATTAAATGACCCACATTTATTTGATGATTTGCATCGTTCTCTGGTTTCCTATATTGCTTCAGGCCAGCAAATTAATCTCACTGAAAAAGATGCTTTATGGAAACCTCTACATATGACGTTGTTTGAGGTTAATCTTCCTGATGTTGAAGAAGGTGGTCGTGAAAAAAGTCTAACTGAACTTATTTCTGGCATGGAACAATTTTACTCCGGCATGATTTCGGTGGCAGAAGATAATAAGCGCGGCTCTTGGTTTACTATTGAAATTGCCAAGGAGAATAACCAAAGTGATTTCTCTTTTTATATTTCTGTACCGAGTGAAAATAAGCGATTACTTGAAAAACAGATTCTCTCTATTTTTCCATCAGCCAATATTTTAGAAAGACCAAATGACTATAATATTTTTAATGAATCTGGTGTTTCCGTTGGGGCAACTGCTTCATTAGCAAAACATTCTCTTTATCCACTTCGGTCTTATCAGGATTTTGATGTTGATCCACTCAGTGTTCTCCTTAATGGATTTTCTAAGATTGATAAAGAGGGTGAAGGGGCTGCAATTCAGTTAATGATTGGTTCAAGGCAGGATAATTATGCTGATAAAGCTCGTGGCGCAATTGAGTCTATTCGTGCCGGAGAGGACGTAAAAACTGCTTTGTCAGAAATGGATAAAGGTGTAGCGAGTAAAGTCGCGCGTGAGATTTTTAGTGTTTTCAAGAGTGCGGAAGCGATAAATAAAGAAAAGGATAAAAAAACTGAGCGAGCAGGTCAGGTAGATAATGCTTTGTTAGAGCAGTTTAACAACAAACTAAAAACTCCAGCTGTGGCAGTTTCTCTTAGAGTGGCTGCATCATCACGGACTGAACAGGAAGCCTCAGCAATTCTTAGTGATTTGATAGCCAGCTTTAATCAGTTTGAAAATAGTGAGGGTAATAATATTACTTGGAAAAAAACCTCTGGTCGCAAACAGGAGGCTTTGTTACGTGATTTTTCTTTGCGTAACTGGAATCAGTCTGAGGTGATGACTTGGAATCTTGAAGAGACTACTACAATTATTCACTTGCCTTCAGCGATCGGTGGCAAGGTTGCTCCGAGCTTGCGTCAGGTAAAATCTGCCTCAGCGCCAGCTCCAAGTAATCTGCCTGTGGAAGGGACGATTTTGGGTATAAATGATTTTAGAGGCATAAAAACTGAAGTTAAAATCAGCGACGAGGACCGTTTGCGACATTTCTATATCATTGGACAAACTGGCACTGGAAAGACAACTTTGATGAAAAATATGTTGGTGCAGGATATTGAAGCAGGTCACGGAGTTTGTTTTATTGACCCACACGGAACTGATATTGCTGATATTCTCGGCTCTATTCCAGAACATAGAAAAGACGATGTGATTTATTTTGACCCAGCTAGGTTGGATAGGGTTATTGGTCTTAATATGCTTGAATTTGATGAGCGATTTCCTGAGCAAAAAACTTTTGTCGTAAATGAATTATTTTCAATTTTTCAAAAACTTTATGGCGCTGTGCCAGAAAGTATGGGGCCGATGTTTGAGCAATATTTCCGTAACGCGACTTTATTAGTGCTTGAAGATCCAGCTAGTGGTTCAACAATGCTTGATATCGCTCGAGTTTTTGCTGATGCAAATTACCGTAGAATGAAATTAAAGAAAGCGAAGAATCCGGTGGTGATTCAATTTTGGACAGAAATTGCGACAAAAGCTGGTGGAGAAGCTTCTTTAGAGAATATTATTCCTTACATTACTTCTAAGTTTGATGTGTTTACAGCTAATGATTTTATGCGACCAATCATTGGCCAACAAAATTCTTCTTTCAATTTCCGTCAGTTGATGGATGAGAAAAAAATATTGTTGGTTAATTTATCTAAAGGACGTTTGGGAGAAATAAACGCCAACCTTATTGGTATGATTATTGTCGGTAAAATCTTAATGGCAGCACTTTCTCGTGTGGATGATATGTCTAAAGGTTATCCAAACTTTTTCTTGCATATGGATGAGTTTCAAAATATTACTACTGATTCTATTTCAGCAATTTTATCTGAAGCCAGAAAATATAAGTTAGGACTGACTGTTGCGCATCAGTTTATTGCTCAGTTAGACGAAAAAATTAAAGATGCTGTTTTTGGAAACGTTGGTTCTATAGCGACATTCCGTGTTGGCCCAGAGGACTCAGAGTTTCTGGAAAAACAATTTTCACCAATTTTCACCAGTAAAGATTTGATGAATATCGAGAATCGTCAGGCTTTCTTGCGTATTTTGGCTGATGGTACACCACAAAAACCCTTTAATATTCATACACTTCCACCGAAAGAAGTTGATATCAACAAGGTAAATGAGCTGATTGATTATTCATATCAGAGGTACGCCAAGCCAAGAAGGCAGATTGAGATGGATATCTCTTCTAGATTTTTGTAGGTTTAAGAAGAAAAGAGGGGGCGCCGCAGGCGCCCCCTCTTTTTCTTCACAATCATCAAGATTTTAAAATCATCATAGTGTTACAATATTGATTATGGATAGCAAGAATAATCAGGAAAGTGCTACTTTGAATGTGAGTGCTGAACTCGGTCCAGTGGTGCCTGAATTATCTGGAGAAGATAAGATTTTGTCTGATACTTGGGAACAGGCAGTTTATGGTGTTTCTCTTGATAATACTGATGTTCAGCCAAATAAAGCTGAAGAAGTTGTTGGAACTAATTCAGAACAAAGTGATGGAGTTTTTTCTATTAAGACAAGACGAGAAGTTGACCCTGATGCTCCAAAAGGGATTGTTAGTCAGCAATTAAGAGATTTTGAGAAGAATATAAAATCTACCCCTTCAGATAATCTTGAATTAGAAACAGTTGACGAAAATTTTGAAAAAAAAGAAGTGTCTCCTGATTTTGAAAAGGCTAAAGAACGCTGGAAGGAATTTCGAGACAAATCGAACGCCAAAGAGGCAGAATTCAATGAAATTTATCACAAGCATATTTTGCGTGAGTCTAAAGGATGGCGTGGTTTTGCTAACTTACCAAGAAAGATGTTTGGTTTAGAGCCAGAACTCACGCAACAACTAAAAGATTTAAAAGGAGAATCACAAGCTTTACGCTATGTATACAAAGATGCGGCAAAATCTCTAAAAGATTTAAAGTTAAATAAAGAAGGTGATAGATATGCAGAAGATAGCAAGGTAGTTGAGCGTTATCAACGTATGTTGGCTTACCGTTTAACAACTAGTGTTTACAAAGAAAGATTAAATCAACAAAAGCAGGCTGTTGATGAAGCTTGGGGTGAAAATAAACTTCGCCCAGCTATAGAGGCTTTACATAAAAACAAAAAACCAATCATGTTTGCTGCTGTTGGTGCTGCAGCTCTGTCAGGTGGGTTACTTCCAGTTGCAGCAGCTATTGGTGCAGGAGTTGGAACAAGATTTGCTTTGGGTACTGCTCTTAACGCAACTTATGTAAAAGATGCTAAAAATCGTCTTGACCAAGCAAGAAATAATCTTGGTGAAGATTTCTTTACCAAATCTTTTTTTGATGACGAAAAGATAATGGAACAGCTTTTTGTAGATGTTGGTGCTAGGGAAGTGCAAGCAAAAACAGTTTCAAATATCGCTGGTGTAGCTGCTGGTATTGGTGCTGCTGGGTATGTTGGTAGTCTTGGACAAGAAGTTATGACTGACCTTCCTGTGATAGAGCCAGCTCCATTACCCGAAACCCCAGAAGTTTCATTTGAACAATCAACTACAACAGGAGTTGTGGAGGATATTTCTCCAGTAAATGAGTCTTTATCTGAAACTACTCCCGATGTGCAAAATATTTCAGAATCAACACCTGAAACAATCGCTAATCCTTCCGTATATGATATTGCTCCTGTTGAACAGGTTGTGGCTAGACAGGCTGAAGCAGTTGTAAATACTGATGTTCCAAATGTTCAAACTGAAGTTATTCCAGAGAATCCTTCATCTTCTGAGGTCTCGGAGACTGCTATATCTGAGACTGAAATTCAAGTTGAAGAAAACCCTGAAAGAGCTGAAGCTTTTGAAACTGAAACCTCAATGGTTTTACATACTGTAGAAAGTGGTGATAATGTTTGGAATATTATGGAAGGTAAAGGTTCTGACTCTAATCCTGTGGGCGGAAAGTCTGAGGTTTTAGAAGGCATGTCTTTAATTGAGAGACAAAATGCTTTGGATAAATTGATTGAATATGCCGAAAATAATCCAGAGTTTGCTAAAGAAGTTGGTGCAGTGAGAAGTGAAGGAAATATCAATAAGATTTATCCTGGCGAACAAATAAATGTTTCAATTTTAGATGAAAAACTGCGTGAATTGTTAAATATTGAAGCACCTATAAATGAAGATACAATAATAGAATCTGCACCAGAAGAATCTATAAATCAATTTGAATCACAAGATGATGATCATTCACTATATCAGTCTGAGAATCAGAATACCTCAGTAGTGGATCAATATTCGCCCAATACAGTGACTCCTTCAGAAGAGAGTATTTCTTATGAAGTTAATTTTGTAGAATCTTTAAATAGAACAGTCGGTGAAGTTGAGCGAGCGAGCGGTTTTATATTTAGTCGTCCAGATGTTTCGGGAACTTTTGAAATTCTAAAGGATTATAATTTTGGTGAAATAAAATCAATGGCGATGAATGGCTCATATCCTGAAGGAGTTTCTACCGATGGATTTGAAAGATGGACAGAGTACGTCAACGAGGCTTTTGAAAGGGGAATTGAGACTAATGACAATGAAAGTCTGGGTAGTTATGTTAATCGTGTTGTTATGACACAAGTCACAAGATAATATGACAACTGAAATTCAAAACAGAATAGAAGACCTGTTTCATTTCTCAGAAATGTCTCAAGATGAAAAGGCTATTTTCCTGGCCGACTTGGGTGGATTAATTATGGAAAGTTCTGTCACCAGATTTATTGCTGAAAGTGATGAGGCTTCTGGTACGGAGTTTACTCGTGTTCTGGGTATGTATGCTGATAAAGATGATTTGCATGTTATCTTGTCTGATATGTTCCCTTTGTTTAAAGCAATTTTGGAAGAAGAAACACAATCTTTTAGAGAAGATGCAGAAAGGGTTTTAGGTAATTCACAATAATGGAAAAAATATTTGTACATTCTGATGGTGGATCAAGAGGTAATCCTGGTCCGGCTGGTATTGGAGTCATTGTAACTGGAGTTGATGGAGAAGTGATTAAGGAAATCTCAGAGTATATTGGTGAAAGTACCAATAATATTGCTGAATATTCTGCTGTTTTGCAGGGTTTGTTAAATCTTAAAGCAATCTATGGTGCGAAGACAAAGGATATTGTTTTTGATTGGAAACTAGATAGTGAGTTGGTGGTGAAGCAGTTGTCTGGAGAATATAAAGTAAAAAATCCTGGATTAAAAGAGATTAATCAGTCAATTCAAGATTTGCGGAAAGATTTCCCGTTACTAACATTTACACATGTTCGTCGCGAATTTAACAAAGAAGCCGACCGTCTGGTCAATGAAGCACTTGATGCTGCGATTAAATCGTAGTTCATGGAGAGTAATGTTACTTGGTTTTACATTGCTACTATTGCGTTTTGTTTAGGTATTTTCTTTCGGTCATTTTATCAGATAGGAATGCCAATGATTATCTGGTTTTGTTTGATCGGATTTGTGGTGGTGGTGATAAGGCGCAGATGGAACGAAGTTCCATCTGCGCCTTTATTATTGTTCTCACTAATAATCTTTTGTTTCTCTCTTGGCGCTCTTCGTTTGGAAGTGGCGAGTTGGAATGAAGTCAATCCTGTTCTAGATAGTAAAGTCGATACAGAGGTCACTCTAGAGGGGGTTATTAAGCAAGAACCAGATATACGTACAAACTCCATTCACCTTTATGTAGAGACTGAATATGGGCTTATTTTGGTAAAAACAGAAGTTGGTGGTGATTGGAGTTATGGTGATTATGTAATAGCTTCAGGAAAAATATCGAAACCAGATTCATTTGAAACAGATTTAGGAAGAGAGTTCGATTATGCTGGTTATTTGTTAGCTAAAGGCGTTTCTTATACAGTCGGATTTGCTAAGGTAGAGAAAATATCAGAAGGAAATGGGTTTTTCTTAATAGAGAAATTATTGGATTTAAAAGGCCATTTTATGGCAAGTTTAGAAAAAGTTTTACCTGAACCACAAGTTGGTTTAGGAGAAGGATTACTTTTGGGGGTTAAGAGAGCTCTGGGAGAAGATTTGGAAAATTCTTTTCGCAAAACTGGAATAATACATATTGTGGTTCTTTCTGGCTATAATGTAATGATTGTAGTGGCTTTTATTCTTTATATTCTCAATTCAGTTTTAGGAAAAACAAAATCAGTTTGGTTTGGTATTGTAGGAATAATTTTGTTTGCAATTTTAGTTGGTCTTGGTGCTACTGTAGTAAGGGCTAGTTTGATGGCTTGTTTATTGCTTATTATGAGTCTGACTGGAAGAACTTATTTAGTTTTGCGTGGATTGTGTGTGGCGGGGTTGGCTATGCTCTTATGGAATCCATATCTCTTGGTTTTTGATGTTGGTTTTCAGTTATCTTTCTTAGCGACAATGGGTTTGATATTTATTTCTCCAATATTGATAGAAAAATTTTCTTTAGTACCTCAATTTATTGGTGTAAGAGAATTTCTTACTGCCACAATTGCAACCCAGATATTTGTTTTACCAATATTACTCTATCAGATAGGGGAGCTGTCAGTGGTTTCGGTTGTTGTAAACGTGCTAGTTTTACCAATGGTACCAATAGCAATGTTGTTAACATTTATAACTGGGATTATCTCTCTGTTTTCTCCTTATTTTGCATTGCCAGTAGCTTATTTAGCTAACTTGTCACTCTCTTACATCATTTTTCTGGCAGAGTGGTTTGGTAACCTTCCATTTGCTGCTTTTGTAGTACCAGCATTTTCTTTTTATTTTGTACCTTTTGGCTATCTATTAATATTTATATTTTGGTACTTTATTAATTATTCCCCTGAATACTTAAAAGATTGGATAATTGAGGAAGAAAAATAAAATGCCCCGAAGCGAAGCTTCGGGGCATTTGGTTAGATTCTTTTAGCTACTGTTTCCCAGTTTAGATTTTTAAAGAAAGATTCAATGTATTTTACTTTCTCGCTAGGTGGATAGTCGAGCATGTATGAGTGTTCCCACATATCTAGTCCAAGGACAATATCTAAGTCAGCCAATTGACCAAAGTGTTGTTCGTCTACCCAGGCAGAAACTAGCTGGTTAGTTTTGCGATCTATATATAGCATCGCCCAACCTACTCCACGAGTCATGGCTAATTTCTTGAAATTTTCCAGGAACTTCTCAGCAGAACCCCATCTTTGCTCTAGTAGATTTTTAAATTCACCATCAGGAATATCTGTGGCACCTCCCTCAAATTGCGAGAAGTAGTATTCGTGGTTACGCATACCACCAAATTCAAAACCAAGACGTCGCATCATTTCAGCGCGAGCATAGTCGTCTCCCACATTCTCTAGTTCGTTATGAATGTGATTTACGTGCTTTACATAGCCTTGATAAAGCTTGTAGTGTTCGTCGATTGATTGTTGTGAGATTCCTTCAAGTTCTGGAATGTTGAATGTTTTAGCTTCGTACATAAGAAATAATTAAAGGCTAATGCTATGACATTATAATACGTAAGTGAATGAAAGGATAATAAGGAAAAGGTTTTATGTAATTGGGCTGTTTTTGCTCTTTATTTTATTGATGTGGTGGCCGGAATTTGACGGAGTCAAATTCCGGCCACCAGTCTGTAATCCCACGCTTCTTTGTGTCGTCTTTCTTGATGTTGGTCAGGGTGATTCTATTTTTATTCAGTCACCAACTGGTGGTCAGATGATAATTGATGGAGGAAGAGATAATAGTGTTTTGCGAGAAATTAGCGATGTAATGGATTTTTTCGATAGAGATATTGATTATATTTTAGTTACTCACCCAGACAGTGATCATATTACTGGTTTAGTTTCTGTCTTAGATCGATATGAGGTTTCTGGTGTCATTAGGACTGAAAATGTTAGTCAAAGTGCCATTTGGCTTTCCTTTGAAGAAAGAATAAAAAGCAATAAATACAACGTGTTTTTTGCGAAACGTGGACAAAGGTATGACTTGGGCGGTGGTGTATTTTTAGATATTATTTTTCCTGATATAGACGTAAGTGATTTTGAAAGTAATAAGTCTTCTATCGTCGCTAGATTAACTTATGGTGAAACATCTTTTCTTCTGACAGGAGATTCGCCAAAAGGAATTGAGGAATATTTAGTTTTGATCGAGGGCGATAGTCTTCAGAGTGATGTATTAAAAGTTGGGCATCATGGTTCCCGTACTTCTACTTCAGAGATGTTTCTCAGTGAAGTGTCTCCAAGTCATGCAGTTGTTTCTGCTGGTAAAGATAATTCCTATGGACATCCTCATTTAGAGGTTACTGATTTACTTTTTAATTATGGAGTAGAGATTTTAAATACATCCGACAAAGGAAAGATTGTATTTTGGTCTGATGGTCAATCACTAGAATTACGTTAATATTATTTTATGAGAGATGAATCTTTCCATTTATTTGTAGTGCAAGATTTATTTGGTGATATTGATGGAGTTACATCAAAGCCTTTGTTTAGTGGATGGGGAATATATAAAGACGGTGTTATTTTTGCTTTGGCTCTTAATGGGGAATTGTACTTCAAAGTTAATGAATCAAACTTAAGATATTTTAAGGATATGGGAAGTCATCCTTTTAGTTATCAAACTAAGGTAGGAGAAAAAACTCTTAGCTCTTATTGGTTATTACCAGAAGAAATTCTGGAAAATAAGGATGATATAAATGAATGGGTAGATAGGTCTGTGGCGGCCTCGTTTCAAAACATAAAAGAATAAAAAGACCGAGAAGTTTTACTTCTCGGTCTTTTTATTCTTTATACTAGATAAGTCCAGCTGCTTTTAGTGTCTTGAATGCGCCGTTCTTTGCAATTGTACGAAGTCCCTTAGTAGAAACATTTACAGTTACATGAGAGTCAATCTCTGGAACGAAGATTCGCTTCTTTTGCAGGTTTGGAGAACGACGAACCTTACCACAAGGGTTAAACTGTGTCGCACGAGTGCGGTTAGAATATCGTCCACCAATTTGAGTGGTCTTGCCAGTTATTTCGCATTGCTTAGCCATAGTGGCGCAATACTACCATAATTAGTGGCTTACGCAAGCGTTTATAAGTCAAATGGGAAATATATTAGTTATTTGTTAGAATCCAGCTATGAATAACACAGAAAATAACAAAAATACGACCGATACGTACTCTTACAAAGGTTGGCTTAATTCTGACTCTTTTCTAAAGCGTGCCTTTGGGGTTTGGGGACATATGTTTGTAGCCCAGCTTATTATTGGGGCAATAACTTTCTTCTTTGTTGTGTTGATGGCAATTTTAATTGGTATCGCGGTTTATTAGTATATGTTTGAAATAGCCTCAATAATAATCATTGCAGTACTGATAATATCTATTGTTCTGCATGAAATTGCCCATGGCTGGATGGCTAATTACCTTGGTGATCCAACGGCTAAGTTACAAGGAAGGTTGTCGCCAAATCCGTTGGTCCATATCGATCCAATTGGTTCTGTTTTAGTGCCTGGATTGTTGCTTTTGACTAATGCGGGAATACTTTTTGGTTGGGCAAAACCAGTGCCTTATAATCCATATAACTTGCGTGACCAAAAGTGGGGAGAAGCTAAGGTTGCTATCGCTGGTCCGGTAGTAAACCTTATTTTAGCCTTAATTTTCGGCTTATTTATACGTTCTGCCGAATTTTTAGGATTAAGTGCCTCTGTAATTGAAATTTCATCCTATATTGTTTATATCAATATATTACTAGCTTTTTTCAACCTGATCCCATTTCCTCCACTAGATGGATCAAAGATAATTCAGCCTTTTTTGCCTTTGTCAGCTCAAATCGGATATCGCAAATTTGTGCAGAGTTTTGAGAGATTTGGCTTAATTGGCACCTTCTTATTTATCTTTATCTTTATAAATCTTCTTTGGACACCGTTTTCTAAAGTCGTTTTTGCAGTTTTTGAATTATTTACTGGACTTAGCGGTTTTTAATTTTCTTTAAAATATCCCAAAGACTTGCGATTTTCTCTCATTTGTTGTAATCTTCACGCCATTGATTTATGGCAACAATTAAACAACTTATTAAGAAGAAGCGAGTTAATCCAGTCCACAAAAGTAAGGTTGGAGGTTTAGCTGTTGGTTTTGATAAAATCAAAAACCGACCTAACTCATACAACTCACCTTTTAAGCGTGGCGTTTGTACTCGTGTTACAACCAAGACACCTCGTAAGCCTAACTCTGCGATTCGTAAGATTGCTCGTGTTCGTCTTACAAACGGTCAGGAAATAACAGCTTACATCCCAGGTATCGGACACTCTTTGCAGGAGCACTCAGTAGTGCTTGTTCGCGGAGGACGTGTTAAGGACATTGGTGTTAACTACACTGTTGTGCGCGGTAAGTACGACTCTACAGGAGTAGATAAGCGTATGCAGGGGCGTTCACGTTATGGTGCTAAGAAGCCAAAGGCAGCTTAGTCCAAAATATTAATCATTTAGAATTTTATTCGCTATAGATAATAGATAGGAAATTATGCGAAGACCAGTAAAAAAGAGAAATATCCCAAAGCCAGACGTAAAGTTTGGTGATGAGACAGTAGAGAAGTTTATAAACTATGTAATGCTGGATGGTCGCAAAGAGACTGCTCGCAAAGTAGTTTACGCAGCTTTCGATGTTATCAAGAATGACAAAGAGGGTGGTGAACCATTAGAAGTATTCAAGACTGCGGTTCAGAATGCTGGACCACTTATGGAAGTTCGTTCACGTCGTGTTGGTGGTGCTAACTACCAAGTTCCTCGTGAGGTTCGTCCTGAGCGTCGTACTTCATTGGCATTTCGTTGGATAATCAACTCTGCTCGAAATCAAAAGGGTACTCCAATGTTCAAGGCTTTAGCTGCGGAATTGTTGCTTGCTGCTAAAAACGAAGGTGCTGCTGTGAAGAAGCGTGATGATGTACATAAGATGGCTGAGGCCAACCGTGCATTCGCTCACTTCGCTTGGTAATACTTTTTATAAAACAAAAACCGCCGCATTTATGCGGCGGTTTTTGTTTTGTCCTTTGATATAATTACTTAATGGAAAGTTTTTCTAAAAATACATCAAATTCAGAAAAGGATAAAAATGGTTGGGGTAAGAATATTATAAAAGCCAGTGTTGTTGCAGGTATTTTAGCTGCCGCACCAACAATGAAGGCTGAGGCTCTGGAAATAGAACCAACCGCTTCTTGGAATCAAGGTATTGATGCTGCCAAAAACAGCGTACAAGAAGATATAAATGAGACACAGTTTACTTTCTTTAAGACAGGTGAAGGAGTTGGATATTGGTCTCCCATGACTGAAGGTGAAGTTGATACGGTTGCTCTTGAAGTGACAAAGATTACTCAAATAGCTAAAGAAAAGATATCTGGTGGAGAAATTGAGTCGATTTGTGTTGGACACACTCATCCAATTATTCCAGAATATGCTGAGTACTTTTCCGAGGGTGATGACAGGTGGAGAACCATATCTATTCCTCCTAGCGAGGGTGATATAAAAACAGTCTATTCGCTTGTTGGGGAGTTTATGAGATATGGCTTGGATCCTCAACATAATCTTGAATCATTTGCTGTGGATGCTAGAGGTGTTTGGTATTATGACTATGTCCACAAAGCAGATCTTGAGTCAGAAACTGAATTTGAGATGGTTAAGAATCATGGCTCAGAGGAAGCTAGAGGACAGTGGTTGCAAGATATGACTAGTTTCGTAAATGATACTATTGATCCCGATATTGATGTCAGAGAATTGGATTCATATAAGCAGTTGCAGCATTCTTATCGTGTGAATTTGGCAGCTAGTGTAAGGTTTGTGCCTTTTTCTGAAATTAATGAAGAGGCTCCTTGTGCTGGAGTTAGGCCTTCTGAGTAGTTTTTCAGGTTGCTCTAAGAGCAGAAATACCGTATAGTACCGGCACTTTCGTTAGCGCGGTCTGCGCTTTTGTTGATAAAGAAAGAATTACAAATAAAAAACAAGTTTATATAATTTATGGCTCGAGAATTTCCTATTAATAGAATGCGAAACTTCGGTATCGTTGCTCACGTGGACGCTGGTAAGACTACCACTTCTGAGCGTGTGCTTTTCTATACTGGTATGACTCACAAACTAGGTGAGACTCATGACGGTTCTACTGTAACTGACTGGATGGAGCAGGAGCGTGAGCGTGGTATCACAATTACCGCAGCTGCGATTTCTTGTAACTGGTCAAAGACTGATGTGTTTGATCGTACTGATAAATCACAGATGTACACTTTTAACGTGATCGACACTCCAGGTCACATTGACTTTACTGCTGAGGTTAAGCGTTCTATGCGTGTACTAGACGGTGCTGTAGCTGTATTTGATGGTGTAGCCGGTGTAGAACCACAGTCAGAAACAAACTGGCGTTATGCTGATGAGGCAAAGGTGCCACGTATTTGTTATATCAACAAAATGGACCGAACTGGCGCTTCTTTTGAGCGTTCATTTGAAACTATTCTTAAGCGTCTTTCTCCAAAGGCTGTTCGTTACCAGATGCCATGGGGTTCTGAAGAGAATCTAAAGGGAATCATCGACTTGATGGAGATGAAGGCTTATACCTTTACTGGTGAGATGGGTACTGTCGTAACAGCAGAGGAAATTCCTGAAGAATACAAAGCTGATGCTCAGAAATACCATGATGAGTTGGTAGAAAAAATTGTTTCAACAAATGAAGCTTTGATGGATCGTTTCTTCGGTGGTGAAGAAATTCCTTTTGATGAGCTTAAGGCAGCTATGCGTAGTGCTGTTATTAACAACGAAATCTTTCCAGTGATGACAGGTTCATCTTTGAAGAATATCGGTGTTCAGCGTGTTCTTGACGCGGTGGTTGACTATCTTCCATCACCAGCTGATATTCCAGCAGTTAAGGGTGTTAATCCTAAGACTGATGCAGAAGAAGAGCGTCATCCAACTGATGAAGATCCTTTCTGTGCCCTTGCTTTCAAGTTGCAGACAGACCCATTCGTTGGTGCTCTAACTTTCTTCCGTGTTTACTCAGGTACAGTTAAAGCTGGTAGTTATATCTACAACGCTAATACTGGAGAGAAGGAACGTGTTGGACGTATTGTGCGTTTGATGGCTGATAAGCGTACTGAAATTGAAGAGGTTAACGCTGGAGAAATTGCTGCAGCCGTAGGACTTAAGGAGGTTAAGACTTCTCACACTCTTTGTGATGAAACTAAGCCAATTGTTTTGGAACAAATTACTTTCCCAGAACCCGTGGTAGCGATGCGTATCGAACCAAAGACTAAGAACGACCAAGAGAAGATGGGTATTGCTATGAAGAAATTGGCCGATGAGGATCCAACTTTCCGCGTTTCAACTGACGAAGAAACACTAGAAACTATTATTGCTGGTATGGGTGAGCTTCACTTGGATATTTTAGTTGACCGTATGAAGCGTGAATTCGGTGTTGAAGCTAACGTTGGTAAGCCTCAGGTAGCTTATCGTGAAACGATTCAAGGTGCTGCTGAGGCAGAATACAAGTACATCAAGCAGTCTGGTGGTCGTGGACAGTACGGTCACGTTAAGATTCGTATCAAGCAGATGGAACCTCTAGCAGAAGGGGAAGAAGTGAAGAAGAATGTTACTCGTGAAGATCACTTCGAGTTTATCGATAGTATCAAGGGAGGTGTTATTCCAAATGAATACATTCCTGCTGTTATGAAGGGAGCGAAAGAAGCTATGGCTCGCGGTATGGTAGCGGGTTACAAAATGGAAGATATTTCAGTTGAACTATACGATGGTTCTTACCACGATGTGGACTCATCTGAAATTGCTTTCAAACTTGCGGCTATCAATGCTTTCAAGGAAGCTGCTCGTAGAGCTGGTGCTGTAATTCTTGAGCCAGTAATGCGTGTTGAAATCACAACCCCTGAACAATTCATGGGTGATATCAACGGAAACATTGCCTCTAAGCGCGGTATGGTAGAAGGAATGGAAGACCGTGACTTGGTAAAGGTTGTTCGCGCTAAAGTGCCTCTATCTGAATTGTTTGGTTACACCACAACTCTTCGTTCTATGACTGAAGGTCGTGCCAATATGGTAATGGAATTTGATCACTATGCTGTTGTTCCTCCAAATATCGCTGAGGACATCAAAAAAGCTCGTGGTTTCGTACCAAAGGATGAAGAATAATATTTCTTCTTAAGTTTAAAAAACACAAAAACAGACAACCTTGAAAGTTGTCTGTTTTTGTATTCAAATAGGTTGCATTTATTGATTTCTTGCTGTACGATACCGGCACCCGTTCACAGTTTTTTGCTGTGTAGGAATAGCGCTCTTTGAGAAGTGATGTGTGCCTAGTTGTAGTGCGATGTTCTCGCGCCACTACAATTGGAGCGCACGTCCTGCTTTTTCCTTTTTAACTAACAATTAGCAGTGTGCGGGCTTTAGTAACAAATAATATTAATTATTATGGCAGATTACGATCGTTCAAAGCCGCATATGAACGTAGGTACCATTGGTCACGTAGACCATGGTAAGACTACTCTTACTGCTGCTCTTCTAAACGTACTTAACACTAAGGGTGGAGAGTACGGAGCTAACATTAAAGCTGTTGAGGATATCGACAAGGCTCCTGAAGAAAAGGCTCGTGGTATTACTATTTCACTTTCTCACAGTGAATACTGGACTCCAAACCGTCACTACGCACACATTGACGCTCCAGGCCACGCCGACTACATCAAGAACATGATTACTGGTGCTGCACAGATGGACGGTGCTATCCTAGTGGTAGCTGCTACCGACGGTGCTATGCCTCAGACTCGTGAGCACGTGCTTCTAGCTAAGCAGGTTGGTGTACCTAAGATTATCGTTTTCCTTAACAAGTGCGACATGGTTGAGGACGAAGAGATGCTTATGCTTGTTGAAGAAGAACTTCGTGAACTTCTAGCAAGTAACGGTTACGACAGCGATGCTCCTATTATTAAGGGTTCTGGTCTTCAGGCTCTTGATAATCCTACAAGTGATTGGGGGAATAAGGTTATTGAGTTGGTGGACACTATGGACACTTACTTCCCAATGCCTGAGCGTGAACTAGACAAGCCATTCCTTATGCCAGTTGAGGACATCTTCTCAATTGAAGGACGTGGTACGGTAGTAACCGGTCGTGTAGAGCGTGGTAAGGTAACCGTTGGTACTGAGATTGAAATCGTAGGTATCAAGGACACTACTAAATCTACTGTTACTGGTGTTGAGATGTTCAACAAGTCACTTGATGCTGCACAAGCTGGTGACAACGCTGGTATCCTTTTGCGCGGTACTAAGAAGGAAGATGTACACCGTGGACAAGTGTTGTCTGCTGTTGGTTCAATCACTCCTCATACTGAGTTCGAAGCTGAGGTTTACGTACTTGGTAAAGATGAGGGTGGTCGTCACACTCCATTCTTCTCTGGTTATAAGCCACAATTCTATGTTCGTACAACTGACGTAACTGGTGAAGTTACTTTGGCTGACGGTGTAGAGATGGTTATGCCAGGTGACACTGCAACTTTCAAAGTTAAGCTAGTAGCTCCAGTAGCTCTTGAAGAAAAGCAATCATTTGCTATTCGTGAAGGAGGTAGAACTGTAGGTGCTGGTGTTGTAACCAAGATCGTTGTTTAGTCAACAATATTGATTTCAGAATTTAGCACTTTCAAATATGGCAACTGCAACTAAAAAAACAACAACAAAACGTACAACTAAGAAGGATGTTAACCCTTCTGATGTACAAAAGTTACGTATCCGCGTACGCGCTTACGAACACAAGATTCTTGATACTTCAGTGAAGCAAATCATTGACACTGCTATGCGCTTTGATGCGTCAGTAGTAGGGCCAATTCCTTTGCCAACTGAAATCAAGAAGTACACAGTTAACCGCTCGACGTTCATCGATAAAGATGCGCGAGAACAATTCGAAATGCGCCTTCATAAGCGTGTTCTCGATATCCTCAATCCGAGCGCTAAAGTAGTAGAAGCTTTGACCAATCTTTCACTTCCTTCTGGAGTATCGATTGATGTCAAAATGAGCTAGTTGCCATTTTAGAAAAGAAAAGCACCGCGGGCCGAAGGCCCGCGGTGCTTTTCGATATATAAATAAAACAAAAAATACCCGACGAGTGTTTATAGCCTCGTCGGGCTTTGTTTTACCGAATTGACTGTCGGTACAGCTGACTTGTAGGCCTCGTAGTCCTACGTATCAGGAATGGAAATGAGGATTAAGAATCCGAAAGCAGTTAACGCCTTTTTTCCGGCTTCGTATTTCCCCATGAAAAACTCCTTTAAGGATCTGCCTGTGGGAATAGAGAAATGGCTATGGGAGGTCATTTCTCTTCTGACATAGTGCTACTTTAATTAGAAAAATGCAAGTTTTTAGCTGTTTATGCTATATTGGGCGAGTGAAAAATACCAAAAGTAAACTAAAGGACGAGAAGATTTATATCTATGGTCGCCACTCACTAGTGGAAGCTCTTCGTGATGCACCTCATACTATTAAGACAGTTTTTCTAGAAAATGCTGAAAATGAGCCAGAAATTGTATCTTTAGCTGAAGTTGGTAAGGTGCCAGTAAAGCAACTTGGTAATGAAGCTCGGGCAGTAGGGAAAGACGCTGTTCATCAAGGTGTAATTGGAGTCTTTAACCCAAAGGCACTTTTTGTTGATTTAAAGAAATTTCTCGATGAGGTTGATTTAAGTACGAATCCCGCAGTAGCGGTTTGTGCTGAGGTACAAGATCCACACAACCTTGGAGCTATTATACGTTCAGCGGCAGCACTTGGTATGTCTGCAGTAATTATTCCTGAACACCGCCAAGTTTCTATTACTGGAACGGTGGTAAAAACTTCTGTAGGAATGGTTTTTCGCATCCCAATTATTAGGGTTGGTAATGTAAATCAGACGCTAACTACTTTAAAGGAATCTGGTTTCTGGACTTATGGACTAGATATGGAAGGGGAGGTTTTGACTGAGACAAAGTTTGACCGACCAAGTGTATTCATTGTAGGGAATGAAGGAGCTGGTATTCGGGAAAAATCTTTAGAGCTTTGCGATTATCGCCTTTCTATTCCGATGCACTCTCGCACTGAATCACTAAATGCGGCAGTTTCAGCTGCTGTAGTATTCTATGAGTGGAGTCGTCAAAATCCATCTCATTTAAAATAATTATGTTAGAGCAAAAAGACGTTATCACTTCTGCCTGGAATGATTATGAATTAATCGATTCAGGAAACGGTCGAAAGTTGGAGCGTTTTGGTGTGATTGTTACTGATCGCCCAGATACTCAGTCTATTTGGTCTCCTTTGAATCCAGAAGCTTGGAAAAAAGCTGATGCTAAATTTACCTTTGAAGGAAAAGAAGGAAAGTGGTCTTTTCAAACTGATGTACCAGAAAAGTGGAACATTAATTTTGATAAACTAACTTTTGGTTTGCGTCTTGGAAACTTTAAGCATTTGGGGCTTTTCCCAGAACATGCTAGTCAATGGACTTGGATTCAGGAAAAAGTTTCGGAGCTTAATAAAACCGAAAATGCCAATATTTTAAACCTCTTTGGTTATACCGGAGCAGCTAGTTTGGCAGCTGCCTCTACTGGTGCGAAAGTTACTCATGTAGATTCATCTAAACAATCAGTAGAGTGGGCAAGTGAAAATGCCAAGGCTTCGGGAATTGAAGATGGTATTCGTTGGATTGTTGATGACGCGGTAGCTTTTGTGAAGCGAGAAGCAAAAAGAGGAGTTAGTTACGATGGAATTATTCTTGATCCGCCAGCTTTTGGTCGTGGTGCCAAAGGTCAGGTCTGGCATATCGAAGAAGATTTGATGCCACTCCTGGGTGAATTAAAAGAAATCTTGTCTAACAAACCAGGTTCTTTTGTATTACTTTCTGGTTATGCTGCTGGTTTTGCACCACAATCTTTTGCTCAAGCAGTAGAAAGTATTTTTGGTTCAGAAATTTCTGGTACTTTCGGTAATCTTAACCTGCAAGAATCAAATTCTGACCGTGTAATTCCAACTGGTATTTACGTGAGATTTGAGAGATAAAATATTTGCAATTTTTTGAATAAAAAAGTAGAGTGGCAACCCTTTGAGCAAAGGGAGAAATATTGTGTCACATCATGAGGATGGAAAAGACATTAGTCCAGCACTTCTTGAGACTGGAGAGGAACGTAAGAAAAAACGGATAGACGCTTTGGGTGCGTCTATCACCAATATCCATACAGGAGATCTTACGGAAGAATAGACTGAAATTTATGTCCAAATATTAAGGACAAAGATTGAAAGACCCACCAGTTTTACCAGCGGTATGGTTTTTTGATAGCTAATTTGTATGCAACTCTGATAGATTCAGGGTTGCTTTTTTTATAAAATCCAGTATAGTACCCGAGTCTTTAAGACCTAAGTTCGTTGATGGAAAGCTTGCTTTCTTGAGAACCAATGGGCGATGGCCGCATTTAAAGCGGGCTTAAGCCCGCTTTAAATGCGGCTTTTTATATCTCCCGGTCAAAGACATTTATCAGATAACCTAGATAAATGAAGTTTATTTTAGGAACAAAGGATAAGATGACACAAGTCTTCGATGAGAAGGGTGTTTGTTATCCGGTAACAGTTTTGCGTGTTGATCCGCTAACTGTAACAGCTATAAAATTGGCTGAAAAAGATGGCTACAATGCAGTGCAGGTAGCTGGTGGTGAACAAAAAGAGTTTCGTCTTGGAAAGGCTGATTTAGGTCACCAAGGTGGAGCTAAAAAGTTTGTTAAAGAGTTTCGCGCGCGCGAGTCTCAGAATGAGAAAATTGAAGGAGTTGAAGTTGGACAAACTATCGACGCTTCAGTATTTACTCCAGGAGACAAAGTAACAGTGTCTGCTATTTCTAAGGGTAAGGGATTCCAGGGTGTAGTTAAGCGCTACAGATTCGGTGGAGACCTCGCTTCTCACGGACGTAAGCACTCACTTCGTGCTCCGGGTTCTATTGGTGGTGGTGGTCGCGCAGGCGGTCGCGTTATCAAAGGTATGCGTATGGCTGGCCGTATGGGTGGTGATCGTATTACTGTGAAGAATCTTTCAATCGTTCAGGTTAACCCTAACGAAAACATTATCCTTGTGAAGGGAGCTATCCCGGGTCGAAAGGGTACTTTAGTAGAAGTTCGCGGTATCACCGCTTAATGCCTTAACCAAAAGTTATGAAAGCACAAATATTCAAACAAGATGGTGGCAAGGGATCAGAAATCACATTGTCTGAAAATATTTTCGGAGCGAAGTGGAATCCAGACCTTGTTCATGAGGTGGTTGTAGCTATGCAGGGTAATGCTCGTGCTGGTACAGCTGATGCTAAAGACCGTGGAGAAGTTCGCGGAGGTGGTAAAAAGCCTTGGAAGCAAAAGGGTACTGGACGTGCTCGTCATGGTTCACGTCGTTCTCCAATTTGGAAGGGCGGTGGTGTAGCTCATGGACCTCTAGCTGAAAAAGATTATAGCCGTAAAATTAACAAGAAAGTTAAGGCTAAGGCTCTAGCTAGCGTACTTTCTAAAAAGAATGCTGATAGCGAAGTTATCTTTGTTGAAACATTGAACTTTGCTAATCCAAAGGCTGCTGATGCTAAAAACATCATCAAGTCCCTAGCGACAGCTTCTGACAAGAAGGAACTAGCAACTAAGAGAAAGAATGCTGCAGTTATCGTTCTTAATGACCGTGATGTTGCAACTGAACTAAGTTTCCGTAACTTCGGCAACTACGAGGTTGTAATGGCAAAGGATGTTAACCCAGTTGATCTTCTTACTTACAAGTACGTTATCGTGTCTAATCCAGAAGCTTCTTTGGAGGTTTTGGAAAGTCGTGTAGCGTAATTAGATAATTATAAAATATGGCACTTTTTAGTCGAAAAACTCCAGCGAAGAAGACTGCTTCTGTAAAGAAGAGTGATGCTGCAGTAGTACCAACAGTTGAGCGTGACCTTTCAGGAATCATTCGTTCACCTCGTATTACTGAAAAAGCAATGCGTAACAGCGAGAAGAATGTGTACACATTCGAAGTAGCAAGAACTGCTACTAAGTTTGATGTTCGCGATGCTGTTAAGAAATTCTTCAATGTGACGCCGGTGAAAGTAAACATCGTAAACAAAGCTCCTAGACAATTTAAGACTACTAACAACCGTCGTACAAAAACTGAACACGGTATGAAGAAGGCTTATGTCTATCTTAAGAAGGGAGACACAATCTCTCTTGTATAAAGTTATTACAGTTATGGGTTTCAAAACCCGCAAAGTAAATTATGAAAAAATATAAACCAACCTCAGCCGGTCGTCGTGGAATGACTGTGATTGAGTACAAAAAGAAGCTTTCTTCTACTTCAAGCAAGCCTCTGAAGTCTCTAACTAAGGGTCGCCGTTCAACTGGTGGACGCAACAGTCAGGGACGTACTACCAACTTCTATCGTGGAGCTGGAAACAAGCGCACTTATCGTGATATTGATTTCAAGTTCAACAAGAAGGATGTTCCAGCTCGTATCGAGACTATTGAATACGATCCTTTCCGTACTGGATTCATTGCTTTGGCATTGTATGCAGATGGTGAGCGTCGTTACGTTCTTGTTCCTCAGAACATGAAAGTAGGTGATACATTTGTTGTTTCTGAAACTGCAAAAATCACTACTGGTAACCGTCTTCCTTTGGCAAAAATCCCAGTTGGTACATTCGTGTACGCAGTTGAGATGAAGCCAGGAGCTGGTGCTCGTATTGCTCGTTCTGCTGGTAACTACGCTGAAGTAGTTGCTCAGGACGGTAGTTATACTCAACTACGTATGCCTTCTACTGAAATTCGTAAGATTCTAAGTAGCTCATGGGCATCAGTTGGAGAAGTATCTAATGAAGAGAATCGTCTTGTTAAAATTGGTAAGGCAGGTCGCGCACGTCATATGGGACTTCGTCCTAAGACTCGTGGTACTGCTAAGAACGCCGTTGACCACCCACATGGAGGTGGAGAAGGACGTCAGCCACGTGGACACAAGCGCTCTCGTACTAAGCAAGGTCGTCCGACCGGAAAAGGTCAGAAGACTCGTAGTCCGAAGAAGTACTCTAATAAGTTTATCGTTAATAGACGAAAGCCTGGAGTACGTATGCGAAGTGGTAAGTAAACCCTACGTAAAGAATAAAATAAAACAGCGCCCCTTTGGGGCGCTGTTTTATTTTAGATAATTGAATACGTTTTCATTTTATGCTCTAATTGAATCAGATAGCATTAAAGAAAGGTTTTTCGATGCAATGCATGAGACTGCCTTCGCGAACTATTTCTGGAGAGCCTTTTCTAGAACCTTTACCAGACGGTGATTATGCTCTGATTTGTTTTAGAGGTACTTATAGTAACGAAAATAAATTTGGGTTTACCTTACCAAATCCTTTTCCTTGGTGGATTGAGATAGTTCGTTTCTCTGACTGTGTTTGTTACGATGTTTGCGAAGGATCAAATATTTCAGAAATGTTGTTGCGCACAACTCCTAAAGAGGTGCTTATTATAGAAATGTCGGTAGGAAAAAGAAGAGAGCTTGATGATATTTTATCTCAGAGAAATATTGAATTAGTTGAGTAATAAAATTTATTAAAACCACCTGAATCTCAGGTGGTTTTTCTTTTATAAGATAAAGCATTGATTTAATTTTTTGGAGGTGTAGATTAGGATTCAGTTTGATCTTAAGAAGGAGGAAAATAAATGCCGTCTAAAGGTAAGAATGCTCACTCTGGCCAAAATCAGGGTTCTGCTCGCAAAAAGCAGAACCGTTTGCGGAAGTGGACAATCAACTTTCAATCTAAGAAGAGAGCGCTCAACACCGCCCAAGACTTGCAGGATGCTGTGGAGTGCGAGATTGTCATTCGTGATATCGAGCAGATTACTGGTTCGCGTGACTGGAAAAGTGCTTTCTCTGATACTGTACGGATTCGTCCAGGTCTGGAGAAGTATTTTGGTGGCAGTGTGATAAATACTCTCGATTATTTACAGTTCGAGGCCAACCTTGATGGTACTAGCTTCGAGCGTGAAGCTTTGAGTCGTTTGATTGCTCTTGGTTATCAGCTTGAAGAGATCGAGGTTGAATTTGGCTTTGATGATAAACGGGAAAAGTGGGGAAGGTGTGTCTGGTACAAGGATCATCCTTCGTATCATGACACCAAAAAGTTAGAGGAAATGAAGCCCTTTTTGCATATAATTGCACCTTTGGGACTGAATTTCCTTATTTCTTGGTTTAAGACTGAGAACTGTGGAGATCAGGAGTTTACTCTTACTTCTACCCAATTCGCTCCGCATTTCGTGTTCCATAAAACTATTATTTTCCGGAAGGTAGTTTTATCACTGCCGCCTCAGAATTATGCTAAAGCAGCGTGATTCTGGAAAATGTATGGCCCGCGCGAAGCGCGGGCCATTTTGTTTGACATTTAGCCTTATTTCACGTAATATTGCCCCGTTCCAAACCTCGAGCCATTTATTTCCCTGGCAGGAAATAATAGGCACAAATTAGAACAATTTATCAGGTTTGGGGTCTCTGTTAAGGACGGCCGTTACCTTTCTTTACAAGAGATCCCAAAAAGGCGTTTATGCGCCGTTTTGTCGTATATTGAAGCGAATTTCCAATTTATGTCACGATCGCTATACAAAGGACCATATATAGATGAGCGCCTGCTCAAGAAAATCGCTGGCAAAAAAGCTAGCGAGACTGGCGTTATCAACACTTGGTCAAGAGACGCTGTAATCTCACCAGAAATGGTTGGGTTTACTTTTGGCGTTCATAACGGTAGAGCTCACATTGAGGTAATGGCCACTGAAGAAATGGTTGGTCATCGTCTTGGTGAGTTTTCACCTACTACAAAATTCCTTCGTCACGGAGGTAAGATGCAGAAGGAACTTGATCAGAAGAAGAAGGATGCAGAAATTGCAGCCGCTAAAGCAGCTAAGTCTTCAGATAAGAAATAGTATATGAAAGCTGTTCTAAAAAATTATCGCCAATCTCCTCGTAAGGTTCGCCTTATTGCAGATTTGGTTAGAGGTAAGAAGGTAGAAGAGGCTCTTCGTACTCTTTCTTTTGTTGATAAAAGAGCTTCTCTTCCTTTCTCAAAAGTAATCCTTTCTGCTGCTGCTAACGCAGAGCAGTCTGGAAGATCTTTAGATTCTCTAAAGATCGCTAAAGTTTCGGTCGACAAGGGTGTTGTTTTCACTCGTTTTATGCCACGTGCTCGCGGTAGTGCATCTCCGATCAATCGCCGCTCAAGTCACATAACTATTGAATTGAAATAATATGACACACATAGCACACCCATTCGTTCAACGTATTGGAATCAACCGTGACTGGCGTAGCCGCTGGTTCACAGCTGACAAAAAGCGTTTCCGCGAATATCTTCGTACTGATGCTGCTATCCGTAAACTTCTAGCAAAGCGCTTGAAGGGAATGTCTGTTGACGTTATCGAGATTGAGCGTGATGAGAAAGCAATTCGCGTTATCATCAAGTCTGCTCGTCCAGGATTGGTTATTGGTCGCAGTGGTGAAGGAGCTACTAAGATTAAGAAAGAAATCGATCTTCTTCTTAGAACTCTTAAGCTTTCTGAAAAGCCAGAACTAAAAATTGATATTGAAGAAATTCGTTCACCAGAAACATCAGCTGAAATAGTTGGTCAGATGGTGGCCGAAGGTCTAGAAAAGCGTATTCAGTTCCGTCGTATTTTGAAGCAAACAATCGAGAAGGTTATGGCTAATCGTGATGTACAAGGTGTACGTATCATGATGTCAGGTCGTCTTGGTGGTGCTGATATGTCTCGTACTGAAGAGCTAAAGAAGGGTCGTATTCCACTTCAGACTTTGCGTGCTGACATCGACTTCGCTCGTGTTCGCGCAAATCTTCCTTATGGAGTTATTGGAATTAAGGTTTGGATTTACCGTGGTGATGTCTTCGCAGACCGTCGCGCTGGAGCAAATACTCGTGAAGAGTCAGCTCAGAATCGTCCAAATCGCCGTACTCGTAATTAATAAACTACTATGCTGTTTCCTAAGAAAGTAAAACACCGCAAGTGGCAAGTAGGCCGCAAAAGCGAAGTAAAACTATCTCGTCCTGAGACAAGAGGTATTACTGTTGCTTTTGGTTCGTATGGTCTTGAAGCTACTTCACCAGCGCGTGTAAAAAGTAATCAGATTGAGGCGGCGCGTCGAGTTATTTCTCGTACGCTTGGTAAGACTGGAAAAATATGGATTCGTATTTTCCCAGATCGTCCAGTAACCCAAAAAGCTGCTGAAACTCCGATGGGTAAGGGTAAGGGTGATCCAGATCACTTCGTATTTGAGGTTGCTCCAGGTCGAGTATTATTCGAGGTAGATGGTGTGTCTGAAGACATTGCTCGTGAAGCAATGCGTAAGGCTACTGCCAAGTTGCCACTTAAGGGTCGTTTTGTTACCCGTGATGGTGCTAAATAAGCACTATCAATTTCAAAGAAACTTTTATGACAAAGATGAATGAAATAAAGAAGATGAAGGACAACGACCTAATCAAGCTTGTTGGCGAAAAGAGAGAAGAAATTCGTTCTTTCCGCTTCGGTACTGCTGGACGCAATGTTAGCGCTCACAGAATCGCTCGCAAAGATGTGGCTCGTGCATTAACTGAACTAAATGATCGTCGCCTCGGAGAGGATACTCTCCCTAATGCCTAATAAATGACTATGACTACTGAAAATACATATCAAAACGGCAAGGGACGTGTGATCACTGGTACAGTTGTGGCCTCTAAGATGCAGGACACTTGTACTGTTGCCGTAGAACGTTACGTAAAGCATCCAAAATACAAGAAGTTTATCCGACAGACCAAGAAGTTCTTGGTACACGATCAAGGTAACACCGCAGTTGTTGGTGATAAGGTTGAAATCGTGGAATGTCGTCCTATTAGTAAGCGCAAGCGTTTTGCTCTAGTAACAAAATAAAGGCTTATGATACAACCACAAACTATCGTAAAGATAACAGACAACTCTGGAGGTAAAGTAGGTCGCGTTTTTAAAGTTCTAGGAGGTTCAAAGAAGCGCTATGCTGAACTAGGAGAAATGGTCGTTCTATCTGTACAAACTGCAGAGCCACGTAAGGCGGTAAAGAAGAAGGATATTGTTTACGGCGTAATCGTTCGTCAACAAAAGCCTTTCCGTCGTGCTGATGGTTCTTATGTTAGCTTCGATGACAACGCTGTTGTTCTAGTGGACAAAGAAAAGAAGGAGCCTAAGGCTAACCGCGTTTTCGGTCCGATCCCTCGCGAACTAGCGGAGGCTGGTTATCAGAAAATCGTGTCATTGGCACCTGAAGTTGTTTAATCACACGCATATGAAGATAAAAAAAGGAGATAACGTCATCGTTCTTTCTGGAAAAGATAAAGGAAAGACTGGAAAAGTAGAGCAAATAATCTCTAAGGATGACAAGGTCCTCGTTGAGGGCGTTAACGTAATCGTTAAGCATCAGAAAAACCGTCGCGCTCGTTCACAAGGTCAGGTAATCAAGAAGTCTGCACCAATTCACATTTCTAATGTGGCGTTTGTAGAAGGAAAGAAGCCTGTACGTATTGGATACAAGATCGAAGAAGGTAAGAAAGTGCGTATTAGCAAGAAGACTGGCAAAGCAATCTAAAACTCAAATCAACGAACTCCTTGAGTTTCAGAATTTTGTCTCCCGCGCCGTAGTTTATCTACGTCTTGGTCGTCAAAATTCTTCCAACTCTACGGATTTCATTTGATTTAAAGTTTAAATCTAGAAATTTATGAAAACTATAAAAGAAAAGATAAGCGGTTCATTCGAAGCTTTGAAGTCAGCTTTTGAGTACAAGAACCCAATGCAAGCTCCTCGTTTGGAGAAGGTTGTTGTGTCAGTTGGTATTGGTAAGGTTGAGGATAAAGCAAAGCGCGAACTTATTTTTAGTCGCTTAGCTCTTATTACTGGACAGAAGCCAAGTCCACGTGCTGCTAAGCAATCTATTGCATCTTTCAAACTGCGCGAAGGAGAAATCATTGGTTACCAAGTAACTTTGCGTGGTAGTCGCATGTATAACTTTGTTGATAAGTTGATCCATGTTTCATTGCCACAGACTCGCGACTTCCGCGGTCTAAAGACAACTGCAATTGATGATATGGGAAATATTACCCTTGGTATCAAGGAGCATACTATCTTCCCAGAAACAGCTGATGAGGACATCCGTGATGTTTTCTCACTAGCTATCACAATGGTAACTACTGCTAAGACAAAGGCAGAAGCTGAGGCTTTCCTTCGTCATATCGATCTTCCGTTGATGAAAGAAGAGTCTGCAAAATAATTTAATTTTGTAAGCTAGAAAAGCGCCGCCTAAAGGGCGGCGCTTTTTGTTAGTTGCTTAACAAGCAAAAATGTGATATAATTAAGAAAGATAGGTCTATACAAGAGGAGTTGCCTATGGGTTTACCTGCAGAAAAAAAGTCTATCAGTGCAGTAGTTCCTCCCCAAGGAGGCAAAATTTTTTCCGATACAATTACCATTGATATGTCTAAGACTTGGAAGGAGGCGGTTGATGCAGCGGTTTCTAAGGTGCCAATGTTTTCAGTGGTGCGAGGGGGTTCAGTCTCTTGGTATTATCAGCCAGCATCTTTTAGTTCTTCAAAAGAATTAAAACATGTTGTGTTGGTTAATTTTGGTCGAGTCATTTCTGGTTCTGATGCCCCACTGTCGTGGGGGAAACAGTCAGGTTTATCTCCGGCAAATCCAAGGATTATTTTTTCTTTATCAGAAAACAACCCCGATTTGAACAATATTCTTGGTTTTGAAGAAATGACGATTTTTTCAACAGTTCCTTGTGAGTTTTTTGCTTGCGATTACTTCCCAGGAATTTTTTGGAAAAACGGTCTTCGCAAAGCAAACATGGAAACATGTTTCGATAGTTTTGAAGAAAACGCTTGGTTTGCGTTTACTGCCTAAAAAAAACATAAGCTGGTCTCAAGAGACCAGCTTTTTATTTTTAATATGCGCCACTCCGAAGGAGTGGCACTATTCTGTTTAAGAAGACAATCTAATAAAGAAATAACTCCAATATTTCATTGACTTTTACCTTATTTCTGGTAATGTTTCCAGCAATTATGAATTGTTGATAGATGCTCACTTTGGGCGGCATTCATAAGAATTATAAGCGGAGAAGGTCGGCACATCTAGCCGAAACCACTTCGAAACCCTAGATATTTAAATCTAAATGGCTCGAACATCAGTAAAGGTGCGTGCAACACGTACCCCTAAGTACAAGAGCCGGGTTGTACGTCGTTGTGTGCAGTGTGGACGTAAGCATGGATACATGAGAGATTTCGATCTTTGTCGTATCTGTTTCCGTGAACATGCACACGAAGGTTTCATCCCGGGTATTAAAAAGAGTAGTTGGTAATATGGATACTATCGGAGATTTCATCATTCGGCTGAAGAATGCCGGAGCGGTGGGGCATGACATTGTGTCTTTACCTCACTCTAAGTTAAGAGAATCAATAGCTAACAAACTAGTTTCTATTGGTTACTTAGCTGAAGCAAAAGTAGAAGGAAAGGACGTAAAGAAAACTCTAGAAGTTAAGCTTGTGTACCAAGGTGGAAAGCACGTTATTAACGATGTTAAGCGTGTTTCTAAGCCAGGTCGTCGTCTTTATGCGAAGGTCGAAGAAATTTATCCAGTTAAGTTCGGCAAGGGTCATTTGATCCTTTCAACCCCTAAGGGAATCCTTACAGATGAGGAGGCTCGTAAGGAAAAGGTTGGTGGCGAGCAGTTATTTAAGATTTGGTAATATGAGTCGTCTTGGAAAACAACCGATCACTTTGCCTGCTGGTGTTGAAGCAACTTTTGTTGACGGTATTCTTACTGTTAAGAAGGGAGGAAGTGAACTTAAGAGAGAAATTAAGCCTGCGGTAAACGTAGCGATTGAAAACAACACAATCACAATTTCTCCAGCTGATGATAGTTATGAAGCTCGTGCTCTTTGGGGTACTTATGCAGCTCATGCTAGAAACATGGTGACTGGTGTAAATGAAGGTTTCAAGAAAGTTCTTGAAATTGAAGGAGTTGGTTACCGTGCAGAAGTTAAAGGTAATACGTTAGTTCTATCAATGGGATATTCACATCCTGTTGAGTTGGAAGTGCCAGCAGGACTAACTGCTACTGTAGAAAAGAACGTTATCACTATTGCTGGCGTGAACAAAGACGAAGTTGGTCAGTTCTCAGCAAACGTTCGTAAGGTAAGAAAGCCAGAGCCATATAAGGGCAAGGGAATTCGTTACCAAGGTGAATATATTATTCGTAAGCAAGGCAAGAAGGCCGTGTAATCCAGTTAGGAATTAGAGTATGAAAACAAAAACTCAAATAAAGACTGATCGTAGAGTTGCACGTCGTCGTCGCATTCGCTCACGTGTAATCGGTTCATCAACAAAGCCTCGTTTGGCTGTATTTAAGAGTAATACTGGTTTGTATGCTCAACTTATCGATGATCAGGCAGGAGTTACTTTGGTAGCGTCTGATACAAGAAAGTTCAAAGCAGACACACCTCTTCTACGTGCAGTAGCACTTGGGACAGAAATTGCTAAATTAGCAAAAGCTAAAAACGTTGAACAAGTAGTGTTCGACAGAGGTGGATTCATCTATCAGGGAGCTATCAAGGCTATGGCTGACGCAGCTCGTGAAGGTGGTCTAAAGTTTTAATCAAATTAAATTAATAATCTGTTATGGAAAAGCAGGAAGCTAAAAAAGTCGAAGAGACTAATAAGACATCTGAAAAGACTGTCGCTGATGCACCTGCCCGATTCGGTGCAAACCGCGGTAGAAGCCGTGGTCGCAGCGGAGAAGGTAGCGATCGTCGCAACCCACGTCGTCCTCGTCGAGGAAATGGACGTAATGAGCGCGTTCGACCTGAATTTGATCAGAAGATAATCTCAATCCGTCGCGTAACTCGTGTTATGGGTGGTGGTCGTCGTTTCTCTTTCTCTGTATCTATGGTGATTGGAGATAAGAAGGGTCGTGTTGGAGTTGGTATCGGTAAGGCAGGCGACACTCAGCTTGCTATCGAAAAGGCTGTGCGTGACGCTAAGAAGAATATGATTACTGTTCCTATGAACGAAAAGAGCCAAATTGCTCACGATGTTCAGAAGAAAGTATCTTCAAGTGAGGTAATGATTATGCCAGCACCTGGACGTGGTCTAGTTGCCGGTAGTTCTACTCGTACTGTACTTGAACTTGCTGGAGTTAAGGACGTTACTGCTAAGCTACTTAGTCGTACTAAGAACAAACTTAACAATGCTCGTGCTACGGTAGCCGCACTCAAATTATTGAAATCTTAAAACATTACTATGCAGTTACACGAATTAAAACCAACAACCCCTCGAAAGACCGCTCGTCGTATCGGTCGTGGTGGTAAGCGTGGTAAAATGTCCGGTCGCGGACACAAAGGTCAGACTGCTCGTGCTGGTAACTCTACTCGCCCAGAAATGCGCGATCAAATCAAGAAGTTGCCTAAATTGCGTGGTCATGGTGTAAACCGTGCTAGTGCAGTAAATTCCGAGCGTGTTCTACCTGTAGTTATTAACGTTAGCGCTATTGATTCTGTAATGGAATCTGGAGCTGCTGTTAATCCAAAGACACTAGTTGCTGCCGGATTGGTAGCAATGCGTCGCAAGCGTATCCCAGCAGTGAAGGTATTGGGAACTGGTGAAGTTACCAAGAAATTTATTGTTAGTGACTGTTTGGTTTCATCTACAGCGAAAGCTAAAATAGAGAAAGCAGGCGGAGAGGTAAAATAAGGGGTATAATAAAGGCACGGCAACGAGCCGTGCCTTTCCCATTTAACTATTAGCTATGCAGAAATTCTTACACAAACTAAAGATTGCCCTAACTGACGAAGCGATTCGCAACAGATTGCTTTTTGTTGTAGGTGCGCTCTTCGTATTTCGCGCCCTCTCAACTATTCCTATTCCAGGAGTTGATCATGTTGTACTTGAACAATTCTTTGCTAACAACCAATTCCTTGGTTTGTTGAACATCTTCTCAGGAGGCGGTTTGGCAAACTTGTCCATTATTATGTTGGGTGTCGGTCCTTTCATTACTGCTTCGATTATCATGCAGTTGATGACAGTGATGTCACCTAAACTAAAAAGTCTAAATACAGAAGAAGGGGAAGCGGGACGTGCTCGTTTTACTCAGTACTCTAGACTTTTGATGTTGCCTTTGGGTGTTTTGCAAGGATATGGTTTCCTAACTTTGCTACAAAGCCAGGGAGTAATTTCTAACCTTTCTACTTTTGCATTTATTGCTAACGTAATATTGATTGTAGCTGGTTCTATCTTACTTACTTGGATTGGTGAACTTGTAACTGAATACGGTATTGGTAATGGTGTTTCTATCATTATCTTTGCTGGTATCGTGGCTACTTTGCCTGCAACTGTTAGTCAACTTGCCTTTGGTTACACAGCAGCGCAGTTGCCTATCTATCTAGGTTTTGCGTTTGCTACTTTGGCTGTTTTGTACGCTGTGGTTATTATGACCGAAGCCGAACGTCCAGTTCCTATCACTTATGCTAAGCAAAGTCGTGGTGGACAAACTTACGGTGGAGCATCTTCATACTTGCCACTACGTCTTAACCAAGCTGGTGTGATTCCAATCATCTTTGCGATGTCTATCCTATTGTTCCCTCAGATGTTGTTGAATGTTCTTTCTAGCTTCGATATTCCTGGTGTTTATCGTTGGTCAGAAATAATATTAGCTTTCTTTAATAATCAATTGTTGTACGCAATTATCTACTTCGTATTGGTTATTTTGTTTGCTTTCTTCTACACTGCGGTGACTTTCGAGCCAGACTCAGTTGCTAAGAACCTTCAGCGTAGTGGTGCTTTCATTCCTGGTATTCGTCCTGGAGCTGCTACTTCTGAATACCTTGGAGGATTGATTACTCGCTTGACCCTAGTTGGTGCTGGATTCTTGGGAATTGTTGCTGTACTACCTCTTGGTATGCAGATGATTACCGGAATTGCTGCTCTGGCTATCGGTGGAACAGCCTTGTTGATTGTTGTGTCGGTAGTGTTGGACTTGCTGCGTCGTGTAGATGCTCAGGTATCAATGCGCGAATATTAAAATCATTCACAAAATCACTTCATCTACATCGTTGTGCTTTGAAAAATAATTCTCACTGAACCATAAAGTTCACCTCGAATTATTTTTCTCGCCCGCCTTGTAGCTAAAGCAATTTTGTAAAGATTTAAAAATTCTATAAATTGACCTAAAACAAAAAGCGCGCCCAGGGGCGCGCTTTTTGTTTACACTTACACCCCAAATTGTTATCCTGAAGACTCATGTTAGGAAAAGATTTGTCTGGTCATTTGGTTTTATTGATGGCTCCGTCGGGAAGTGGTAAGAGTGTGCTTATCAAGCACTTGAGAGAGAATTTGTCGGGTGTAGTTTTTTCAGTTTCTTGCACAACTAGGTCGCCTCGTTATGGTGAGAAAAACGGCGAAGTATATTACTTCCTGTCTAGGACAGAGTTTGAAAAGAAGATAGAAAATAATGAATTTTTAGAATGGGCAGAGTACAGCGGCAACCTATATGGCACACTAAATTCTGAAGTTGTTTCACCAATGCAATCAGGAGAAATTGTGCTTAGAGAAGTTGATTTGCAAGGAGTGCACTCTATTTTAAGTAAAATTAAACGATCAAAAATCACCGTAATCTACATTGATGGCGGCGCTTGGGAGACTCTTAGTAAAAGGATAAAATCTCGCTCAAAAATTAGTGAGGAAGAACTAGAGCTTCGAAAACAAAGATACCTTTTAGAATCAAAAGCCAAAGAATTAGCTGACTTTGTTGTGATAAATGAAGAAGGTAGACTCAATGAGTCAAAAAGTGAATTGATTGCTATACTACAAGACGTAATAAACAGAAATAAAAATAATGCCTAAAACAATTATATTTATTGGTCCGCAAGGAA
Organism: uncultured Candidatus Saccharibacteria bacterium; assembly: GCA_964601615.1. GTDB lineage: Bacteria > Patescibacteriota > Minisyncoccia > Phycocordibacterales > UBA918 > OLB19. The sequence continues at coordinate 171,561 of CAZRNZ010000002.1, forward strand.
GTGGAAAAGGAACTCAGATAGAAAAATTAGACAGAATTCTAAAAGAAGCTGATCCAACAAATCGAGTAGTTGATATCCAAACTGGTCGTCGTTTTAGAGCAATGGCGGCTTCTGGTGAAGGTTACACTGAGAAGCATGTGCAAGACACTTTAAATAGTGGCATGCTTCAGCCATTATTTTTATCAACTGTTTTATGGGGGGACGCTATGCGTACTCATCTTGATAGTGAATGTCATTTGCTAATTGATGGTTTTCCTCGTGTTTTAGATGAGGCAAAAGTTCTAGAGTCAGCATTAGCTTTTTATAAGCGAGAGAATGTTGAAATTATTAACCTTGATACACCAGAAGAGGTAGTAAGAGAGAGAATGGTTTCTCGTGCCAGAGAAGATGATACTTCAGATTCAATTGAAGAGCGTCTGCGTTGGTATCGAGAAGAGACTCAGCCAGTTTTGACGTACTATCGAAATCGACCAAATACTCTAGTTCACGACATTGATGGGACTTTGACTATTGATGGAGTTCATGAAAGAATCGTTGAATCTTTAAACTTAAAGTAATGTCAATCACAATAAAAACAGCCGAAGATATAGAAAAGATGCGCAAAGGCGGCCGTTTTTTGGCAATTATCCTTGATGAGTTGGAGAAAGAGGTTGTGCCTGGAGCAACGACCTTAGATATTGATGATAGAGCTATGGAGTTGGTTGAAGAATATGGTTTGGAGCCAATGATTCTTGGACATCAGCCAAGTTTTGCGCCAAGACCATATCCTGCTGCCACCTGTGTCTCTATTAATGATGTTGTGGTTCATGGTATTCCAAATGAAGAGCCACAGACTATCAATGAAGGCGATGTTGTTTCTATTGATTTAGTAATTGGTTATGAAGGAATGGTTGTTGATTCTGCCAGAACTGTTATTTGTGGCAAAGGTTCAGAAGAAGCTAAGGAACTAATTTCGATTACCAAAAAGTCCCTTATGGAAGGGATTAAGGCAGCAAAAGTCGGTGCTTATGTTTCTGATATTAGTGCCGCTATTGAAAATGCTGTACCGAAAGGTTTTGGTATTGTCGAAGAATTATGTGGGCATGGCGTAGGTTATTCTTTGCACGAAGAACCACAAATTCCTAACTACACTATGAAGGGACATAAGGGTGCAAGACTCCAAGCCGGTATGGTGTTAGCAATTGAACCAATGCTGATTAAGGGAGGTAAAGAAGTGTTTTTTGACGAAGAAGATGGTTACACAGTATTCTCTGCTGACGGCGGCATTGCTGCTCATATTGAGCATTCTGTACTTATTACCGAAGACGGTCCAGAGATTTTGACTCTTAGTCCAAGTAAATAATTCTTTCAAAAAAGATTGAAATTTGGCGGTTTTCCTTGTATACTCACGGCGATTTAACCGTTATTGTTTATAATTTATTTCTATGATTAAACAACCACATCAGGAGCGTTCATTGGTGCTTTTGAAGCCTGATACAGTACAACGTTCACTAATTGGTGAAGTTATTAAGCGTTTTGAGAATACAGGTCTGAAGATTTCAGCTCTTAAAATGATTGTACCAACCGAAGAACAACTTCTTACTCACTACAATAAGTCTGACGAATGGTATGAGAGAAAGGGGAAGGGTATTATCGAGGATTTGAAGGCTCAAGGAATGGAGGTTAATAAGGAGCCAATTGAATACGGTAAAGATATTATTCGTACAATTGTTAAGTACATGACTGCTGCGCCAGTAGTGGCTATGATTCTTGAGGGTAACCAGGCTTGTGCTGTTGTGACTAAGATTGTTGGAACAACTGAACCAGCAACATCAGATGTGGGAACTATCCGTGGAGACTACACGGTAGACTCATACGCTCACGCAACTTACGAAAACAGAGCTGTACGTAACCTTGTACACCAATCTGAGTCTCCAGAAGAAGCAGAAAGAGAGATGGCTATTTGGTTTAAGGCTGAGGAAATCATGAATTACTCTACTGCACAGGAGAGAATCATGTATGACGTAAACTTTGACGGTACACCTGAGTAAATCTCCAAAATTAGGTAAAACCTAGGACTTCAGGATTTTTATTCAGTCGTCGTATATAAATACAATGTCCTAAGACGGACATTCGAAGCAAGTCTCCCAGACTTCTTCGTTTCCTCATAAAAACCCTTCCAGTCCGTCGGTTTTTCGCTAATTTTAAAAGATTCACACTTTTGAAGTGTGAAAAAAGAAGAGGGGCGCCGAAGGCGCCCCTCTTCTTTTTATTTTTATGATATTATTTTATTAGAAGGTCGTAAGCATGTTCCGAGTTATTTAACTTTCAGGGCTGCCTGCAGTCGCAAATTTTAATGAGAACGATTTATCGATTTCAGCAAAGTTTGGAAAGGGTGCCCACCTGACTTTTTCGTCAGGGACATGCGCGACCTTCTTTATAAAAGCTTCGTCATTTTGACGAAGCTTTTTGATATAATAAACAGATGATTAAGCCAGTCACTCCCATCTTTATCCTTTCGTTCTTTATGATGGCGGTTTTTCATTTCTTGGCCTTGGAATTATTTTTATACTGGCGCTATCTCTGGCTCGATATACCAATGCATATTTTAGGAGGTTGTGTAGTAGCTTTGGGCTATTTAAGTATTCGAGACTTCTTTCCCAAATTAAAACCAAAATGGTTTAGTTTATTTTATGTTATAGCCTTTGTAGTGATTGTAGCGGTTTTGTGGGAAATCTTTGAAGTGGTGATTGGTGTGACTTTTGATGAATCTAGATATGTGATTGATACAATTGCAGACTTTATCTTTGGTTTACTTGGTGGATTTATTGGTTATTTTGTAGCGACAAAAATTAGAGAATTATATCTATGAATACAAAACTAGGTTTCTATGGTGGAGTGGGAAGTGTAACCGGTGCAAACTTTTTGCTTGATTCTGGCGCTTCTAAAATTGTGGTTGACTGCGGATTGGTTCAGGGAGACGAATTTGCTGACCAAATAAACCAAGAAGATTTTGCTTACGACCCAACCTCGGTTGATTTTCTTCTGGTTACTCATGCTCACGCCGATCATATTGGACGTATTCCAAAACTAGTTAAAGATGGTTTTAGGGGAGAGATTTATTCTACTGAGCCAACCAGAACGTTAGCTAATGTGATGTTACGGGATGCTTTGAATGTGATGGCTTTCGAATCGAGGAAGAAAAATATTCCCATGATTTATGCTGAAGAAGATGTCCTGAAAGCTCTATCTCTCTGGAAGACAGTTGATTATAAAGAAGAGTTAAAACTCAAGGATAATATTTCTGCAGTATTTTCTGACGCTGGCCATATTCTTGGTTCTGCTTGTATTACTCTTAGTAGGGGAGATAAAAAAATTACCTTCTCTGGTGATATTGGTAATGTGCCACAACCTTTAATGAATCCGCCAGATACGCCAAAAGATTATGATTACCTAGTGATTGAGAGTGTTTATGGCGACAGAAAACATGAAGATATTGAAACTCGTAGTGAGATGTTGAAGTTTTTTTTGCAAAAAACTATTAAACAAAAAGGTACTTTGATTATTCCGGCTTTTTCTATTGAAAGAACTCAAGCGATGCTGTTTGAAATAAATAATCTGGTAGAAGGTGGGGAGGTGGAATCTTTACCAGTATTTCTTGATTCCCCATTAGCAATTGAGGTTACTGAGATATATAAAGCCAGAGCAGATTATTTAAAAGAAAGTGTAAAGGAACAAATTAAAAACGGTGATGATATTTTTTCTTTTCCAAAATTAAAGTTTACCGCAACCGTAAGTGACTCTGATGCTATTAGAAAAACAGATGGGCCAAAAGTAATTATTGCTGGTAGTGGAATGTCTCATGGAGGTAGGATTCGAAAGCATGAAAAGAATTATCTTGGTGATACGAAGACAATTGTTTTGCTGGTAGGGTATCAAGCGGTTGGATCGGTAGGGCGTCGGTTGCAGGACGGTGCAAAGAATATAAAGATTGATGGCAAGTCGGTAAAGGTAAGGGCTGAAATTGCCGCCATTCGAGGTTGGTCAGGACATGCCGATCGTGATCAGCTTTTAGAGTTTGTCGAGAAGGGCGGCGCCAAAGCCAAGCAAGTTTTTGTGGCAATGGGAGAGGAAAGATCTTCACTTTTCTTGGTGCAAAGAATTAGAGATTATTTGGATATAAATGCTGTGGCACCAGCAGAAAATGAGGTGGTTGAGCTAGATTTTTAGTGTTAAAATTTATCTATATGAATTTTGAAAAAATAAATACACAGGAATCCTTAAGAAAGGCTACAGATGAGGATATTCAAAAACTCGATAAGGCATTAGATCATTTGGTAAATTCAAAAGCAATGACTGAATCTATTTATGATTTAAGAAGTGTTCTGTCAGACTTAATATCTGAATCAAGAAAAGCTGGTTTTGAGCCTGAGTATACTCATCCTGATGCTGGACCACTTCCTTTAAATGAGGATACTATCAGGGTATTTGATTCATTGGTTTCTGCTGCCTCAACAGCTAAAGATGCTTCTGAGCTCTATCAGTTTAGTGATGCTGGTCTACCTCCAGATGTGATAAGAAGAGTTAAGGAATTAAATAACTTACAGTAAACAACAAAAAGCGCCGCCCGAAGGGCGGCGCTTTTTATATTTAAGGTTTTATTTAACCTGATCTACAATTCTCTGGAAAGCTTCCGGACGATCTTTTGCTAGAGTAGCTAGGATCTTACGATCAACAGCAATTTGTTTGTCGCTCAATGCTTTGATAAAACGACTGTATTGCATCCCTTGTCCCTTTAGAACTGCATTGATGCGAACGATCCATAGACGACGGAAATCATTCTTCTTATCTTTGCGGTGTCCGAAAGAATAAAGGTGAGCGTGATGAATTGCTTCAATAGCTTGACGCTTCTTCTTTGAGCGGCCGAAACGATATCCCTTAACTTGTTCAAGAATATTGCGACGACGCTTTTGGGCCATTAAGCCTCCTTTTACACGTGACATATTTTAATAATTAAAAGCTTAAGCACCAGTGTTTGGCAAGAAACGGCGAGTAATACGCTTGCTCAGATTTAGTAGCTGAGTTCGCTTGCGGCGTAGACGCTGCTGACCACTCTGACGAGCGTTAAAGTGGTTTTGACCTGGCTTACGAGCCACCAATTTACCGTTCTTGGTCACTTTTATTCTTTTGGTGTATGACTTGTTAGTTTTCATAATATTTTCTCAAATCGGGGTATTCTGTCAGAGAAGTGACAAAAGTGGTTAGAAATATACCTTAATTCATTACTTAAATCAAGCCTCCTTCTAGTAGATCGTCCAAAGACTTTTTCTTGGACTTATTTTCTGGTTCAGTGGATTCAATCTTAGGCTTTTCCTCAGCTTTTTCCTCTCTAAAGCCTTTGTTTGACTCAAATTTTGCTTTACCGTCTCTTTCTAGAGTTACTGTGTAGCCCTTTGGACTTTTCTTCATTGGTTCAGCAATCTTGTACTCAATTGGAATAATCTTTAGAAAACGCTCCAATCTTTCCTTCAAAAAAGCCTCTTCCATGTACTTGTATCTGCCAGATAGAAAAAGATCAGCCTTAACTCGGTGTCCCTCAGACATCCATTCAGCCGCTCGACGAGCCTTTAGTTGCTGGTCATGATCGCCGGTAATAACTTTTACCTGAATAGACTTAGTTTCAGTAACGTGAGACTTACTCTTTACTTCACTAGCTTTACGCTTGGTGTCGTAACGGTGTTGTCCAAAGTCCATTATCTTGGCCACTGGGGGATTGGCGTTTGGAGAAATTTCAATCAAGTCCAACCCTGCTTCATCAGCCGCTTTAAGAGCGTCATTCAAAGAAAGAACACCGAGGTTTTCGCCATTAGCACCAACTACACGAAGTTCGCGCGCGCGGATGCCGCTATTGATACGAGTTCGGTCTTTTTGGCTTTTAAATGAATTTGGATTTCTCAGATTGGTTTTTGCTTAATTTGTAATCTTTTAAAGGATTTTTAACTTACGCTGAATATAACACAGATGACTATAAAATCTAGTCTTTTACCTGCGAAATATGCTTCGGGCATTTGCATCCATGAGGTTTAATATATTCCTCAAAATGGTCCTTGCCGTAGTCGTAGGTAAGCTCTTCTCCAGCTTTGATATCGCGAATCGCTTCAATACCAATTTCGTTGGTGTCAGTGTAATAAACAGCTTCGCAGTTAGGGACACAAGAATGATTTATATAACGAGCGGTATTGCTGCGAGGAGAGCCATCGATGGTCATTTTTTCATCAAGGTCGAATAAGTAACGGTTTGGTTTTTCCTCAGCCTTTTTGTTGCTGATTTTTTTACCCTTATATTCAATTACCAAATCTCCTTTTTCAATATCTATCAGAGTTTTCAAACCAAAACCCGCACTGCTCTTGAATACCTTAAAATCTTTTTTTGTGGTTGTCATGATGTGCATGATTCTATCACGTCAGTACTTTTATTTTGTTAAGTTCTGGTAGAATAATATTTATGTTTGATTGGACTTTGGGAATTATCGAAGCAGGTGGTTATTGGGGAATATTTCTTTTAATGGTTTTGGAAAATGTTTTTCCACCAATTCCTTCAGAGTTAATTATTCCTCTTTCTGGCTACGCTGCCGCACAAGGGGATATGAATATTGTGTTAGTGATTCTAGTAGCTTCTTTAGGAGCTGTTGCTGGTGCGTTGCCTTGGTATTTTCTAGGAAGGTTGTTTGGAATTAAAAGACTAAAGTATTTATCCAATAAATTTGGTCGTTGGATTACTCTCAATTCAGAAGATATTGATTTGGCCAAAGGCTGGTTTGATAAACATGGTTTCAAGGCAGTTTTATTTGGCCGTTTAATACCAACAGTAAGAACTCTTATTTCGGTACCAGCAGGCTTGGTAAAAATGTCTGTGCCAAAATTCCTATTCTTTTCTTTTATCGGAAGTAGTATTTGGACAGCTATTCTAGCTTTAGCTGGATACTGGCTCGGAGGACAACATGAAGCGGTTTCTGTTTATCTTGATCCACTTTCAAATTTTGTTGTAGTGGCGATAGTAGTTATCTACATTTATAGAGTAGTAACTTTCAAAAAGAGTTCTTAGAGACTAGACTCACAATACAAAACAAATAAGCCCCGCAGTTATGGCGAAGACCGATTTCTTTGTTTTGTATTGTGTGGAAGTGTTTCTTAGAGATATTTTTTTCCGTAATTATCTAGTTCTTTAATTATTGATTTTAAGCCTTTGCCTTTTTTGGTAAGACTGTAAAAAACACGAGGAGGGAAGCTGGTTACTTCCTTTCGAGTTATAACCTCTTCATTCTCTAGGTTCTTTAGTTTCTTTGTTAGAGTGCGACTACTTATGTTTGGTAGTGAAGCAGTTAGTTCGCCAAAACTTTTGTCTCCACGAGAAAGATCTCGCACTATTAAAAGAGTAGCTGAATCTCCTACAAGATCAGCTGTCTTAGCAATCGAGCAATTTTGGCAAGCTTTTTGTTGAGTAGGTGTTCTAAACATCATTAAACAAAAGGATATCACATATACAATACTTTACAAAGTAAAGTATTGTAGGTTACAATAGCAAAATAATTAGTTTTAAATATAAAATTCATGGCAAATATAATTGGTATTGTAGGTAGCTTACGTAAGGACTCATATAACAGAGCTCTTATGAATGCTTTTGTTAATCAAGCTCCAGAAGGAACAAATATCTCTATTGTTGAAATCGATAATCTTCCTTTTTACGATCAAGATTTAGAGGCAGAATTTCCTGCTGAGGCTAAAGCTCTAAAGGATAAAATTGAAGCAGCTGATGCAATCATTGTTGCTACTCCTGAGTATAACCGTAGTTTTTCATCAGTTTTGAAGAACGCTATTGATTGGTCTTCTCGTCCGTGGGGACAGAATTCATTTGTTGGTAAGCCGGTATTGGTAGTGGGTGCTTCTGTTGGACCAATTGCTGCTGCTTTGGCTCAAGCTGATTTGAAGAAGGTACTTTTGTACTTAGATGCAAAGGTTGTTGGTCAGCCAGAATTTTTCCTTGGTTTAGCTGGAGATAAGTTTGATCAGTCAGGAAATCTGACTGATGAAGACACAAAGTCTCATATCGATTCAGCTTTGGCTGTTTTGTTGAAGTCTGTTTAATTTTTCTAAATTTACAGGAAACAAAAGCGCCGCCCGAAGGGCGGCGCTTTTGTATTTAAATTTTTTATTAACCAGCCTTCACAATTTTCTTACTTTTCTCATTCTCCTTATATTCCTCAGAAAAGATTTTCCATAATGACAAACAGAAGGCTGCAAGGATTGGACCGATTACAAATCCGCTTACGCCAAAAGTTGCGATTCCGCCAAGTGTCGCTAGTAGTACAAAGGCATCAGGTATCTTTGACTGTCTACCAATTAAGATTGGACGAAGAAATTCATCAACTAGAGCAACGAGTGCCATTCCCACACAAATTACCAATATTCCTGGAAGTACTGAACCAGAAAGAATCAAAATTATTCCTGAAGGAATCATCACAAAAGAAGGACCAACTGCTGGAATAACAGAAAGTACAGTCATAACCACACCCCACAAAACCGGTGCTGGAATACCAACCATCCAAAGTATTAGTCCACCAAGCGTTCCTTGCAAGATGGCAATTGTGATTGTGCCACGCATGATTGCTTGAGTAGTGTTGTAGAACCTATCAAACAAAGTCTTAAGATGTTTCTCGTTGATCGGCATGTACTCCAAAGTCTTGTTCAAGATAACTTTGTCGTACTTAAACATGAAGAAAAGAAGGTATAGAGTGATTATTAGTTTAATCAAAAAACTAAAAGTCACATGACTGTATTGCAGAATTGAGCTACCAACAACCGATGCGATATATGTTGCGCTTTCTCTAACTTTTGCCTCAATAAAAAGTACATCAACATCACCAGGTAGGTGACCATTTATCCTAAAAATTAAATCCTCTACAACCTTATCAGTAATACCATTAGAAACAGATTGATAGATTGATAAAGATTCTTTTACCACTAATCCACTGACAGTTATAAGTGGAACTGTTATTACAGTGATTGCAATCAAGATTGTGGCGGCAGAAGAAATACTCTTAAGTCCTTTAGTTATTTTTACCAACCATTTATAAATTGGGTGAAAAATAATAGCAATTACTATTGCCCAAAAAACTGGCATTAAGTAAGGACTGAGCATCCAGAGAAAAACTGCTGTTGCTCCAAGTAACAACGCAAGGAAAGAAAAGTTTTGTAATTTTTTAGAGTTCATATATTAGTAAATATATCACCAGTACATTTAACTAATATTACTACCTTACGGCAGAAAGGGGATAACGAAATTTAAATTTATTTAAGACAAAAGTAAAACAACACAAAAAGCGCCGCCCAAAGGGCAGCGCTTCTTAGATTGTCCTTTTGTGGACATAGCACTTCTTAGCTCGAATCAGATGAAGGACTTTGTATTTGAGTGGTACGGCTCCTTCTCACGTCCAGAAAATGCCAATTTATACGTTGGAAACAATGAACTATCGCACAAGTAAGTAATTGAATAGAGAGTATAAGTAAACAGTGATAGCGACCGCTTGGAAAATAAAAAGGTCGCCAGATATTGGCGACCTAGAACTTCCATCAAAACGCTTTTACCCCTTTCGCTTCTTCCGCTTTTTGACCGTCTTTTTACCCGAAAGATCTTTTTTGAACTGTTCCAAGAGTTGTGGTTCCTCGTTTACGTACGAAACGATAGTACTGTTTGTGTAAGGAACAATTTTCTTAAGCACTTTTTTTGACGGCGCTTTTCGTTCACCTGTTGTTTTTAGAATGGTGCACAGTCCTGATCTCGGATCATTAAGGTGGCGCTCTTGTTCGAACGGCAGAATGTATTTGTTGTAGTAGTCACTGCCATTGATGGCTATCTCAATATTGGCGATGGCCTTGGGTACAAGCAGGATTGGCACCCCGTTGTGCACCGGTAGTCGGAACTCATCGCCTTCCTGCCACTTCGCGTCTGTAGGACTCCAGGTCATAAATTTGCCAACTGGCTGAGCGGGGACATTGTGCAACTTTGCTTGCTCAATGGTGTACTCGACCAACAGCGGTAGACAGATATTTGTCACGATGTCTGAAATTTTGTCCTTACCAATGCCTGGAATAAGTAGGGCGGTATCCTCAATATCCTTCAGTACGCCAGTTTTTACTGCATGACTGCTTTTCAGGGCTTGGTAAATTTGCTCAGCGTGCTCTGTTGCTATCGCTTTTCCTCGCATACCAACTGCAGAGTAACCAAATCGAGTCCAATTGACTTCATGGAGGTTGTCTAGGAGTTCGGTAGCTCGTTTTTCATCCCCTGAGCGGATACTTTTGATCAATTCATCGAAATAGGTTTGAAGGTACTCAGAGCATACGTACCCAAACTCGCTCTCAAGGTCTTTGATGAGCCAGGGGTCGATGAACTCAAGGTTGTCTTTAGTAAGGTTAATGTCGACAAAATCGATTTTTGCCGGGTTGGTCGTAAGACCAAAGTGTTGTGTGAAATTCACAGATTTAGGATTAAACTTTTAATTTCGGCACTAAATCTGCTACACTGGAGCAAATGAAAAACACCTCAAGCCTTAATTGGGCGTGATCGCAAGTCGAACCCAGTAAGTCTTTAGTTTTTCATCGGGTGATTTAGTCCCGACAAAAGCCGCCATTATTGGTGGCTTTTGTCGTCACTCAATCTGGTTTCGGTTGTTTTTCAGTTGATAACCAAGTCGATGCATACGAATCTCTCCAGCGTGCCTTGATAATCCGAAGCGCTCTGTCAGCAGTGGGGCAATCAAATCCATATCAACCCCTTCTGTATGGAAGATAGGGCTACTTACACCGTTTTCTGATAACAAGTCCACTACTAATGGGGCTGGGGCAATCAGGTATCCGGCGTAAGCATTGGCTTGCCATTCAATATGGCTATGCTTCTGAATATCTCGCCATTTCTGTAGCGATGCGCCTGCTACAAGACAAGTGTGCAGTGAGATGTGCCCCGCTTCGTGAGCAATAGTGAAGTTAATTCTCCCAGTGCTGTTGCATACCTCGGGGTCACATACAATCCTTTTGTTTGTTGGATCATAATATCCCAACACTTCTACATCTGCTGGTTGGGGAATTGATTCGTATTCGACCCTGACGCCGAAGACACTTTCTACAAACTGGTCAATATCAAGTGGCAGGTTTATATCTTGGGTTGATACACCACGATATTTTGCCAGATCTTGAATCGCCTGACTCTCAACATCAGCGTGCGAAAGGTAGTATGTTTTTACGGAAAGACCGCTTTTGCTGGTGAGTCGTATAGTCATAAGTTATTTCTTGTCGCGTTTTCGGTAAAACACAACACTTTCCACTTTTCCGTAATCAACATTCGTGTCCTCTGCCACCATCCGTACTTTTTCAGTGGCAACTTGCTCAGCATAAATCTGAACTATTTCCATTCTCTCACTCTGGTTGGCATTGTATGCGTTTAGGAGTTTTGCTAGCAACTCAGAGGAGGGTAGGATGATGCCCACCTCAAACTTATTCAGTTGGGTATAGAAAAATTTCGGGAAATCGCACTCATCGGCGAGTGACTCACCTACCTTGCGGAGACTTATTCCCGGAAATTTTTTCTTTCGCAACTCTGCGATTTTCTCTCCAAATTCATTTTGCATACCATCGTAGTATAGCAGAGTAAGTTGTAGTGTGCAAATATGCTACACATAGCACTATTGGCAATTACTAAATCGAGTTGTTGCTGACTCAGCTTTCGTTGAGATATTGAATAAGGAAAGAGCTTTAGTCGAAACTTCAAAAGAGATAATTAAAGCTTTTGAACAAAAGGTTCAAGATAGAATCTCAGAAGTCTGGGGTGACTAGTTCGACTAAACTGAATTAGTGTTCTAAAATAAATCTATGTCTAAATCGCGAACACAAAGTGGGTGAGGATGTTAAAAGTCTGCAACGCTTCCTAAATAACCAAGGATTTATTGTTGCAGAATCAGGAAAGATTGGATCTATTGGTTTTGAAAGTAATTACTTTGGAGACATTACAAGGGAATCTTTAGCGAGGTTCCAGTATCGAAATAATATAGAACCAGCTTTTGGTTATTTTGGTACAACTACAAGGCAGTTAATTAATTCCATGATTAGTAGATAAAAACATAAAGCGCCGCCCGAAGGGCGGCGCTTTTTGATTGTCTTTATGTGGAGATGGGGAGAATTGAACTCCCGTCCGAGAACGTTGGTTAATATGAATCTACAATGCGTAGTTTTTCTTTGAAATTTAAATGTAGAAGATAGAAGAAAAACGAAAGATTTCTACATCGAGTTCCTGACATTCATCTTTTTGTTGGAACAACGCAAAAAGATATACCCCGATGTCTATTCCACTCAGACTACCTTATCAGGAATAGGGTAGGTGAGCGTCGCGAATTCGCGAGCTTAAAGTTAAGCTCGAGCGAAAGCGAACCCGTATGCAAACGGGCTTGGTACGCTTTTGTCTGCACGTACAGTGTGAGTAACTTTTAACGAATTGCTACTCAATTTCGGCATGCACATATTAAACTAACAACGAACCGTCGATGCCTAGCATCCCCCGATATAGGGCGAGAAGCTAAACTTCTCGCCCTATATCGGCGAAGCACATCTTTCAACAACTTGAAGGTGAAGGTGAATATTTTAAATACTCACCTAGTTAAAGAACATTATTTTTCATTATCTTGGACAACCCTGAGTCGCGGTTTTTTGGGCGGAAGACGAACAATGTCACCCCGCAATTTTTTTGCCTCAGGGTTGTCGTACCCAGGTCCTTTTGGAAGGTCTGCCAAATCAACAGTTTCTCCTTCCCAAGAGACTTCTTTTTTCACAACTTCCTCCTTTGGTGAAATTCACCTTCAAATAGTCGAATTTTTATAGAACACTAACCGCGGGCATATGTATGTCCGCGGTTTTGGTTTAACATCAAGTAAATGATTGTTTGAACCTGGTTGTTGAGGGACTCTCCGGGTATTTCTGCAGCAATTCACGAATTGCTGCAATAACTTTCGGATGTTTGGATGTTCTCCAAGAAACTTTACGTCTCTTGGAAGTGTTTTCCTTTTTCACTTTAATCTCCTCTCTTTAATATCCGCTCAATCTCACGTTTCGTGTCACGTTCTTTCAGTGTCTCGCGCTTGTCTTGTTTTTTCTTTCCGCGAGCCGTAGCGATTTCGAGCTTCAACTTACTTCCTTTATTATACCACTTAATTGGTATAATTGTCAAACCACGCTTCTCGCTTTCTGTGTACAACTCTTCGAGCTCTTTTTTAGAAAGAAGAAGTTTTCGTGGTCTTTCTGAATCGTGATTTTTGTCAGCATTAGTTTTCTGGAAAGGAGGAATGGAGGAGTTTACCAAATAAGCCTCGCCACCACGAATTACCACGTGAGAACCGTCTAATTTGCCTTGATTGGCACGAAGTGACTTTACTTCTGTACCGAGTAAGCTCACACCAGCTTCGTATCTTTTGAGTACTTCAAAATCAAACGTTGCCTTCTTATTTTTTACTAAATCTGCCATTTGTATATAAATATAGCAAAAACGTGGTCTTTCTGTATAATTTGCTCGTATGAGTGATAAAAAAACTAATAAAAACAAAGGGAACCAAAAGGCTGGAAAGGGGGGTAAAAATAATCTAATGAAGAATTTTGGTCCAGGAAATTTCTGGAACAACATGCTTTCAACTGTGGTGGTTTTGATGTTGCTGGTGGCAACTTATTCATACATCGCTGAAAAACAAAACAAAGTAGATGAAATTTCTTTGTCAGAAATTTCTGCTCAAATAAAATCTAATGAGATAGAAAGTATTATTGTGCGCGGCTCTAAGTTGGAGGTGTCATATAAAGATGAATCTCGCAATAAAGCTGAAGGTAAAAAAGAAAGCGGTGCTTCACTAACAGAAACTTTGGTGAATCTTGGAGTTGATAATGAATCTTTGAACACTGTAAAGATTGATGTAAAAAATGAAACTGGTGCTGCTTATTACTTGGCAACTTTTGCTCCATTCATTTTCCCGTTATTACTTTTGCTTTTGATAATCTGGTTCTTCACTCGCTCTGTTAAAGGTGCTGGAGTGCAGGCGCTTAACTTTGGGCAAAGTAAAGCTCGTGTTATTGATCCTAATGATGCTTCACAGAAAGTAACTTTCAAGGATGTTGCTGGTGCTAAGGAGGCAAAGCAAGAACTTGAGGAGATTGTAGATTTCTTGAAGAATCCAAAAAAGTTTATTGATATTGGTGCAGAGATTCCAAAAGGTGTTCTTTTGATGGGACCTGCTGGAACAGGTAAGACTCTTTTGGCTCGTGCTGTAGCTGGAGAAGCTGGTGTGCCGTTTTTCTCAATCTCTGGTTCAGAGTTTGTCGAGATGTTTGTGGGTGTTGGTGCTTCTCGTGTGCGTGACTTATTTGCGATGGCCAAGAAGGCGGCTCCAGCAATCATCTTCGTAGATGAGATTGATGCGGTTGGACGTATTCGTGGTACTGGTATCGGTGGTGGAAACGATGAGCGTGAACAAACTCTTAACCAAATCTTGGTAGAGATGGATGGTTTTGAGCCAAGTCAGAAGGTGATTATTATGGCTGCTACAAACCGTCCAGATGTACTTGATCCAGCACTAGTTCGTCCAGGACGTTTTGATAGACGAGTTACTATTGATCTTCCTGATCGTGATGATCGCAAAGCTATTTTGACGGTGCATGCTCGTAAGAAGCCGTTGACTGAAGATGTGAATTTGGATACGGTAGCGACTCGTACTCCTGGTTTCTCTGGAGCAGATTTGTACTCACTTATGAACGAGGCTGCTATCTTAGCGGCACGTGAAGAAAGAAAGCAGGTTTCTCAATTCGATATTATCCGCTCAATTGAAAAGGTAATGCTTGGACCTGAGCGAAAGAGTCATCTACTTTCTAAGAAGGAAAGAGAAGTGACTGCTTATCACGAGGCAGGACATGCTTTGGTAGCTTCTGTACTTCCTTATGCTGATCCAGTACAGAAGATTTCTATCATCTCTCGTGGACGTGCAGCTGGATATACTTTAAAGTTGCCAGATCAAGATAGAAAAATGCATTCTAAGAAAGAGTTTATTGACGACATTGCTATGACACTCGGTGGCTATGTAGCTGAGCAAATGATATTTGGTGATTTAACCACTGGTCCTTCTAATGACTTGCAGGTAGTGGCAAATCTGGCTCGTGATATGGTGACTAAGTATGGTATGAGTGAAAGACTTGGTCCTGTTGCTCTGGAAGGTTCTGGTGGTAGATTGATTGGTGGTGGAGTCGGTGAAGATAGAGGATATTCTCCAGAAATTGCTAAAGCGATTGATGATGAGGTTTCTAAGCTTATTACCGACGGACTAAATACTGCTAGAGAAATGCTTACTAAGTATCGTCCAGCTCTTGATGCTATTTCTAAACGATTGGTTGAGGTGGAAACTTTGGAGCGTGAAGAGTATGAAAATATTTTGAAAGCACAAGGTGTTGAAATACAAGATGCTTATCGCGATGAAGCGATTGAAGAAGGCAGAACCATTGCTGATCCAAGTAAGTCTGTAGAATTTGATGCAGATCATTTGAAAGGGTAGGTGATTGAAAAATAAAAGGCCGGAAGCGAAGCTTCCGGCTTTTTATTTATCTAAATGTCCGCCCTCTTGGATTTGAACCAAGGACCCCAGAGGTATAAGCTCTGTGCTCTAACCAACTGAGCTAAGGGCGGATATGGGGTTAGGCACATACTATAAATCAAAAAACCCAAAATTGGAAATCAATAGCCCTTGAAGGGGTCATTGATTATGTGGCTTGGTTTTATGAGGCGCGAGCGAAGCTCGCGCCTCATTTCCTCAATCATTTTAGGTGAGCCAGATATAAAGTAATAAGCATCATTACCAAATCGTTTTACCTTTTCTTGTAATATTTCAATAGTTTCTTCTGGCTCATTTGTATAATTTATTTTTACAAGATTATTTTCTTGTTGCCACTCTTCAAATTCATTTTTGTAAGTGTAGTTTTCTGCTGAGTAAATTAGATCAAGATTAATCTCAGTTTTATGTAAAGCAATATCACCAACAATTGATCGAAAGGGAGTGATGCCAATTCCTCCTGCCACAGCAACAATCTGTTCCATTTTTGGCTTTAGATACATTTCTCCATATGGTCCAAACATACGAATTTTATCTCCCTGAATTAGGGAGATAAGTTTTTTCTTAAAAACACTTGGCTGCTCAGAAATGACAGTTCCTATTTTAATTACTTTTTCATCAGGAAAAGAAGCTATAGAGAATACGCGCCAATTACCGCCAATCATTTTTTCGTTAGGAAAACTAAAAATTGCATGTTGCCCAGCTTTCCATTTAGGCAATTTATTTGCAGTAAAAGTGAAGGTGAAAATATTTTCAGCTTCGTTTTCCTTTTTTAGAAAAGTCAGCTCAGTAATATTTGCAACTCCAAAATAATCTAGTGGATTTATAACCGCTCTCAAAAAGACATCTAACATAGATTTATTTTATCACTCTAAGTGTAGAGATTGATTGGTGAGACTGACTCTCTCATTGAGTAGGGGATGCTTTGCTAACTCAGAATCTTTAGCTATTAAGGAACGAGCTTCTGTTCTGGCTGCTTCCACTAATTTTATATTTTTGATTGCTTCCATTCCTAAGTCAGTAAGGCCTGACTGCTTTCCACCATATAGTTCGCCAGAACCTCTGAATTGTAGGTCATACTCAGATAATTCGAAGCCATTTTTAGCTGTTACCAAAGCCTTGAGACGGTCTTTAGTTTTTTCACTTTTTGATTCAGTGACAGTGAAGCAGTAAGGTTGATGAGTTCCTCTAATTACACGACCACGAAGCTGGTGAAGTTGAGAAAGACCAAATCTTTCAGCACCTTCGATAATAATGTTTGTTGCATTCGGTACGTTTACACCAACTTCCACCACTGAAGTTGCTACCAAAATATCTATCTGGTGTTCTAAGAACTTATGCATGACTTTATCTTTTTCAGCAGGAGTCATTTTGCCATGAAGTACATCTATTTTTGATTTCGTAAAAACATTTCTACGCAATCTTTCAGCCTCAGTGTTGACATTTTTGAGATTCAGGCTGTTTTGTTTGTCAGGGTCTGGCTCGTCAATGCGAGGACAAATTACATAAGCTTGTCTGCCAGATTCTAATTCGCTCTTGATATGTTCGTACATTGGTTCTTGTTGGTTTGGACCAATGATTTTTGTGATTACAGGTTTTCGACCAGCGGGCATTTGGTCTAGTAGAGTAATATCTAGGTCACCATAGATAGTAAGAGCTAGAGTGCGAGGTATTGGTGTGGCGGTCATCGAAAGAAGGTGGGGAATGGGTGCGCCTTTCTTGGTCAATGCTTTTCTTTGGTTGGTACCAAATCGATGTTGCTCATCAATAATTACATAAGCGAGATGTTTAAATTCTACAGTTTTATAAACCAGTGCATGTGTACCAATAAGAATTGGAATCTCACCATTTTTAACCCATTTAAGTAATTGAGCTTTAGAGATTTTTGTTGGTTTGGTGGGGTCAGATTTTGATGGAAACTTATAACAACCACTACCTGTAATTAAGCCAATCTGTACCGGAAGGTGTGAGAAATATTTTATAAAACTTTCAAAATGTTGTTTAGCTAGAATTTCGGTCGGTGCCATATAGGCAACCTGAAGATTGCCGTAATCAATACCGCTTTTGGTCGACAGTCCTTCGGGTGGGCGACTCATTGCTACCGCATACGCAGTAGCTGCTGCAACAGCAGTCTTGCCACTACCAACATCTCCTTCAAGTAGTCGTGACATAGGATGTTGTCCTTTGAAATCTTTTACAATTTCTTTAATTGCTTTTTGTTGAGCTTCAGTAAGTGGGAAAGGAAAACGTGAGACAAATTCTTTTATATCTTTTTCAGCTGTAGAAATATCATAAGTGGTAGCGGCACTAACCATGGCACGTTCACGGGCTTTTTGTAGTTGGATATAAAAAACTTCTTCAAAAGCAAAACGTTTTCTCGCACCTTCAGCGTGTTCTACTTTTCTGGGTGAGTGAATATATCGTAGTGCAATTGGTAGCGGATATAGTTTGTATTTTTTAGTGATTGTTTCTGGAATTGGGTCACTAATGGTTTCTAGTATGCCTGCTTCAAAACATTTTAAAATCGTATGATAAAACCAGCGACTAGTAACACCTTTACTCTCTCGATAAACAGGATAGATTGATTCTTCCAAATTTTCTCCGTTTGAAAAAATTGAATCATGTCTATCAATAGGAAGATTTTTTATTGGTTCAACTTCTGGGTTAGCAATGTATGGTTTTTCTCCACCGGTAACTTTGCCAGAAACTTTTACATACATGCCGTCTTGATACATTTTTGCTAAGTAAGGTTGGTTGAACCACATCAATTTTATTCTTGATGTCCCATCTTCTAAATAACCTTCGGCAATAGGTCTTTTACTTTTCCAAGCTTTACGAGCCTGAAGACCAGAAAGTTGTCCATAAACTATAGCGTCTTGTCCGTCTGAAATATTTGAAATTGCTTGAATGTCACTGATGTTGTCGTAACGTACTGGTAGATGATAAAGCAGGTCACCAACTGTGTTGATGTTGAGTTTAGATAAAGCTTTTTGATGGGCAGAATCTATACGGAAATGATCAGTGAGCTTATCGTTAATAGTCATTGTTTATAAATAATAACAAATAAATAAGTTCTGTTTAGGCGGGGTATAGAAATATCTGATTGACATTTACTAACAAATATGCTATTATGAGAAAGGTTAGTCGCACACATTTTGTGGCGATGTTTTTTGAAAAAGCAACTTAGGAGTTAATAAAATGAGCAAGCATACTGACAAGTCTGTCCGTGTTTCCAATTTTCACTATTCTCCCTACGGCGGCATCAGGCAGGGTATTCCGCTTATTGACGACATGCCGAATCTTCGCAACAACGGTCGGAACTTTCCGTCGCACGTCAGGTGCGGTGAGAGGTTTCTTGCTTTGAATTACAAGGATCGTCCGGCGACACGCTTTATTGAAGATGCATCTCGCGTCATGGACGCTGATGTTTTCAGTATCACACCAGCCGAAGGTTCGCCCTTCGATGTTTTGTCGAAAGGTACTGGTGATTCTGTCTTGATCTATGTCGAGACCAAGCCAAACGATCGTCGCATCAAGGAAAAAAACCTCGGCGTCGACGTTCGTGAAGGTGTGATGGTGGACGACGGTGGCAAACTTGTCATGTATTCTCGTGAAAATGGGCAGTTTCTGATCCAGCTTCGCAGTGGTCAGGGTGCTTACATTTTCATGAGGAACGGCTTAGTGACTCGAATTGATGTCCACGGCGGCAATGTGATTGAATCAAAACTCGATTTTATCACAATGGCCAGACTTCATGTGGAAAGGTTGGAGAGCGAAATCAATTTCCAAGAAAACCTTGAGGACGAAAATGAACGTCGTCTTCATGGGATTCTCGGAAGTGCTGTCCGTTTGCTCAACAATTCACTACGTCGTCCAGAAGTGCGTCGGGTGTTCGTCGGTTTTCTTGTCGAACACGCTGATAGACTGCCGAAGTCTTTCCGAGAAACTGTAAGGACTTCGCTCTTGTCGGTCGGCGATATGTATGCCGGCAATTTCGTCGAAGGTTGGGATGGTAACGTCATTTCTCTTACTCAGGGCAAGACTGGCGTCATTTCAGACAAATTGAAAGAAGCGAATACTCGTCGTTCACTTCGTCGTGAAAACGACCGTCAGATGCGCAGCCGCATGAAGGGCTCTTCCAACGGCGGCTCCAAGAAAAAAGTTGCCGAAAAAGCCTAAGTTCTATGGCTAATTGAGCCGGTTCGCTTTGTGAACCGGCTCTTCTTTTTACTTAAATTATAAATGGAATATACTTATCTGGTATGGCTAGCAAAACAATCAAGAAAACAGTAAGTAAAAAGATTACAACCAAGAAGAAGGATTACAACAAATTAGCACTCACTTTACATAAAAAACTTAAGGGTAAGTTGAGTATTTCTATAAAAGCTAAACTAAAAACAAAAGATGACTGGAGCACAATGTATACTCCGGGAGTTGGTGCGGTCTCATCTTATATTGCAAACAAACCAAGAGAAGCAAGAGATTATACTATTAAGAGAAATACTGTTGCGGTAATTTCTGATGGTTCTGCGGTGCTTGGATTAGGAAACTTGGGTGCACTTGGTGCTTTGCCAGTAATGGAAGGTAAGTGTGCAATTTTTAAAGAAATGGGGGATGTGGACGCGTTTCCGATTGTGCTTGATACGCAAGATACTGAAGAAATAATTAAAGTTGTAAAAGCAATTGCTCCAACCTTTGGTGGTATTAACCTTGAAGATATTGCTGCACCACAGTGTTTTGAGATTGAAGAAAGATTAAAGGCAGAACTTTCCATTCCAGTAATGCATGACGATCAACATGGAACTGCGGTGGTTGTTTTAGCTGGATTGATAAATGCAGCTAAAGTGGTTAAGAAAAACTTGGCTAATTTGAAAGTTGTGATTGTTGGTGCTGGTGCTGCTGGAACAGCGATTGCAAAACTTTTAGTTGGGGCAGGTATTGAAGACGTTGTTGTGGTTGATAAGAGTGGAGCTTTATCTCTATCTCGTGGTTTATCTGGTTACAAAAAAGACTTAGTAAAAATAACCAATCCAAGAAATGTAACGGGTGAATTGGCTGATGTGATTGTTGGTGCTGATGTGATTGTTGGTGTGTCTGGTCCTGGTTCTATCACACAACACCATATTGAATTAATGGCTGAAAAAGCAATTGTGTTTGCTTTAGCTAATCCTGTACCAGAGATAAATCCTGAAGACGCCAAAAGGGCAGGTGCTGCTGTGGTTGCGACTGGAAGAAGTGATTATCCTAATCAGGTAAATAACTCACTAGCTTTTCCGGGAATTTTCCGTGGTGCGTTAGATAGGAATTTAACAGCTATCACAGACGAAATGAAATTAGCTGCAGCTAAAAAGATTGCTTCTTTAGTAAAGAAACCAACAGCTGACAGTATTATTCCGCCAGTAATGACTCCTGGTTTGGTGAAGGCAGTAGCAAGTGTAATTAAGTAATTGGTTGGTATTTAGTCTTAAAGAGGGGCGCCGCAGGCGCCCCTCTTTATTTTTCTCCCTCTCATAATTTGAAAACATTGTCACTTTAAAGTACTATGTTGCTTGCTGCTTAATTAGTGGCATTTCAAAAGAAAAACAGAGCGTGATTATGAATGTAATGGTTTATATTCATAGCTCTGGACTCTGATGAAATACGGAGCCGTGGCTGAGTGGTCGAAAGCACCTCACTGCTAACGAGGCAGGGTCTAAAAGCCCTCGAAGGTTCGAATCCTTTCGGCTCCGCAAAACAATGAGCCCAACGCGTTAGCGTTGGGCGATTGTGTTTTTTCGAGAGACGAAAGAATTCGAAAAGGTTGCCTGATATTTTAAGGAGCGAAGCTGAATTAAAATATCGACAACCTGTACTGGTCATGTAATGACCGAAACTCCTTTCGGCTCCGCGATTACAAAATAGCGCCCATTAAGGGCGCTATTTTGTTAATGGTTGTTTTTATATTTAAAAATGGTCGCTGAAATATCAGCGACCATTGAAAGATCTAGACTCGTCTCTTTTCTTTAGATGGCAAGGGTCGTTCTTTGTTGTGAACTGTTCTTGCTAAAAGGTTGTAACATTCCTTAAAACTATCGATAGTAAACAGATTACCAATTTTACTTTCAATAAAATCTATTTGATCAGCAATTTCTATTCCTATTTGTTTTCCTTCTAGTGTAAGTTCAATGTAGCGTGTCCTGCGATCATTTCCAGTAGAATAAATAATATAGCCAAGTCTGATTAAACCTTTGATGCTGTAACTTACATTTGAACCAAGATAGTATCCTTTTCTTGATAAGTCTCCTAATCGAATAGATGATGCTGGATGTTTAGCCATTCGACTCAATATAAGAGCAGAGGGAAAGTTGAGCTGATCTGGTATATCTAAAGCTTCTCTGACAAAATACTCGATTAAATGTTGAAGGTTCTCCACTCGAGCATGAAAATCATGAATAGGTAAGTCAGCCCTAGTGAGTAACTTTACTGTAGTCATTGATATGTTCCCCAAGAAGTTTCAACTGTTAGTCCAAACGATATTTAAGTATAAATATTTAACTAAGTCAATCAGAAAGGTCGTTAAAAAATCCCCAGCTTATAAAAGCTGGGGATTACTCGCGCAGGCACTAACTGCAGGTCTGTATACGAATACCGTCTTGGAAACAACTCGAATCCTTTATAGTCTCATGCATGATATTGCTTCTTGTTAGATTATCAAGAAAAAGAATGAGCCACCTAGACCAGTTTTTTCTTACAATGTCGCCAACTCCATTCCTTAGAGTTATAAATAGACACTTATTGCCAATTTCTATACAAGAGCCAGGCGGTAAATCTAGTGTTGTTCTATCTTCGATAAAATTTTGTTGGTCATTTATTGCACCAGATAATATCAATACATTATTAGTATTCTTGCGCGTATCAATGTAGATACCTTCTTGGAATCCTTTTGAATCTTCAATGACTCTATGACTTGTATTATGAAGAACTAAAGCAGTAATTAAACGCTCAAACCATTCAGACCATATCTTCCGCATGGGAAAACCGGCAGAGGCTTTTAAGAAAATAATTAGGTATCCTTCACCATTTTTTATGCAAGAGCCATATGGTAGAACTAGGGTCGGATTATTAATTTTACTGCTTTGTGTTGATTTGCTGGTACCAAAGAGCGACACCACGTTACTCATGTTTGTTCTTCCTTTCGAGGTTTAAGGAATATATACTCATCGTCCAGTCCAATAATGGTGCTAGAATCACTAGGGAATGGCAAAACCCACAAACATTCTTGACTTGTAATATTTGTGATGCCATTACCTACTTTTAAAAGTCGTTCGGGGTGATTTATGTTATCACTGTTAGTGGCAATTATTAGCCATTCGCCACAAGGTTGATCTAGATATGATAGTCGCAAAGCAAGGGCTGTCTCGTAGAAACATAAATCAAGGCCACTTGCAATCGCTTGTGCATAAAATAAATCGCGACGAAGTGATTTTGTACTTCGAAAGCCTAACCTCTTTGGTGTTACCCGCACTAAGTCGACCTCATATGATTCGCTTTCAATATATTGTACCCAAGAGTTGCTAGTATCGTATCCTGTTGCAAGAATAGGGTGACCAATTTTGCAACCAAGTCTTTGAAACTCTTTTACATAATAATCATCCCTCTCTATCCAAAGATGTTCCATTTTGTTTAGAAAGAAATTTCTCATGGTGATAGTTTTCCAGATTGGAATATCTTCTATGAGGAATTTACCTTTGAGGATATGACCCATAGCGTCTAATACAAAATCTGACGATAATTCACCATTAGCTATAGCTATGTCTATTTCCGAAAGTAGCGAAAGTAATCTTGTTTCGTATCCGGAATCATCAGTAACATCTGGCAGAGTAGACATTTTATTCATGTTCACCTCCTAGATTTTCTATAAAAAGAACTTAATCTCGAAGCAATAAAACAGTATTTGTTTTTTATTGTCAAATAAAAACCGCCGAGACACTTCTCGGCGGTCTAATGTTTAATTTTATGCAGCAGCAACCTCGTGGGACTCATCGGGTTCCTTTAGAATATAACCTCGTCCCCACACTGTTTGAATATAGATATGGGCACTCTTGCCGGTAGCAAGCCTAATTTTCTTACGAAGCTTGCAGATAAATACATCGATGATCTTGAGTTCTGGCTCATCCATACCGCCGTAAAGGTAGTTGAGGAACATCTCTTTTGTAAGAGTGGTGCCAGAACGTAGAGCTAACAACTCCATCATCTTATATTCTTTTCCAGTTAGATGGATAGGATTATCAGATACAGCTACAGTTTTTGAGTCAAGGTTAATGGTGAGATCACCCATTTTAATAACGGATTCCGCATGACCTTTGCAGCGACGAACAATCGCAATTATCCTAGCAATCAGTTCATCTCGATGAAAAGGTTTTGTCAGATAATCATCAGCACCAAAACCAAGAGCTTTTACTTTATCTTCTACACCAGCAAGTCCAGAAATAACCATTATCGGTGTAGCAACTTTTGTACTCCTTAGAGTGCGTATCACTTCATATCCGGACATGTCGGGCAGGTTCAACTCTGTTAAAACAATATCGTAGTCATAGAGCTTGGCCAGATCAATTCCTTCTTCACCGATGTCGGTAGTATAGATTGAAAAATTTTCAGCTTTCAGCATCAATTCTATTGATTGAGCTGTTGGTGGATGGTCCTCAATCAGTAGTACTCTCATCTTCTTTCTCCTCGCATGATGAGTTTTTTCTGAGGTACAAGGTACAAATCCACTTTTAAAGTTACTAGTACGGTGTTGGATTGTCAAATTACATAAAATAAAGAGCCGCCTCATAAAATGAGGCGGCTTTCTTAGTTGCGATAAAAATTAGTATACGTTGATCGAAGTCCGGCAAAACCTTTTTCTTTAAATAGTTTCTGCCAACTAATGAATTCATCCAAGCTTATCGACCAGTTCTCTTTGACTTCAGTCAATGTGAAAAGGCCTTTTTGTACAGCTAGGACAATTGCGGCTTTACGAGACGGTGTCCAGCGGGTGAATTCTTGTCTCAAAATATCTTCTCTTGTCATAACATTGCCGTCTGGCAATGTTATGGCGTTACTCCGTGCTCCACTTTTTCTTTTTTGAATACTTTTGACGGTAATAGGCATCGCCAGTTTCCTTAGAGAAAAACTTGTCTATAAATATAATACTACAAAAATCAGTTTTGTCTATGTAGTATTTATTGAGTTTATTTTGTGTTATTTAGCAGCATACCAACCAATAATCATAAGTGACTGGAAGAACCGAGTTGGACTTGAAAAGCCTTGTGAACGCATTAGTTCCTCAGTTTTTTCTGGTGGTAGTATTGTTAAATTACTTCTCATTAAGCTAGGTAGTTTTTCCAAAGATTCTGGTGTTGCGCCCATCAGGGTCTGAACTTTTTTCCAATTACCTAGCATGGTTGGAAAATTGTCTGAGTCTAAGTCAAAACTAATTTCTGTATTAATAAACTGACCTCCCAATTTCAATCTCTCAAAAATATTTTTGTAGTAGGGAAGACGATTTTCTTCTTTAATAAAATGTCCAACTAAGATACTCAAGACTGCATCAAATTCTTCTTTTGGTGCGTCTTCAATATATCCGGTAATAAGTTCACATCTATTTAAAATTCCTGCTTCAGCCAGCTTTTGTTTGCAGACTTCTATCATTGATTCAGAAGGATCAACACCAACGAATTTCCAATCTGGATTTTCTTTAGCTAAAGAAATAATCTCGGTTCCAGTACCGACACCGACACAAAGTATGCGAGAATTTTCTGGTAAATCTTTCAATAACAATTTAATTAAAAAATGAACATTGTTGATTATTGGTTTAAGTCCGCTGTTCCTTTCGTCATAAGAATTTGATACTTGTTCGTTAAAAAAGTTTGTCATGTAGTTTTATTATATCAATATATTAATTTCATTTGACACTTCATATACTGAGGTCTATAGTCTCTAATAGATTGCTAATTTTCCACCAATTTCGGTTGGTGGTTTTAGTTCTTTCGACACAGTTCTATAGGAGGAAAAAATGGATGTATGTGTGGCAACTTTCACTCTTGAAGAAATAAAAGAATTATTCAAGAGTGAAGATATTATCCCTGGTACAGAAAAGTTTCATGAAGAATTTTCACGTCGGTTTCGACCGACGGAACTACCAGGTTATTATGTTGAGACTGATGACTGGACTCCAGAAAATCGAGTTAATTCTCAGTAGGGTATTTAAGCGGGCAATTTTTTGCCCGCTTTTGTTATAATTACTTGTAAATTAAATTAATAATTTTTATGAATATAAAGATAGTAATTAGCGCCTTATTGATTATTGCGGCAGCTTCAGGAATTTATTTTTTTACAAAAGATAATAAAAGTGAGGTTGATGATGTAAAACAGTCAGCTGAAGTCTTTGAAAAAGGGAAGTTTACAGATCTGGTTAATTCTAATCAGGATTTAAAGTGTACTTTTAATCACGACGACGGAGAAAATATTTCTTCAGGAACAGTTTATTTTAAATCAGGTGGAGAGAAAATTAGTGCTGATATTGACATTGTTGAGAGTCGTGTCAATGAAATGAAGCTTGGATTGATTAGAAAAGATGGTTTTAATTATATTTGGAGTGATGTCTTTGGTGGGGTGAAGAATGTTGTTACAGATAATAATTCTTTCTTTGAATCCAGCGAAGATTCTCCTATTAATGAAGAGGATACTGAGTTTAATTGTGAGACTTGGCAGGTAGATGAGAGTGTTTTTGAGTTGCCAGAAGGTGTTTCTTTTCAAGAATTTTCAGCTTTAAATATTGATATGAATAGCAATATTGAAAATCTATCTGAAATAGATATTTCGAATAAGCAGTGCGGTCTCTGCGATATGATTGAAGATTCTGGTTCTGCAAACGAATGTCGAAAAGCTTTCCAGTGTTAATGGTATAAACAAAAAACGCCCTCAAGGGCGTTTTTTGTTTTTGGAGATTATGACAGGTGTTGAGAAACTAACTTTGTCATTTCAAACATAGAAACAACTTTCTTTCCACCGAATACCTTCAGTAGGTTTTCGTCAGCAACGATGTTTCTCTTATTCTTTGGGTCCTGAAGATCGTGCTTCTTGATATACACCCAAATTTGTTTAACAACTTCTGAACGAGGCATTGGCCCCTTACCAACTACTGGTGCTAATTCTGCACTGATAGTCATTGGTTTCATGAAAGCTGAATTTGCTTTTGCTTGTGCCATTTCGGTTATATTATTTGATATGGGAGTAGTTTATCACCAAAAATGGCTTTGATTGCAAGTAAAATGTTGATTACTCAATCTAAATAGGGTTTTGTCAAAAATTAATGTGAGAGGGAAATTGAGATTATTTCTGAGGGGTTTTGAGACGCGAGCTTCGCTCGCGCCTCTTTAATTGTTGCTCCAGTTGTGACAACATCATCAATTATTATTATTTTCTTTCCATTAATTAATTCTGGATATGCTACCTCAAATGCATTTTTTAAGTTTTTAAGCCTTTCTTTCTTGGGAAGGGAGGTTTGTGGTTTAGTGTTTTTAATTTTGTATAAAATATTGGAGTTAATTTTTATATTTTTATTTTCAATTTTATCTAAAGTCAATTTAGCGACTTCAAGGACTTGGTTATAACCACGTTCCTTAATTCTGTTTTTTGATAAAGGAATAGGGATTAAAATATATTCTCCATTGTAATGTTTTAAATATAGATTTAACGCCTCAGCTAAAAATCGTTGCGCACGTTTATTGTTGTGGAATTTTGTTTCATGAATAAATGCTCGTACTACCTGATTTTTGAAAGGCATTAAAGAAATAAAATCACCGTTATTTTCTGGCTGAAGTAATCTAAGGAAAGAAGATAATTTAGTTTCACGTACTATTTTATGATCACCTCTCTCAGGAAAAATTTGTTCACATAATTGAATTATCGTTTTAAGCATACATAAATTGATGTGTTAAAATTCTTTTAAAGATTTTAATGCATTTCGTTTTGTACTTTTATGGCGATTCCTTTTTCAAATTTAATAACGGGTTTACAAAAGAGCTCAGTCAATAATACTCCAACAACAGTCGGTATTGATATTGGTAGTAGCACAGTAAAAGTCGTGGAGATAGAGGAGACGCCAAGAACAATAATGTTGCGCACTTATGGTGAGTTACAACTTGGTCCTTACGATAGTAAAGATCTTGGTGAAATTGTTAGTTTAGATAATGCTCGTAAGATAGAGGTTGTAACTGATGTCTTGCGAGAGTCTGGTGTTACTGGCCGTCACGGTGCTATGGCAATGTCATTATCTTCCAGTTTCTTGACCGTGGTTCCAATTATAACTACTCCCCAAGAGGATATTGCGTCTCGTATTCCAGTAGAGGCTCGTAAATACGTTCCATTACCTTTGACAGAGGTTGCACTTGACTGGGCAGAAGTCGGTACTTCAAAAGACAATAATCATGAAGTGCTTTTAGCGGCAATTGAAAATAAAGCTTTACTAGAACACAAGGCTCTATTTTCTTCTATTGGAATGACAGGTGAAGCTGCAGAGATTGAAGCTTTTAGTTTAATTCGTTCCATGTGGCGAACTAAAGATACAACGTTAGCGATCCTAGACTTGGGAGCTAGAAGTTCAAAACTTTATATTGTTAAAAATGGAATGTTGGAAAGATTGCATCGTGTTGCTGTTGGAGGTCGCGAAATAAGTCGTCTTATATCTGAACGTCTTCAAGTGTCTTTCGAAGATGCTGAAAATCTAAAACGTTCTTATGATAGATCAAGTGAACAGGGGGCTGTTATGTTTCAAGTAATGTCATCTGTTATAGATGGACCTCTTTCAGAGTTTGGTAGATTAATTGGTCAATATGAAGCTAGGTCTGGAGAACAGATTGGTAGAATTGTTGTTTCTGGTGGCGTAGCTGCCTCACCGTATTGTTCTGAATATGTTCAAGATCGTTTTGGGAGACCGGTAGAAAAATCAAATCCTTTTGCAAAAATTGCTTTTCCAGCTTTTATGGAAGATACACTTAAAGACATCGGACCTTCTTTTGGTGTGGCATTAGGTGCTGCACTTCGACAGTTTCAATAATTGTCCACAAGCGACTAGCGATTAAATTTAAACTACAAAGTATAATTTACGCATGCCTGAACAAGGATCTTCTTTTATACCAAAGAGTGGCGCAAGAGCTGTGCAAAGAACTAGAAGCACAAAGCGTATTTATGTATTAGCTTACATTAGCTACATAGTCTTCTTTACAACACTCTTTGCAGTTATTGGTGTATTCATTTATGGTTTTACTATTACTCGTTCTTTAAATTCTCTTAAAGACCAGCTATCCGCAGAACAGCAGCGTTTTGCTACTTCTGATATCGAAACCATCAGATCTTTAGACAAGAGAATGAGACAATCAATGATTTTACTTAATGAGTCTACCGCACCTTCACGAATTTTTTCTGATATTGAGTCTATTGTTTCCTCCAATATATTTTTCTCAGCAATGACTTACAAGCAACTGCCAGGTAATAAGTTCAGTATAGAGCTGGTAGGACAAGCTTCTGATTTTGAGAGCATCGTCAAACAAAAAGAATTTTTATCAGGAAGTTCTGTTTTGAAAGACGCTAACGTTACTGCGTATGACTATAGTCTATCTGGCGAGGGTCAGAATATCACTTTGTCAGGCAATGCAGTATTGGCGTTTACATTTACTGATACAAGAGACACTTCAATGATTGCTTATACTGTTGATGGTTCTGCTGATAGAACCTATGATTTTTCTACCAGTACTAGTAGCACCATTTCTGGTGGCGATACTGATGAAAGTGCTCCCGATACTGGAAATCAGGTTAGTTCAGGAGGAGAAAATAACTCTACCAGTAGTGAGTTAGTTATTGTTGATGAAGGGTCGACATCAAGTAGTTCTAATCAATCAGGAAATCAATAATATGCGTTTTCAATTAGGTATACAATTATTGCTAATAGTAGTTGCGGTTGCAATTGTCTTTGGTGTTATTAAACCAAAGTTGGCTAGTATTAGTGTTGAGCAAAATGAGGTTGTTTCATATAGAAGTGCTCTAGAAAATATTGGAAGATATAATCAGCGCTTACAGACTCTGTTAAATCAAGCTAATTCAATGTCTGCATCTGATAGGCGTGATTTGTTCGAGTATCTACCAGAAGAAATAGATATCACAGCTGTTTCGGGTGATATATACGGTATCGTTGAAAGAAATAGATTGCTTGTGATAGATATATCTTTTGATGAGCTAACTCCAATCACTGTTGTTGCTCCTGAAGGTGCTCTTATAGATCCATTTGGGAATTCAGGAGGTATTGACTCATCTCAATCAATAATTGGAGAACTTGGTGAGGTTGAAACTGGTTTGTACTCACAAAAGTTTAAGGTATCTGTTGTGGGTTCTTATGAGCAAATTAAGAATCTATTAAAAGACTTTGAAAAAAATAGCTATCCTTTGAGGATAGTAGAATTATCATTTTCTAATGAAGTCAGTAATGAGATTGCTGGATTGACACAGTATTTAATAACTTTAGAAACATACTCTCTACCAGGAGTTTAATATTATGAAATCTGTTTTAAAAAATTTAGTAATATTTGCAGGCTTAGCTGCCTTGCTTTACGCTGGTTATAATTTCTTTTTCTCTGGCGGTGATATTTATTTAGATAATGGAACTGGCTCATCACAGGGTGAGGTGTTGACTAGAGAGTTTTTAGTTAGACTTAACGAATTAGAACGAATTGATTTTTCACGAGAACTTTTTGATGATGTAAGATTTCGTTCTCTAACCAGCTTTGATAGTTTACCTACCTCCGCTACTGCTGGAAGATCTAATCCTTTTGCACCATAGAGATTTCTGTCTAATTTAATAAAGTGTGCAAATAGGTTTTAATTATCTATGGATTTTTTAAATGAATTACAACAGGAGGGTATAATAAACCCAGAAACAAGAGCTTCCATAGAGAATGAAGTGGAGAAGGGTGTTGCGCCTGAAAAAGCGTTATTGGCCGTTGGTGTTGCTAGGGAGGTTGTGAGGACTAAGTTAGCTAATTTTTATGGTGTTACTCCATATGTGCCAGCAGATGATGAAAAAGTTCCTCAGAATGTTCTCGAATTTATTCCAGTTGAAGCGGCAAAAAATTACGGCATTGTTCCATTAAAAATGGATGGAGACACTCTTTTAGTGGGAGTAAATAATCCTGATGATTTTCGCCTGCGTGAAGTATTGAATTTCGTTAGTACTAAACATGGTGTTCCATATAAATACGCTTTTCTTCTAGAAGATGATTTACGTAAGTTACTTAACGCTTACGATAACTTAACTGGTGAGGTTGGTGAAGCATTAACTTCTTTGGAAGGAGAGCTGGATAAAGAAATTGCTGAGAGAAAAAGTGACTCAATTGAAAACCAAAGATTAGCTCAGGAACATATAAAGGAAGATGCTCCTGTAACTAAAATTGTGGCAACAATTTTACGTTATGCTGTTGACGGTGCTGCATCGGATATTCATATTGAACCAACTTTAAATAAAGTTAAGGTACGTTTTCGTGTTGATGGTCTTTTGCAAACTAGTCTTGAGCTGCCAAGAAATGTGCAATCAGCTGTTGTAGCGCGTATCAAGATTTTGTCATCCATGCGTTTGGATGAAAGACGTAAACCTCAAGACGGTCGTTTTTCTGCTACGTTTGATGGTAGAAAAATTGACTTTCGTGTTTCAACACTTCCTACTAATAATGGTGAAAAAGTGGTGATGCGTATTCTTGATAACGAAAAGGGTATTAGAACACTTGATAAAACAGGTATTTCTCCACATCACCTCTCAACTATTAGAAGAATCTTGAAAGAGCCATATGGGATTGTTTTGATTTCTGGACCTACTGGTTCTGGTAAATCTACAACTCTTTATGCGATGCTTTCTGAAGTCGATAGAGCTAGTAAAAACGTAGTGTCTCTAGAAGATCCGATTGAATATAATATTGAAGGTGTTTCTCAGTCTCAGGTAAGACCAGAAATTGGTTACAGCTTTGCGGCTGGTTTACGTACTGTTCTGCGCCAAGACCCAGACGTAATCATGGTGGGAGAGATTCGTGATAAAGAAACTGCCCAGCTAGCTATTCAGGCTGCACTTACTGGTCACTTGGTGTTATCAACTATTCACACCAATAACTCTATTGGAGTAGTTCCTCGACTCATTGATATGGGCGTTGATCCTTATTTGATTGCACCGACTCTAAAGCTGGCGATTGCACAAAGACTCTCTCGTCGTCTTTGTAAACCAGGTAGACAGGTTTCTGTTGATGAAAGTACAAGGCAAATGTTTGAGAAGGAGTTTGAGAATTTACCTGAAAAATACAGAAGCACTATCCCTTCATTTGATAACATTTATCATCCAGAACCAGTTCCTGGTTGTGCTTCAGGAACTAAGGGGCGAATCGCAGTTATGGAAGTACTTGAAGTCGATCAAGAAATACAAAATCTCATCCTTGAAGGTGGTGGTGAAGATGATATCTACAAGGTTGCCAGAAAGAATGGCTTTATTAGCATGAAGGAAGATTCTATTATCAAAGCTGTTTCTGGAGATATACCTTTTGAAGAAGTTAACTATTTTGGGGCTAGTTCAGGTGGCGTAGATGTAGATGCGGAAGATCAGGCTGTTAATCCTCCAGTGGAAGTTGCTGCACCAGAAGGTTCTGTACAAGAAGAACCTCGTGCCCAGGCTTCTAAAGAGGTTAATTTAGATGATGCTGAATTTCAGTAATTTTTAGATATACCCACATAAAATTATCTCAAGGATAAATTCTGGTTATAATTAAACCGTATGAAAGTATTGCTTGTAGACGACGACGCTTTTTTGAGAGATATGTATGCCACGAAGTTTATTGAGTGTGGACATACTGTAGAAGCAGTGAGTGAGGCTAAAGAGGCTGTTAGTAAAATGAAAGAAGATAATTACGATGTGGTTATCTTAGATATGATTATGCCTGGAATGTCCGGAGTTGATTTACTCAAAGAAGTTTCTGGTCTTGGTATAAAAGGAGAGACCAAGATAATCATGCTTTCTAATCAAAGCGATGTATCTGATATGTCTTCAGCTAAAGAAGCTGGTGCAGATGGTTACATAGTTAAGGCTGAATCAATACCTAGTGAAGTAGTTAAGCGGGTTGAGGAATTGGCGGGAGTATAATTTATTTTTTGTTATGGCTAATGTTGATTATAAAAGGGAGTTAGATGATTTGGTACAAATAATTGTATCTGAGAGTGGTTCTGATATTCACTTATCTGTGGGGTCACATCCAACAGTTCGTGTAATGGGGTCACTAGTCCCTTTGGTTAAAAAGCCAGTGTTAACAAGTGAAGATGTTCTTGGATTTTGTAAAGTTTTGATGAGTCAAAATAAGATTGACAAGTTTCAAGAAATCAATGAAGTAGACTTTTCTTATGCCGCCTCAGAAGGAGTTCGTTTTCGTGGTAACGTTTATCACCAACAGGGTACACCTGCTATCGCTTTAAGACATATTCCTAATCAAATAAGAAATCTTGATGACTTAAATCTTCCGCCAATTCTTGAGAGCTTTACACAAAGACCACAAGGTTTCTTTCTTTGTGTAGGTCCTGTTGGACAAGGTAAGTCAACTACTCTAGCTGCTCTTATTCAATCAATTAATCAGAGTCGTCCAGATCATATTGTTACTATCGAAGATCCGATTGAGTATGTTTATACTCCAGACAAGTCTTTGATAGAACAGAGAGAGGTTGGTACAGATACAACTGATTTTGCTACTGGTTTAAATGCTATTTTCCGTCAGGATATTGACGTGATTTTGGTGGGAGAGATGAGAAATCCTGCAACTATCGCAACTGCTGTTACAGCTGCAGAAACTGGTCACTTAGTTTTCTCAACTTTGCATACCAATAACGCTGCACAAACTATCGATCGTATTATTGATAGTTTCCCAGCTGGTCAACAAGATCAGATTCGTGTGCAGTTAGCTGGGTCATTGACTGGTATTTTCTCACAAAGATTAATCCCTCGTATTCAAGGTGGAATGATTCCTGCTTATGAATTACTCATTAATAATAATGCGGTTGCAAACCTTATTCGTGAGCGTCGTACACACGAAGTTCAGTCTGTAATTGAGACTGGTCTTGAACACGGGATGATTGATATGAATCGTTCTTTAGTAGATTTAGTTCGTAAGGGTGAAATTACAGTAGAAAATGCTTTTGCTTACGCAATAAATCCGAAGGGACTTGAGAGATTAATGTAAAAAATATAAACCATGTTGTTTTCTTATAAAGCTATAGATCAAAGTAACGTAAAGCGCGAGGGAACTGTCGAAGCCACAAATATCGACACAGCTATTGCGACTGTACAAAAACGTGGCTACACGGTTATTTCTATTGATCCAGTAGAAGAGAAACAACAATTATTGAGTGCAGAGATTAAATGGTTTCAAAGAATCTCCAATAAGGAAGTTGTGATTCTTTCAAGACAGCTAGCGACACTTTTTGATGCACAGGTTTCAGCGCTTCGTGTTTTTCGACTTCTAGGAAGTGAGGCAGAAAATCCTCAGATGCGTACCGTACTAAATGACATTGGAGATGACCTTCAGGCTGGTAGCTCTATTTCTCGCGCTCTTGGTTCTCATCCCGAAGTCTTTTCTCAGTTTTATGTAAGTATGGTTAAGTCGGGAGAAGAATCTGGTTCTCTAGAAAAATCTTTCAATTATCTAGCAGATTATCTTGATAGAACTTATCAAGTTGTTACAAAAGCCAGAAATGCTTTGGTGTATCCCGCGTTCGTGATTGGTGTATTTTTCTTGGTGATGGGTCTGATGCTAACGATGGTTATTCCACGTATTAGTCAGATTTTGATTGACTCAGGTCAAGAACTTCCTATTTACACAAAGATTGTAATTGGAATTTCTTCTTTCTTTACAGACTTCCTTGGAATAATTTTAGTGGTTGTATCTATTGGTGGAGTCTTTGCGTGGCGTTTTATTAATACTCCAGTAGGGAGACGCGCTTTTGATGAACT
Source organism: uncultured Candidatus Saccharibacteria bacterium (assembly GCA_964601615.1). Taxonomy (GTDB): domain Bacteria; phylum Patescibacteriota; class Minisyncoccia; order Phycocordibacterales; family UBA918; genus OLB19. Next base: position 206,267 of record CAZRNZ010000002.1, read on the forward strand.
AAAAATTTCTATTCCTTATATCGGTGATTTATACCAAAAGCTATATCTTACTCGCATTTGTGACAACATTTCTACGATGCTTCAAAGTGGTATATCGATGGTGCAAGCTCTGGAGGTTACTGCCGATGTGGTAGACAATGCCGTTTATAAAGAGATTATTGAAAATACTTTAGCAGAAGTTAAGGGAGGACGTTCTTTTGCTGACGCTATTGGTGAATATCCAGAAATTCCTGGTGTACTTTCACAAATGGCAAAAGTGGGTGAGGAGACCGGTAATCTTTCTGAGATTATGAAAACTCTTTCTACTTTCTATATGCGTGAAGTAAATAACGCAGTAGATACTTTGATTGGTTTGATTGAACCTGCAATGATTGTATTGCTAGGTCTTGGTGTTGGTACTTTGTTGGCTTCTGTTCTTTTGCCAATCTACAATATGACCGCCTCAATCTAAAAATCTCAAAATCAGGTAAAACCTAGCACTTCAGGAATTTTGTTCAGTCGTCGTATATTGAATACGCCTTCCTCACAAAATTCCTTCCAGTCCTTCGGTTTTACACTGATTTATAAAGCTGTATATTTTTTCTGACACTTCACTTTTAAATTATTCTTATCCACAATCAGAAGTTTAATAACTAGTTATTGTATATACAATTAAAGTCATATCCACATGCGTGGATGCCCGTTCGAGGCACTCAGCTGATGTCTTAGAGCGGTGAAGGTCCGAAGTTAAAAAATAATTAATTCTATGATTAAGAATACGTTTAAACGAGGTTTCACCCTGATCGAACTCCTAGTAGTAATCGCTATTATCGGTATTTTGGCAGCAGTGGTACTTGCTTCTTTGAACTCTGCAAGAGACAAGGGTGAGGATGCTGCTATTAAGGCAAATCTAAACAATGCTCGAGCACAAGCAGCTTTGTATTATGATGAACATAAGGACTATACAGATGTCTGTACTGAAGATGATGGAATTGCACAATTTATAAATGATGGTGGTTGTGGCGATAGTGCGGATGCTTGGGCAGCTTGGGCAACCCTATCTTCAGCGTCAACTTCATCTTATTGTGTTGATTCAACTGGAAAAGCAACAACTACTGATGTGATTGCATCTAATTCAACACAGACATCTTGCGGTGGTTAAATTAAAGTAAGTTTTTAAAACAGCCGGGTGACCGGCTGTTTTTGTTTTTATAGTTATTCACATGTTGCTATTTTAAAAATCAAAATAACGGTAAAATATCTATAAGAATTAGATAATATTATATATGGTAAAGAATACGTCAAAAAGAGGTTTCACCCTGATCGAGCTCCTAGTAGTAATCGCTATTATTGGTATCTTGGCTTCAGTAGTACTTGCTTCACTTAACTCCGCTCGTCAGAAGGGGGCTGATGCATCTATTAAGTCAAACCTAAACAACGCTCGTGCTCAAGCTGAGTTGTATTACGATGGTCGTACTCCTAATAGTTACCATGTGAGTGCTAGTGAGAATGTTTGTTCAAGTACTTCAGGTATTGCTAATATGATTACCGGTGCACGAAATGCAAATGGGACAGCAGCTAATGTTGTTTGTGGATCAGAGGCTGGATATTGGGCTGCTAAGGCGTTGCTAGTTTCAAATACTGCACATTGGTATTGTGTTGACTCAAGTGGTCAAGCAAAGACGTATACTAGTACTGCATGGACTTCTGGTGCAGTAACAGCTTGTCCAGCTGGTTCTTAAAAATTAAAAAGTCGCACAAAATGCCCCGCAATGCGGGGTGTTTTGTTGTATAATTAACCCATGCCTGAATGGTACATAATTTCAGTTGTTGCATTGTTTGGATTGATTATCGGTAGTTTTCTCAATGTAGTTATTTATCGACTACATACAGGACGTTCGCTTAATGATCGGTCGCATTGCTTGTCTTGTGGTACTACTTTAAATTGGTATGAATTGTTTCCTGTAGTTTCTTACTTAACTCTACTTGGCCGTTGTCGTACTTGTGGTGCATTTATTCCGTATCGTTATGCTTTGGTGGAAATATTAACAGCTGTCACTTTTGTTATTTGTTACTTATTTACCTCTGATATTGTAACTTTTGTTTTGGTAGCGACTCTAATGTCAGTTTTGATTGTGGGATTGGTTTATGATCTCTATCATATGATTATTCCCGATGAAGTTTCAGGGTGGGCGGCGGCTTTAGCTGTCGCCATAGTTGGTTGGCAAGCTTATCTGTCTAGTGACTGGTTATATGTTGTATTTAATGCACTTTCTGGAGCTGCCATTATTTTCTTAGTTTTTTGGAGTTTGTGGTTTTTTTCTGGAGGTAGAGCATTTGGTTTTGGTGATGCAAAACTTTCTGTATCGCTTGGGATGTTAGTTGGTTTGTCAGGAGTTTTTTCTTTGATGGTATTTTCATTTTGGATAGGAGCAATATTTAGTATCCTACTAATCTTGTTACAAAAAATTATCCGCAAAAGTTCAGGAAAATTTGGTTGGGGTCATGTTAATATGAAAAGCGAAATACCGTTCGCTCCGTTTATGATTGTTGCGTTCGTAGTTGTTTACTTCTTTAGAGTAGATGTAATTCAACTCATCAGTAGTTTTGTAGAAAAAACATGGCTATAGTCAAAAAAACAGTAATAAATTTTAGACAGAAAGAAAGAAACCTACATAGTGGTTTTTCTATTTTGGAAGTACTTATTACCGCTGCCATTATTGGAGTAATAACCGGACTTATTACATTGCAATATGGTTCTTTTAATAATCTTATCTTGTTGAAGAATCAGGCATATCAAGTTGCGCTTGATTTGCGTGAGACACAGACCAGATCACTATCGGTATCTGGTGCAAATGCTGCTTTTAGAAAGCCTTATGGAATTCATTTTGAAAGAGATAATCCTTATCAATACATTTTGTTTCTAGACGCTAATCCAGAAAATGGTCTATATGACTTAGGAGAGGAGATAGAGGTAAGGAAACTTGATTCACGTTTCAGATTGGGTCGTCTTTGTAGTGGTTCTACCGAAAGTTGTACCACAGTTAGTGCCATGTCTGTAGTTTTTCGTCGACCAAACTTTGATGCAATTATGAATGCTGGTGCAATAGCTAATGCTGCAGTGGAAATCACTACAATTAACGGAGATGGAGAAGACGTTCGTGCTGTAAATATAAATGCTGCTGGTCAGATAACTATTGAGTAATATTTATGTTGTTTTTTAATAAGAAAAATCTTAGAGGAGGTGAGCAGAAAATTGCAAAGCAATTTTCTGCTCAAAAAAATAATCATGGTTTTTCTCTTATTGAACTGTTGGTTTCAATGGCTTTATTTATTGTAGTGCTAACTATGGGTATCGGTGCATTGATGGTCTTGATTAGTTCCAATTCAAAAGCTCAAAATATTCAATCGGCAGTAAGTAATATTCAATTTGCTATTGACAGTATGTCTCGTGAGATACGTACAGGAAATGGATATTTTTGTTCAAGTAGTACTGAAGCAACTGGTGATTACACTCAAGTACAGGATTGTAATAAGGGTACTTATTTATCTATTGTGGAAGGTGGTAAAAGTCTGACTTCAGGAGGAAGTGCTAATCCTAATAGACGTATAGCATATAGATACAACACTGCTTTAAATGCAATTGAACGAAAGATAGGTAGTGGTTCGTGGGTTAGACTAACTGACTCAGCAGTTTCTATTAATACAATGCATTTCAATGTAACTAATTCTGCTGGTAAAGATAGTTCTTCCAATAATTTTCAACCAACTGCAACGATATTTATTAATGGGGAAATTATTGGGATAGGGGATACTTCAACCGAATTTACTCTCCAAACCACAGTTACGCAAAGAACTCTAGATTTGTAATATTTATGAAATACATCAATAACAAAAAAGGTGGATATTCTTTGGTTGAAGTGCTTATTTCTATTACAGTTCTTTTGATTGCTCTGGTTGGTCCCTTAACTATTGCTTACACTGGTTTGAAAAGAGCTAATTTCTCCAAGGAACAAACATTTGCAGTTTTTCTAGCGCAAGAAGGAGTTGAATCTGTTGTGAGATTACGAGAAGACTCTGCCCTAAATGCTTCTTCTTACGGTAATTTGTCTGAGGTTTGGACTACAAACTTCAATGCTGTGAGTAATCGTTGTCAGATTGGAAGTAATAATTATTGCGGAGTGCGCTTAACTGATGATGGCAGTTTTTCTCAAAATAATATTTATCAGTGCAGCGGCTCTAATTGTTTAATGAGATATAATGATGGCGATAGGGTTCCATACAAACAAGGTGTTTCTGGTACAGAAACACAATTCACTCGTCAATTACAAATTACTGTTTCTGGTAATCAGTTTGCCAGAGTAAAATCTATTGTTTCTTGGGGTCCTGCAACTTCAGATAAGATTGAGCTAGAAACTTATGTCTACAATACTTACTATGAGCCTAATTAAAAAAACAAAAGAAAAAGGTTTTGCTTTACTAATTACCCTTGTGGTAGTGAGTGTGGTTCTGGCAATAGGTTTGTCGTTATTGTTTGTTACTACTAAACAATATTTACTAGCTATTACAGCTACTGAGTCAGAAGAAGCTTTTCATGCTGCACAGATAGGGCTTGAATGTATGAGATATCATAGAGTGCAGCCTAATACTAGAGATGCTTTTCTTCGTGATAGCACAAATACTCCACCCACTGTTTCTTGTGCTGGAGTTACATCAAACATTTTGGACAGTTCACCAATTTTAGGTACTGGAGGGATAGGTGGGGTTTGGATGTATCGTTATCGTTATAGGTTTGATTTAGGTTCTAGTTGTGTAGATACTAGTTTGTATATTGCTGATTACAGGGATTCTAGTCTGGATTCACCTTATAATATATCAAGTTATAGTGAGGGATTAAGCCAAATACAATGTATGGCTGGTACCATTTGTACTGTAGTTTTTTCTCGTGGTTATAACAGACCTTGTGGACAGTTGGATTCAATATTTACTATTCAGCGCGAAATAACTGTCGAATTCTAAACTCCCAAAATCAGGTAAAACCTAGGACTTCAGGACTTTTGTTCAGTCGTCGTATATCTGTATACGACTTCCTCATAAAAATCCTTCCAGTCCGTCGTTTTTCCTCTGATTTGTGTGATTTTATAAAAATAACTTGTCTGATTTTCCCGTGCAGAATAGCAAATAAACCTGTAAAATAGGTTTAATTTATGGAGCCTAAAAAGCAGGACAGAATTAAAAAGTTAAAAGATTTGGTGAAGTATCATCAGAGTCTTTATCATGAAAATGATGCGCCAGAAATAAGTGACGAAGCCTATGATTCTTTGGTCCGCGAACTTCGTGAATTAGAAGGAGTTGGTGAAGAGGGGGAATCTGTTGCTAATCTAGTTGGCGGTGCGCCAAGTGAGGCTTTTTCTAAAGTTACCCACAAAGTTAGGCAGTGGTCCTTAAATAATGTTTTTGATGAAGAAGAGTTGAGAGACTGGCAAGATCAAATAAAACGCAGATTAAGAGATGAAGATATTAATGTAGAAAATATTTCTTTTGATGTCGGACATAAGCTTGATGGATTGAAGGTTATTCTTACTTATGAAAAAGGGAAATTAGTAAGAGCTGCAACTCGTGGAAATGGTGTGATTGGTGAAGATGTTACTCATACAGCCAAGACGATTTCTGGTGTGCCAAAAATTTTAACTCAAGAAGTTAGCCTTTCTTGTGTTGGAGAAGTGTGGCTTTCCGAAAAAGAATTTGAGCGAATAAATAAAGAAAGAAAAGCAGAAGAATTGCCTTTGTTTGCAAATCCAAGAAATGCCGCTGCTGGATCTTTACGCCAGCTTGATGCTGCTGTCACTGCTAGCAGGAATCTTTCTATTATTGTTTACGATTTAGATTATCTTGATAGTAATGATTTAGATTCTGTACCAAAAACTCAAAGAGAAGAACTAGACTTGCTGCATGATCTTGGTTTTGAAATTGGTGAACATGGATTTTTGGCAAAAAATATCGATGAAGTGATTGGGTATTACGATAATTGGAAAGGGAACAAAGGCGCTTTGGCGTATGGTGTTGATGGAATTGTGGTTAAAGTAAATGATATTTCTTTGCAAAATCGACTTGGTTACACCGCCAAAGCGCCTCGTTTTGCTGTGGCATTTAAATTTCCAGCTGAACAGGCTACAACTATCGTCGAAGATATTGTGCTACAGGTTGGCCGTACTGGTGTTGTTACTCCTGTGGCGCATTTGTCGCCCACTCGCATTGCTGGTTCGGTTGTATCTCGTGCGACCCTTCACAATGAAGATCAAATCAAACGTTTGGATGCGCGAGTGGGCGACACAATTATTTTGCAAAAAGCTGGTGATGTAATTCCTGAGATCGTATCTGTAGTTTTAGAGTTACGTCCAGAAAAAACTAAACCATATCGTTTTCCAAAGAAAGTTGATGGATGTGGTGGGGATGGGAGTATCGAAAGAATTCCTGGTGAAGCAGCTTATCGTTGTGTGACTCTTGATTCAGATTTTATTTATCGTCGCCAGCTTTATCATTTTGTTTCTAAGAATGCTCTTAATATAGATGGGGTTGGCCCCAAGATAATCGACTTCTTACTTGACGAAGGTTTGATAAAAGAAGTCCATGATTTATTTACGCTTGAAGTTGGAGACTTAGAAGGTCTGCCTGGATTTCAAAAGAAGGCAGCTGAAAATGTGATTGAGTCTATTAAGAAGGCCAGCGAAGTCGAGCTCTATCGTTTGTTAGTTGGACTTTCTGTTACAAACGTCGGTGAAGAAACAGCGCGTCTAATTGCTGAACATTGTGGCTCAATTGATACTGTGCAAACAGCTACGGTAGAAGAATTATCTAATATATATGGAGTGGGAGACATTGTGGCAGAAAGTTTAGTTGCGTGGATGAATAATAAAGATAATCAAAAAAATCTTGTACAACTTCTTCCATATCTAACGATTAAAAATCCAATTAAGACTAAAAGAATCACCCCACTAAGTGGTAAGACAGTAGTATTTACAGGAAGTCTAGAGAATCTTTCAAGAGATGAAGCGAAGAAGTACGCCCGCGAAGCGGGCGCACAAATCTCTAGCAGTGTCTCAAAAAAGACTGATTTTGTAATTTTAGGTAAAGAATCTGGTTCAAAAGCTGTTAAAGCTAGTGAACTAGGAGTAGAAACCATAACTGAAGAGGAGTTTTTAAAACTGATCAGTTAGTGTATTATGCACTAACTTTATGACTAAAGAAGAAATTTTACATCTGGCAAATTTGTCTCGCATAAAATTGTCAGACTCAGAGATTGAGAAGTTTAAAGGTGAAATTGAATCCATCCTAGATTACGTTGGGCAAGTTAAAGATATAGCTTCTGGTGCAGAATCAGAACCAACCACTGGCGTTGTTTACAATGTTTTTCGTGAAGATGAAATTAGTAATGAGCCAGGTTCTTATTCTGAAGATTTGATTGGAGCTTTCCCAGAAAAGAAAGGGAATTTCCTTAAGGTGAAAAAAATTCTAAACCCAGATTCTTAATATGACTATCACAGAATTACGCAAGAAGTTTATCTCAGGTGAATACACTCCACTGCAAGCTTGGGAAGAAACTATGAAGGTTATCGAGGAGCGTGACGGAGAAGTTCATGCTTACTTAGAGGTGTATAAAGATACAAAGGCGGAAGCAGAATTAGCAACTGAGCGTTACAAAAAAGACGGTGCTAACACTCCAGCTCTTCTTGGTATTCCACTAGCAATCAAAAATAATATTTTGATAAGAGGACGCAAAGTTACGGCAGCTTCAAAAATTCTTGAAAACTATACAGCTTCATACGATGCAACTATAATAAAAAAGTTGCGTGAAGCCGGCGCTATTTTTGTTGGTGCAGTAAATATGGATGAGTTTGCGATGGGTGGTTCAACCGAAAACTCAGCCTTCGGTCCAACCAAAAATCCACATGACACTTCACGAGTAGCAGGAGGTTCTTCAGGAGGTTCTTCAGCGGCAGTTGCGATGAACTCTGTTCCTGCTGCTATCGGTACAGATACTGGTGGATCAATCCGTCAGCCAGCTAGTTACTGCGGACTTGTGGGATTCAAGCCAACTTATGGTGCTGTGTCACGTTTTGGTTTGATTGCTATGGGTTCATCTCTAGATCAGGCGGGACAACTAACAAATTCAGTAGAAGATGCAGAGCTTCTTTTTGAAATTATGTCTGGTCAGGATTCTTATGATATGACCACAATTTCTCCAACTACTTATCCTGCTAAAGAAATAAAGGAAACTTATACTTTTGGTATTCCGAGAAAGTTTCTTGGTAATGGTGTTGATGCGGATGTAGTAGAAAAATTTAATGATCACGTTAAAGAATTAGAATCTGCTGGACATAAAATAGTTGATATTGAATTGCCGCTGTTTGAAGCTGGATTGGCTGCTTATTACATTGTGATGCCGGCAGAAGTTTCTTCTAATCTCGCTCGTTTTGATGGAATTCGTTATGGTGAAAGAAAAGAAGGAGAGGACTTGTTGGAGACTTATTTAAATTCTCGGGCTGAAGGTTTTGGTGCTGAAGCAAAGCGTCGTATTATCTTGGGAACTTATGTTTTGTCTTCTGGATACTATGATGCGTATTATGGAAAAGCTGAAAAGGTAAGAGGAATGATGCGTGATGAGTTGAATGAAGTTTTCAACAAAGTCGATTTTGTTATTACTCCAACTGCACCTACTCCAGCTTTTAAGGTTGGCGAAAAAGAAGATCCACTTTCAATGTATCGTCAGGATATCTTTACTGTACCAGTAAACTTAGTTGGTGTTCCAGCAATTTCATTACCGATGGGAGAAGTAGAAAGAGAAGGAAAGTCTCTTCCTGTTGGTGTGCAATATATTGCTGCTCACGGAGCTGAAAATCAGCTCTTCGACGCTGGTAAAAAAATCTTTGATCAAAAAATCAAAGTCTAATATATCTGGACTTTCTAGCAAATAGTAGTATTGTACGATTGTCGATTTCTGTCGCAATCGAAGGAGAGAGTGCTTTGACGGACAATAATAAATCTCGCGGAGTTTATACTCGCGACAATAGCGGTACCGGCTGGTTTGTTGGTATTATTGTGGCTCTGGCACTGTTGGCAATTTTTTATCTGGTCTTTTCGGCAAATTCCGGACCTTCCTCAGTCAGGGATGTTAAGCCATTGCCGACAGTAACTTCTACTGCCAGTTAAGTTCTTCAGTGTTTTATGAAAACAGGGTCTCTGGATCCTGTTTTTTATTTTGTAAACGAAAAATATTATTTTAACAAATTGCGTGTGTTAGAATATTTGTGTGTACGACGAAAATGACATTCCTTTCAATACTTATTCGCTGGACTTTTTAGCGTTTGTAGATTTTGTTTACGCTAAGATCGTTGCTGGCATAAACTTTGTAAACAGTGGCGGAGCTACTGGCGTTGGTGGTGCCAGTGGTTCTGTTTGGTCTCCCGGGATTTTGTTTGACACTCTATCTACAATTTGGGGGGTTATGGTTGTGGTGTCTTGGTTGGTTTCTGGTCTGCTTATTTTTGGTTTGATTTATGCCTATATCAGACATGGTCAGCTAGGTGAAGCTTCTTCTGAAATAATAAAAAGACAAGAAGAAGCTTATGCAAAATATTACTTGCGCGATACAAAAAATACTCGTTGGCTTGATGTTCAGGCAAATATGGAGAAAGAAAATCCTTCTAATTGGAAGCTGGCAATTTTAGAATCTGATATTTTACTTGGTGAGTTGTTGGATAAAATTGGCTATGCTGGAAATACCATTGGTGAACAACTAAAAAGTGTCTCTCCAGAATCTTTCCAAACAATTAACCAGGCTTGGCGCGCTCATAATGTGCGCAATAGAATTGCTCACGAAGGAAGTGATTTTGAACTAACTAAAAAGATTGCAAAGGAGACTGTGGCGCAGTACAAGATGGTATTTGATGAATTCGACTTCATTTAAAATTAGTAAGACAAATACTCTTTGTTTGATTTTTGGGTGGACAAATCTTTTTTAATTGGTATACTATTTTTCTAAATAGCGGGTTAGAGGAGAGGTACCTCGGGAGGCTCATAACCTCCAGACTCCGGTTCGATTCCGGAACCCGCAACATTTAATAAAAGAGCCGCACCTTTGGTGCGGCTCTTTTATATTGAATCCTAAAGAGTTAAATGTTATCTTGTTACCTGCCTGTATAGGTAATTTGTTGATGTAAGTAAAAACTTGCATCGACTACATTCGGACTTGGCATGTAAGCAAGCTTTCTCGCAGTCCTCATTTGTCGATGTAGCTCAGTTGGTTAGAGCGCGGCACTCATAAAGCCGAGGTCGGAGGATCATTCCCTCCCATCGACACCAGTGCATTTTTTGTAGTTTTCTGCTAGAATCTTGCCTGATGCAGTCGTAGCTCAACTGGTTAGAGCACCCGCCTGTCACGCGGGAGGTTGCGGGTTCGAGTCCCGTCGACTGCGCATTTAATAAAAAGGCCGCCCTACGGGCGGCCTTTTTATTAAATCCTTTCCTTAATAAGATTTTTAATCTCGGTTAAGTTAGCTTCTTTTTCACTCATTAATTTTTCCCAAAATACTTTTGTATTCTCATCACTACTAGCATCGTTTTGGTAATCTTTTTTAATTCGCCACAAAGAACGTGATTCTACTGTGTATTGGAGCATTAAGTTATATAAATTATTGTCCATTTCCATAGTTAATTAATTAAATTTTTAAAATTATCCATTTAATAATAGCCCACAATTAATTTAAAAAGTTGATTCAAAGTGCACAAAATTGTGTTATTATTTCCGGTATATGAATAGAAATAAGTTTTTACCAATTGTTCTGATTGTTGGAATAATTGTCTTAGCAGTAATTATTTTTTGGCAAGTTCTTGGTGGTAAAAGTTTCCTATCAGAACCTTGGAAGGGTGTAGCTGGTGAGCCTATCGATGTAGCTCTCAATTTTTATGATGATTGGCTAGCTGCTCGTTCCGGTGAAAGTGATCCTTTTACAACTGGTTTACTTAATTATGAACAGGTTGGTAAAGATCTTCGTGAACATCTAGCCACTTTTGAAGGACGTCTAGGTGAAGAAGGAGTAGAAGATCCTGTACTTTGTCAGATGGATGTTCCTCCAGGATTACGCACAATTCCTGTGTATACTCAAGATGAAGCCGCTCAGTTTATTATTCGTTCAGCTGATCGGTCTTTGACCGGACAGGCTGTAGTAACTTTGGCTGCCCAGGATGGTTTGTGGCAGATTACCAATATTAGTTGTGGTGGTGCTGAATCTGCTCCACAAGGAGAATATTCTTTTGATAAGTCTGGTTTTCTTCTTAAACAAGTTCCAGAACCTTTAAATTCAGATTATTGGCACTTGGTATTCCAGGAAGCTGGAGTTCTTGGACATGCGGTTCCTCTATTTATCACTGATGACAGCGTTTGTGTACAGAAGAATGGTGATACAGCTGCTTGTAACGATGATGTACTAAAGGAAACAATTCCTGCTCGTGTTATGGGAAGTATGTCAGAGTCTGGTGTTCAGGTAAAAAGAATAGAATTGGTGGATTCGGTTTCTATAGATTAAATACTTTATTTTCTTGTGAATAATAAAAAAACATCTCGCTTTGAGATGTTTTTTTATTATTCACAATAAGCAATAAAGAATAAGCATTCATACTATATAATTCACATAATATGAAAATAAGCCTAAGTCTGATAACAAAAGTTATTTACATTACCTTAGCTATTGTGGCTGTTATCGCAATTGCTTTTATTTCTTTCAATGCATATACAAAATACAAAGCAGGAGAGGGTATTATTTGGAGTACTCTAGATAGTGATCCTGAATTAAAAGCAAATCAGCAATATGTTAGTGGTGATAAAGATGCTGAATTATCTGGCAAGTTATTCCTTTCGTTGGCACCAAATAACGACGATTCAATAATAATATCGCCTTTCATGTTTGACTTCGAAAGAGAAAGGATTGTATACACTGAATTAGATAAATATGGTGAAGGTGAAAGTGACTATGGAATCACTAGAGACATAATGTTCTCACCAGATGGGAAGTGGGCAGCTTTCAATGGTGTATCTGCTGCTGACGTTCAGTTAGGAGGCTGGGATTCAAGTTCACCAACAGCTTACCAGATGTACCTATCTCCAGTTAAAAATGCTACTGCTAGCGACAAAGATAAATTCCAAGAAATCAAAGATAACGCTAAAAGAGTATCTTTCGTTTCAGGTAAAGCAAAAACATTAACTGGTGTTAACAACAACGGAGAAATACTAATGCATTCTCTTGATAACTATCCTGGCGATCAAAACCACATTAGGCCAGCAGAGGAATATACCATTAGATTAATCTCTTCTATGGGTGAAACAGTAATTGGCAATGGTACTTATCCAAAATGGATTACCAATGACCTGATTGTTTATTTTAAAAATGATGGTGTTTACTGCAAGATTCTTAGTACTGGTTTAGAGCAAATGCTTATCCCATATGATAGCAATGTCTCAATTCAGATTAACTCCAAGATGGGTGTATCCAAAGACGGCAAACTCTTAGCTGTATCAATCCCGGACGCTAAGAGATTACATATATTTGATATTGATGTAACTAGCAATGTCAGCATCATCAGCCCTAAGGTAGACTTTGACGCTACTGGTTTCTGGCCAGTATTTTCACCAGATAATAAATTCATTGCCCTGCAAGAAGTTGATTTGAATGCTTTTACCCCGATGAAGATAGCTATTGCTGATCCAAAACCATCCTTAAGTATCTGGCGATTAGATGATTTGAGCAAGGTTGAGTACAGTATCGATTTACGAGACTTTTACCAGACTCATATCTTTGTTAGTGATTGGGTAAAATAAATTATATATATGATAAATTATTTAAGAACCTTATCTGTCGATTCCATCAAGCCCTACATATTAATGGCCTTAGTATTGCTTGGTTTTGTATTTATTGTGTTAATGCCTAATGTTTCTTGTGCACAAAGAAGTCTTTTGGATGATGATCCGCCAGCGTGTGGGAATGTTGGTGGTGGTGGGGGTGGTACATCTGTGATTAGTAATGACGATGATAGTAATTGGACTTGCTGGGACTACGGCAATTGTCCTTGTGAATACTACGGCAATTGTCCTGCTCCAATTACTCCGCCACCACAACCTCCGCCAGTTGTTATTGTTACCGACCCCTGCTGGGCATTCGGCACTTGTCCTCCACCACCAAATGTTTGTATAGGTAACTGTGGTGGTACACGCCCTCCACCACCTCTACCAGGTGGAGGTGGTGGGGGACCAACCCAACCACCCGTCTACTATGACCCAATAGGTGACTGTCATAGTAGTGGTGGTTCATGGAGTGGAGGTAGTTGTTATTACCCACCTCCACCTCCTTCAGTTAGCATCAGTGCTAACCCAAACAGAATCATTTATGGAGGCAACTCAGTTATTAGTTGGTCTGTATCTAGAGCAAATAGCTGTCTAGGAACAGGTGACTGGAGCGGTAGTAAGTCAGCTTCTGGCGGCTCTGAGTTAAGAACAGACATTAGATCAACCCTAGGATACTCACCATACAGAATATCTTGTAGCGGAGAAGGTGGTAGTGCTAGTGCAAGTACTAATGTGGTAATTGAATACGGAGTAGGAGCAACACTGACTGTTGACAGAGAAGTTGTCCGACCTGGTGATACAGTTACATTAACCTACGACATTGGTACTAGCTTAGCTCACACTTGTACACTAAAGAAAGGTAGTATAGTTATTCTAGACAACCTACAACAAACTGGTACATACAGAGACTTATTACAAAGAGGTGAAATCGATTACCTCTTAGACTGTCCAGGTAACCCTGCTTCAGCTAAGGTAAAGGTCTTACCAGAATTCCAAGAGACTTAATTATTTAACTCGGTGATTAAAAACACAGACAGAATGTCTGTGTTTTTTAATATTAATTAGTTTTAAAAACAGTTTTATTTATGCTATCATTGCCGGCGTCTGAGTAACTAATTTGTCGCTCAATCGCCAATGTAAGTAAATTTTCATTGGCATCATTCGGACAGGATGTAAGCTAGTCTTCCACCTTGTCCTCAATCGCCAATGTAGCTCAGTCGGTAGAGCGCATCCATGGTAAGGATGAGGTCTCCGGTTCAATCCCGGACATTGGCTCAAAGACACGAAAACCTGACCCTACGTCAGGTTTTCGTGCTTTGGGCCCGGACATACGTTGTGAGCTTGCGAACCATATGTCAGGGCGAATATTTGTTATTATGATATTTAAATGACTAAAGAAGATATAGATTTAAGGGTGAAAGAAATAGAGTCCGCGATGTTGCAATCCGATTTTTGGTCGGACTCAAAAAAGGCGCAGGAAATGATTAAGGAACTTCAGTCACTCAAAGATGAATTAGAGGGTGGTGGTAAATACGATCGTTTGAGCGCACTTCTAACAATCGTGGCTGGGGCAGGAGGAGATGATGCCGAAGATTTTGCTCGTATTTTGCTCGAAATGTACCAGCGTTATGCTGAGCAAAAAGACTGGTCTGTTATTTTGATTGATGATAATCAAAATAATCATGGAGGTTATCGAAATGTTGTTATAGAAATATCTGGTAAAAATGCTTACGGAACTCTAAAGAAAGAAAGTGGGGTACACCGCTTGGTTCGTATTTCTCCATTTAATGCCAACGATAAGCGTCAGACATCTTTTGCTTTAGTAGAAGTTTCTCCAGCAGTAGAAGAATTAAATACTGAAATATTTAAAGACGAAGACTTAGAAATCAGCTTTGCTCGTTCTGGTGGAGCGGGTGGACAAAATGTAAACAAACGGGAGACAGCTGTACGTATTGTTCATTTACCAACCAATATTTCAGTTCATGTTTCTAGCGAAAGAAGTCAGCAGCAAAATCGCGAGAAAGCACTCAAGCTTTTGTCTGGAAAAGTCTTTGCTTGGCAAGAAGAACAAAGGGAAAGAGAATTGGCAGGCCTAGCAATAGAAAAATCTCTCAAGATTGAATGGGGAAGTCAGATTCGCTCTTACGTTCTTCATCCATATCAATTGGTTAAAGACCATCGGACAGATACTGAAATACGTGATATTAACTCGGTTTTAGGAGGTAATATACAGCCTTTCATAGACTCGATGAAAGATATGTAATAAAATGTTTTAGTGACTATATGATCTATTTTGATAAAGTTTCCAAGTGGTACAACGGCGGCGAGTCTGTAGCACTTGAAGATATTACTTTCCAAGTGGCGCCGCACGAATTTGTTTCTATTGTTGGTCACTCTGGTGCTGGCAAGTCTACTTTATTAAAAATGCTTATTGCAGAAGACTCACCTTCAGAAGGGAGTGTGTTTTATGAATCTCTTGATATTCATAAAATCCCTCGTGGTCGTCTACCCAAATTTCGTCGCAAAATCGGTACTGTTTTTCAGGATTTTAAACTACTTCCTCATAAAACTGCTTTTGAAAACATTGCTTTTGCTATGGAGGCAAATGGTCGTTCTGATGAAGAGATTGCTGAGAACGTACCTCAAGCACTTTCTTTGGTGGACTTGGATGATAAGGCTTTTAATTTTCCTCACGAGCTATCTGGTGGTGAAAAACAGCGTGTAGCTATCGCTAGAGCGATTGTAAATCAGCCAGATATTATTATTGCCGATGAGCCAACAGGAAACCTTGACCCAATTGCTACTTATGAGGTGGTACAGATTCTTCGTAAGATTAACGACCTTGGTACGACTGTAATTATGACAACCCACAACAAGGGTGTGATTGATGAGCTTGGTCGCAGAGTTATCACTATGGACGGTGGTCGAATAGTGAAAGATGACTCTAGTGGTAAATATGTAATGTAGTTTTAATTTTGTTTTGTTATGTGGGTAGCATTTAAGAGAATAGTAGTATCGGGAGCAGTAGGATTTTGGCGAAATGGTTTTGTTTCGTTGGCATCTGTTTTTGTAATGACAATTGCTTTGTTCGTGATTGGTGCAATCATCATGATTGACCAATTGCTTGGAGCTTCATTACAGCAAATTGAAAGCAAGGTTGATATTAACGTTTACTTTGCAGTGGAAGCAGTAGAAGAAGATATGCAGGCTGTGAAGTCTCGACTAGAGGCTCTACCTGAAGTTGCTGCTGTAACATATACTTCTAGAGAAGAAGCAATTGTTGCTTTCCGTGAAAGACATCGTGGCGATGAACTCACTATTCAGGCTCTAGAAGAACTTGGCGACAATCCTCTTGGAGCATCTTTGGCAGTAAGGGCTGCTTCAACCGACCAGTACGAAAGTATCGCTCGTTTCCTTGATGAACAGCAAGCTCAAGAGTCTCCCCAGTCTCCAGTAATTGACCGTGTTAACTTCGTTAAAAACAAAGAAGCAATTGAAAAGCTTGCTTCAATTATTGACGTGGTTGAACGTGCCAGCGTTATCACTATGGTGATATTAATTGTGGCTGCAGTAGTAATTACCTTCAATACAATCCGCTTAGCAATCTACACAACTCGTGAGGAAATTGCAGTTATGCGTCTGGTGGGTGCTTCAAACACATTCATTCGTGGTCCATTCATGTTGCAGGGAATAATGTACGGCGCAATTGCTGGTATTCTGGCTTTGATAATAATGTATCCGATTCTTCTCTGGATTGGTCCAGGTACAGAGGCTTTCTTCCAGTTCAATATCCTTAGCTACTTCCTAAGCAACTTCGGTTACGTATTCTTGGTTATTGTTGGATCTGGAATTGTACTAGGATTAATTTCTAGTGCTATGGCAGTTTCTCGATACTTGCGAGTTTAATAAATCAATTGGTGGGAAAATAAGGCTGGTGCATTTCATGCACCAGCCTCTGCTGTTTCTGTGTCCAAAACCATCGAAGAAATTATCTCTTCAATCAAATTCTGTAAATCAGAAACTTCTTCAATATTGCAAACTTCTTGATTATCCAAAGTCGTTACAACTTTGAGAGTGTTGTGTTTAACAACCAAATTTTTTGTTAGTTTTGAATTAGAAATACGAAAATGGATTTCTGGACAACCAGAATTTATCACGCACCCACGCCTGATAAAAATATTCTTCTTCCGCCATACAAGAATGTCATTAGGATCAATAACTTGCCTAATAATAGCCATTTCTTTTGGGCGTTCAGATTCTGGTGTACCAGCTTGTAGTTCTTTCTTTGGAAGAGAAAGAACTTTAATCATAAGTCCAGAGAGCGAACTCATTTTTGCCTCCATTAAATAGGGAACCTTGCCTAGACAATAATACTCTTTATTTATTTTCTTTCAAGAATTGTCCTTTTTAGAAAGGCTGAAAAAAAACTATTTCTATGATAAAGTACTTCGACCCAAGAGGGTAAGTTGCTAGATAAGCCAATTCCGTAGATTGTTTATTTGGCACAAAATAAGAAATAAATATTGCCGGATCGTCTAAAGGTAGGACACATGGTTTTGGTCCATGGTATCGGGGTTCGAGTCCCTGTCCGGCAGCAGAGAAAAAACACCTTTTAAGGTGTTTTTTGTTTTACGTAAGTAATTTTAGGTTAAACATTATAAATCTATTAAAATAGATTTATAGCAATCTTATTTCACTACATGAATAGTTGGTAATTGTTTGGTCGGATATTTTGCAATTGTTCTCAGTAATCCGTAAATGGTTAGAATAAAAGCGGTATTCTCTAGACCTTCTTCAAGAGCATTGAGCGCTCGGTAAATGAAGTCTGTTTGAAAATTTTGCGCCTCCCAATATGAGCCAGATATCATCTCTGTACCAATTGCGCCAAATAAAGATAATGCAGCTAACCCAAAAATAATTTTTGATGAAGTCGGAAGTTGCAGGAAGAATCGTAGTAATGAAAGACAGATGATTAAACAAATCGCAATTCCAGGAATTACCCAAGCAAAGAAAAATGCTCCTTCGGTAATTCCAAATATCTGTTGCATTGGCTCAGTGGCTAGTTCGTGTAGAGATGAGCCTTCATCGATGCTGGCAAATAAAAATAAGATTGCTAGAAAATCCCAAGTTTTTGAAAAAAGTTCTTTAGCACTACGAGTAGCGAGAGCAATGTAGGCGAAGAGGCCAGAAGTTAATAGTAATAGGGATTGAGAAAACCAAGTTGGTACACTAACTTCTTCATCCATATTAAATCTTGCAGTAATTTGGTTTAACAATGAAGATAATTCACTATTGATGGCAAAATATTGAAAGACAAGATGAAGACTAATTAAAGTCAGATTTATTCCAATAAGAAAAAAGAAGACACCTTTGGCCGAGATATTCAAGATATTCATAAAGGGCCTAGTATGCCAGACATCACCCTAGAGTCAATAATTTTTTATTGTTGATTAACTTGCTATTAATAATTTTTGTTGTGATATATTTGAACTAATGTATTACGCAACTCCTACTGATTACGCAGTTATGTTAAATGACGCTTTGATGCAGGTTGGGGTTGAGACTGAACTCGAGCATTTTGATGGTCATAAACATGTAGATATTTTCCTTCCCAAAGGGAATATTTATATAGAAGTTGATGGTGGTCACCACTATACAAGACCCGCACAGATTATCTCTGATTTTTATAGAAATAAATATTCAACAATAGATGGGTTTCGTACAATTCATATTCCTAATTCAGCTATTGAAGAAAATGCTATGAAGATTGCTAGAGCGTTTAAGAAAATACTGGATTCCTAATTTTGATAACAAAGTAATTAATAAGTTAAAAATAATTTTATGCAAAAGATTACACCAAATTTGTGGTTCAAGGGAAATGCAGAAGAAGCGGTGAATTTTTATTTGTCTATATTTCCAGATGGAAAAATTATTACTACTTCGTATTATCCCACCGAAGGACTTTTGGATTTTCAACAACCTTTTGCAGGAAAGCTTTTGACAATAAATTTTTCTATTCTCGGTCACGAATTTATTGCCATCAATGCTGGCAATGATTACACTTTTAATGAGTCAGTTTCATTTAATATTTTCTGTAAAGATCAGGCTGAAATAGATTATTACTGGGACAAGATTACCTCAGACGGCGGAGAGGAAAATGCTTGCGGCTGGTGCAAGGATAAATACGGTTTGTCTTGGCAAATTAATCCAGAAAATATCGAGGAACTAATGCTTAAACCTGGAGCTTGGGAAAGAATATTACAGATGAAGAAGGTTGATATCAAAACTCTTTCTGGTGAATAGATTGATTGTTTCTGTGTAGCCTGATATCGTGCTGGGAAAGTAATTGTTGGTTATGAATCAGAAGGCAAACCATTTTGATGTGATTGTAGTTGGCGCTGGAGCGGCCGGTTTAATGGTGGCTGGAGTGGCAGCAGAAAGAGGAAAGAGGGTTTTGCTTTTGGAGAAAAATACCAAACCTGGATTGAAGCTCAGTATTTCTGGCGGTGGCAGATGTAATATTACAAACGCCGAAAAAGACGTGAAGAAACTTTTGTCGAATTATGGCGAAGCAGAACAGTTTTTATACTCAGCTTTTTCGGCGTTTGGTGTTGAAGATACCTTTAAATTTTTTGAATCAAAAGGATTGCCTTTGGTGGTAGAAAATCGTGGTAGGGCGTTTCCAGAAACTGGCAAGGCAGCTGATGTAGTAAAAATCTTGCTTAATTACGCAACTAAAAATGGTGTAGAAATAAAACTTGGCAAAGAAGTACGAAGGATTATCGGTGGTGAAAATAAAATTGAAAAAATTGTGGCCAGCGGTGGTGAATATACTGCTGATTCTTATGTGATTGCTACTGGTGGAATGTCTCATCCAGAAACTGGTTCAACAGGAGATGGTTTTGACTGGCTTCGAGAACTTGGTCATACGATAAAAAATCCAACACCAACAATTGTGCCTCTTAAGGTAAAGGATACTTGGGTAAGAGATTTGTTTGGGCGAGTTTTGACTGGTTCCAAAATTACTTTTTATGTCAACGAGAAAAAGAAATTTACAAGTACCGGAGACATTTTGCTAACTCACTTTGGTTTGTCTGGGCCGACTATTCTTAATAGTGCTGGCAAGGTGGCAGATTTGTTACATGAAGGTTTGGTAACTGCAAAAATAGATTTATTTCCTGATTTGGATATTGGAGATTTAGATAAAAAAATCCAATCTTATTTTGAAGAAAATAAAAATAAGTCGCTCAGAAATGCCATGAGAACTTTTTTGCCAGCAGGTACATCAGAAGTATTACTTGAATTAGCCAAGGTAGATTCTGAGAAAAAAGTTCATAGTATAACTAAAGAAGAAAGGCGTGCTTTGGTAGATACTTTCAAGTCTTTGACGGTCAGAATTTCTGGATTGATGGGTTATGACAGAGCGGTGGTAGCTGACGGTGGAGTTCCGCTAGAGGAAATGGATATGCGAACTATGCGTTCATTACGTGTTAAAAACTTATTTATCGTTGGTGATCTACTTCACATCACTAGACCTTCTGGTGGATATTCGTTACAGCTTTGCTGGACTACGGGCTTTGTGGCTGGAAATAATGTCTAAAACTCACTTGAGTTGGTGATATAATTTTTTATATGAATACCATAATAATTTTAGTAGGAGTCGGTGTGGCGATGGCTATTTTAGATTTTATTTGGTTTAGCGTCGCTGGGAATACTTTTAAAAAAGAAATTGGTTCTATTGCCAGAATTTCTAAAGAAGGGGAGTGGAATGTCGCTATTGTTCCGGCTGTCTTGGTTTATGTATTAATGGGAGTCGGAGTTACTTTCTTTGTTTTACCTTTATCAACCAGCTTACTATCAGCGGCATGTTTTGGTGCTTTGTTTGGTTTTGTGAGTTATGGAATTTATGACTTTACCAACCTAGCCACACTAAAAGCTTGGACAAATAAATTTGCAGCAATTGATGTTGTCTGGGGGACAATACTTTTTTCTTTAGCTTCAATGCTTGGATTTTATATGACCACTTTTATGTAGGTGAGTGAGGAATTACCCGCCCAATAAAAAACTGGCCTTGGGCCAGTTTTTTATTGGGCGGGTAATTCGTATATAATACTAACTATATGAAAATTTTTGTTTTAGTTATTTTGTTGGTGATTGTTGGTGGGGCAATGTATTGGTTTTATGTTCAACCAAAAGAAGAGTCTTTGGAAGTTACTTCTAGTGAAGAATTAGCAGAAACCACAGATGAAAGAATATCAGTTGCTTCTATGGAGACTGGCACTTATGTTGCTGATAAAAATGAATCTACTATTTCTTGGCAGGCAGGTAAGCCAGCTATTTCTGGTTATGTTCACAATGGAAATTTCAAGTTAGACAGTGGTTCAATCAATCTGACTGATGAAGATTTAACTGGAGAATTTGTGATTGATGTTAATTCATTAAAGGTTACTTCACTTGGTGGCGGAAAGGCTGGACAGGAAAGTGTGCTCGAAGGTCACTTGAAAGGTCAGGGATTTTTTAATACAGCAGAATTTCCTACTGCGACTTTTAAAATTGTAGGTATTTCTCCGAAAGTATTACCAGGACCTGGTAATACTAACTACACTGCTTCGGGTGAGCTTACTATGAAGGGGGTTACTAATTCTTTAGAATTTCCCGCCAGAGTTATTGTGGAAGAAGATGGTGATGTTTGGTTGTTTGCAGAGTTTGACTTAGATAGAACTACTTGGGGGATAAGTATGGGTTCAGCAAAAATTGTTGAGCGAATTACAGATCAGATTATTGGAGATGCGGTGAACTTGTCTTTGGCTATCAAGCTGACAAAATAATTTTCCACTACACAATAAAAAATAATTTTTACAAGCTGATACAATTCAGTGAGGAGTTTTATCTATATTAATTTAAGTAAAATCATGCTCACTAACATAGGTCTGGCAATTATAATTTTGGCTTGGCTTTATCAGCTGGTAAAGGTTTCTATTGCTGGTAATAGTATTAGATTATTGTTTCTTTGTATGTACACGGTTGGTGTTGGTTTGTTGGTGTTTGATGGATTTAATACATTTGCCGATATAACAACATTATTAAATTTACTTTCTTTAGCGGTTGTCGTTGGCTTGGTAATTGTACTTATTTGGAAGAAAAATAATTTGTTGGTTACCAAGAAAGAGGGTGATGGCGATAGTTATAAACTATAAATTTATTATGACTAAATCAAATATTTTTAAGTTAGTGATAACAATTGTTGGTGCACAAGCTGCTGGCATAATTGGTTCATTCTTTACTGTTTCTGCAATACCTGAGTGGTATGAATATCTCACTAAACCACCATTAATACCTCCTAATTGGATCTTCGCACCAGTTTGGACGGCATTATTTTTGATGATGGGTATTGCTGCTTTTATGGTTTGGCGAGAGGGCTTACATAAAAAGGATGTAAAGATTGGTATGTCTCTGTTTGTTGTTCAACTAATTTTGAATACATTCTGGTCAATTATATTTTTTGGTATGAGAGCGCCAGGTTTGGCTTTGATTGAAATATCATTTTTGTGGTTGGCAATATTGGCGACTCTAATTTATTTTTGGCGAGTATCAAAAGTTGCTGGAGTTTTGATGATCCCATACCTACTTTGGGTTACTTTTGCTGCTTATCTTAATCTGGGAGTATTTTGGTTGAATTAGATTAGGTTCTTATGTTCAGGGTTCTTGCTGTTATTTTGTTTATTTTTCTTGGATTGAGTGCACTTAGTGTATTTGTTGATGAAGAAGATTATTCTGTTTTAGAAAAAGAAGAATTTACTGAACATACAGAAATAGAAAATGATGCAGAAGAAAAAGTTGCTACTTTAGTAATCGAAGCAAATGAGTTGGAAGAGGTGAGTGATGGTGGTGTTTCTAGGGAGGATTCTACGTACATAGAATCCTCCCTAGAAGCTGTTCAGAAAAATACCTACAGAGTACTCTCTGTTATTGATGGAGATACTGTGAAGTTGGAAATTAATGGCAAGTCAGAAACTGTTCGATTGATTGGTTTGGATACGCCAGAAACAGTCCATCCTTCAAAACCCGTTCAGTGTTTTGGGATAGAGGCTTCGAATAAAGCAAAAGAACTTCTTTCTAATCAAGTCGTTCAGCTAGAAATTGATGAAGGTCAAGGACAGAGAGATAAGTATGGAAGAATGCTTGGTTACGTATTTCTACCGGATGGTAGAAATTATAATCTACTCATGATTGAGCAGGGTTATGCTTATGAGTATACCTATTCAACTCCGTATAGGTATCAAAAAGAATTTAGAGAAGCACAGAGGAAATCCAGGGAAAATAAAACTGGGCTCTGGGCAGATGGAGTTTGTGATGATGTTGCTGAAGAAAAAGTTTTAGGAGTTTCAAATGTTTCTTCAACTGGAAACTGGTACGTTAGCTCACATCACTCTTCACGGTTTTATTATTGTGAAGAAAGTGAAGGTTGGAAATCTCTTTCTTCACAGTATCTGAAAGTATTTAGTAGTCAGGAAGAGTTGTTAAGAAGTTTTCCTAGTCATACACTTCACAATACTTGTACATAACTAGTAAATCGTTGAATCAAACTAGCTATAATCATTAGAGTATGAAAAAAATTCAAAACTTTTTGTTGCCGTTTTCTTTTGTGGCAGCTACTTGTTTAATATTCCTTGGTGGTCTTAAAGGTGCTGAGACTTTGGAGTTGGTAGAGTTGGTTACTTATTTATCTACCACGATGGCAGGGTTTGGTTTAATTGCTTTCCAGATTGCTCATGTATCAAACTCTGTTAGAGAAGACTTTATTGAATCTAGTGTTTTGATGTTGTTAGCGGCTGTTTTTGGATTTTTTTATTTAGTTTATCCTGAGATTAGTTTTTTAAATATTAACTTTGGTGAGGTGAGTATCTTTATCTTTTTCTGGTCACTTATATTATTTTTGTCAGTCTTGGTTTCCAAAAGGTTTAGGTCTAATAAATAATTATTACTAAATAAAACTAGTATATAATTACGCCAGCAAGGTCCACGAGACATCTGTTAAAAAATAATTATCTAAGTATGGGGAAGTTTACAAATGTAGTTTTTATAATACTGCTTATTTTAACCGTCGTTGCAGTTTATTGGTTTGTCTTTAAAGATAAACCAGTTGTCAATAATGAATTAAAAACCTTGTCGGGGACTGTCACTTATCGTGAAAGAATCGCCTTACCAGCAGGTTCTATTGTGACGGTGGAGATTAATGATGTGTCACGTGCAGATGCTCCTGCTCTTAATATTGCTTCAACTGAAATTATTACTACTGGAGAAAATGTACCAATTCCTTTTGAAATAAATTACGATGCTTCTAAGTTGGATTCCAGAATGTCTTATAGCGTTTCTGCTAAAATCATGACTGATGGTCAGCTGCGTTTTATTACTGATACACACAATTCTCTTCTAGATGAAAGTGGTAATCCAATAACATCAATTGATTTACTGTTGGTATCTGCACATAGTCAGCTATTAAATACTTCTGATAAAGAGAATAACTTACCAGAACATCAGTCTATGAAGTTGCAGGAAAGTACTGATGAATTAAATGGTCGCAGTTATCGTCTATACTCTATTGATGGTGAGATATTGGATAAAGAAACAAATTATATTGTAAGTTTTTCCGAAGGACGTGTGGCGGCAAAATTTTGTAACAATGTGGTAGGTGATTATATTTCTAATAATGGCATAATCAAGGGTTTGATGGTCTCTACCCTGATGTATTGTGCTTCACCGACAGATATTATGAAAATTGAAGATCAGTTCGCTGTGATGATGAATGACGGTGCTAAATTTACAATAAATAAAAACACCTTGTCTCTTGAAAATGGAGATGGTGTTTGGGTTTTGCAATTAACTAACTAGTTTAACCATTAAGACAATTCATGAAATCTTTTCAACGAACAATCATCGATATAATAATTATAGCTGTAATTGTTTCTGTAATTGTCTTTTTGTACACTAAATACCATGAGACTGTGAGTACTTTTGTTTTTGGAGAAAAAACCGTAGGTGTTCTAATACGTGATATTCCACTGATTGTTACTATTGCTGACTCTCCAGAAGAAAGGGCACAAGGTCTTTCAGGTATATCGTCTTTACCTGAGCGCGGCGGAAAACTATTTATTTTTGATCAACCAGGAAAATATGGTATTTGGATGAAGGGCATGTTGATTCCTATTGATATTATTTGGATTGATGAAAATCGCGAAATTGTCCATATTGAAGAAGGAGTTAATCCTGATAGTTATCCAACTATATACACATCTCCAATTGCAGCCAGGTTTGTTCTTGAGTTAAATGCTTTTTTTGTCAGGACTTTTAAGATAAGTGTTGGTGATAAAGTAACAATTCCGTCAAATTATCTTCCAAATGACTTGCGTGGCATATAATATTGTCGCCTAAGTTTAAAAAAATTAATTTATAAACAATTTAAGCCCCTTTATGGGGCTTAAATTGTGTTAATATTAGCTACAATTAAGAGAAAGTTTTATTTAGATTTTATGTCAACGCAATCTTTTTTGCATCCAAGTGGAGCTGAGGGAAAAAAAGTGAGTAGTGGAGTTTCGGTCATTTTACGTCAACTGTCTGTTGTGTTTTTGATAATTTCTTGTGGTTTATTTCCAATTCTTTTTATACCTTCAGGTTTTGTTTCTTTGGGGGCTGGAAAGACAGCTTTACTAATGGGGGCAGTTTCCTTATCAATAATATTTTATATTTTCTCAATCTTAAAAGATGGTATTTTTTCTTTTAGATTACCTTTGCCAATAATTGGTCTTTGGATAATTTCTGGTATTTCAATTTTATCAGCCGTATTTTCTGGAGATTTTCGAGATTCTTTTTTTGGTAATAATCTTGAGGTGTATACAGCATTATTTTCTGTTATTGTGGCTATTGTTGCTTCAGCAATGGGTATATTTAGTAAAGGTAAATCAATACTAAATCTCTACATTGTTATGATTGGTAGTGGAATAATTCTTTCACTTTTCCATATTGTTAGACTTTTGGCCGGTCCTGAAACTTTGTCTTTTGGCTTATGGAATTCTGCAACATTTTCCCCTTTTGGAGGCTGGAATGCTTTAGCTATTTTCTATGGTCTAGTTATTTTACTTTCTGTACTTGCTCTCAGACAACTTTCTCTAACAACAGTAGGTAAGTACTTGATTCTTGGAGGGGTAGGACTTTCTTTGTTAATGTTGTCAGTAATAAATTTTACTACCATCTGGTGGGTGTTAGGTATTGTTGGACTGTTGTCATTGTCTAATATTGTTTTCGGTTCGTTTTGGAAGAAAACTAATACTAAAGAGGGTGGTGTCAATTTTAGAGAATATACAATTGCAGTAATTGCTGTATTGGTTTTTTCTATGTTGTTTATTGTCGCAGGGAATCGTATTGGTGGTTTTATCAATAATCAGCTAGGTGTAGCTTTTATTGAAGTTAGACCTTCTGCTGCAGCAACTCTCAGTCTTGGTAAGGAGGTTTTTAGTACAAATCCTCTCTTAGGTTTTGGTTCAAATCGCTTTACTGACGCTTGGAGACAGCACAAAGATATATCTATAAATCAGACTGTTTTTTGGAATAGTCAGTTTGAGGCTGGTTACAGTTATGTATTTACATCTATTATAAACACTGGTCTTTTAGGACTTTTGTCTTGGTTCTTTTTCTTTGGAGCGTTTCTCTTGTATGGTTATAGATTTTTGATTAACGATACAAAAACAGATAATCTTTGGCAGTTTATTGGACTATCTTCATTTGTCTCCAGTGCATATTTTTGGTTGATTTCTATTGTCTACACCTCACCTTCGACCGTAGTTATTTTGGCAGCAATCACGACAGGAATATTTATGGTTGCTTATACAAAAACAATTCCAGGACAGATTTTCAATTTATCGTCTGAAAAAAATCGTATAAGTGGATTTATTTTGGTTGGACTATCTATTTTTGCCATTGTTGGTTTAGTGTACGGAATGTTTGTGGTTGTAAAACAGAATTATGCTGTTTATGAATTTAATAAAGCTGTTTCGACCATTAAAGAAGGTGACACACTAGTAGTGATTGAAGCTAAAATAGCTAAAGCTTTCGATGCCTTTCCTAATGATGTTTTTGCTCGCGAAATTGCTTTCTATCGTTGGTCAGAGATGAGGGGTTTACTTGGAGTTCAGGAACCAACTACTGAACAGCAACAAGCTTTTTCAGATTCTGTTACTAGGGCAATTCAAGCTGGACAGTTAGCAGTTAATTTAGATCCAACCGATCCTTATAATCACCAGTTGCTTGGACAGATTTACTCGGTATTGGCAATTGTTGGAGTTGAAGGTGCTTCAGAGAAAGCTATTGAATCTTACGAGAATGCAAAGATTTTGGATCCACAAAATCCAATGTTCGACTTACTTAAAGCTGATTTAGAAATTCAACTTGGAAATAAGGATTCTGCTAGAATAAGTGCTGAAAATGCTGTAGTTCTAAAACCAAATTATACAGAAGCATTGTTCTTTTTAGCACAAATGGATATTAATGAAGGTAACCTTGATAGGGCTATTAGTATAGTAACTGGAGTTGCTCAACTCGAGCCACAAAATCCAGCTCGTCGTTATCAACTTGGTATTCTATTAGCTTCAAGTAATCGTCTTGATGAATCGATTTCAGCTTTTGAGCAAGCTGTTGTTCTTGATCCTCAATATGCAAATGCTCGTTACTTTTTGGCTCTCGGTTATGCAGAAAAAGGTTTAAATGATAAAGCTATAGAGCAGTTAAATATTGTAAAACAATTAAATAGTAGTAATAACGTTGTTGATGAAATAATTAAACAATTAGAAACCACAGGTTCTGTATCTACAGATTTATCTAGTCAGTCTATGATTGATGAGCGTGATTCAGAGTCAGGAAATGTTACAAATAGAGACTTGGAAAGTGATTTGGTGACATCTTCAAATCCATTACAACAGGAAGAGACAGTTATTTTAGAATAGCTAATTCATGGTCAAGAAGGTATTAGATATTGTTTATAAAGAAGTACGCGGCCTACATCAGGCCGCGTATGTTCTAGCTTTGTTTGCTTTTGCTTCGCAGTTGTTAGCCTTGCTCCGAGATAGATTACTTGCACATCAGTTTGGTGCTGGGGCAGAGCTTGATATCTACTACGCAGCCTTCCGTATACCAGATCTACTTTTTGTACTTTTTGCTTCGTCACTTTCTGTATATGTTTTGATTCCGTTTGTTTCAAAAGCTAGAGAAAAAGGTGGGGATAAAGCTGGTGGAAAACTACTGTCTGAAGTTTTTTCAGTTTTTCTGGTTGTTTACACTTTGTTTGCAGCAATATGTTTCTTTTTAGCCCCGACATTTTTGCCGAAACTTTTTCCAGGAATTGAAGATGTAGAATCTTTGGTAATTCTAACTAGAATATTATTACTTCAGCCATTCCTGCTTGGTATTTCAAGTTTGTTTGGTGTGGTGACACAGCTGGCACACAGGTTTGTGGTTTATGCTTTGTCACCGCTTCTTTATAATATTGGAATAATTGTGGGTATCTTATTCTTATATCCAGTTTATGGTATTAGCGGACTTGGATTTGGAGTTGTGTTCGGGGCGTTTTTACATCTTCTTGTTCAAATACCTTTAGTCTATCGTGGTGATTTAAAAATTAGCACAACACTTAGCTTTGATTTTAAGGGACTTATTTCTATATTTGCTCTATCGATTCCGCGAGCATTAACTCTATCGATGCAACAAATAGTCCTACTTATTATTGTTGGATTCGCTAGTGTAATGACTGTTGGTTCAGTTGCTATTTTCCAATTTGCTTACAACCTTCAGTCTGTGCCGTTGGCAATAATTGGTGTTTCATATTCTGTAGCAGCTTTTCCAATTCTGGCAGAATTATATTCAAAGTCTGAACATGAAAAATTTGCAGCTCACATAAATACTGCGCTTAGACATATTATCTTTTGGTCAATTCCTGCTATCGCTTTAATTATAGTTTTGCGTGCTCAGTTGGTGCGTGTTGTGCTTGGAAGTGGTGCTTTCGACTGGGCCGATACTCGTCTTACTGCCGCTGCTCTAGCTTTATTATCTTTATCACTTTTAGCACAGGCAATTTATTTGGTTGTAATTAGAGCTTTTTATGCAGGAGGGAAAACCATGTTGCCTTTGATTGTGACTTTGATTAGTTCAGTTGTTTCAGTTGGTGCTGCTTATGGCTCATTGCAGATTTATTTAAGTAATCAGTCTGTGCAAGATTTTGTTGTTTCATTCTTGAGACTTGAGGGGATTGGTTCGGGTTCAGAAGTCTTAGCTTTAGCTTTTGGTTATTCAATATCACTGATTATTCAGGCAGTCATTATTACGTTTTGTATGAGTAAAGTATTTTCTATAAAACTAAGACCTATATTAAGACCATTGATACATTCTTTTTGTGCAGCAACTGTTGGTGGTTTGGCTGCGTATGCAACCCTTAACTTTGTGGTTGAAGGTATCGATCAAGAAAGATTTGTTGGTATATTAATTCAAGGTGCAATTGCAGGAGTGGTTGGTGTGGCAGGAATAATTGTTACATATGCTTACTTCCGTAGTCCGGAATTAAATGAAATTTACTCATCTTTTCATAAAAAAATTCTTAAAACTGATGTTGTTGCTCCACAAGAAGAGGTTATGTAAATTGATGTCTCAATTGACATTTTATGGTACAGTAGGCGCGAAATGGAGATAAGAAACTTTGGAATAATTGCCCATATTGACCACGGAAAATCTACGCTTGCTGACCGCATGTTGGAGGTTACTAATACTGTGGAAGTCCGTAAAATGAAGGCTCAGGTACTTGATTCTATGGATTTGGAGCGTGAGCGTGGAATTACGATTAAAATGCAGCCTGTCCGCATGGAGCATTCTTTTGCAGGTAAAGAATATGTTTTGAATCTTATTGACACTCCAGGTCATATCGACTTTTCTTACGAAGTATCACGTGCACTTGGTGCAATTGAGGGAGCTTTGCTTTTGGTGGACTCCACCCAAGGTGTTCAGGCTCAGACTTTGACTACACTAGAAATGGCTAAAAAATTAGGCCTGGTAATAATTCCAGTTCTAACCAAAATAGACATGCCTCATTCTCGTCTTGTAGAAGTGGGAGATGAAATATGTAAACTTCTAGATTGTTCTCCAGAAGATATACTAAAAGTGTCTGGTAAGACTGGTGAGGGTGTTTCTGATTTACTTGATGAGATATGTCAGAGAGTGCCAGCGCCAAGACCTTCAGAAGAGGGAAAAAATATAGGTTTAATTTTTGACTTTGAGTATTCAAACCATCGCGGGGTGATAGTTTTTTTGCGTGTTTTTGATGGAGAGATTAAAAAAGGTGACACGCTTAGGTTTGTGGCAGGTAAAAGAAGCTTTGTAGCATTGGAGGTTGGTATTTTACACCCAGATGAGGTTCCGACAGGTTCCCTGAAAGCTGGTGAAATTGGATATATTGTTACTGGTATTAAAGAACCAGGTGTGGCAAATGTGGGTGATACTGTTACTTTGGATAGAAATCCTAGTGAAGCGATTCAAGGTTTTAGTCATCCACAGCCAGTTGTTTGGGCGAGTATTTTCCCGGACAGTCAGGATGACTTTACTATTTTGAGACAAGCACTGGATAGACTTCGTTTATCTGATTCCTCACTTTCTTATGAGGAAGAATCTTCAGGAGTTTTGGGTAGAGGATTTCGTTGTGGTTTTTTAGGGATGCTTCACTTAGAAATTATCACTGAAAGACTTCGTCGTGAGTTCAATATAGAAATAATTATTACTTCTCCATCTATTGCTTATGAAGTAACGAATGCTGAGGGTGAAGTTGAGCATATCTATGCAGCTTCTCGTTTTCCTGATTATGGTGCAAGTGTAAGTATTAGAGAGCCATGGATACTTGGTCAAGTGATTGCCCCTTCAGAGTTTGTGGGAAATATCATGACATTACTTTACGATCATGAAGCGAGTGTTATTGATACAGAAGTTTTTGGTGATGGGCGCGCTTTGCTTACTATTGAAATGCCACTTCGAGAGTTGATGCGTGGTTTCTTCGATAAGTTAAAAAACACCTCAAGTGGTTATGGATCTTTGTCTTATGAGATTGCAGAAATGAGACCTGCTGACGTAGCTAGGTTGGATATTTTTGTGGCTGAAGAACTTGTGCCTGCTTTTTCTCGTGTGATTGGAATGAGACGTGTTGAGCATGATGCTAGAGCTCTTGTTGATAAGATTTATAATGTCTTACCACGTCAGCAATTTGTGACAAAGATTCAATCAAAAGCTATGGGACGCTTCATTGCTTCAAGGTCACTTTCTGCTATGAGAAAAGATGTGACCGCTAAACTTTACGGAGGAGATATTACTAGAAAACGAAAACTTCTAGATAAGCAGAAAAAAGGTAAGAAGAAGATGCTTGAAAGAGGAAGGGTTCATATTCCTCAAGAGGTATTTATGAAGATGATGAAAGAGGAGTAGGGGTAAACAAAACTGGCGGCCTCAGGCCGCCAGTTTTGTTTTATTTTAATAATATCCTACGAAAATCATACTGATTGCTATCAGTATCGCTATTGCGGCCCATACCCATTTTATGGCCTTCTTTGTTCTTTTGTGGTACAGAAAACTCATAATGGTAATATTATAGTATATGAGCCTTTTGCGCAAAAAAAGTTGGTGGAAGCATGTCACAGAGTCTAGGATAACTCTGATAATTTTGATATTACTTTGTATAGCTATTTCTTTTGAAGTTTACGATAGGTATACGGTTGAAAGGGAGGTTGCTAGTCGTAGACATAGTAAAGAAGCTGATTTATCTAAATTATCAGAACGCAAAGAAGATTTAGTAGAAAGAATAAACTACTTAAAAGGAGAGCAAGGTATTGAATCAGAGATTCGTAGACACTTTGATGTAGTGAAGGAGGGAGAGAAGGTTGTGATATTAACTGGCGAGAGTGAGTCTAATAGTCAGGTTGCTAATGTTTCTAACGCAGTTATTGTTGAGGAAGAAAAAGGTTGGTTCGGTACATTTTTATCAAAAATATTCCCATGGTAGAATTATCTGGTATGAAAAACGTAACTATTTATAGCACTCCAACTTGTCATTTTTGTCATGCTGCAAAAGATTTTTTTGCAGAAAACAATATTACTTTTACCGATCATGATGTTTCTGCTGATTTAGAAAAGCGTGCAGAGATGATTGATTTAACTGGACAGATGGGTGTTCCGGTTATCAGAATTGAAGACGATATTATTATCGGATTTGATGAAGATAAGATAAAAGAGCTTTTGGCATAGTAAAAATAAAACAGCCCTATAAAGGGCTGTTTTATTTTTGTGCCTTCACCAGGAGTCGAACCCAGATTTCCTCCTTAGGACGGAGTTGTTCTATCCATTGAACTATGAGGGCTTATATGTGAAATACTTTAACATAAAAAAGCGGGGTAGTGATAGAATGTAGACCATGAGTACAAAAAAATCTTATGACGAAGAGTTTGATGTGCAGAAAGTTCTCAAGAAACAAACTGAGCTCATTCGAGAAAATAATATTCTTTTAAAGAAAATCCGCCGTTACGAAATGGTGAATTTTTGGATAAAGATTCTTTGGATTGCATTACTAATTGGGGTACCTTTCTTCTTGTATTACTATTTTATAGAACCCTATTTAACGGCCCTAAATGCCTCGTATGAAGCTTTTAATGCTCAAGTACAAGGAATACCAGGATATGACTTATTTAGGATGTTTCTAAATGGTGGGGGCGGGGGAGGACAATAAGAAAAGACCGCCCTTCGGGCGGTCTTTTTTCTTTGTGCTTGGGGGCAGGCTCGAACTGCCGACCCTTCCCTCTTCAGGGGAATGCTCTACCAACTGAGCTACCCAAGCGACGAGACGATTATACGTTGTTTTGTAGTAATTTTCAAATAAATAAATCACCAGTCAGGACTGGTGATTTATAACCTTATTTTGATCCTGAACTCTTAACTTTAAGACGAGTGCTACGATCTTTGTCTACTTTAGGTAAAATGATTTCTAGTAGTCCGTATTTTTCTTTGGCGTCAGCTTCGTCAATCAGGATTTCTTCAGGCAGAAGAATTGTTCTAGTGAATCCTCCCCAGAACAATTCTCGATGATAGTAATCTTCGTCTGGAGATTCGCGATTTTCTTCACGACGACCCTTAATAGTAACCATATCCCTGGTAATAGATATATCTAAGTCATCAGGAGTTACTCCAGCCACTAATGCACGAATAACGATACTATCAGGAGTATGATACATATCTACAGGAAGTTCACCCTCTTGTTCCTCCTCTAAGTTATGGCCTGGCCATTCGGATTCTTCTTGGTAAGCACTATTTGACTCGTAGTCATCTTGTTCTGTGTCGAAATCATCATCTTCAAGAATATCATCGTAGTCATCGCCACGAACTGCTCCTGTTAGTTTTTCTAGAAATGATGGTTTTTTCATAATTTATCTTTTACGATGACGACGTTCAAATTGTTTAACTTTCTCAAAAATCATGAAGAGTAATATGACCAAGAGCCAGACAATAAGGAATACACTCAGAATCGCTCCTCCGTTAGCATCCATTATAAAAAGATTAAACAGCGTATGCAATACAATAGCTATGAATAACCCGACTGTTCCAGCAAGTAATTTGATAGTGTCATTTTTGTAAAATGCAAAAGCGAGAAAAACTCCAACAGCACCTGAAGCTAGGACGTGTAAAAGAGTGGCACCTAAGAATCGGAAGTTACCTGTGATAATACTTCCAGAAATATCTCCAGCTACAAGTGGGTTCCACATAAATAAAGCGTTCTCAAGTGCGGCAAAACCAAGAGCAATAGTAATCATATAAATAATGTAATCGATTGGTTCGTCTACAGCTTTATGCCAGAGAACAATTAAGAGAGCGATAGCATATTTGAGAGTTTCTTCAATAATCACCCAAACAGCCATTAGGGATACTCCTGTAAATAATCCTAAAGCCAGCTTTTGTAGCGGAAGAGCCAAGGGGACTACAATCATACCTGCGATAAATGTACGTACTATCAGTCCAGTAGGTTCTGGTTTTTGTTTATCTTGTCGAAGCCAAAACCAAAGCCAAAAGATTGCGGGCAAAACTCCCCCTAATAAAGCGATAGAAATATTCATCAGTTCCATTTGTCTTATTGTACAAGAAAAGATGGTAATAAGAATTGATAGATGTGTATGGAGAAATAAAAGGGCGCACCATAGGCGCGCCTTTTTATTAATTCTTGATCGGCCACTTAGCTACCAAGAGAAATTCAGATTCTTTCATCTCTTCTGGAAGTCTTTGCCAAACTGCCTCGGTCACAAATGGCATAAATGGATGAAGGATTTTGAGTGAACCAGTCAAACATTCTAGAAGAACTTTTTGTCTAGCAAGTTTTGCTTCAGTATCTTCACCGTTTAGAATTGGCTTGGATTCCTCTAAAACTTTTGCTGCCAACTCATCCCAAACATAGTGATAGGCTTTTTCAGCTGCTAGATAAAGACTAAACTTCTCAATCTCATCGGCCACATCAGCAGATACTCGATTAAATTCAGAAAGTATTTCTAAGTCACGTTCTGAAAGTTTTACTTCAGTATCAACATTAAAATCAGATGTGTTACTCAAAATGAAGCGACTGATATTCCAAAGTTTGTTAGCAAAGTTTTTGTAACCACGAATCTTGTCTTCTGAAAGTGGTACGTCATTACCTGGAGCTGCTCCAACTACTAAAGATAGGCGAGTGGCATCAGCTCCATATTTTTCAATCATGTCTAAAGGATTGATAATATTTCCTTTAGATTTAGACATTTTCTGTCCTTTGGCGTCACGCACCATTCCATGCAGGTAAACATTCTTAAATGGCACTTCGCCAACCAAGAATGTGCTCATCAAAATCATACGAGCAACCCAGAAGAATAAAATATCGTAACCAGTCTCCAAAACTGATGTTGGATGATAAGTCTTCATGTCGGAAGTTTCTTCTGGCCAACCTAGTGTTGAGAAAGTCCAGAGTCCAGAAGAAAACCATGTATCAAGAGTGTCAGAATCTTGCTCCCAACCTTCACCTGGAGATTCTTTTTGCACCTTTACTTCGCCAGCTTTAAACCAGGCCGGAATACGATGCCCAAACCAAATCTGACGAGAAATATTCCAGTCACGTAGGTTATCAATCCAGTGATAGTAAGTTTTATTAAATCGATCTGGTGCAATTTTTATTTCACCAGATTCAACTGTCTCACGCATTCTTTCCTTGAGAGACATAGTGCGTCCGTCTGGAAAAGCGACAGGTTTATTAACGTCAATAAACCACTGTGCTTTTATTTGCGGTTCAATCACTTCGCCAGTTCGTTCTGCAGTAGCAACGTTGTGAGTGTAGGCTTCTTCCTTTTCTAGAAGACCTTTTGATTGTAGTTTTTCAATTATTACGGCGCGCGCTTTCTTGATGTGCTGGCCAGCAAATTCTCCCGCAATCGGTAAAAGAATTCCTCTTTCATCAATTACTTGCTCTTTGTCTAGGTTGTGACGACCAGCAATTTCAAAGTCAGTTGTATCGTGCCATGGAGTGATGGTCATTACGCCGGTACCAAATTCCATATCAATTGCTTCATCTTTGATAATGGTGGCAGTGATCGGTCCGTTAATCCACTCTAGTTCGATTTGTTGTCCATGTTGGTATTCTTTGTAGCGACTGTCTTCAGGGTGCATTACTACGTACTTGTCACCAAACTTTGTTTCTGGACGGGAAGTTCCAATTACAAAAGGACCATACTTTAAATAATAGAATTTTTCTGTTCTTTCTTCGTAAACAATTTCATCGTCAGAAATTGTGGTCTGACCTTTTGGGTCCCAGTTTACGATTCTTTCACCACGATAAATCAAACCAGCGTCATACATTCTGATGAATGCTTCCATCACAGCATCGTAACGTTTATCGTCTAGAGTATAAGCGTAACGACTCCAGTCCAAAGATGAACCCATGCTTTTAGTTTGACCGATAATTGTATCTTTACTATTTTCTGCAAATTCGGATACGCGACGTAAAAGTTCTTCACGACCAAGATCGTGTCTGGTCTTTTTTTCCTTTTTATAAATTTCACCCTCAACTTTTGATTGGGTAGCAATTGCAGCTGAGTCAGTACCAGGAACCCAAAGAGTTCTTTTTCCAAGAAGACGATTGTAGCGAACCAGAATATCTTCTACTGCCAACATGGCGGCATGGCCCATATGAAGAGTGCCAGTTACGTTTGGAGGTGGCAGGACAATTGAAAAGGTTTCTGCGTCAGCCGCAGTAAAACCTTTTTCTACAGAGACATCAGGATTAAATAATCCAGAATCTTCCCATTTTTTGTAAAGCAGTTCCTCGTTATCTTTGGGTGAATAAGGTTTCAGAAAGTCTTCATTTATAGCTGGTTTTTGCGTATCCATAACTATTGAAATTTACCACGGAAAGGGCGTATTTTGAAGAGATTCAAAATATATACTTATTCCTGCGCAAGAGAGCGGTTACCGTTTGCTTTGAGTATTGAAAGGGAGTCGAGATTGGGATCGAGAGCCTGTGGTGCTCGCGCATGACCAGCTAGTGCAATCATAACGCTGTTGTCTGTCGATAATTTTGGATTTGGTAAATACAAATCTAAGTCTGGGTATTCTGTTTTGAAATATTCAAAAAAAGTCTCTCTGATGTAACTGTTGGCAGAAACTCCACCACCAATAATTAGTGACTTAATGTCGTGTGTATCGATAGCTTTTTTTGTTTTCTTCAGAAGTACTTCTGTAACAGCGTTTTCAAAATCACGTGATAAAGCTTGTTTGTCTGTTTCAGAAAGTTCTTTATTTTCAATTGCGTAACGAACAGCTGTTTTTAAACCAGAAAAAGAAAAATCTAAATCTTGAGAATCAAGCATTGGTCTCGGTAGTTTTGCAAACTCAGGGAGGCTATAGGTGCGGGCTTCGCTCGCATTACTACTTATTTCTGGTCCGCCTGGATAAGGCAGTCCCATTAATCGGGCAACTTTATCAAAGGCTTCACCAACTGCATCATCGCGAGTTTGTCCAATTTTTTCGTATTCTTGCCAATCAGAAATTTTTATTAGCTCTGTGTGTCCACCAGAAATAAGTAAAGCTAGTGCAGGAAATTTTAGTTCTGCCAATATAGTTCCGTCAAAAATAGAGGCCAGTACATGACCCTCCATATGGTTTACGGGTGTTACTGGAATATTCCACGTGATAGCTAAAGCTTTTGCAAAATTTACTCCTACCCACAAAGCTGGTTCAAGTCCAGGTCCGGCAGTAACGGCGATTAGGTCAATATCTGGTTTGTTATATTTTCTTAGAAATTCAATAAACGAGTTATATAAATCTACCTCTCGTTCCAGAAGATTTTGGAGGTCACTTAGGGCGGCAGCTTCGCTGCCGCCCATCTCCAAATCGCCACTTTCTTTGAGTGCTTTCTCTAGCATTGGTACCAAAGTCTTGGCATGTTCGCGTTTTGCAACAGCAGGAAAAACTCCACCAAATTCTCTGTGAATATCTATTTGTGAGAAAAGGGCATTGCCCAAAACTTTGTATTCAGCGTTAGGGAAGTCTCCTGCAGCTTCTACAATAGAAATAGCTGTTTCATCACAAGATGTTTCGATAGATAAAATCTTCATAAAGCATCAATATATTGTATAGTTATCTAATATGCAAAAGGTAGTAACTCATAGTGGTAGTTTTCACGCAGATGATGTGTTCGCAGTAGCAACATTACAACTTCTTTATGGAGTAGAAAATATTGAAGTAATTCGTACTAGAGACGAAGAAATTATTAAAAACGGTGACATTGTTTTGGATGTTGGTGGTGAATATAGTCCAGAAAATAATCGTTTTGACCATCATCAAAACGGTGCTCCAGTGAGAGAAGGGGACGTTCCTTTTGCAGCCTTTGGTTTAATTTGGAAACATTTCGGCGTGCAGCTTTGTGAAGATAAGGAATTGGCTGAAATTATCGAACGTCAGTTAGTATTGGCAATTGATGCTAATGATAATGGTGTTTCAGTTTTTAGTCTTAATGATTTGGGAATTTCTCCAACAACGGTTCAGGATTTAATTGGTTCATTTAAGCCTGTGTGGGGTAGTGAAGAAGATTTTGATTCAGGATTTATTTTGGCCTGTAATTTTGCTAGAGATGTTTTGAATCGTTTTATTGCGCAAGCACGTGGACAGATTCTTGAAAAAAATTATGTAGCAAAAATATATTCAGAATCAGCTGATAAAACTTTTTTAGTTTTTGATAAACCAGTTACTTCAACTCTTTTGATTGAATACCCGGAAGTGATGGCAATTACATATGCAACGGAGGAGGGGAAATGGAATGTTGCTTTAGTAAGAAAGAATTTTGACTCTTTTGAGACAAAGGTAAGATTTCCTGAAATCTGGGCTGGACTCCGAGATGGTGAATTAGAAAAAGTGTCAGGAATTTCTGGTGCAGTTTTTTGCCATAAGGCCAGGTTTTTATTTGTCGCTTCTGATAGAGAAGGTGCTTTAGAGGCAATCAATAAGACTCTTTTATAAAAGTGACCGATACAAGACTTGAACTTGTGGCCTCAGCAATGTCAATGCTGCGCTCTACCAGCTGAGCTAATCGGTCAGTCGGTAGATATTACCATAAAAGTCTGGTTCATAAAGTTATCTCTATACGTGATATTATTAAATAAATAATTTATGATGGCTTTTGAATCTTTTGGTGGAACGAATAAAAATGAATCTTTGAGTGTTGAAGCTTTGGCAGAAAAAGAATTAGCAGAAATTCTGGAAAATCCAGAGAATAGTTTTCTAAATGAAATAGAAGCAAACAGTAATTTTATTGATGATGCTAATTCTGCTGAAGAGGCTTTAGAGTTTGCTAAGAAAAAAATCCGGGAACGACTAGAGAAGAGTACTGTTTTTCACACTGTAAAAACAATCGAGGGAATTGAAATGAAAGAAGTTGATGTTTTTGCCCTTAAAAGGACAATGGATACAATTTTAGAAAACAAATTTGAGATAGGTCGAGGAGGAGATGCCTTTGTAGTTATTGATAAAAGTGAGGTGAGAGAATTGCCTCCAGAAGTTTGTTATAAATTTTCTTTAGCTGAAGCAACTCCGCGTGGCAGAAACTCTGTTGATGTAGAGGCAGAATTACAAGGTTCTTTTTATGATGCGATTCACGAATTTACCGAGTCAAAAATTGGTGTACCAATTCCATTCTATGTTTTGGAATCTGGTCACAATAAAATGATTGCTATGGAGAAGCTTAAGGCCAAAAGTATTGATGATATATTACGGGGCGATGGTTATCTACCAAGTTGGTTAGATGTGGATATTTTCTGTGAAGAATTAATAAGTTCTCTAAAATACTTTCATGGTCGAGGACTATATCATCGGGATATGCATTTTGGAAATATCATGATATCTCAATCTCCTGAAGAAGACTTTCAGGGGAAGTGGGGTTATTTAATTGACTTTGGTTTATCTGGACATGAAGATGAGGAGCAATTTGCCTACGAGAAAGAACAAGCTGGCAATACCTTTACATATGCCGATGATTATGCTATAATAAATGAAGTAAGAAAAAGGCTCTCAGAGCTTAAGTACAGGGAGTTATGACAATAATGCTCACAAAACAATTTCAGGAGAGATTGCGACAATCTATCGTCGACCAGCCTCTGACTGGAGGTGAGATTCGTCGTGCTGAAGGTATGGGGGAGCTTTATTTCTCTATGAAGCGTAACCATTCTTCTGAATATTATTTTCAATATACTCTAGAAATTGATGGAACTGATTATCACTTCTTTGGTAAGAAAGTTAATTAGTTTATCTAAAAACAACAACAGCGCGCTATGTAATAAGCGCGCTGTTTTTATATCTCTGATTAATTGTCTATTAAGTATTAAGCCAAGTCAAAGCTTCACCTTTTTCTGCAAAGATTTTTATATTATCTCTGCCAGAAAGTGCGGCTACTACTGATCCGGCCATTGAGCCTTTTTCCGCCCCACCAAAAATAGCAGTTTTTTCTACATAGTGGATGTCACCTTTAGCTAACTCAGTCATTAGTTCCAGTGCTTTTACATCATATTCTCCTTCAAATTGACTCATGTCAAAAAGTACACGAACTTTTTGACCGAAACCTTGATATTCAGCAATTATTTTTTCTCCAGCTTCTTTGATAGCAAGTTCTAATTCAGAGATTCTTTCTTCGGTTAAATTTCCAAATATAGAAATATTTATTTTGCCGTTTTCGTATTTTGTTGTAGCAAGAGGTGGATTCATATTGTTTATTTATGTTTTAAATCAAAATATTTGCTAAAGCTATTAATGCAATAATTATCCAGATTATATTGAGAGCTGCTGGTTGATATGCTCTTTTATAAAATGAAATACCTAAAAGACCTATGGCTCCAGTAAGATTTAGTAATTGATACCAGATACTTTCAGGATTAATGACGGCAAAACTTATTAAAAAGTATGCTGTCAAAATTGCTATGGCTCCATACCAGCCAAATATTTCTATAAATATCTTCACTTAGTAAGTTTAGCATCATGGTATGGATTATTCTTTGATATATCCAGTGTTTTAGGATACTGAGCATAAGACTGGTATTTTTTGCTTTTTTTGGTAATATGTGGCGACTTGGCAGATTTATTTGTCAATTAAGTAGTCGTTGGCCCCATCGTCTAACGGTTAGGACATCAGGTTTTCATCCTGGAAATCGGAGTTCGATTCTCCGTGGGGTCACACTAGATAGAAAAGTGCTTTCTTTTGAAAGCACTTTTCTTTATTTTAAATATCTTTGTCAGGTATAATTTTAATATATGAAAATGAGAAAAATAAATATTTTAATTTTAACCTGTGCTTTAGCATTTACTTCTTTGGGTGGATTTGTTTCGCCAAAGTCAGTTGAAGCTTGTTCTTGTGTTGTGCCTGATTATTCAGAGGAGGGAGTGCAGAAGCGCTTTAATGAAACGGCTTTAATTTTTGTCGGTACTGTAAAGGATGTATCTGTGAAGTCTGGTGATATTCTTTCTGCTGGAACAGGGAATATCGAGTTTGAAGTTTCAGCTATCTATAAGGGTGAAACTACAAAGAGAACTTTAGTTCAAGGTGCCCGCGATAGTGCTGCTTGTGGTTGGATTCCAGAAGTGGGTAGTGAGTATGTGGTTTATGCCTATGAAGAAGATGGGGTATATGGCACTACAAGTTGTAGTCCTAATCATGAGACTCCTCTATCTGAAAATGAAACCAAGGTTTTTGGTGAAGGAATTGATTTGACGGTGGATGAAACTGTATCTACAGAAGAAGTTGCTTTAAGTTTTTGGCAAAAAATCCAAGCTTTCTTTGCTGGTATTTTCTCTTCTTTTAATAAATAATTTTACGAATAAAATCATATTTCTGTGATTTTAGAAAATGCCGCCCAAATTTATTTGGGCGGCTTTTGTTATATATGAAC
The DNA here is from genome assembly GCA_964601615.1 of uncultured Candidatus Saccharibacteria bacterium. GTDB lineage: Bacteria > Patescibacteriota > Minisyncoccia > Phycocordibacterales > UBA918 > OLB19. The sequence continues at coordinate 247,649 of CAZRNZ010000002.1, forward strand.
ACCATCAGGATCGATATACTTCAGCCAGATTAGTGGAGTTTCAGGATCAATTTTGATATCGCATTCCGTAAGTGCAGCAATGAAGTCAATCTTGAGGTCAAACATAACAGCTTTGGTGACCTTTTCCTTCCGTAGTGGGAAACCGATTGTTTCAATCTCAAAACTGATTGGTGGGGCAATTGCGCTGTTGTGTAGTACGAAAGGAATGAAGTCGATGTCGGTTTCAGGATTGAGTTTGTGTTCATCAATACTCAGGGAGTCGGCCACCAACTTATTCAACTTAAGACCGAGTGGCTTGATGTGCTCAGAGCTGTGATGGAAAACTTCCGGACGAAAGTTCATAATAATCTTCGGCATTTTAGTCCTCCTAGAAAGATCTTTCGTGGCAATTAAAACACTTTTTATATAAAAGTCAATTATTAAAATTAATCCATATATCTAGTTTACTGTGCTAGATTTATATTAATGAAATTTACACAAGACAAAAATATTTACATCCTAAGGTTAGACAGGGGAGAGGATCTAATTTCTTCGATAGAGGAATTTTGTCAAAAACATAATATTTCTAACGGTTACTTTTCTGGAATAGGGGCGGTTGATAATCTATCTTGCGGCTATTATTCTTTAGAAGAGAAAAAATATTATTTTAGACAATACACTGAAATGTTAGAGGTGGTTAGCTTGACTGGAAATATTTATTTAAAGGAAGGTAAACCATTTGTTCATGTGCATGGTGTTTTTACTGATAAGGAAAACAAGGCTTTCGGTGGTCATATAGAAAGAGCTCAAGTAGGCTTGGTATTAGAATTGGTCATTAATGTCACAGATACTTCTGTCGAAAGAAAATTCGATGAAACTACTGGACTAGGAATATTAAATTTCAGTTAAAATTTAATGACTATATAAGTGGCTTTAAATATAAGGAAGACCAGTCGAAACGACTGGTCTTCCTTTTATTTTGTCTTTAGAGTGACGTAGATATCTTCTAGGGCCCGTACCGCGTCTCCGGCAGCAATATTGTTTTGGTGATATTTAATATTTGTACAGTCACCGGCTGCCCAGATTCCTGGTACTTCAGTTTTTTGTGTCCATGGATCAATTTTTACATGTCCTTGTTCATCAAGTGGAATCAAATCTTTAGCAAAATCAGTATTTGGAATTGTGCCAATTTCTACAAAAATACCATTTACTGGAAGAGTGTGTTCTTCTTTGGAAACCTTATCTTGGTACTTAATCCCGCTTACAAATTTTTCACCAGTCACTTCTAGAATGTCGACATTTTTAATAGCCTTCATGCTTGGATGACTAAGAACTTTTTCTACTGTAATTGATTCAGCTTTAAAAGATTCACCTCGATGAAGCAGGGTTACACTCTTTGCATATGCTAGAAGTTGGGCTGCTGTTTCAAAGCCAGCGTTGCCACCGCCTATTACTGCTACATCCATGCCAGAAAACATAGGACCATCACAAGAAGCACAGTAGGTAAGTCCTTTGTTTTCAAACACATCGGCTCCAGTTACTTCCAGAGCTCGACGTTTTGAACCAGTGGAGATAAGAATAGATTCTGTTTCAATAACTTCTCCTTTTTGTAGTTTTAGCGAAAAGCCTTCTTCTTTTTTCTCTATACCAGTTACAATTGTTTTGTCTTTTATTTCTAGAACATCATCAGCATATGTCTTAACGTGTTGCTCTAGACTTTTTGCCAATTCTGGACCTGAAATTGATGGTGTGCCAATCCAGTTTTGGATATCAGTTGACTCTGTACTTTGACCACCCCAATCACGAGTAATTAAAAGAGTCTTGAGTCGTTTGCGAGAAGCATAAACACCAGCTGCCGCACCAGCTGGACCTCCGCCAATTATTACAAGATCGTATTTGTTACTCATTTTGAAAGTATGATTAGGAATAGATAGATTGCTATTGTATCACAAAACAAGGTGCGGCCTTTGGCCGCACCTTGTTAAATTTTTAAAAATTTATTTCAACTTACTTCGTCGCAGGAAGGCTGGTACTGCGCCCCAGTCATCATCGTCCTCGTCTACTGGGTCAATTGGTTTGGGTTCTCTAGCCGGCGGCGGAGTTGGTTGTTCGCGCTTATTTGTTTCTGGTGGAATTGTATTTTTTTCTTCCACAACCCTTTCTTCTCTTTTTGGAGTTGAGATCGAGTTAAAGATTCTTCCCCTAACACTAGAATCTTCTGCTGGTTCACGCTCAACTTTTTCTACTGGCCTAGAAACTGGACTGATTGAACTCCGACGTTCTTCAAGAATTGCATTTCTATCAATTTTTCCTTCAGGAAATCCTGTTGCAATAACAGTTACCTTAACTTCATTCTTCTTTAGCTTCTCGTCTTTAATTGTTCCAAAGATAACCTTAGCATGTGGATCGATTGATTCTGTAATTATGCGAGCAGCATCTTGAATTTCTAACATTCCAAGATCGTCACCTCCGGCAATGGCAAATAATACTCCTTTGGCACCATTGATTGAAACTTCAAGTAGTGGGGAATTAATAGCTAGGCGAGCAGCTTCTTCGGCACGCTTTTCACCTGATGATGTTCCGATACCCATCAAAGCAGAACCCGTATTTTCCATTACGCTTCTAATGTCAGCAAAGTCCACGTTGATAATACCTGGAGTGGTAATAAGTTCTGAAATTCCTTCTACAGCATTTTTAAGAACATCATCACAAATAGAAAAGGCGTTTTTTACTGTTGTATCTTTATCGACGATTGCTAGAAGTCTGTCATTAGGAATGATGATGAGCGCATCAACTTCTCTCGCTAGCTCGTCAATACCTTGAAGAGCTTGGCGCATACGTTCTTGGCCTTCGAATAGGAATGGCTTTGTTACAACACCAACAGTTAGTGCACCAGTTTCTCTAGCAATCTTCGCTACTACTGGAGCAGCGCCTGTACCAGTACCACCACCCATACCGTTGGTGATAAAAATCATGTCAGAACCTTTGAGAGAGTTAGCGATCTCTTCTCTTGTTTCTTCAGCAGCACGTCTGCCCATGTCTGGATTTCCGCCAGCACCAAGACCACGGGTTAAGTTTTTACCGATATGAATTTTCTTTTTAGCTAGTGAGTGGTGCAAATCTTGAGCATCACTGTTTATAGCGATAAACTCAACACCTTTTATTTTTGAAGCAACCATGTGGTTGATAGCGTTGCCACCTGATCCACCAACACCAATTACTCTAATTCGAGCGAATGTCTCTACGTCTGATTTAATCTGCTCCATAATAAAACTCTTAATGTATAACAATACGCACATTCCTAAGTTGCGTTACTAGCTATGATACATCTATAAAAATGTCCTGTCACTATATTGACATTATTGTGTTTCGTGTGATTGAAATCATCGTTTTTGTATTGTTAAACAACGATTATCTTATGGAAGAAATTGACTGAGCCAATTTATAATGGAATTTTTTGCTTGTTTAGCTACACCAATACTATTACTTTCTTCTGTATCGCTCATACCCCATACACATAATCCGTAGGCAACTGCCCAGGCAGGATCTTTCACCTTACCGTTTACACTAGGATCAAGTACAATCGCTTTTGAAGGAAGTCTAAGGGCATTTTTTGCCATATCCTCTATGCCAGAAAGATTTGATCCACCGCCAGTTAATATTACTCCAGCAGGTAAAAGACCATCACGTTTAATGCGTTTTAGGTGTAAATCAATTAGTTCAAAAATATCCGAAAGTCTTGAATTTACAATTTCATCAATTTTTCTTTTTGGGTAGTTGCTGCCACTGCCACCGCGTTTTATTTTCTCTGCTTCTTCTAGTGGAACCTTAAGTCCAAGAGCAATGTCATTAGTAATATCGTTTGAACCTACAGGGAAAACAGCTACAGATATAGGTAGGCTATTTTCATAAACAGCGATAGAAAGTGTTTCGGCACCAATATTGGCTATTACACAACCAGCGCGTTTTTGTGCTTTAGATAAAATCACAAAGCTTGCTGCTAACGGTGAGGCCATTACGTCTTCTACTGCAACTCCAGCTGCTTCAACTGCAGATATTAAATCAGACACGTGTTGTTCAATGATATTTATGAAAAGAGTATCTACTTCTAGTTTGGTACCGCGAAGTCCAGATGGTCGGCCAATTACTCTTTCGTTATCAAGTGTGAAAGCAAGTGGAATATCATGGAGAATCTTTCGGTTAGGAATATGTTCCTGAATCCTTTCTTCACTATCATGAATAGCTTTTTCAATATCAGTATCAGTGACCTCGGAATCAGCACGAGAAGTAATTATTTCACCATGTGAAAATATCTCACTCAATCCAATTGAGCCGATAGATAGGTAGGCTTTTTTAATAGAAGTACCAGAAGTTTTTTCGGCCTGGATAATGGCACTTTTAATGCTGCGAATAGCATCTTGTTCATTAACGATGTAGCCGTTACGTAAACCGCGACTTTCGGCGTGCCCAACACCAATTATCTGTGGTATAGCGGAATTTGTACTCTGGGTACTTTTTGTCACCACCACCTTAATTTGGTATGTGCCGACATCAATTCCAACTGTTACACGTTCTTTCATTAGAAATGATTATATCATTGTAATCACAAGATATAATGTGGATTTCGTAATTACTCGTTTTACTTACTTGAATATTTATTTAGATATTTTTCTTCCAAAGCCTCCATTTTTGCACCATGATCGTATCCTTTTAAGTGAAGTAGTCCATGAATAAACAAAAAAGTCATATGTTTTTTGTATGTATAACCAAACTTTGGTGCTTGTTCTTTTATTACGACAGGAGTCATATATATTTCACCAGAGTCTTCCGAAAAAGGAAAAGATAAAACGTTAGGAGAATAAGTCTTTCCTCGTGATTTTTGATTTATTTTTGAACCAAGTTTTTTTCCTACAAAAACTAAAGATAAATCATATTTTTTTCCTAAAATATCATCTTTGATTTCTAGGTAGGGAAGTTTGCAGTAAGTCCTAGCAGTGTTACTTATATTGATTGACATGTTTATATATTTTAAAGCAAAAACACTATCAACCAAAGTTGATAGTGTTTTAATTATCGGCGAGATGAGGTTTCTGCTGTCTTGCCTAGTTTGTACATTTTTTCGTACTCGGCTTTTTTAGCCAATCTCTTTAAGCGTGCTTCGCGACGAATATTTTCGCCTTTTTCGCGCTTGTGATAACGTTCGTCACGTAAACGACGGATAATACCAGAGTTCTGAACACGCTTCTGAAAGCGACGAATTACGTTCGCACTGCTTTCATTGTTATTCTTCTCTATTGCTACATTGATTGCCATAAGTGGCAGAGATAATAACATATGTTAAATGGCAAATCAACACCTATTTCTAACTAAGTATTTAAGCTTTTTAAGCGAGTAGCCAACTTATTTATACTGATTGTTTCTTGATTTTTACCAGACATGTCACGCAAAATGATGGTGTTATCTACAAATTCTTTTTGACCGATAATAAGAGTGTATTTTGCTCCGCTCTCTTCAGCTTTGCGAAGTTGTTCAGATAATGAGTCGGTTGCCAAATTTTGGTTTACTGAAATACCAGCTTTTCTAAGATCGTTCAGAAGGAGTAATGCACGAACTTTTGGTGCAAAACCAATGTGTATTAAGTGAATCGGAGACTTTTTAGTTGACATTTTTGGTAGCCGAGTGGGGAGGTTTTTACCTTTTAAAGTAATTACCGCTCCTGTTGCTGGAGTATTTTTGTTACAATGCTTTTCTAGCAAAGTGCCATAACGACCACCTCGAATTTTAAATGGCTGATTTTCTACTTGGTAACCATTTTGATCTACTAATTCAAAAGCAAAAATTGCGTCATGATAACAGCCGTAATGACCAATTAATTTTGGATCAATTTCATAAGGAGTCTCACTCATGTCCAAGAATTCTACAATTTCACGAAAATGTTTTCGGCTTTGATCACTCAGGTATTCCATTGGACTTGGACTTTTAAAAGCCAGGTCGTGATTTTTTTCAATTAAGTGAAGTAGGGCAGAAGAAACATGTTCTTTCATCAGTTCGCGGGCATTAGGTGGCATTTCATCCATCTTTTTGCGGAAGAATGTAGTGAGTTCCCGTGTGTATCTTTGTTGAGAGTCATTATCACCAAGAGAGTTTATCTTTACCAAATGATCGCTATATCCAGCGTCATTTAAAAATGATTTTATGGTTTGAATCAAAATAGATTCGGCAATACTTTTCTGGACACCATATATCTGAAAAACAACTGATGCTTCATTAGTGCGAGGAGTTGATTCAATATTGTAATAAAAAATTGGTTCTTCAATAGCATGAAGTTTGTTCGATATGTAAGTGTTTACACCTCCTGTAATGAGACCAAAAGCACCGTCTTGACGACGAATATCAGCTTTTGCCATGGTTGCACCCTTAACGCTTTTGCATTCGACACATTCCTTTCTCTTGCGCCAGTTTTCATCAGAACGGAAACCAAAGTGTTCCGCTGTATTTATTGCTTGTTTTAAAAATTCATTAACGCTTATATCAGTCATTTTGATTGTTTGTATAGTTACCTGGCAGAATTGAAAAATCGGCAGGAGGAAATAATCTGATAAAAGCTCGACCGATAATCTTATCTTTGTTTAGTGCACCCCAAGATCTTGAATCTGAACTATGGTCACGATTATCACCCATAACGAAATACTCATCTTCTCCTAAGATGGTGGTTTGATTGGTGTAATTTTCCATTGAGGCAATGTATGGTTCTTCTAGTAAGAGTCCATCAGGATTTTCTTCATTAAAAACAACTACCTCAGAGCCGTCTATGTAGATAGTTTCACCTGGAAGTGCAATTATGCGCTTGATGAAAAACTTCGAAGGATCATTTGGATAACGGAAAATAATTACTTCACCGCGCTCTGGAGAATTGAATCGATAGTTTAACTGGTCAACAATTAGGTATTCATTGTTATGGAAAGTGTTTTCCATTGATGCGCCAGAGACAATAAATGGTTGTGCAATGAACCAACGAATTGGTAAGACAATAATAAGTGCAATTAAAGCAAAATTAACAATCTCGACAAAAACAGAAGGTTCTTTTTGTTTTGTAACTGGAGTTTCTTGATAATCTAAATCAGAAACTATTGGAGTGTTGTTTTTATCTTGATCGTGTTGACTCATAACTGTTTCTGATACATCAAATTCAAAGCTAATTATACTTCAAAAAAAGTAAACACAAAACCTCATTCTTATTGTGTAAATAGTTTCTGATATCATATACTTTAAATATGTTTACGATTGTTGGACTTGGGAATCCAGGGGAGAAATATTTATTGACTAGACACAATGCTGGAAGGATTGCTTTGGTGGAAGCTTTAGCTAAGGCAGATTTTCCTGCTAATGATTTGGCAAGTGGAAGATTGGGTAAATTAGTTTACGGTAAAATTGGTGAAGGTGAGGTATTAGCAATTTTCCCTGATACATATATGAATGAATCTGGTCGGACGGTTGTGAAATTTGTCTCTAAAGATGATTCTGAACAACTTATTGTTGTGTATGACGATATTGATTTACCGATTGGAGAATTTAAAATATCTTTTGGTAAAGGTGATGGTGGTCATAATGGTGTCTCTTCAATTATTTCTAGTTTGGGAACAAGGGATTTTGTACGAGTAAGAATTGGAATTGCACGAAAAAATTTCTTTGGCAAAATTCTGAGACCTAAAGGCGAGGACTTGGCTCGATATGTTTTGAGTGATTTTTCCAAAGGTGAACTGGATAAGCTTCGTGGTATTTCTGATGAGTTATGCGAAGCACTTGATACGATTGTAAATAAAGGTGTATCGATGGCGATGAATAAGTTTAATTAGTTAGAGGTAGAGATTGTTTATAGGTAAATAAAAAGGCAGGACGCTTTGCGTCCCGCCTTTTTATTTAAATCACCGCAAAATTAAGAATTCATTTCTTTGAAAGACAAAGTCATTCTTTGGTTCTGTGGTTCAAATAGAGTTATCTTGAATTTGTAGACACCTCCAAGTGATAGAGCTTCCTTAAGCTTCTGTTCATTTTCAAATTCAGAAATATGAACCAATCCAGCAACACCTTCTTCGATAGAAGCAAGGGCACCATGCTTGTTGAACTTAATAACAACTCCCTCAACTTCCTGATCTTTCTTGTACTTAGCTGTTGCTAATACCCAAGGGTTTTCCTTAAGTTGCTTGATAGAAAGTGAAATCTTGTCATCTTTAACCTCGATAACTTTCACTTGTACCTTGTCGCCAACCTTGTAAAGAATCTTCGGATTATCTACGAGACCCCAGTCTAGTTCAGAAATATGAACCAATCCTTCTAGGCCGTCCTCAACTTTAACGAAGATACCAAAATCAACTGCTCCAGTTACTTCACCGTCAAGTACGTCACCAACTTCGTAACGACTGATTTTCTCTTCTTTTTCTTCCTTATCTTGTGAAGACTTCTCAGAGAAGATCATCTTACTTTCTTTCTGGTCAGCAGTGATGATGATTACAGAAAGGAATTTTCCAACTAGGCTTTGTAGTTCAGTAAGAATCTTGTCCTTGTCACCATCAGCTACACGAGGGTAGTTGTCGGTTGAAAGTTGTGAAGCAGGAAGGAAACCTTGGATTCCTTGCCAATCAAGGATAAGGCCACCCTTGTTAGCTTCTTTAACTTCTAGATTAAAGATGGACTGGCTACGAACAGCAGCTTCAGCATCGCTCCAGATAAGAGCCTGACGAGCTTCCTTAAGAGATAGCTCAATATAACCATCTTCGTTTCCAGCGTCTACCACCTTGGCACCAATTGAATCACCAACTGATACTTTGCGAAGAATATCGCGAGCATTCATGTACTCACGTCCATAAATAAGACCAGAACCGAAAGGTGGTAGGTCTACATATACACGTGCGCGTCCGATTGCTGATACAACTCCTTCTACGATATCTCCAACCTTTGGTGGTTCAGGAGAGTCGTTGATAATTTTTTGTAAAGCACTGTTTTGTGCTGTATTTGTGTCTGACATTTGTGTTTTTAGGCTTGGCTACTAACAACATCTGATTCTCGTGGTCCTTGAATGCGCGTTGTTAGGGTTATTCCAAACCCTTGTTTGATTAATAATTACTTCAAGATGAAGTGGCGCGATTTTACCATAAAAATAGAAAAAGACCAGCCTTTTAAGGGGCTGGTCCAGTTATTTGGAGGCGTGCATGCACTTTCCAAATAGACCCATAGGAACTTGCACATGCTAAAGATTACTCCTCTTTATATTACTGTCAATAGATTCTATTCACGTATTTTATTTAGCTTAGCTACTGCCATAAGGCAATATTCTTTGTTATAATCGTCGACATGATAATTACATACCAAGGAGGTCAGTGTTTTAAGGTTTCTTTTGGCGACACTACCATTGCTTTCAATCCGCCGAGTAAGCAGTCAAAGAATTTTGATTCAGTTAAATTTGGATCTGATGTAGCTTTTATTTCTCTAAAGCACCCAGATTTTAACGGTAGTGACCAAGTTGCTCATGGTAGTAAAGAACCTTTTGTTGTTAGTGGTCCTGGAGAATATGAAATTGGTGATGTAACTGCTCATGGTTTTGGTGTTTCAACAATGTATGAAAACAAAACCCACTTCAATACTATCTATCAGGTAAGACTTGAGGGAATAAATATGGTTTTCTTGGGTTCACTTAGTTCACCTGATATTGAGCCAAAAATTCTTTCTGAACTTAGTGATGTAGATATTTTATTCCTCCCAATTGGAGGTGGTGATGTTTTAGAGGTACCACAAGCCTCGAAGTTGGCTGTTAAGCTGGAGGCTAAGTTGGTTATTCCAATGCATTACGATAAAAATGCTCTAGCGGCTTTTTTGAAAGAAGAAGGTGAAGATAAAAATGTACCACAAGAAAAGTTAACTATTAAGAAAAAAGAAGTCGAAGCAATGGAAGGCAATGTTGTGGTTCTAAAAAGCTAATTCATTTTATGTTAGAAGAGTTGCGTAACAAACCAAGGGCCGCACGAGAAAGTTATGCTTTCTGGGGCGCTACAGTGATAACTGGTTTAATTGCGCTTGTTTGGGCAGTTGCATTTACGGATAAAATTCAAAATACTTCAGAATTAACTTCTGGAGAAAAACAAACTGCTAGCGCCTTCTCGCAATTCTTTAGTGATATAAAAAATGATATTTCCAACAAAATAGACCAAGGAATCAGTCGGGTTGGTTCTGAGTCTGAAAAGAGTAAGGAAGATGAGGAAACTGAGTCAAAGTCGGAAATCTTACCAGTCAAATCAGAACAAGAAGGGGTTGGAGTAATGATAGGTACTACGACTACTAAAGAGGTACAAATTGCCCCTTCTTCAAAATTAAATCATTAAAATCGTGCTATAATAAGCCAATAAGTTGAGTTTTTGTTATGCCTAAAAAAACCGTTACCGATTCAAATCCTTTGCCTGACGCACAGCGAGGAATTGTTCCTCAGTCGATTAGTGAAGAAATGCGTGCTTCGTATTTAGACTACGCGATGTCTGTTATTACAGCTCGCGCATTGCCAGATGTGCGAGATGGTTTAAAGCCCGTGCATCGACGTATTTTATATTCAATGCGTTTAAATGGTCTTACTTCAACGGCACGTTTTAAGAAATCAGCAACAGTGGTGGGAGATGTGCTTGGTAGTTTCCATCCACATGGTGACGCTGCTGTTTATGAAGCGATGGTTAAGTTGGCTCAACCTTTCTCAACTCGCTATCCACTGGTAATGGGGCAGGGTAACTTTGGTTCAATTGATGGTGATAGTGCTGCGGCATATCGTTATACAGAAGCAAAGATGTCTAAAATTGCTGAAGAAATGCTTCGTGATTTAGAAAAAGATACAGTTAATTGGCGACCAAACTTTGACGGCACTAAGAAGGAGCCAGAAGTTCTTCCTGCTGCTGTACCAAATCTGCTCTTGGCAGGCACTTTGGGAATTGCGGTGGGGATGGCAACAAATATTCCGCCGCACAACCTGCGTGAAGTTTCTAATGCTGTTGCTCATTTGATTGATAATCCAGAAGCTTCTACAGAAGATTTGTTGAACTTTGTGAAAGGTCCAGATTTTCCATTAGGTGCTGTAGCCTTTAATCAGAAGGATATTTCTCATGCCTATAATAATGGCAGAGGAGGTGTTGTTGTTCGTGGTGAGGCTGAAATCACTGAAGATAAAAAAGGTAATTTTGCCATCATCATTACCTCAGTTCCTTATCGTGTAAATAAGGCCGACATGTTGGAAAAAATTGCCAACCTAGTTCGTGAAAAGAAGATTGAAGGAATTAGAGAGATGCGTGATGAATCTACTTCAGATATTCGTGTAGTAATTGAATTAAAGAATTCAATTAACCCACAGACAGTCTTGAATAAGCTTTATAAGCATACAGAACTCGAGAGTACTTTCCATTATAATATGGTGGCATTGGTTGATGGTATTCCACAAACTTTGTCTCTGAAAGTGATGTTGGAGGAGTATATAAAACATCGACAAGAAGTTGTTCGTCGACGTACTGAGTATGATTTAAGTAAGGCGAAAGACCGTGAGCATATATTACTCGGCTTAAAGAAGGCATTGGATCATATTGATGCAATTATTAAACTTATTCGCGCTTCAAAGGATGTGCCGACTGCACATGCTGGTTTGATGGCAAAGTTTAAGTTTTCTCCAATTCAGGCACAAGCAATTCTTGATATGCGTTTGCAGAAATTGGCTGGTTTGGAACGTAAAAAAATTGAAGAAGAGTTGAAAGAAATTCAGAAACTTATTGCTGAGCTTGAGTCTATTCTAAAGAACGTCAAGAAAATGATGGGTATAGTAAAGAAAGAGCTTTTGGATATTGCTGAGAAGTATGGGGATGATCGACGAACTAGAATAATGAAGGGTGGTGTCAAAAATATGTCGGCAGAAGATTTGATTGCTGACGAAGAAAGTGTTTTGGTTCTAACTGCGGGCGGTTATGTGAAGCGAACAAATCCGTCTGAATATAAGACTCAAAAGCGTGGCGGGGTTGGTGTGGTTGATTTAAATACAAAAGAAGAAGATATGGTAACTACTCTTCTTACTACTTCAACTCATAGTGATCTTTTATTCTTCACTGATATGGGTAAGGTTTATCAATGTAAGATGCATGAAATTCCAGAAGGACGTCGTGCCACTAAAGGCAAGTCAATCATGAATTTCCTCTCGCTTCTTGCTGAAGAAAGAGTCACTTCAGTTTTGCCAGTACGTAAGAGTGATTGGGAAGGTGAGCGAGGTCTTATGATGATTACCAAAAAAGGTACTGCTAAGAAATCTGCTGCTTCAGCTTTTAAGGATGTGCGTCGTAGTGGTTTGATTGCAATTAGCTTACATGAAGATGATTCACTTATCTCCGCTAGATTTGTCGATAAGGGAGATGAGGTTTCTCTAATCACTCATAGTGGTCAACAAATTAGATTTAAGGAAAGTGATGTTCGTCAGATGGGTCGTACTGCAGCTGGTGTAGGTGCAATGAAGCTGAAGAAAGATGATTTCATTGTCTCGGCTGATATTTTGGCTCACGGTGAAAAAGATTTAGAAATCTTAGTAGTAATGGAAAAGGGATTTGGTAAAACAACTCCAGCAAAGGAATATAAGGTACAGAAGCGTGGTGGCAGTGGAATTAAAACTGCTAAAGTAACATCAAAGACAGGTAATGTAATTGGTGGAGCGGTAATGACTAAAGAAGCAAAAGCCGAAGGAGAGTTGGTAGTTATGAGTCGTAAGGGACAGGTGATTAAATTGGAAATGAAAGACGTTCCGTCACTTGGTCGTGATACTCAAGGAGTAAAGATTATGCGAATGAAGGAAGGGGACGCTATTGCTTCAATTGTAACTTTTTAGATTTTAACTAGGGGTAGAAAAAGTTAAAGCGGCGGAGACTTTGTCTCCGCCGCTTTTCCTTTTCCTTTTCTCTCTGTTTCTTTTATAATTTAGATAACATGTCGATAATGAGTCTGTTGTATATTTTTTTATCAATTTACTTAGTGCCGTTTTTGTTTGCACTAGGATTGATATTTTTTCTATATGGTTTTTTTGAATATTTTATTATCGGTAAGGAAGGTGATGAAGAAAGATCACAACATGGTCGCGAACTATTTCTCAAGTCAATTGGCTGGTTTGTTGTTGGTATAATTGTTTACTTAATTGTTTTTGCTATTGGTTGGATTTCTTCCGCAAACTTGTCTTCGTTGTTTGGTATACCAAATTCTAATCCTAGTGGGGATATGGATGGGAATGCAGGAGTTCAAATTGATCGAGGTACAGGTGTATTACAAGTTCCTAATGTTCCAACTCGATAATTTAATATGATAGAAGATAATTTCTTTTCGCCTGAAATTGTGGCGACACATTTTCATTTAAGGGCTGGTGATAGAGTGGCAGACTTTGGTGCTGGTACTGGTAATTTTTCTAAAGTCCTTTCAAAGCTAGTGGGTGATGATGGTAGAGTTTATGCTTGTGAAATTCAAAAAGATTTAGCTGAGACACTTTCTGAAAATATTAGAAAGGAAAGAATGATTAATGTTGAAGTTTTATGGTGCGACATTGAAGAAGACTGTGGTACAAAAATCAGAGAGGGTTCATTGGATGCTGCAGTGTTGGTTAATACACTCTTCCAGTTTGAACAAAAAGAAATAGCCATGCAAGAAATTTATCGCACACTTCGTAGTGGTGGAAGGTTACTTATGGTTGATTGGTCAGAATCTTGGGGAGGACTTGGTCCTCAGCCAACAAATGTTGTAACGGAACATATGGCGATAGATCTGGCTGAGACTGCAGGATTTACTTTTGAGCGCCAATTTGTGGCTGGCAAACATCATTACGGACTAGCTTTTCGAAAATAAATATATCTTTTCCTTTTCATATTTTTCTATTTAAATCTATAATAGTTATATATGGAAAATATGAGACCTTTTCAAATAGGTTTACTTATAGGTTTTGCTTTGATTGCTTTGGTTAGTATTATCATCATTGCTTCTTATCAAGGTATTAGTGGTGGCGCTACAAGCGCTTATGGTTCTCGGGTTTTAATTTGGGGAACGTTTAGTGAATCAGCTTTCTCTTCAGTTTTGTATGATCTTTCTAGGCAAGACAAAGGACTTCAAGTTGTGCAATATGTTCAAAAGAATCGAAATACTTTTGAGTCGGAATTAGTAAACGCTATTGCTGAAGGTCGTTCGCCAGATGCGATTATCTTAGATAGTGAGTACTTATTAACACTTCGTACAAAAATTCAACCAATTTCTTACAATTCATTTCCACAAAGGACCTTAAAGGATAACTACCTTGATGGTTTTGAAATATTTGCTCTTTCAGATGGATTGTATTCAATTCCTTTTGCGGTAGATCCAGTTATTATGTATTGGAATAGAAGCATTTTATCTTCTGGTGGTTTCTCACAACCGCCAGCAACTTGGGAGTCTTTAACAAATTTGGTAGAAAATATTACATTACGTGATGCAACCAGAAACATTAGTCAGGCAACTGTTGCGTTTGGTGAGTATTATAATGTTATAAATTCAAAGTCACTTCTGTTAACCTTGCTTCTACAGTCAGGTAGTAGAATGATAGAAGAGGGTCAGTCTCGGTATACAGTTGTTATAAATAACGATGCCAACAACAGTAGTCGTCGTCCATTAACTTCAACCTTGCAATTTTATGTAGAGTTTAGTAATCCTGCCAGTCCTCTTTATTCTTGGAATAAGACTTTTCAAGATGATTTGGTGACTTTCTTAGGAGAAAGATTGGCTTTGTATTTTGGTTATGGTAGTGAATCTAAGCGTATAGCTTCTCAAAATCCTAATCTCAATTTTGATGCTGTCGGCGTACCTCAGGGTGCTGAAGCCATAACCAAACAAACTTATGGTAAGTTTTATGGCTTCTCTATTTTAAAGGCAAGTCCAAATAGACAAGGGACTTATCAAGCACTCTTGGCTATCTCTGGCTACAACTCAAATGTGGCTATGGCAAATAATCTATCGCTAGTTCCGGCTTATCGAGCAGCTATAACTGCTGGAAATAGCGATGCTGTTATGCAGACTGCTTATTCACAAGCACTTATTGCTAGAGGTTGGCTTGATCCAAACCCCTCTAAGAGTAGTGAAGCTTTTGGTGTTACTATTAATGAAATTCTTTCAGGAAGGAATAGTGTTGGTGTTGCTACTTCAGATTTGATTAGAAGATTAGAATTGGCCTTTTAGTTTATGAAAAAAATAAAACTAGCGATAATAAATATTTTATACTTATCAGTACCAGCTTTTGTTTCTGCAGAAAATACTGGTGTAACTGATCGTGGTGCTAATACTGGCGTAACTGATGGTGGTGTGGTCGGTATTCATTTACAGAATCCTCTTGCTACCACTACTATTACTGAATTTTTGCAAGAGATACTGGCAGTAATAATGATTTTTGCTGTACCGTTGATTATCTTTATGATTATTTACGCTGGTTTTATGTATGTTACTGCCCAGGGTAATGAGTCAAAGGTAAGTAAGGCGCATAAGGCTTTGCTTTATGCTGTAATTGGTGGATTATTAATTCTAGGTGCTAATATAATATTAGCTGTAATTCAGGGGACTGTTGATGCCTTTAGATAAAATTTATGCCAAGAAACTTTGCCGAGTTGGTTGATGTGTTTTTAAATATATTGTCGCTCATTATTCCACTCATTTTTTCGTTAGCTTTGCTTTTTATAACCTGGAAGATAATTGATGCTTGGGTGCTAAATGCTGGTGAGTCACGCAAGATAGATGAAGGTAAACAGTATGCTTTTTGGGGTGTTTTAGTTTTGGTAGTAATGTCTAGTATCTGGGCGATTTTACAAATACTCAGAAGTTCACTTTTTGGAACATACTAAATTCTATCCACAGTATAGGTGACTTTACTTATTTATCGCGATATAATTTACGTAACTTATATATTAAGTTATTAATTTAATAATATTTATGAATACAATGAAGAACGTTTTAGCTAAGACAGGTGATGCATTGAAGATGGCTTTTGCTGCTGGTGCTATTTGGTCACTTGCTTTTATACAGGCATTTGCCGATACCGCTACAAGCACCGGTGATTTTGGTGAAATAAATAATTTCATCGGTAAGATAACTAGCTTTATTAACAACACAGCTATTCCACTTATTTTTGCTATCTCTTTGGTAGTGTTTATTTGGGGTATGTTTATGTTCTTCATTAAGGATGGTGCGGCAGAAAAAGAGCAGGGAAAGCAATTGGCTATTTGGGCAGTTGTA
Organism: uncultured Candidatus Saccharibacteria bacterium; assembly: GCA_964601615.1. GTDB lineage: Bacteria > Patescibacteriota > Minisyncoccia > Phycocordibacterales > UBA918 > OLB19. The sequence continues at coordinate 263,921 of CAZRNZ010000002.1, forward strand.
GCATTTGTGTTGATGGTATCTATTTGGGGTATTGTAAACCTTATTGCTGGTGGACTTGGCTTTAGTGGTCAGGGCATAAACAATATACCAACTGTACCAACACGTTAATTAATTGGTGTATAACATTCAGACTGTATTTATACAGTCTGTAGTTAGATACTAATTATGATTAATAACAACATAGATTCTCCTGCTACAGATGTCGCGCGTGGTTTTTTGTTTAGATTAAACGAAGCAATACTCTATCCACTTATTACCTTAATGATGGCAATTGCTTTGGTAATTTTTCTCTATGGTTGTTTCTTATTTCTTTCCAATGCTGGGAATGAATCAGCCAGATCAAAAGGGAAGCAACATATGATGTGGGGAATTGTTGGTATGTTGGTGATGATTTCTGCATATGCAATCTTAAATATTGCAGCAGGCACTTTCGGAATTGATGTACCAAGATAAGTTGAATATAAAGAAAAAGCCCCTTGTCGAAGACAAGGGGCTTTTAGTTAATACCAAAGTACTAACTAACAATCGGATGCATCAAGGACTTTAACAGTCACCAGTTCTTTTTGACCGGAAATTGGCGTGATGACATTTTCCCGAAAACCATTGCTAGATCTGATGTCGAACCGTCCGTCTGGACTGATGTTCAGGCAAGTGCGATTATTGGGATTGATGAGGGTGACACTACCAGAAACATAGAAAGTCTCGGGAATACCACGCCTCATCACCACTGTACCATTTTCCACAGTTCTAACTCCGGCAACCTGTCCTCCTTGGGAGAAGTTCAGGTTGCCGGTGAAGAAACTGTTGGCAAAGTAGATGCCGGCGATAGCCAGAATTACGATCGTAGCAACCTTGTAGTATTTCTTGTAGGTCGCACGATCATCGCTTCGAGAAGCACTCGCACCAGTGTTGGCATTCTTGTTGAGGCTTGAAAGGCTGTTTGTGTCAGACATTTGCTACTGCTTTCCTTTTTGTTCGCTGCCTCCTTTCTTGTTTCCTTGCATTGCTGCCAGGAATGGAATTGAAGCAGTCAGAGCTTTGGCGATTTCAGGGTCGAGCTTGTCCAATCCCGAGATGTTGAATTCATGGGCAGACAAGTTCATCTTGATATTTTCGCTGGCGGCCATGAAGCGGTCGCGAGCATGGTTGAAATCAGTCTGCGAAACCTTGCCGTCGGCAATAGCTTTACGAACCTTCTTGATATCGTCGTAGCCGAGCATAAGAGCTGTGCCGTTGGCAATAATTTCCGCTTCGGTCAGACCAGTCATGGTCTTTTGAAGTTCTTCAGAAGGCATGATTTCGGAGATAGTGATATCGCCGACTACAACACCGAATCTTTTTTCAAAGTCAGTTACTGGAGAGTTTGCACTCTCCTTGAACTCAGCACGTAGATAAGCGTTTATTACATCAACCGAATTCAGAGCTTCGATGATGCTGTTTTTCTTCACGACGCGCTGAATGATTTCAGACTTGATAAGATCAGTGATATCGCTAGCAACAGAAGCGACGCCGCCAAGATAGGCAACAGTTTTTCTGATGTCAGCACGCAGGCGAACCGAACCTTTGATCTTGAGATTTCCCTTGGACGTCTGCACATCCACGGCAAAATTTTCACTTGTTTCTTCTAGAGAAATATTGCGACCAGATTCACGTCCTTCCCATGGATAAGAAATGTGGAGGCCAGGGCCGTAGACCACATAAGCTTTCCGATCTTCCTGGCCGGAAGATGGATTAAGAAAGGTCTGCAGTTGGTCGATTGTGACGAAGGCACGGAAAGTGCCGACTTTCACAATGAACTTATGCAAAGTCTGGGTTATAACAAAAGCTTGAAGAAGCAAGCCGGCGAAGAATCCGATTGCCGCATTGCCAAACCAATTGCCGGAGATGGCAGAAGTGATCATGGGAATGAAGCAGGTGAGAATCAGCCAGCCAAAAAAGACAAGCTGACGACTATTGCGATCACGCTCGACGAGCGAATCTGTAGCATAGATCTGGAGATCATTGTCAGCCATTTTGATGTATCCTTTTCAAAGTACTGTGCGCTCTTGCGCAATGGAATTGTGGGTTTACCACTCTTCCTTTATAATAGCATATTTTAAGTAAAAAGTCAAGGTAAAATGCCGAAAATTTAGCATTGAGATTCAGTACTTTTTTACAAGGTCGAACCTTGTAATGGGTTGATTTTCAGCGTTTGGGGTTTATACTAACCAACACTTATGTATCAAACATTATCTTTTTATAAATATATCAACTTCACAGACCCAGAAACGCTCCGTAATGAGCTTTTCTCTCTCTGGAGTGACTTAGGTGTACTTGGTCGTATTTATGTTGCAGAGGAGGGAATTAATGCTCAACTTTCCGTGCCAAAAGAAAATTGGGACAAGTTTGATACTTCCATGAAGTCTCGAGCGGAATTTTCTGATATTCCGTACAAGTTTGCGGTAGAAGAAGGTGATGGTTCTTCTTTTAAAAAACTCATCATTAGAGTGAAGAAGAAAATTGTAGCTGATGGTCTAAATGATAATGAATTTGATCCTTCCTCAACTGGTGATTATCTGACAGCTCGTGAGTTTAATGATTATATCGATGATGAAGATGCAATTGTGGTTGATATGCGTAATAGCTATGAAAGCGAAGTTGGTCATTTTGAAAAAGCAGTTTTGCCAGACGTTGATACTTTTCGTGAAGAGCTCCAGGTTGTGCCAGAAATGCTGAAAGACAAAAAAGACAAGAAGATTGCTCTTTACTGTACTGGTGGAATTCGTTGCGAGAAAGCTAGTGCTTGGTTAAAACATAATGGCTTTAAGGATGTGCGACACTTAAAAGGCGGAATAATTGATTATAAACACCAAGTTAAAAATGAAGGATTACAAAATAAGTTCAAAGGTAAGAACTTTGTGTTTGATGAGAGGCTTGGTGAAAGGATTGGTGATGAAATAATCTCAACTTGCCATCTTTGCAATAAAGAAAAAAGTGATACCCACTATCATTGTAAAAATGAAGTCTGTCATATTTTGTTTTTAGGTTGTGATTCTTGTATGGAGAAGAGACAGGGATATTGTTCTGTCAGTTGCCAAATTTTTGATAAATTTCCAGTAAGTATCAAAAAGTCTTATACGCGAGTACAGAATAAATATTTTAGAACTGCTCAGTTTAAGAAGAAGAGAATGAGAGCGAAGATGGGGTAGTTAAATCAAAAATCGGAAGCAAAGCTTCCGTTTTTGATTTGTTGTCCGCCCACTAGGACTTGAACCTAGGACCTTACGGTTAAGAGCCGTCTGCTCTACCAGCTGAGCTATGGGCGGATACTAAATAACTTCACAAAAGTAAAGGTTGCAACATATTACGCCAATATGGGAAGACTTTCAAGTATTTTAATTTAATGTTAATATCCTACCTACGCGTGAGTGGCGTAATGGTAGCCGCGTTGGTCTTAGGAACCAATGGAGCAATCCGTGGAGGTTCGAGTCCTCTCTCACGCACAATGAAATAGAAAATGGTAAGCGAATACTTGTAGCTTGCCATTTTTTATATTTCATCAGTGAGAAGGACGAGAAAAGCGGTTTGAGATATTTATGAGGCAAAGCCAAAATAAATATCCAAACGCTGCACAGATTCTGTAAGAATCGAGTCCTCTCTCACGCACATAATTCAAAAGGCCGGAAGCAAAGCTTCCGGCCTTTTGAATTATTTATCTTAGATTGAGGCCAGAACGGGAATCGAACCCGTGCGTGGAGGTTTTGCAGACCTCAGCGTTACCACTTCGCCACCTGGCCAAATTTTCTACATTTAAAATGACATTGACCTCCGGCTCGAACTCTCCACAGGAGAGTTTCGCCTACTTCGCCACCTGACCATATCAAATTACACGACTAATACTTTAACATTTACATATCGCATTACCAAGCTATTTCTGCTATTATGTCACTGTGTTTGCCGGGGTGGTGGAGTTGGTAGACACGAGGGACTTAAAATCCCTTGCTATATATAATGGCGCGCGGGTTCAAATCCCGCTCCCGGCACCACAATGAGAATAATAAAAAGCGCTCTAAGTAGCGCTTTTTATTATTTTGCAAAATCTAGATCTCCATCTTCGTGTTGACGCACTCTTTCTTCGCCATCAATAGAAAACTTAATGCTAGGAATTATCTTCAAGTCACTCTTCTTTTTAATGAACGATCGCATTTCACGGCCGTATCGCATTAGAAAAATAAGTGCATCTTGCTCTTTATTTTCTGGAATAGTGGTAAAGAAAATCGTTACGTTGCGATAGTCTGGTGAGACATCTGCTCTTGTAATTGTGATTAGAGGGTTTGTGTTAGCTTCTGTCAGAATAAAAGAAGCTGCTAGTTCTCTAAGTAGGGATTCTACTCTTTGATGTCGGTCGTTCATAGATTTAGTTTATGACAATATCAAAAGCTTCGATGTAGTCTCCAGCATTGATATCTGTTTTAGTTTCAATTTGCATACCAAATTCACCTTCAGAAACTTGGTTGGTGTTTGATTTGGCTTGCTGCATGTTCTTGATTTCTCCCATGCCGATTTCAATATCACGGCGAAGAATTCTTACTTCTTGTCCATGCTTAATTACACCTTCATCAAGTCTTCCACCAAGTACGTGAGTATTTCTCTGGACACTGAAGTGACGCAAGATTTTTGCTTTTCCAGTTACAACCTTTTCTTCACGCTTTGGTGTACGGTTTTTCAGGGCAGTATTTAGCCAGTCTGAGAGCTCGTAGATAATACCAAATGTATTGATTTCAACTCCCAATCTTTCAGCTAACTCTTTGGCAGCTTTTTCTACCTTTACATTGAAACCAACAATGATAGCGTTTTTGGTGGCACTAACATTTTGGACGTCGCTCACATTTATTTCACCAACTTCGCTAGCAATAATCTTTACCGCAATACGGTCAGATTCAAACTTAGCTAGCTCGTGCAAGATTGCATCGATAGTTCCACTTACATCGGCCTTAATCAATAGGGGTACGGTTGGAAGATTTGGATTTGAAACAAAACCTTGATTTTTTGCTTCTTCATATGAACTAATTAAAGCCTCAGCTTCTTTTTTAGAGGCTACAGCAGAAAATCTGTCGCCAATTTTTGGAGTTTCACTCCAACCAACAATTCCAACTGGAGTTGAAAGACCAGCTTCCTTGATACTTTTACCAAGAAAATCTTCCATGATACGAACAGGGGAATAGGCCTTACCTGAAACAACAAACTCACCACTCTTTAGTGTGCCGTTTTCAATCATTAGAGTAGCTGTGTTGCCACGCTTTTTATCTAGGCGGGCTTCAATGACTTTTCCGGATGCAGTAGCATTTGTGTCGCCTTTTAGATCAGCTAAATCAGCTGTCAGAACAACTAGGTCTAGAAGGTCATTAACACCATCACCCTGCTTAGCAGAAATAGCTGCCCATGGAATATCTCCACCCATTCCTTCAATATAAATACCATTTTCAATCAAAGAAGCTTGAGTCTGTGGAATATTTGCACCTGGTTTATCAATCTTATTGATAGCTACAATAAATGGAATATTAGCAGCCTGAATACTTGCTAGTGCTTCCATTGTCTGAGGTTTTACACCGTCTTCAGCTGAAACAACCAAAATAGCCACATCTGCTACGTCAGCACCACGAAGACGCATTTTTTGGAAAGCTTCATGTCCAGGAGTGTCTAAGAAAGTAATTTCTTCAGTAGCTCCCTCCTTAGTTGTGTGCTTTGCAACGTAGGCAGATAGGTGTTGAGTGATACCACCAGTCTCGCCGTCCACGACGTTTGCCTTACGAATGAAGTCCAATAGACTAGATTTTCCGTGGTCAATATGACCCATTACTACTACTATTGGTGATCGCTTTATTGTGTTTGGTTCAGTTGGGCGCTTTGACATAGGCGTAACCTTATCATAGAGTTTGAAGAATTTCTAATAATATGCACTGGTTTCAACAAAAAAGAATATACCTTGATTATGCAGCAGCTACTCCTGTAAGAAAGGAGGTTTTGAATGCGATGTCTCAATATTGGAGTCAAAATTACGGAAATCCTGGTGCGATTCATAGAGAAGGTGTTTTGGCTGATAAAGCCGTTGACGAGTCGAGGGAGAAAGTGGCACGGACACTTCGTGTCCGTGCCACCGACATTACTTTCACTTCTGGTGGAACTGAAAGTAATAATTTGGCTATTAGGGGTTTGGTTAAAAATATCCACGAATCTGGTGTGCGGTTTGAAGACATTGAAATAATTTCTACTAAAGTTGAGCATCCATCGATTTCCAAAGTCTTAGAAGACTTAGAGAAACAAGGTTGTGTTATTACTTTTGTTTCAGTCAATGAAGATGGGTTGATAAATATTTCTGAACTTGGGAAGTTGCTTTCTTCTAAGACAAGATTGGTAACTGTTGGTTATGCCAATAGTGAAACTGGAGTTGTACAAGATCTAGGAAAGATATCTCGCACAGTGCGTGCCTATGAGAAAGAAAATGGTCTAGCTATTTCTTTTCATACTGATGCCGCACAGGCGCCAAGATGGCTTCCTTGCGCACTAGATGCTCTCGGGGTTGATATGATGTCACTTGATGCTGGGAAATGTGAAGGTCCGAAAGGGGTGGGAATTTTGGTTGCTAGAGGCAAAGTAAAACTTTCTTCAGTCAGTTTTGGCGGTTCGCAAGAAGAAGGTTTGCGACCAGGAACCGAGCCGGTTTCTTTGGTAGTTGGTGCAGCAAAAGCTTTGGAATTAGCGCAAGCTGAATATGAAAAGACTTCTGCCAAGGTTTCTAGTTTGCGTGATAAATGGATCTCACTTTTACTTGCGAATAATCAGATCACTTTAAATGGTTCTCAAGAAAAGCGTTTGCCAAACAATATAAATATCTCTATTACTGGTTTTGATAGTGAGTTTGCGGTGATTTCGCTGGATGCTGCAGGAATAGCAGCTTCCACTAAGAGTGCTTGTTCAGGAGCGGGAAGTGGTTTATCTAAAGTTGTTTACTCTATGACAAGCGATGAAAAAAGAGCATCTTCAACCATCAGATTTACTTTGTCACCAGAAACTTCATGGGGTGATTTGAAAAAGACTACCAAGGTTTTAAATGATTTTTTGGATAGAATGTCTGAGGTTTAGGAATTGGATAAACAAAGTGGCGCCGGTAAAACCGGCGCCACTTTGTTTTAAATCACTAATTTCTTTGACCAAAAACCCATTCTGTTGCAATATATAAATAAGAGTCACCCCGCTGACCGATTTGTTACGATTGTTGTGAATTGGTGGCTTAATTTGTCTGATTTTTAACCTTAAATTTAAACGTGCCTAACTTTCACAATTTTACCACTCGTGCTAAGGAGGCTATCAAAAAAGCTCACGAGTTGGCCATAGAACGAGGTCAAAGCCATGTAAGTCCAGTTCACTTATTGGCGGCTTTGTCGATGCAAGACGAAAGTACTGTAATTTTGCTACTCGATAGACTCGATGTAGATATCATTGCTTTCACTGATATGTTACTTGAGGCACTCGATACTGATGGCAGCGAAAGTCAGGTGGCTCAATCATATCAGCTTTACTTAACTCCAGAACTTGCTCGTGCTTTAGAACAATCTACAAAAGTTGCTGAGCAGATTGGTGACAGCTATGTTGGTCCGGAACACCTTTTCTTAGCGGTACTAGAATCTCCAGGGCCAGCAATTGAGATAATTCAAAGAGCTCGTATTGATAAGCGTAATATTGTAGAGATCCTACAAGAAGTACGTGATAACTCTGTAATTGATTCTGAACAACCAAAGAAGTTCCGTGCTCTTTCTCGATATACTAGAAACCTAACTAAGTTGGCTGAAGAAAATAAACTAGATCCAGTAATTGGTCGCGATGTGGAGGTGCAAAGAGTAATTCAAATTCTTTCTCGTCGTACTAAAAATAATCCAGTTCTAATTGGTGAAGCTGGAGTAGGAAAGACAGCTATTGCTGAAGGTTTAGCTCAGCTCATTTCTCAAGGTTCAGTGCCAGAGTCAATCAAAGAAAAAGAAATCATGTCCCTCGATATTGGTCTTTTGGTGGCTGGAACAAAATTCCGTGGTGAATTTGAAGAGCGTCTAAAGGCAGTAATGAAAGAAGTGGAACAAGCTGAAGGGAGAGTGATTCTTTTTATTGATGAGTTGCATACTATTGTTGGTGCCGGTGCTGCTGAAGGTTCAATGGATGCAAGTAATATGCTAAAGCCAGCCTTGGCTCGTGGCGAGATGCGTATTATTGGTGCAACAACTCTAAAGGAATACCAAAAGTATATTGAACGCGATCCAGCTTTGACACGTCGTTTTCAGCCAGTCTATGTAAATGAACCTTCAATTGAGGACACTACAGCTATCTTGCGTGGAATTACTGAGAAATATGAGTTGTTCCATGGAGTTCGAATTACTGACGACGCTATCGTGTCAGCGGTGAATCTTTCTTCACGTTATATAACAGACAGATTTTTGCCTGACAAAGCGGTGGACTTAATTGATGAAGCGGCATCAGCTTTACGTATTGCACTAGAGAACAAGCCAGAAGAGTTGGAGGTTGCTGACCGACAGGTTCGTCGTTTAGAAATTGAGCGTGAAGCTTTGCGTAAAGAGGAATTGCTTCATTCTGTATCTGCTCGTGTCACAAATCGTTTGAATGATATTGAATCAGAAATTGCTGAATTGCGCGAAAAGACTAAGGCTTTACAAACAAAGTGGACTAATGAAAAAGACACTCTAAATGAAATTGGTCAGTTCAAAAAAGAACTAGAACAACTTCGTATTGAATCAGATGCAGCAGAAGCTAGTGCTGATTTAACTCGTGCTGCCGAAATTCGTTACAGTGATATTCCTGATTTAGAAAAGAAGTTGGAAGAAAAAACTACCAAACTTCGTAAATTACAAAGAAGTCGTCGTCTGCTGCGTGAAGAAGTGACTGAGGAAGATATTGCTAACGTGGTTTCAAAATGGACTGGTGTGCCAGTATCTCGTATGCTGGAAGAAGAAGCTGAAAAGCTCTCTCGCATGGAAGAAGAATTGCACAAACGAGTAGTTGGTCAGGATAATGCTGTAAAGCTTGTTTCTGATGCTGTGAAGCGTTCTCGTGCGGGAATCGCTGATCCAGAGAGACCAATTGGTTCTTTCTTATTCCTTGGTCCAACTGGTGTCGGTAAGACTGAGCTTTCACAAGCTTTGGCTGAGTTTATGTTTGATGATCCAGAAGCACTTATTCGTATTGATATGAGTGAGTTTATGGAACGCCATTCTGTTTCTAAAATAATTGGTTCACCACCAGGATATGTTGGTCATGAAGAGGGTGGTTCAATTACTGAACGAGTTCGTCATAGACCTTATTCGGTAGTGTTGCTAGATGAAGTGGAAAAGGCTCATCCAGAAGTATTTAACCTGATGTTACAAGTACTTGATTCTGGACATCTTACCGATGCTAAGGGAAGAAAAGTAAACTTCAAAAACACCATTATTATTATGACTTCAAATATTGGTGCGGAGCATATTGATAGAATGTCGAGCTTCGGTTTTGCTAAAAGTCATAGCGAAGATGTGCAGTACGATAGTGCCAAGGGTAAGGTTACTGAAAGTTTGAAGAATTATTTCCGACCAGAATTTTTGAATCGTCTTGATGAAATAATTGTGTTCGATATTCTCTCTCCAGAAGTAATTGCAGATATTGTAAAGATTCAGGTTGATGAGGTGGCTAAGCGTTTGGCAAACAAAGAGATTGAACTTACTGTCGATGAATCTGTAATGGATTACTTGGCGAGGGAAGGTTATGATCCGAAGTTTGGTGCTAGACCTTTGCGACGTGTAATTCAATCCAAGATCCTTACTCCAGTGGCTAATATGATGGTGAGTCAAGGAATGTTGAAGGGTGGTACTGTAAAAGTTACCATGAAGAATGGAGAGCTGGCTTTTGAGGTAAAAAGAAAGAGTAGGAGAGTAGCTACTAATTCTGTAGCTTCTAAAAAGGTAGCTGTCGTTGCTTAATTACAAGGTAGAACCTTAGTAAAAAGTAAAACGCCGCATCTCACGATGCGGCGTTTGCTTAATTCTAAAACAAAAGAGTAGGTTTAAAACCTACTCTTTTTTGGTGCGCCGGGCTGGATTCGAACCAGCGAAGGCCGAAGCCGACAGATTTACAGTCTGTTGTGATTGACCACTCCACCACCGACGCATTTATTTAGTTGAACTGTGTGATTCTACCAGATTAGGAGAATCTATCAACATTTTTGTTTGTGGGCTAATTTTACTGCGTGTTATCATTTTTAGATGAAATACATTTCTATTATGGTTATGAGCTTTTGGTTATTTGCACCAAACATAATCAATGCTGCTGGTTTGGTGCCTTGTGGTGGTTCAAACGAACCTGCCTGTTCTACTGAGTTGTTTGTAGGATTTGTGAACAACATGATAGGTTGGCTTATTTCTATGTTGGGAGTAATTGCTGTAATTGCTTTGGTTTATACAGGTTTTAGATTACTAACATCAGCAGGAAATGAAAGTGAATGGAGTAAGGCAAAAGAAATGTTTACCAATATTGTTATTGGTGTGATTATTATTCTTGCAGCTTGGTTGATTATTGATACGGTGTTGCGAGGTTTAACTGGCTCGGGATTAGATGGTTGGACTAATGATTTTGGGGAAGTGCAGGAAGTGCAAAATGCTACTTCAACGAATCAGGTGCCTTTATATTGTTATCGTGAACAGGGTGGACAACAAGAAGAGGGTTGTGTGACTGAAGAGCGTTGCCAGGAGTCTGTCCAAAGACTCCGTTCACAAGGAAGGCTCGTGACTCAATGTTATCCTGCTAACAACTAATGCGGGCCCACGTGGAATCGAACCACGGCCGCTGGTTTTGGAGACCAGCATTCTACCTCTAAACTATAGGCCCAAGCACCGCTTATGTTATGGTAAAAACAGTTTAAAATCAATTGTTAAGTATGAATTTCTCTACTGTACTAATGATTTCCTTATCATTTTTATCAAACCATTTAATGTTTTGGTCTCGTTTGAGCCAGGTTATTTGACGTTTTGCATACTGGCGACTTTTTACAGTTAGTTCATTAATCATTTCTTCTTTAGTTAAAATACCACGGAGAAATCGTGAAATATATCGATATTCCAAACCAAAATCTTCTAGTTTTTCATGACTAACTCCTTGTTTTAACAAAGACTCAACCTCTTCAATCATACCGATATCTAGTCGATCTATAATTCTTTTTTTAATAATCTTGGTATGTATTTCTTTGTCTATTTTTAGAGCGATTTTTAAAATATCAAAATCAGATTCCTGTTCAATTATTTCTGGCACACTACCAAGTTCAGTAGCGATTTCAATAGCTCTGATTAGACGACGAGTATTTTCTTTATCGATATTCTTAGCACGATTTCTATCGAGTTTTTCTAAGATAGAAAATAATTCAGTGGAACTTTTTTCTTCTAGTTCGGCACGAAGATTTTTGTTTGGTGCAACAGCAGGTAATTCGTTTTTATTTAAAAGTGCTTCAATATAGAAAAAAGTTCCACCAGCTACGATTGGCAATTTTCCTTTATTTAAAATTTCTTCAATGGCTTTTAGTCCATCTCTTTTAAAATCTGCTGCAGTGTATGTTTCTGTAGGACTTGCTACATCAAGTAAGTGATGAGTTACCCCATCCATTTCTTCTTTAGTGACTTTAGCCGAGCCAATATCCAAACCTTTATAGACTTGTCTGGAATCTGCAGAAATAACCTCACCGTTAAATTTCTTAGAGAGTTCAATAGCTAAACTAGTTTTTCCTGAAGCAGTAGGTCCAGCAATTACTAGTATCTTTGGTTTAGTCTGATTATTCATTTTGGTATAGGTTTTGGAGGGACTCGATCCTTACAGGATCAGTACACCTTTTGGATATTTTGTTCAGCTTCGCTTCCAAAATACCACAAAAGGTCTTCAAGTCCCTCCTCCAGACTACAAAATTATAGTCGCTGAAAACTCTAAGTATTCGTTTTTCTCTTCTTAATTTTGTGCTGGAGGAGGGACTTGAACCCTCAAGGCTTGCGCCATGCGATTTTGAGTCGCACGTGTATACCATTCCACCACTCCAGCATTTGTGTGTCGCTAAATATAACAGATTTATTTAGATAATAACAGTCTCTTAAAAACCCAAAATTACACATGTTACAATAGTGTAATAAGGAGGTAATTTGTGTTAATTATTTATGGCTTTTCAAGGTGATTCGATATTTTGGGTGGAGGTAGATAAGATTGTGCCAAACCCGTTCCAACCTAGACGCGAATTTGACGAGTCTAAATTAAAGGAACTCTCAGAATCAATCCGTATGTACGGAGTGCTTCAGCCACTTACTGTAACTCGCAGAGAGCGTACTCGTGACGATGGCACTTTCTTCAGTGAATACGAACTTATTGCTGGAGAGCGACGTCTGCGTGCTTCAAAACTTGCTGGTTTGGCACAGGTACCAGTTATCATCAGACAAGGTGAAGAGACAGAACAAGAAAAACTCGAGCTCGCCATTATTGAAAACTTACAACGTGAGGATCTTAACTCTGTAGATAGAGCGTTGGCATTTCAACAGCTTACCGAAATGTTTCATCTCACTCATGCACAAGTTGCTGCCAAGATGGGACGAAGTCGTGAGTATGTTTCTAACACCTTGCGCCTCTTGGCTTTGCCTGAATACATGCTTACTTCACTGCGTAAGGCTGAGATTAGTGAAGGACATGCCCGTGCACTTTTGATGCTTTCTTCTCGACCAGAAGAACAAGATGTACTTTTTAGAGAAATTCTTTTGAAGAAAATTTCAGTACGTGAGAGTGAAAGAATTTCTCGCAAGATTGCTACTGATAGAGTGCGCAAGAAAGAGTGGCAGGGAACAGATTCTACTTTGATTGAGATAGAAAAGAAATTTACTGAAACTTTGGGAACTCGTGTACAAATCAAGAAGACAGATTTTGGGGGAACGGTAAGTATCGATTATTTTGATCCATCTGATTTGGATAAGATACTAGAAATGATTGAGAAGAAAGATAGTTCTTCTCCAGCTAATATGGCAGTAGCTGGAACATTAAATGAAGAAAAGGCCGAGGCTGATGAAGTGATTGCAAAGTTGACAGAAAATACTCCGCTTGAAGCAATTACAGAAACTCCTGTGTATACAGAAAAACCTTTAGTACCAGCACTTGATACTTTGGTAGAACCTCCTGCTTTAGATAATCTTGTCTATCCACCAGAAGTAGATAATTTAGTCGTTCCTCCAGCTGTGGATACCTTAGTAACTCCACCAGCTCCAGATATTGTGGTGGTTCCACCTCAGGTACAAAATACTTCTTCCACTTTTGTACCACCCGCACCTAATTTTATAGTGCAGTCAGAGTCACAGTTACAAGTAACCGAAGATGTTGTGGTTGATTCTTCAAAGGAATTGCTAGAAAAACTAGAACAAAATAAGACAGAACAAGACGATAGTGATATGTATTCAATTAAGAATTTTGGAATTTAATTTACAAAGGTTGAGCATTTGTAGGGGTAACAAACAGGGGTCGGGCGAAGCCCGACCCCCTGTTTTATTATTTCTCAAAATTACACCACAGAAATAATCCACATTTATCAGCAAAATAATCAAAAATATTAATCAAAATATAGTAAAATGTTTGTATAAGTTATGAACGACCGTGGCGGATTTTTACTGAAGAAGACAAGTCTAGCGATATCGTTAGCAGTTTTTGCTTTTACTCTAGGTATAGTCAACGCTAATTATGATGTTATTGAGGATCATTTAAATCAAAAGTCACAAAGTGGTTTGGTAGTATCATCAGTTTCAAATCTTTTTTGTAACTTTAAAGAGCTTATTGGTTTTTCTTGTTCGTACTCTGTTCCGGAATATAAAATTGTTGAGCCTTCTTTTGTTAAAAAAGAAGAGTTACAAAAATATTTAGAATCATCAGATGTTCTAAATCTTGATAAAGATAATGAAGGTGTTGCTACAAAAAATGTTACTACTAACATCTACCCAATCGAAAAAGAAACAATCCGTGAAGTTGTTATCAAGGAAGCACAAATCGACACCTCCTCCTTCATCACCCGCAACGAATACAATAATCAGATAGACGCACT
>CAZRNZ010000003.1:0-37535 GCA_964601615.1 uncultured Candidatus Saccharibacteria bacterium
AGTGCGTCTATCTGATTATTGTATTCGTTGCGGGTGATGAAGGAGGAGGTGTCGACATTTTCGCTTCTTACAATTATCTCTCTAACAATTTCATTAATAACATTGATTTTGCTGTTATTGTCATCCACCCCAACAATAACTCCATAATTAGTAGACTGCTCTTCGTTTATATTTGTTTGCTTTGATTCCAACACATTAGTTATATCAACCAAGATGAATCGTGGGACTTCTTTCTTACAACCCATATCATTGAAGATACCGAGAATATTACACAGGGTATTTTCTAGACCATTGACCTGTCCTATGTAAGCAACACTTGCTACAAGACTATCTTTTTGACCAGCAAATTGATCTGGTATCTTTGCAATTGAAACATTTAATGAACTAATAAAACTACCTAGAGCAAAAAAACATAGAAAGAAGACAAAAGTAAAAGCGGCTCTTGATAAAGCGCTAATATCGAAAGTATTTACAGAAACACCTTTATTTTCTTTATTAAAGCTATAAATTAAGCGTTCTTTCCTAAGTTCAGTTTTATTAATTATTTTGGCACGCTCTATTTCTTGTAAAAAATTATTTAGAGAATTTTTACTTATCAACCACTGTCCATTTTCTTTCTTGGCAATGATTTTGCCTTGATTAACTAATCTGGTTAAGTACGCAGTATTGTAAAAAGCAATCGAAGAAGCTTCTTTGATAGAGATAAATTCATCTTTTGATGAAAAATTATTTGGAGTAAATGTACTTGAAGAAACTTCTAACATCACTAGTAATTATACTAGTCTTTTAGCTAAACTTAATTAAATTAATGTGGATAAAATCAATAAGAATTTATTTTATTTTTTACATAACTTACAAATTGTTTAATATCAAAATCATACAAAACCAAACTAGAATCTTTACTAGTAACAACCACCTTTTTTTCTAAGCCTAACAAAACAGAAGAAGTTATCGTTACAAAAATTAAAAATAAAAGAATAACAAAAAAAATAAATAGTGGATTATTTTTAGTTACAGAATTATTTTTAGTTTCTATATATCCATTTTTTTTGTTAACAACAATTACTTCTCTAGTTTTTTTGTAATTTTCTTTTTCGTCTTCTTTTTTGCTTGTAGCAATAATTCTGATAGATGGTTTTGTTATTCTATTGTTTATTACATTTTTTTTAACTATCTCGGATGAGCCTGAAAAATCACTATTTAATGGCTTATTTTCAATATTTTTATTAAAAATAACAACCTTATCTTTTTCAATTTTTTGTTTGATTTCTACATTTTCTTTCTTTTTGAGGGACGGTAAAAGATCACCTTCATCATTACTGTATGAAGCCAGACGCTTCATAAAAGTATTTTCGCTATTAGGTACTCTATTGATAGAAACTTCCTTAAAAGACTCTTTGGCTTTGGCGAGATTACTTCGATATCGAGTTTTTTTGTGTTTACGTAAAGATTCTTCGTTTACATACCAACTACGACCAACAAGTGTTGCTTTTACTTGCTTTCCTCGACATAGTTGACCAACATAGTCTGACGTATAGCCTAATTTCTCGGCTAAAATAGTCGCTTTTATATACTTTTCTCCCTTTAACGAGATTTCCTCCATAACTAAAAAGATTATAGTCTGATAACAAAAAACTCGCCAGAGTATAAATCTGGCGAGTTGTGTATAACTTTGTTGATCGGTTATTAATTAGTTAACTTTTCTTGAAATAGCTTCAATAGAGTTCCTGGATTTGCAGCTCCTCTACTGAGTTTCATACCTTGTCCAACCAAAAATTGAATAACGGCCTCCTTACCATTTTTATATTCTTCTACCACAGAAGGATTTTCCTTAATAACCTGATCTATAATCGGCAAAAGGTCATCGACTGAATCAGACTGTAATAATCCCCTATCTTTAGCCATTTCTTCAGGATTAAGGCCATCAAAAACTACTTCTTTAAGTAGATCTTTGGCTACTCTAGAGTTTATTTTAGAGTCAGTTACCATTTGCATTAACAATCCGAAGTTAATAGCATTCGTGCTATTAAGCTCTGCATCCAAAGACATCCTAAGGCCCACTATATCGGAAGTGACATAGTTTGCGATATTCTTAACTAATTTACTTTCATTTGAATCTTTTGTAAGAGTACCTAGAGTTGCTTTGAAAAAATCCATCAAAACCTGATCGTATATAAGAGTTTCTATTTGCTCGCTCGGCAAGCCGATATTTGAAAGAGATATCCTTATTTTACTTGGTAATTCAGGCGTTATCTCGTCTAGTCGAGATACTTCCCAATCCGAGATTTCTTTAAGTAGATACTTTGGTATGTCAGGATCTGGGAAATACCGGTAATCTTGAGCTGTCTCCTTCGAACGCTGCGAAAAAGTCTTGTTTTTATCAGCGTCCCATCCGCGTGTTTCTTGAGCTACAGTTTCTCCCTTATTCAGAAGCTCAGTCTGGCGCTTAACCTCATATAATATTGCTTGCTCCACTGCTTTAAATGAGTTTAGGTTTTTAACCTCAACTTTAGTACCCAGGTTATCATCTGGACTAATGGATATATTAGCCTCTACTCGCATCTCTCCCTTTTCCATATTTGCAGTAGATACTCCCAGTGTTCTAAGTAGTAATTGCAACTCTTTTGCAAAAACAACGGCTGTTTTTTCGTCGTGAATAACAGGTTCAGTAACAAGTTCCATTAAAGGCACTCCCGCACGGTTAAAATCTACAATACTTCCACCTTCATCATGTTGACTTCTAGCAGTATCTTCTTCTAGATGAATTCTAGTTATTTGTACACCAGAAAGCTCCCCTCCTTCTATAAAAGGAAATGCGTACTGACTCAGCTGATAAGCTTTTGGTATATCGGGATAAAAATATTGTTTTCTATCAAATTCACTATAATTAGCAATTTTTCCCCCAATTGCTCTACCCACCATCAAAACCTTCTTTACAGCTTCCCTGTTTACAGCTGGTAAAGTACCTGGATGTGCCATACAGACCGGACATATATTAGTATTTGGCTCGCTAGCATGCGGATCATTTTTACACCCACAAAACATCTTACTCAATGTCGACAATTCGGCATGAACTTCAATGCCGATGGTTGGTTTATAAGTATTCATAATGAAACATATACTACCTTCCAAAAGAAAGTAAGACAAGTCTCTAGATTTGTAAAACCCCTGTATTATTTACAATACAGGGGTTTTACAAAAATTTCGTCTTTTTTCTACTTTTCACCCTTCTCTCTTAGGTGTTGAACTAGTGAATCTTGTAAATTCTTCATACTTTCACGATCTTCACTAGAGATAACAAACACACGCTTATTGTTTATGTCAATATTAGAAATTACTTCATCAATTATCTGTTGAGAAACAAGGTCTTTTTTAGTTAAAATAACCCATTGCTCCTTATCCAGTAGAGTCTTATCATAATTAGATAGCTCATTAGAAATGGTGTAATAATCTCTTTTTGGATCGTCACTTTCTAAAGAAACTAAATGTAGAATCATTTTTGTTCTAGTAATATGCTTTAGAAACTTGTGACCTAGACCTTTTCCTTCTGACGCACCCTCAATTAGTCCAGGAATATCAGCCAGTACATATCCGTAAAAATCACCCAGATGTGGCTCGAGGGTTGTGAAGGGATAATTTCCAATAGCTGAATTAGCATTGGTTACAGAGTTGAGTAAAGTAGATTTTCCAGCATTTGGCATACCAATAAGACCTACATCTACCACCAATGACAGTTCTATCAGGAATTCTCCTGATTCACCAAGACGTCCTTTGGTGGATTCTTCTGGAGAACGATTGGTCGAAGACTTAAAATATTCATTACCAAGTCCACCGCGGCCACCCTTAAGAATCATTTCAGTTTGACCTTCTTCGGTTAGTTCAAAAACTCTTTCTCGTCCTAAATCAGTTACTTTTGAGCCAACAGGTACATCAATATACAAATCATCTGAATTTCTACCATATTGACTTAATGAGCGTCCATGTTCACCATTTTGGGCATTAAACACCTTTGAACCAGTATATTTACCAAGTAGAGATAAATCCCTAACAGCTCTAACATAGACACTGCCTCCACGACCACCATTACCACCAGCAGGACCGCTCATTGGCTTAAATTTTTCACTACGCCACCTAACTACACCATCACCACCATTTCCTGCCTTGGCCTTTATACGTAATTCATCTATAAACATGATTGGGCATTTTTACCACAAAATTACAATTTTGTCCATGATAAAGTAAGTGTTATTTATCTTACATAGAAAAAATTTACTAATAGTTTAAGGTTTGATAATAAGTAAAAAGCCCGCATCCAGAGGATGCGGGCTTTTTGTTTTCAATATAATAACTAGGAGACTATTTTCCAATTACCAGAATTAATTAGTGATTCTGCCTTTTTGTACTTCATCTCTTTTGTCTCTTCGCCATTAGTGACTTTAACCATGTCGTTTCTACCAAAAGTCTTTTCGGTAGTTCTTGGCTGTTTTGACTTTGAGACACCACCTGCTCCTGCTGAAGCTTGAGCTAACTCAGAAGTTTTCTTCAGTTCTTCCTCTTCACGAGCTACAGCTTCTGGTCTGATATTTGGTAATAACTCGGCAATTCTGTGCAAAGTACTAGCTTGCATTTCAGCAAATAATCGAGCTGCTTCTTTACGATACTCAATCAATGGGTCTCTTTGTCCGTAAGCTCGCAAAGTAACGCTAGAGCGAGCATAACTCATTACCTCCAAATGTTCTACCCAGATAATGTCTGTAACTTGGAGACAAAGCTTACGGATAATTTCTGACCAAGCTTCTTCACCAAATTCAGACTTTTTAGTTTCAATAACTTCAGCAGATTCTGGAATTGCCTCAGTAACCTCCTTAAGTATTTCCTCCACCTCTTCATCTGAGCCAAGCAGAAGACTCTGACGTCGCTTGTAGATTGCTTTACGCTGCTTATTTAAAACATCATCGTAAGCCAAAACCTGCTTTCTAGCATCAAAGTGGAAACCTTCTATACGGGTCTGAGCTGCTTCAAGCTGATTGTTAAGCATTCTATTTTCGATTGGTTCATCCTCTGGAATCCCAAATGTACCCATCAAACTCTTCATTCTATCTCCACCGAAAACACGCATAAGGTTATCTTCCATGGAAACAAAGAACTGAGTTTGTCCTGGATCTCCCTGACGTCCAGAACGTCCACGAAGCTGGTTGTCGATACGCCTTGCCTCATGTCGTTCAGTCCCAAGTACAAACAATCCACCAAGCGACTTAATTTCCTCAGTTTCTTCTTTGGTAGCATTTGCTCCACCAAGCTTAATGTCTACACCACGACCAGCCATGTTTGTAGCCAATGTCACAGCTCCTTTTCGTCCTGCGTCTGCGATAATCTCTCCTTCTTTTTCGTGATTCTTAGCATTTAGAACCTGATGAGGCACACCTGCTGCCAGTAGTTCTTTAGACAAGAGTTCGTTCTTATCAATAGAAGCAGAACCAACCAATACTGGCTGACCTGTCGCACTAATCTCCTTAATCTTCCTCACAGCAGCCTGCCACTTTCCACGTTCTGTTTGGAAAATAAGATCATTATAGTCGATACGACTAATCGGATTATGTGTTGGTACTGGTACTACATCTAGGCCATAAACTGTATAAAATTCCTCAGTAGAGGTAAGGGCTGTACCAGTCATTCCTGCCAACTTCTCATACATACGGAAGTAGTTCTGATAAGTAACAGAAGCATATGTACGAGACTCTTTTTGAATCACTACATTTTCTTTTGCTTCTACTGCCTGATGTAAACCATCTGACCAACGACGTCCTGGCTGTAAACGGCCAGTAAATTCATCAACAATAACAACTTCCCCATCTCGAACTACGTACTCTTTATCTTTAAAATAAAGCGCTTTTGCTTTCACAGCTGTCTCTAAGTGATGCACATACTTAATACCTTTGTCTGTATAGATATTATCGATACCTAGCATTTTTTCTGCCTCCTCAATTCCAGCATCAGTTAGGGTAGCACTCTTGTGTTTCTCATCTACTAGGTAGTGAGTTTCTGGCGCAAGTCTTGCTGCCACGCCTGCCATAACAGTATATAGATCATCACCAGCTGAAGATGGAGCTGAAATGATTAAAGGTGTTCTAGCTTCGTCAATAAGAATAGAGTCGATTTCGTCTACGATAGCAAAAACCTGACCACGCTGACGAAGGTTTTCTGGATCAAACTCGATATTGTCACGCAAGTAATCAAAACCAAATTCACTGTTAGTACCGTAAGTTATGTCCGCGGCATAAGCTTCTTTTCTAGAGCAAGGTCGCAGGAATTCATAATGAACTTTAAAAGAACCCTCACGGTCACGAGCTTCGTCTGACTCAGTATGAGTTGCATCGTATAGATACGATGCATCATGATTAATCACACCAACAGAAAGACCAAGCAAAGCATAAACTTGACCCATCCATACCGCATCACGACGAGCAAGATAGTCGTTAACAGTAACAACATGTACACCCTTATTAGAAAGCGCATTTAAGAAAGATGGCAGAGTTCCTACTAAAGTCTTTCCTTCACCAGTACGCATTTCGGTAATACGACCAGCATGAAGCAGCGCTCCACCAATCATCTGTACGTCATAATGACGAATACCTAATGTGCGCTTGGCTGACTCTCGCACTAAAGCAAAGGCTTCTGGCAAAATCGAGTCAGAACTAGCACCGTTTTTCAGGCGGTCTTTTAGGGAATCAGTCTTCTCTTTTAACTCAACATCACTTAAGTCCTTAAATGTGTCTTCGAGGGCGTTTATCTTACTAATAACAGGTTTTATTGCTTTCAACTCCTTGGCATAACTTGGGCCAAAAAAACGGTCTAAAAATGACATAAAATATGGTTACGTAAGGGCAAGCATAGCACAAAAAGGCAACGCTATAAAATGAGCCAAAATACAAAAACCTCACAATTTTGTGAGGTTTTTGTATCAAGTAAAGAAATTATTTCTTACGCTTTGCGGTCTTCTTGGCTGTTTTCTTTACAGTTTTTTTAGAAGCCTTTTTTGTGGTCTTCTTAGCAGTCTTCTTAACTGCCTTTTTTGCTGTCTTCTTAACAACCTTCTTTGCTACTTTCTTAACTGTCTTCTTTGTAGCTTTCTTTGCTGTTTTTTTAGCAGCCTTTTTTGCTGTTGCCATGTCTCTTATGGGAGATTGTTTTTATAAAAAAATTCGACCGCAATATTTTTATAAAAATATTTTTATAAAAATATCTGCTTGCTTTTAATTATCACTCACTTGAAAAAAAATTACAGTGAAAAAAATATTTTTGTGTGGATAAACTAAAAAATAAAACTGCGTGAAAAATTTTTTGGAAAAAATTTTTCACGCAGTTTATAAATCAAAATAAATTTTTATAAAATGTTTGGTTCTATTTCAATTCTAATTTTTGTTTTTTCAAAAACTAAATCAGAAATTTCTTTAGCAAAGTTAAGCAACTCTTCTGTTGTAGCATCCCCATAATTTACTAAAACTAAAGATTGGTTTTTGTAAGTTGCTACACTGCCTTTTTGAAAACCTTTTAAGTTGCAAACCTTATCAAGTATCCAGCCAAGAGAGACTTTTACCTCACCTGAAGGCTGAATAAAGCCTGGTAAATTAGGATATTTTGCCAATAGCTCAGAATACTCGGCTCCACTAATAATTGGATTTTTAAAGAAAGAACCAGCAGTCCCTACTTCCTTTAAATTAGGAAATTTATTTTTTCTAATCTCCACAACTGCATCACGGACCTCTGACACTGAAGGATTCTGCCCGGAAAATTTTTCTTGTAAATCTTTGTAATCCAACTTTGGTGAGCTTACTTTAGACAAAATAAATGTAACAGAAATAATTATAAAATTTTTTCCTGCTTCAGTTTTAAAAAAAGAATCACGATAACTAAACTCACATTCAATCAACGACATTATTTTAAATTCTTTTTTTTCTTTGTCGTAAACTTTCAATTCAGAAATTAAATCAGAAACTTCAACACCGTAAGCACCAACATTTTGAATTGGTGTTGCACCAACGGTACCAGGAATTGATGAAAGATTTTCCATTCCCCATAAGTTGCGAGATACAGTTTCAGAAACCAAATCATCCCAAACAACTCCCGAACCCACAGTCACAAAAACCCTATCTCCTTCTTCTCTATACTCAATTCCACCAATCTCATTCTTGATAACCAGACCTTTAATTCCAGTGTCAGGAACAATAATATTAGACCCGCCGCCGAGGATGGTTACAGGTTGTTGACGGCTTTGAGCTTCGCTCAAAGCCGTCAACAACTCTTCTTCACTTTTTATCACCACAAAAAACTCCGCCTCACCACCTAACTTAAAAGTGTTGTAAGGTCTTAATGAAATATTCTCCTTAATATTCAACATAATTAATTACCCTGACCAGCTACTCCCTTTATTATCTTCTCACCTTCTTCCTTGAAAGCTGGTATATCAATAATTGCCTGTCTTATCACTTCAATCGCCCTATCAATTTCTCCCATCTCATAATATGAAGCAGCTAGATTTACCCGAGAGTCGGAATCCATAGGGTCAAGCTCAATCTGGCCCTGGAATATTTCTTCCATCAAATCGTAACGCTTTGTTTGGTTTGCAATACGAATCAAAAATGGATCATTTACAAACTCCACCCATAAATCCCCTTTCTTTGCTAATTCTTTTTCATCCAACAACTCGCGATAAGCATCTTCTTCCTCAAAAAATAGACTGGCTGCTGCAAATCGTACTCGTGCTGAGTTATTACTTTCATCAAGTATAAAAGCTTTGCCAAAATAATTAAGAGCTTCCTCTTTCATATTTGCCATTAAGTAAATAGTGCCCTTTTCCTGCAAGATGGACTGCTTGGTTGGAGACAGCTCTTCTGCAAGATTCAATTGTTCCATCGCACTATCCAAATCATTTATTGAGCGATAGTAGTTTGCCAATACAATATGCAAACGCGCATCGCCTGGCTTATCTTCCAAAAGAGCACTAAATTTTTCCTCTACAAATTTCTTCACAACTTCTTTCTCTTCATCAGAAACTTTTTCATTTGCGATTATTTGTGCCGCCACATTCACAAGCTGTTCATTTAATTCTTGATCAGCAAAACCATTACGTGAGAAAGCTTTTTCAAAAGAATCTAGCTTCCCTGCTATTGTTGGTTCACGATATGAACTGATAATATCTTGCGCAGCAAAAATTCCAGGAGTATTTATCATGTAGATAAACACAATTCCCATTACCATAACTACAGGAGAAATTATTTTCCCCCAAACTCCGCCGTTTAATATTGGGAAATTCATTAAATCCCACTCTTTCCCTACCCTGCTATGGATAATAGCCAATACTATCGCAAACAAAATCCAACTAGCTAAGTTATCGAATACAAACAAGTTATGGAAAGTATATGCAGCCAAAAGACCCAAGATAAGGGCTTGCTCCGACACTGTAAAATCAGCAGAAAGACCAACCTGACCATAGTGCTTATCTAATTTCTGCCCACTATGGTCTGGTCTCCAGAAAAGGGTTGAAAAAAAGTCAGTAATTATGTTGATAACAATATCCGCAAGCAACAAAAGCGTTGACCGTTCTGACTGAGACGAACTACTAAGACCTGCGCGGACTACCCCATACCACAAAGCAGAAGCCAGGACAGCTAAATAAGCAATTAAACCTAGCACCCCACCAGCAATTAACCAGTCTAAAAGAATATTGTGAGTACGATCATACCAAGGCTCAGCCGCATAAAGTGACGGATTGTAATACTTATTAAAAACATAATTAAAGTTTTCTTGTCCCCAACCAAGAATAGGTCTTTCCTTCACTCCCTCAATAGCCATCTCCCAAACCATAAAACGAATTCCTCCTTCAGATAAACTAACTTGAGTGAAACGACTAAGTATAGGATTAGACTGTACGATCTCAGTATCTCGAGCAAACCAAATACCACCAAATACCAAAGCTAATCCAACAATCCCAACTAGAGCAACTTTCTTAATCGTAGCGCCAGAAGGAGCCAATATTGCCAAGTAAGAAAAAGCTAAGCCAATTCCACCCACCAGACCAAGCATACTACCGCGTGTACCTGTCTGGAAAAGAATGAACCCAAATAACACAAACAAGATTGCATAAAGCCAACGCAAATTATTATTCTGTGTGCAAATAAATAACCAGGCAGCAATAAACATATGGAAAAGCATATAGACTCCAACATATGTTGAGTTACCTAAACGTGCATCTACACGCCAATCACCACCCTGACTAATACTGAAAATATCAGCAACTTGTCCTAGGGCATAAAGAGACATTATTACAGCAGCAACCAAAGAAGAATTCAAAAACCAAGTCCAAAGCTTTTCAGTATTTATTACACTCGCTAGAACCACAAAATAAACAAAGAAGTGTGCGAGAGTAATCCAGCCTTCCATTCTTTCATAGTTACCAAAGAAACTCTTTGGTGCATACTCACCAAAAATATTGGCAAAAAACATTACAGTAACTAGCCCACCTAAACTCGCTAAGATCCAAGAAAATCTCGGCCGATAGACCTTGTCGATAAGACAAAGCAGGAACCAAGAGATAAAAGCAATTTCTACCAAAATACGGAACGCAAAGTTTTTACCAGTAATGTATGGAAAAAACATCGAGCCAGACACAATCAATAAAACAAATGGTATTGCAAACACCGCTCCGTAAGTCACCCATTTCAAAAATTCTTTCATCCTCTTAAATTTAGATTAATAAGCCAAATATCACTATATAATATGACAAATTAGGGTCTATAACAAAGATTAAATAAAGCTAATCAAACAACACATTAGCTGCGGAGCTTCGCTCCGCAGCTCCACCACAATAAAGACTCCTAAATCAACCCTCACCAAAAAACAACTAAAACTGGCTGACTTTAGTTAAATTTAAGTAGCAGTTTACCTAAAAAACTATACATATATAATGTACAATATGAAAAAAGCACTTATTACAGGAATTACTGGTCAAGATGGCTCCTACTTAGCAGAACTTTTATTGGAAAAGGGTTATGAAGTACACGGAATAATAAGACCGTCTAGTTCAATCAGAACTGCACGTATAGATCATCTATTTAATAATCCAGAGATATATAACAAAAAACTTTTCCTTCATCATGGTGACTTAACTGACACATCAAACATTACTGACTTAATAAAAAACATTGAACCTGACGAAGTCTATAATCTCGCAGCTCAAAGTCATGTGAAGATATCTTTTGAACTACCTGAACTAACAGCCGAAACAGATGCTTTGGGTACTTTGACAATATTAGAGGCTATTCGAAAACAAGGTCTTAGTACTAAGACAAAATTTTACCAAGCATCTACTTCCGAACTGTACGGCAAGGTAATCGAAACTCCTCAATCAGAAAATACACCTTTTTATCCCAGAAGTCCTTATGGAGTAGCTAAGTTATACGCTTTTTGGATCATAAAGAATTATCGTGAGTCATATAATATGTTTGCTTGTAATGGAATACTATTCAATCATGAAAGCGAAAGACGTGGGTATAACTTTGTTACCCGCAAAATAACAATTGGTCTATCCAAAATTAAACTAGATCAACAAGACATATTGGAGTTAGGAAATCTTGATGCCAAGAGAGACTGGGGTCATGCCAAGGAATACGTTGAAGCAATGTGGCTAATGCTTCAACAAGAACAGGCGGAAGACTTTGTTATTGCAACCGGAGAAACACATTCGGTTAGAGAGTTTGTCGAAGCATGCTGCCAACAACTAGAAATAGATTTAGAATGGACTGGTTCTGGAGTAGATGAGGTAGGAATTGATAAAAAGACAGGTAAAACTATCATTAAAATCAATCCTAAATATTTTCGTCCTGCAGAAGTTGACTTACTATTAGGTGACCCAACTAAAGCTAAAGAAAAAATGGGATGGCAAGCCAAAACAAAATTTGCAGACCTCGCCAAACTTATGACCAAATCTGATTACGAATTACTAAGTAATAACGGTGGAAATTTCTTGTATTAAAAATATGAAAAAAAATTCTAAAATATACGTTGCTGGACACAGAGGATTGGTAGGTTCTGCCATCGTCCGTTTTTTAGAGAAAGAAGGATTCACAAATATAATTAAGCGTACTCGACAAGAATTAGACCTTATTGACAGCAAAGCAGTATCAGAATTCTTTAAAAATGAAAGGCCTGAATATGTTTTTGATGCCGCAGCTAAAGTTGGCGGAATAATGGCCAATAAAGAAAAGCCAGCTGATTTTATTTTTCAAAATCTTCAAATTCAAAACAACATAATACATAATTCCTACCTATATAATGTCAAAAAATTACTCTTTCTTGGCAGCTCTTGCATATATCCCAAACTTTCACCACAACCAATAAAAGAAGAGTACCTCCTGACAGGTCTTCTTGAGCCAACTAACGATGCTTATGCTATAGCCAAGATAGCAGGTATAAAAATGTGCCAATCATATAACATTCAGTACGGCACGAACTTTATTTCCCTAATGCCAACCAACCTATATGGACCAAACGACAACTTTGATTTAGAAAGTTCTCACGTCTTACCTGCTCTAATTCGTAAGTTTCATGATGCCAAAGAATCCAACTCCCCTTCTGTAACATTATGGGGCTCAGGTAGTCCCAGACGTGAATTTCTTCATGTTGACGACTTAGCTGAGGCGGCTATATTTTTGATGAATAATTATAATGACCCAGACATCATCAATGTAGGTACTGGCGAAGATATAAGTATTAAAGAGTTAGCGGAACTTATCCGTAATACAGTCGGTTATACAGGAGAAATTGAATGGGATACAACTAAGCCTGATGGTACAATGCAGAAAATATTAGATGTCTCTAAAATTAAATCTTTAAGCTGGAAACACAAAATTGAACTAAAGGACGGAATAGAGACTACATATAATTGGTATACTGGATATTACGTAGAAGATAAGAATTTTTCTAAAGCAAAAGACTATGAACAAAAATAAAAGAGAAAACTTGAAGAAAAGGATTATAGAAAGGCACTCACTTTACAAACTACAACATAGTCGACTGCAAAGACTGATCAAGGATCCTTTTAGGACTTTTTTCTTTTACATTCTT
Source organism: uncultured Candidatus Saccharibacteria bacterium (assembly GCA_964601615.1). GTDB lineage: Bacteria > Patescibacteriota > Minisyncoccia > Phycocordibacterales > UBA918 > OLB19. Next base: position 13,123 of record CAZRNZ010000003.1, read on the forward strand.
CAGACACTAGCTTACATTCACCCCTTCAAAGTAACCAAGAAGACTCTTTGGGGAGCAAAAATGTCATACTATCTCCCAGAAGCTAGTGCAATATATTATTATGGTTTTTTTGAAGCTAATCTAACCAATTTTTTTATCAACACTCTCAAGGAAGGAGATGTTTTCTTTGACATAGGTGCTCACGTAGGATTTTACACAGTATTAGCCAGTGAACTGGTAGGAAAAACTGGTGAGGTTCATAGTTTTGAACCAACACCAAGAACTTATACTAGTTTAAACAAGAATGCCCTTACACTAGAAAATGTTATTACCAATAACGTGGCCGCTTTAGACAAAGAAACTACAATTGATTTTGTTGACTATGGACCTAAATATAGCGCATTCAATTCTTATAAAAAAAGAGATGGGAGGGATACTGGTTTTTTAAAAAAGATAAACTCTGTATCAGTACAAACCATATCCATAGACAGATATAGTCACACAAAGGACTTAAAGCCTGATTTTATAAAGATAGATGCCGAAGGTGCTGAGCATTTGATATTAAAATCAATGGATCATGTACTTGAAAATGTTAGACCTGTAATTAGCATTGAAGTTGCAGGCTACGATGAATGGCAAGAAAATTGTAGTAAATCTATAAACCTACTATTGTCAAAAGGATACGATTGTTTCTCCATCACTCTTGATGGTTTACTAGAAGAACATACCCCTCAAGACTTCTATGTCTATGACAATTTGATATTTGTACATAAAGATAAAATTTCAAGGGTAAATCATATAATCAAAAGCCAAATCATAGACGAGTCCAAGAATTAGGACAAGGGTGACTATTAGGGTATTTTCTATGCCAAATCTTTGGACACACCACAACACCCTCACTATCACCCAACCAAGCACCCCACCAAGAAAAGCTACTATTAGCAATGATGTGATGTTTACATGAACTCATTAATTTCATATCGTAGTAATCTTTATTCCCTCTCTCGTTTTCTACAAAAACTAAATCGTCTTGGGATTCAAAATTTTTCTTACACCAACCAATATCATCTGAAAAAACAAAGAACCTTGGGTTGATAGTTCTTTCTTTTATATATTCTATGGCTTTACGATAATAGTCGAGGTTGTAAGTATGGAAGTCTGATTTATTATTGTCAGAATAATAACCATAATCGCCAAGACGCACATGCATACTAACGGATGTTTCTGATAGTTTAATCTCTTTAGAATATCTATCGAAGTTCTTATCAGAAATATTTGGAAAAGTAAAAATATCAATCAGATCTTTCCTGAAATGATCTATATATTTATGACTCTGAAAAAAACCATGATAGTAAGTAAATTTTGGATCTAAGTAGTCAATATTGTAAGAAAAATAATTATTATCATCTTCAACACAAACTGGAATATGTGAAATAAATTTCTTTTTTAACAATTTACTAAAAAATAATGGTATGTAATATTTTAAAATTCCGCCAGAATTTATTAGATCAAATAAATTAGCCTTTTTATCAATGCCAAAAACCCTTTTTAATTCATAACCGTTATGGACAATATTTCCCTTTATTTTCTCAGACAAATAAGAAGACGTGTCTAGTAAAAAATCTTTACCTTGAACTTTAGATAAACAATATATAAAGCTATATTGAAATAATTGATTCCCAATTCCTCCTGTAATTCTAATGATTTTGCGACTGTACTTACTTTTCATAAAACCTGTATATAATAACAATATGAGACATTATCTGTCACAACAAGGACAACGCCTAATTATATTTGGAGAAAAGCATCTTAAAACAGATGTGAGATATTTAGTAAAGGGTGGGATATGGCTTATTACAGGTCAGATATTTGTATTCTTTACATCCTTACTTTTAGTATGGATATTCGCAAATTCTCTAGATAAAGATACATACGGCGAATATCGTTTTATAACTGCTTTTTCTGCACTATTAGGTCTAACTGCATTACCTGGTGCAAACATAGCTCTAACCAGATCTGTAGCAAAAGATTATCTAGGTACAGTTAGAAGTATTTTGTGTGCAAAAATTAAATGGTCTCTCGCCGGCACAATAATTGGACTAACAATTTCAATATATTACCTCGTTCAAGGAAATGAATTGCTGTCACTAATGTTTTTAATAATTAGTATGGCCAATCCTTTATTAGTATCGTTCACGATATATTCTCCCTATCTGAATGGCTTAAAGGAATTTCGTGCCTACTCAATAACTTCTGTCATACAAAGACTAGTAATAGTCTTACCACTCATCGTGGTTATCTTAATGACAAAAAATATTATAATAATAATTTCCTCTTTTGTTTTTTTTACAATAATTGCTCACGTAGGTTTATATTTTTCAGTATTAGATAAATATAAACCAAACAAAAACATAGACTATGAGGCTGTTCCCTACGCAAAAAAATTATCTTTATTAGTATGCTTAAGGGAAGCCACTCAATACATAGACAAGTTAATTATATGGTATGTAGTAGGTCCGATACAGGTTGCTATTTATACAATAGCCTTAGCATTACCTCAGGAGGTTTATAGCGCAATGTCTAACGTAGGAGTATTGGCACTTCCTAAAATGACCAATACTCCTAGAGAGGTTCTAAGAGAAAATTTGTTTAGAAAAATATTAATTTATTTATTTTTTTCTATACCAGTAGCAATTCTGTTATTTATATCAATACCTTATATTTTTAAAATATTGTTTCCACAATATATAGAATCCATTTTTTTAGCCCAACTAGCTAGCTTAATTATACTTAGCGCACCCACTGTATTAATAACTCAATACTTCAACGCAACAAAGCAAACAAAGCCGCTTTATATAATACAAATAACAGAACCTGTAATATTTTATATATCCCTTATAATATTAGTATCGTTCTATGGATTAACTGGTGCGATACTTGCAGTTGTTCTTAAATCATTTTTTTCAATAATCTTAAGTAGTTATCTCTTATCTAAAAATTAACTAACAATAGATGAAATTCGGCATCATTACCCCCACCTATAAAAGACCTGACTTGCTCAAACGGGCTATAGGGTCATTGATTACCCAGACATTAAATGACTGGGTAATGATTATCGTTAACGATAATCCAAAAGACGGAACAAGAGATATAGTTTCTGAATACAAAGATGGTCGTCTCATATATATTGAGCAAACAGAGAATCGCGGGGCTAACTCTAGTAGGAACTTAGCTCTAGAATCACTACCTAGAGACATTAACTGGGTTATATTTTTAGATGACGATGACACCCTAGATAATAACGCTCTAATAAATTTACAGAAGCAAATAATCGAGAACCCTAGGGAGAATTGGATAGTAACTAACAGAATTATCAAAGAGCAGCATAAAAATTCTTTTGCGCCCAAAGACGATGAACATTATAGATATCCATTAGATTACCTTATCCTGAGAAAGATAAGAGGAGACGCTACCCATTGTGTAGCTTCAGCCTTAGCTACAAAGCACCGTTTCCCTACCATTATCAATAATGGCGAGGAGTGGCTCTACTATTTTTCCCTCAGCACTGATACTCTTATCTACTACAAGGATATAGATACCCAAATATCAGACCCTTATGAAGTAAGTGGTCTAAATTTAAGACAAAGATCATGGTTGGATCAATTAAAAAATATTCCCTACCTGATAAAAGAGGGTAAAAACAGAAGATTACTGCTCTACCCCACATTCCATATTTATATAGCAATACGAGTATTACGAAGTTTTATTAAATAAATAATTAACATGCCATTTCTAATTTCAATAAAAGAGCTTCTTCAAAAAGTATTGCCTCCGCCCATATTTAGAAAGATACACATGTTCGTTCGCCAATATGTAATGCCGGTATTAAGCAAAAGAGTTCGCATCAGAAAAAAGTACGAAAATATTTTCATAGATAGATATGGTTACCGAGTGATATCCGGTCCATTTGAAGGAATGCAATATATAAACCGCTCTACCGGTAGTGTCTTCTTGCTAAAAATGATTGGATGCTATGAAGCCACTCTACATGAGACAATATCAAGAATAGGTAAAGAAAATTATGACACCATCATAGATATAGGTTGTGCAGAAGGCTATTACCTTATAGGGCTCGGGAGAATGTTTTCTAGTGCATCCCTAGTTGGATTCGATACCGATAAAGAGGCTCTGGTAATGTCTCAAGAATTAGCTACAAAAAATAACATCCAAAACCGGCTAACCTTGGAGAAAGAATGTACTGGAGAGAAATTATCCAAGATCATAACTAGCAATACCCTTATTGTCTGTGATGCGGAAGGTTTTGAATCTATTATCCTTGATACTAACAATAACCCCGATCTTCGTAAGGTAAAAACTATCATTGTGGAGATTCATGATCATGTAGTGCCGAACCTTAAAGAAAAAATAACTAATTGGTACCAAGATACTCATTTCATAAAGGAATTAGCCTACGACAACAGTAATTACAGCAAATACCCCTTCCTCTCAGAAATTGAAGACCAACAAGAATTAGAAGTCTTAACAGAAGAACGCGAAATAAAGAATCAAGCAGTTATGGTGATAGAAAGAATTGCTTAAGATTTTATAGATTTTATCAAGTTCATTAACCTCAATCTTCTTAAAAACCTTCTCGCTGCCACAAAACTAACCCAAGATTCTGCCCAATGATGTCGAGCATAAGCTTTTCTTAAAATTTCTGACGAACAATATTCACCTTCATTACAAGGATGGAAATAACTAGAATCATAAATTTTTATTTCTAGATTTGGGTTATTTTTTATTACCCTATCAATAACTATTGGAGAAGTATTTTCAGTAGAGAATTCTCTATCTTTATCATAAAAGTTTAAACACTCCTTAGAAAAATCATTATTAGAAGATACACCAATAACACTACTTTCTGTATGTCCACTTTTAGATTTACCGACAAAGGCGTGATTATTTAACAAATCATCAAAGTTCTTTAATACCTCTGTATCAGTATCAAGATAAATTCCCCCTTCCTTTTCTAAAACCCAGAAGCGAATATAGTCAGAAACAAAAGCCCATTTCTTTTTTTCATACATTGCTACAACATAAGGATGTTCCATCACTCCTTTAGGCAGATTGGACTCATTCCAAAATTTTATTTCATAGTCAGGAAGATACTTTTTCCATGACTCAATACATCTCTCTTGAAGCCTCCCCATCTGATTGGGACCAACCCAGATATAGTGAATTACTTTAGGAATCATTATCTAAATAATACACTATTTTATGTATTAGAGTTTGGGTAAACAAAAACAGGAAAGGTAAAATTAAAATGCGTAATTATTTTCTGGATTGAGTGGTTTTATGTACGCTATTATGCATATTGACAAATTCGTATTTATTCGCTATACTTAGAAAGAAGAGATTGTCACCAGTTCATGATTGCATCTTTGTTATCGATACATATAATAAAGATGTGCTCGTGAACCGCAAGGTTTATTTCGGCTAAATGTATACTCTACGCTGAAAACGAGTACAGCAAAAAAGCGACCTTAGGGTCGCTTTTTTGCTGTGCGTATCTTTTTATTTCGCCAGACACTATAAAAATGTATATTTCCATCACCCATTCGTCTCAAAACAACAGAAATATTAAAAGTATCACCATTCGTAACCTCTGAATCTTGTACATTTCCACGAAGCTCCCATATTTCCTGATACTTATCATATGTCTTTGAATATTTTGGTGGAACATAATCATATATAGAATCAGCCTCCCTTATCACCTCTATAATTAAAGGCAAAAGCCACAATCTTTGATGATATTCTTTCACTGATCGAGGTTTTTTACCTTTATACTTTAGATGGTTAAATCCCTTAGAGGTAAAGCTAACATCTTCATTGAGAATAGAACATTTCAATGGTGACAATGTTTTATACCAAGCTTTTCTTTGTTTAAGGCAGTCCTGAAATGTGGTTTTATGGTTCATGCTTTTTAAAAGTCTATCATATTCAAAATAAACTTTTTCCACATGTAGTTAGGAGGAAAATAGAGAAGATTACATAAAAGAAAAGGGGTCCTTAGGCAGTTAGCCGTTCGGATCCCTTTTCGTCGTGATGAGGGTATTATACATCATATAATATACAAAAGCAAATTATATATCACGAGTATGTGGATAATTTAAAAACAGGAAAGGCAAAGCCTTCCCTGTTTTTGTTTATTTTCTATACCCCTTATCTTTCTATTATACCATAAAACATGGTATTTATCAAGTTTGTCTATCCCTGCTTGCTCCTAGATCTTGTAAGATTTCTAGAGCGTGTGAAGCTGGATCAACTTCAGGATAAGCCTTAATCACCTTCCCTTCTGGTGAAATTAAGTATGAAATTCTCTTTGAATGAATACCAAGTCCAGTTGCATCTTCCTCATAATAAGCGCCATAAGCTTTGATAGTTTCGTGATTTGAGTCAGAGAGCAAAGTGAACGGTAAGTTATATTTTTCAGCAAACGCTTTGTGCGACTCTGGACTATCAGCACTTACACCAAACACCTTTACGTTCATCTTCTCAAACTCGTTATAAACATCGGCAATGGCACATGCTTCTTTGGTACAACCTGGCGTATCGTCCTTAGGGTAAAAATAAAGCAAAATTGTTTTACCTTTGTAATCTTCCAAATTGTGCATTACACCATCCTGATCTAGCAATGAAAAATTAGGCACCACTTGTTCTGTTGATAACATAATGATTTTGATTTAAAGATTTCTATTAATTAAGAATATCATTTTTCGGCACTAGAGATAAGTACAGATTCTATAGTAAGTGCTGTGGCCTGATAAGGTGCTTCTGGATCTTCTTGTAATCTTTCTCTTGCTATATCTGTAGCATTTTCAGAAAACTGCTTTCTCATAGAGGCACTATTAATAAACTTGGAAATCTTCTGCTGGATACAAGGCAAATCTCCAGGTTGGCAGATAAATCCAGACTGTCCATCAGTAAATAAGTCGTTACGTAAATCAGTTGCCACCATTACTGCAGGCAATCCAGCTGCAGCTGCCTGCAGTATTCTAACTTCCCCATCCTCTTCAGTACTCATTTCCACGGTCAAATCAGAAGTTTTTAAGTAGGAAGCCAAATCATCTGGCTCTTTCTGAAAAACAACATTTTTTTCTATACCAAGAAGTCTTACCTTTTCTTCAAATAGATTTTTGGCTGGACCTTCCCCTACCACCACCAAACCAATTCTTTGGTTACGTAACATCCTATGAATTGCAGTAAAGACATCGTGTAGATAACTATCTGCGGTCAGAGGACCAAAAGTAATCATAATGAAAACAAAGTAAGGATATTTTTCGTGCAAATCAAAAATGGGATTAGCATTTAACAAACCTGTGAAATTGTAAAATCTTGGTAAGGTAGAAACGTCGTAAAGTTTCGGATATTTTTTTTCTATCGCCTGTTCCAAAATCCTAGTAGATGTACGTACACTTTTAACTCGCTTCAGAAGATACTTTGATATTCTTAGACGCCAACTATTGTCATCATTCTCCTTTAAATATTCTTCTTTCAGAAAATCTGTCTTGATATGCAGTTGAATTGGTCTTTGGAATTCTTTTGCTATTAGATAAGCAGCTAAACCTGCTTCAAAAGGATCGACGCCAACAATTACATCTGGACGTACTATCCCATTCCATACTAAAGCTTCTTTGGCAGAATTTTTAGCTACCCAAGGCATGCGCCACCAATTCTTGTCACGAATTTGGTAAAACCAAATATTTTCATCAGCTCTTTCTAGAGTCTCTTCTCCAGTACGTGAGACCAAACAAAACACATGCACCTCATCAAACTGACGTGCTAACTCTAAATAATAGTTTCTAATTGAACTATCTGGCAATAAGACATTTTCATCAGTAGTAACAAACAAAACTCGGGCTCTACTTCTTCCTGTATCAAAATCTAAAACTGGACGCGCCTTAATAGCCTCTGCCACAGTGATCCTCTGCTCTTCCGGTTTTAACTCTCCATCAGCATTAAAATCATTTTGAAGAATATGGTCTAAAATTGCCTCTGCTCTTCCAGAAGGGTTATATTCTTGATCTAAGGAAACGATTGTATTATCACTAAACTCTTCTGACATGGGTAAATTATAACCCAACAAGACAAAACATCGACCGATGATTGTTTAATAATTGATTATTTTCATTACTGATTCTGCTAACTTATCTGAGTCATGGCGCAGTAATGACCTTTTTACTAAATCATTATTTTTTTGTTCCACTAATTCTTTAGAAATTAAATCTGTCCTTATAGCTCCAGCAATATTTTCTAGATCATCTACAACAGGTTTTGTTCCTTCAGTTTCTTGATATCTTTTTACAACATCTTCTGGTAGGGGTTCGTTATTTAGTAAAACAAAATCTGGCACACGACCAACATAACGACTAATCTCATTAACACAATCAGTTACTGTCATCCCTTCAGTTTGTCCAAATCTTTCCATTAAATTAGAAACAAAAACTAACTTTGCCTGACTAGCTTTAATTGCTTCTGGCATACCAATTACTACACAGTTTGCCAATAAGCTAGAATATAAATCTCCTGGACCGATAATAATCAAATCTGCCTCCATCAAGGCCTTTGCGGCTTCAGAATTTATTTGTGCTTCACGATTCAGACCAAGTTCAATAATCCTGTGATTTCTTCTATCTTCGGCTGGATCGTCGATATAATGCTCACCTTCAACCATCAGCCCATCATCATAGGTTGCTACTAGGTGTACATTATCATTTGTAACTGGGAGAACGGTACCTGAGAGGCGGAGGATGTGAGAGGCGGCGGCGATAGCCGCCGCCTCATCACCCAAAATATCTGACAAAGCGGTTAATAATAAGTTTCCGAGGTTATGACCTTTGAGTCCACTACCATTTTCAAAACGATACAAAAACAGCTCGCGCATGAGTAATTCATGCGCCCCAGTATCATCTGCCAAAGCTGCCATCGCCATACGTGCATCTCCGACCGGCAACATACCAAACTCGTCCCGCAATCTTCCAGTAGAACCACCAGAATCAGCCATACTGACAATTGCTGTAATTTCAATATCTTCACCAAACCTCTTTAATCCTCTTAAAATTGTATGTGTTCCTGTCCCACCGCCAATTACCACTACTGACTTTTTTTCTTTCATGACTAACAACTATAACTAAGTATCTGAGAATAAAGTTACTTCATAAACACCGCAAACAGTCCAAGTGCAATAACTCCCAAAAATGCTAAGTAAGTCCAATTTTCTTTAAATTTATTTGGTTGTGCTCTAGATTGTTGGTCTTCTGTGGTGCGGGCTTCGCCCGCACCACTTTTTTCTTCTACCACCTCATCAGCTTTCCTATCTTCCGTAGCACTATCACCCAAGACCTTTCCTGCCGTGTATTTTCTAGAAACAAACTCACTTACACCAGCTTGAGTGATTGGCCTTGTAACAACATAACCCATCTGATCGTACAAAACAGCATCGCTATTTCCTTCCACAGAAACTGTCACGGAAGATTGTGGTAATAGAATACTATATTTTGGAAAAATAAATTCAGTCAGACCTCTTTTGATCTTCATGTTAAACAAATCAATTTCCCTATCACCATTATTTGTTACTGTAACCTGATTATCGAAATTCACTACCGCCAAACTGAATGGCAAAATCTCTATTTCTTTTCTACTTAAGAAAGTGCCTTTCTGATAATCAACCTCAACAACCACCACATACTTTCCTGCATAGCGATAATAATGAGTTGGCTTACCGAGTCTCTGGCTTGTGCCATCACCAAAATTCCAAGTATGACGCATTGACTGTGTTGCTCTGCCTGAAGTTGGATTGGCATCAAATTCAATCCATTGATTCACATAAGCATAATCTGGAATATCTATAGAAAATCCTGTCACTTTTGCTTCAGCAATTTTTGCCTGAGTTACATTTGTTATATTTTTGGAAGTAGAACCAGAAGTGTTCTCAGTTTTACTATCTTCAGGCAAATCTACTTTGGTCTCGCCAGAAATAGTTATATAAGGTTTCATCTTTTCGAAGGTTGTTGTAGCAATTCCGCTCACTCGCATAATGTCTTCTATTGAAGAAAAAGGGCGAGCATTTATTATTCTTTGCGCAATAGCTGGACCAACTTCTGGCAAAGTATCTAGTTCTTCCAAAGTAGCGGTATTTATATTCACCTGAGCAAAAGAAAGAAGCGGCCACAAAGAAATGAAAAATATCATTAGTCGTAGCCACTTTTTCATAGAGATTATTTTAATGGAGTCCGGTCATCTGTTTTGACTCTCATCATTCTCTCCAATTTATTTGGATCTAAATTATTATCAACTTCTTCTGCAACTTCTACCACTTCAGCCACCTTACTATCAACCTCCTGTACGACAGGTTCAACTTTACTTTCCAGAACAGCTGCTAAAGCACTTTTTAGGCTATTTGGTTTTTCTTCTACCGAAACCTCTTCTTTATCAGACTCAGAAATCTTTCTTAAGATTTCCCTGAGCTCATTTATATCTCTTCCATGAGTTGGTTTCGGTGAATTATTTTTAAAATTATTTCCCTCTTTATGGAATTTATTTTTTGAAAAATTATTTTCACTTCTATTTTGTTGTTCAGACTGAATATGATTTTTCTGAGGCTTTTGCCCTCCTTCGCCTTTATTTGTTTTTTCTTTTCTTTCAAAAAATTCATCTGCCAAAGGAGCGTGCCAAGCGGCTATCATTGCTTCGACACCACTTCTTGGATGAGCAAACTGTCGCCTACTAGATTCAATAATAGTATCTCTGAGTGACGTTTCTGGATGAGACAAAGGTGCCAAGGTAGTAGCAGAAAATGGCGTCGAACCAATCCCATCAATCATCAAAGTCAGATAAATTTGGGCAAAGCCGAGGTTTACCAAATCCACTGCCATAAATTTTGGCGCAAAAACAGTTTCTAAAACTTCCGCATCAAAAGGACCAACACGAAACGCGATTGTTGTTCCAACGTTACCAAACACTGCATTGCGTACATCTTCCTCCATTTGCTCAATATACTGGTGAGCAATAGTTAGATTCAGTTTATACTTACGTGCCTCAGAAAGAATATTTGCAAAGGTGGCATTGGCAAAAGACTGAAACTCGTCTACATAGAAATAAAAATTCGGCAAAGTTTTCATATCTTCTGGTGACACATCAGCACGACTCATAGCTGCCAAATAGATACGAGTAGTTAGCATTGAACCAAGCAGGTTGGCATTAGTTTCACCAATCAAACCTTTAGAAAGGTTCATAATGATGATTTTCTTTTCATCCATTATCTGACGAATATCAAAAGAAGATTTTGGCTGACCAATGATATTACGAATCAAAGGATTGGCAGTAAACTGTCCAATCTTGTTCTTGATAGCGTCACCAGCCTCCTGCATATATCTTTCGTTGTACTTTGCAAACTCATCAACCCAGAAACTTTTTACAGCAGGGTCTTTGATATTAGCAACCACTTTTTCCCGATATTTCTTATCGGACAACATACGATTCACTCCAAGAAGTGTGGCATCTGGATACTCAAGTAGAGCCAGTAAAGTGTTCTGCAAAATATACGCCATGCGCGCACTCCAAGCATCCACCCAAATCTTCTCAAACACACTCATCAATCCAGACACGACCAGGTGACGCTTATCAGGACCGACGTCTTCCATTACATTGAAAGACACTGGATAATCCATATCGTGAGGAGCAAAATACAAAACATCCTTCATTCTTTCTTCGGGGATGTAGTTAAGGAGAGTTTCAGCAGTTTGACCGTGAGGATCGATAAAGGCAAATCCTTCGCCGTTTCGAATATCTTGAACGGCCATATTTTCGAGCAAGGTTGACTTACCCATACCAGTCTTACCCACCACATAAACGTGACGAGTTCGATCTTTGGCCTTTATACCAAACGGTACATTTTTCCCTCGCGCATCAGTCTTTGCGAAGAAAGTAATTCTCTCTGGATTGTATGACATCAACAAAATTATATCACTACCTGATAAATTCTTATAAGAAGAGTTTAATTTATAAAAATAAAGCTTCCATAACCTGAACCAGAATGGGCATCTGGTGCAAAAATAAGTTGGCCATTTTGTATATAGACAGAAGAAGCCTCTTCCCTATCATTAACACTCGCTCGAAAAGCTTTGTATTCAGAAATCTTTTCTTCTATATCTAAATCTTCTACGGAGTAAGAAAAACTAGCAATTTCTTCTTCTTTTCCATCTTTAATAAGATAAAAGTTAGACCAGAATGTACCTGCATCTCCATTTGTTTTTTCTATATAAAATTGGTCTCCTTCTAAAACAGACAAGATGACTCCTCCATCTGTAATAGAAGAAATCAAAACTGGAGTACCTCCATTAATAGATACGGAGTATAAATCCATAGCACACTTACCGTAACCGATACATCTATCTCCTGTTAAATAATAAATTATACTGTTTTTAATAAAGACAGAATGAATTACCTTATCTATTTTTGAACCAACAACTTCTTTAATGTCACCAGAAAAAGGATCTACACGATAAAGCCTCGATACATATGAGCCATCTTCCTTGGAATCAACCCCAGCGAAATATAAAAGATTATCCTTCACTACCATATCTAAATTAGTAAAACCGCCTGAGGGTAGTTGCAAAACTTGTCTCTTTTCACTAGTGGGAACTTTGATAAAACTTAAATAAGCATAGCCATCACCTACCCGAGGAGAAAAATATTGAACACTCATTATTCCTTCACTTTTGTCTGTTAAAGAAATATTTTCAAAATATGACTCTACTTTTTCTAGTAAACCATTTAAATCTTGATTACAGTCATCAGTAACTGCATTACCATCAATACTAAAAAGTCCCAAAACTTCTCCAGCATCCCAGCGACTAACTCTTAACTCGTCTTTAAGATACTGTCGTCCATCCCAAGAAAACTCTATATGAGAATTTTGAGTTGTTGATGCAACATACCAATCTCCATCAAACTGATTAAAGTCATTATAAACGCGATCAGCAAAAGAAGTTTGCATCCAGACCCGTGATACTAAGTCCTCACGTATTTTACTCTTAAAAATTACACACTGGCTATTTAATTTTTGTAAAATGATTTCTGGAGCTTCATAAGAAGATAATATTTCATCACTTAGTGTAATGTTGTTATTAACTTCCCACCCCTCCGGAATTGGAAATTGAATATTAGAAATGTTTGATCGAAAAACTTCTCCCGCCTTTTCTTCGGCAACAAAATCTTTTTTATTAAAATAATTGACCGCCAAAAAAGCCCCTGAAAATACCAGAAAAAACAAAACAATATCTATTAAAATAAGTATATTTGTTTTGGTAAAAACCTTTCTTAAAATCTTATTTATTTTTTCCATTAATTAGCAACTGTATTAATAGCGTCTCCTAAAGCACCTCGAGTATAAATATTTGATGGGGCCCAAATCATCCAACTCATTACACCAGCATCATAACTAGCTTTAATCTGAGCTTTCACTTCAGAAACATCATAATTTCCACCATAATCAAAGTCTTGAATCCAGGTGCGGAATTTATCAGCAGTATAAGTTGGTTTTGTATAGCGTCCCGAAAATTGTGCCGTACCACTAGCATTAGTAGTCATGATCGGCTCATGCAAAAAACCATTCATTGGTGTGGTAGAAGCCATCATCCTGTCCACTCCAACTTTCATAGCATGGTACACAATACCGTAAGGATTGAGATTTGGATTACCAAGACCAAAGGCGTTATTTGGGTAATGTGATGGATAAACCATTGGTGCGATAAAATCGAAATATGGCGCTGTACGGTCTTGAACCTGACCAATAGAAAGGTCATCGTAGTTTGTGGTGGTCATACCAAATAAGTCAGCTGAAGTCCAAGGAGTTGAAGTGGCTCGGCCAGTATTGGTGTGTTTATATTCAGCAAAAAGACTTTCGTCATCAAGTTTCTCTTTTAAATATTTAAAAAATTCTTCGAGATTAGCTTGCTTATTATTGTCGCCAGGATAATTTTTGGAATGAGTGAAAGATATATCACTCATTGGTCCATCAGAAGGATAACGAACATAATCGAAGTTAATCTCATCAAAACCAATATTATAAGAATCACGAGTTAGAGCCACGATATAGTCCCAATATTCACGAGCGCCAACATCAATAAAAGCTAGACCTTTATGGTCTCGCCATACTGTTGTACCGTCAGCTTTTTTTACGGCTAAGTCTGGACGGAGCTCAGAGTAATATGGGTCTTGGAAAACTGTAATACGTCCAATCACAAAAATTCCTTTCTCATGAAGTAAAGAAATAAAATCCTTCATATCACGTGCACCACACTTAGCAGCATTCCAAGCCCCAACAAGTTTCGGGTCGCTTGGCAAAAAAGCAATAGTTCCAGAATAATCTTTGATGTCGATTATCACTGAGTTGAGCTCAGTTTCTTCAATTAATGAAACCAGGCGTTGTCTAAAGCTTGGTGTACCAGCTACACAAGCTGTCATATAAATAGCTTTCACCTGTTCTGGTAATGGCTGATGTTTTACTTCAACTCGTAAATCTGGTTCTTGGTTTTTATCCTTTATTTTTTCGTCATCCCCTTTAGCAATCGAATTAGTTACATTACCAGTATTATCGTAAGAAACAGCAATCCATTCGGGCAATAAAAATATAGCACCACCTAAAGCGACAAAAAAGCCGATTGCAATGATGCTAATTCTTATCATAATGTTTTTGTTTCAGGATTATTTTCAGTAGAAATATCGAGCAAAGAAGGCTGACTTTCTACAAAAGAGTCGGTATGTAATTCTCCACTGCTCTTACTTATCTTTCTAATATAAGCACTACGTCTCAATGATAGACCAATTAATGCTAATGAAATTCCAATAGCTAATAAAGAGTATTCCTTCCATTCTGGTGGCACACCAATAACTGGCATGAAAAATATTATTACTCCTACAAGGAAAACGAGTGATTCTCTAGACACAATAAATTTGAAGAAATATGATTAATATTTCTATTATAACACCGAGTTTACTCAGGGGAAAAGTTATCCAGAATAACTATTAGCTGGCGATATTTGCCATACAGCTTCCATATTCGCTAGTTTCAGTCCAACCACACTTCCCTGTTGTCTGTCTTTCACATCTAGCATGAGCAAAACAAGCGTATTCTTCACGAAATTCACAAGTAGTTACCATATTTCCTATTTCACTAGCTTCGCCACAAAGCTGACCGCTACATCCTCCTACTGCACAACCACCTGTTGAATAAGTTGATTCTTCAGGATTTGATGCGGTATTTTCATCTTCACCAAAAGGAGAATTTGATAAATCTATTTTCCCTTCCAAGCAATCCTGCAAAAACGCATCTGCTGCCGCACCATCAATGAAGGTTGCTGCCGCTAGCAACTGATTACACTTATCTCTTCTTTCTTCTGACACCTCTACATTTGGAGTATCTTCTGGTGGATTTTGCTCAACTCTCTTTTCGAAATACCAAAATACAACCAAAGTAGTAACCGCAACAATTCCTATAATTGGGATAATAAGATTTTTCATAAATAAATTTAATTAAATATTTTATTCAATAATAACAACGAATTCACCTTTCTGCTTTACTGTATTATTTTTAAAATATTCAAGAACTTCAACTGCAGTATCTTGCACAAGCTCTTCATGCATTTTTGTAATTTCTCTCGCAACAGTGATTTGTTTATCAGGATACTTTTCTGCCAAACTTTCAAGAGTTTTGATTATTCTGTGGGTTGATTCAAAACATATAACCGGCAAATTGTAGGTCGACAAACTTTCAAAGAAAGTTTGTCGACCTTTCTTCTGTGGAATAAATCCCAAGAAAGCGAATTGATTACCAACAATTCCCGCAATAGAAAAAGCGGCTGTCACAGCAGACGGACCAGGGATGGATTCTATTTCGGCGCCCGCTTCGCGGGCGCCCTGCACCAAAAGCACCCCAGGATCAGAAATACCTGGTGTTCCAGCGTCAGATACAAGGGCAATATGCTTCCCTTCTGCTAGATCAGAAAGTATCTGCTCTTGCACACTTTCTGGAGTATGAGCGTCATATCTTCTGGTCTTAGTCTGTATTTCATGGCGACTTAGTAACTTGCCAGTCACTCTAGTATCCTCACATAAAATATAATCAACCTCATTGAGTATTCTTAAGGCACGCAGAGTTATATCCTCTAAGTTTCCAATTGGTGTTGCAACCACACTGAGTAAGCCTTTTTTATCCATAATTATCAATCAAAATTACCATTGAAATAGACAAAAATAAAGACCACGAGTTTTAGAAAACTAATGGTCTTAAAGAGAAATATTTACCATGCATTTGTCTCAAGCTGCTTGGTGTACTGCATTTTTTGCCAAAGATCAGGATCTTTCTTCAAAAGTTCTTGATCAGCATTTTTGCGGCGACGTTCAGCCCGATCGAAGAGCTTCAGCGTAATACGAAACCGCCTAAG
This sequence comes from uncultured Candidatus Saccharibacteria bacterium, assembly GCA_964601615.1. GTDB lineage: Bacteria > Patescibacteriota > Minisyncoccia > Phycocordibacterales > UBA918 > OLB19. The sequence continues at coordinate 29,607 of CAZRNZ010000003.1, forward strand.
AAGTCCTTTGAATACTTTCAATTTTACCTCCCTCTACCGATTTAAACTGTATTAATTATAGCCCGAATCTCAATATTGTCAATTATAACAAAAGAAAAACTGCCACTCATGTGACAGTTTTAGTATCAAGATATTTTATAGACCAGTCACCACAGAAATAATATCCCATCAATTTTGGTGCCTGATTATATATTCGACCAAGTCTATCTTGGTGTTTATACAGAACAGGATAAAGTTTGTGCTGATCATCGAGCTCATAGTAAAAATTACTATGAGCTGACTTAACCATCACCACTTTTAATCCAAGAGCAAGGGCAAACTCTTCAGCATACTGGATGAGTCTCAGGGCAAAATTTTCACCCTTCATATTCACGCCTTTAATACCTTGAAGTTGTTCAATCCGAAGCTCATCACCTTCGATATCAAAACCAATCAAGGCAAATGGTTTATCGTCTTTACTTACAACAAAAGTATACCTGCAATCAGACCAAATACTAAGTCCTTTTCCGACTGGCAAAATTAGCTCTTTATCTTTTGTGCCAACAAAGAAAACATAGTAGAAAGGCATACTTTTTGCCACATCTTCAATATTCAAAGTTGGACGATTTTCATGAAGATATTCTCGGACAAAAAGCAAAATCACAACACAGATCGGCGCAAAAATAATACAAAGAAAAATCTGCCCAACGAGACCAATCTCAAACACTTAACCCCTCCTGATTTCCAATTAAAGGAACAATCTTAATTAAGATAATACAATATTTATTTAAATTAGTCAATGAGATTTACTTTTGAAATGTCACCTGCACCCATCGTAACTACTACATCATTTTCAGTAATAAAATCCTTTAACTCAGAAGAAATATCACTTAACACTGGAATTATTTGGGCATTTTTATTATGCGTTTTGATAGATTCCAATAAAATTTCAGAAGTCATGGTTTCTTTACCAGTCTCGCGGGCATCATAAATTTTTGTCAAAACTGGTACATCTGCCTTGGAAAGTGCAGAGACAAAATCATCAAACAATTCTGCTGTACGTGAACGAAGATGTGGTTGAAAAACCAAAACTAAGCGCCTATCTGGATAAAGTTCACGCACTCCATTTATAGTAGCTGTAATTTCTGTCGGATGATGAGCGTAATCATCATAAACAGGAGCACCATTTAATTCTCCTTTGTATTCAAAACGACGCCAGGTGCCAGAAAAATCTCCCAGGGCTTTATTAATTTTTTCTTGTGATATACCAAGTTCAGCTGCAGCTGCGGTAGCTGCAGCTGCGTTCATCCGATTATGCAATCCGGGTATTTTCATATTTAAATCAATATTCAAATGCACACGATAATCAACAACCCTTGCCTTCAGACCATCTAAGACAGGCGTTAAATTGCGATTAGTAGTCTCAGCAATTACCACACCGTCTTCTGGAACTTTCATAGCAAATTCCTTAAAAGCTGACTGTACATCAGAGAGATCTTTATAGTAATCAAGATGCTCAGCTTCAATATTAGTAATTACCAACACATCAGGCTCTAAATGCAAAAAGTCACGACAATACTCACAAGCCTCTACCACAAAGTATTTGCTCTTCCCTGCTCTAAAATTACTTTTGGTTTTACTTCGAAGTGAACCAACAATAGCTGTCGGATCAAGACCAGCTTCTTCTAAAATATCTATCAACATCGCAGTGGTAGTTGTCTTACCATGTGTACCAGCAACTGCAATCAAATAATACTGATTAGCTACCAAGCCAAGTGCCTCAAAGTAATTTATCATTGGTACATTAAGTGCTCTGGCAGCTATCATTTCTGGATGATCTTTTGGCATTGCCTCGGTATAAACAACCATATCAATATCATCAGTAATATTTTCCGCCACTTGTCCCGCAAAAAAATTTACTCCTTCTTTTTCTAGAGTATGAGTCAAATCAGATGGTGCTCTATCAGACCCACCAACTTCTTTTCCTTCATGTAAAAATAATCTAGCCAAACCAGACATACCAATTCCACCAACACCAATGAAGTGAATTTTATTTAGTTTTTCTAGATTAATTTTTTCCATATATTTATTTTAATCTATTACCTCAAAAGTAATTGGATAATCAGCAAAAAGTTCTTTTGCTCTAGCGAGAAAATATTCTGAATCCTGACTAATAATAAAACGAATTGATTTATCACCTTCAGCATCTACTACAAATAACTCAGTCGCTCTTTCTGATACAGCAATTGCGGGATCAAAAATCTCAACCTCAACACCAACAACTTCTTTAAATAAACTAATAACCAAAGGATAATGGGTGCACGCTAAAATCAATACATCAATTTCAGACAAATATGGCGAAATACTTTCCTTAATTATTGAAATAATCTTCTTATCTGACTCACCAAATTCGATTGCACCAGCTAATTCTGGAATTGCTATACAATTTACTTCTTTGCCGATTGACTTAAAGCCATTTTGATAGATCCCAGATTTTATCGTGGCTTCAGTAGCGCATAAACCAATACGCAAATTACTTTCTTTAAAGCGAGCAACTGTTGGTCCCACCATTTCTACAATATCTTGATTGGAGATTATTTTTGAATCTAATAGAGAAACTGCTACTGAAGCTGAAACACTATTACACGCACTAATAATTTTAGTGGCACCTTTTTCTTTTAATAAAGCTATTGAGTTTGTTGTAAGAGCCAGTAATTCTTCTTGTGTCTTGTTTCCGTATGGAGCATTTTTGATGTCGCCAAAATAAACCACACTGGCGTTTGGCATTTTTTTCTTCAAAGCAGACAAAACAGTCAACCCCCCTGAACCAGAATCAAAAACTCCTATCATATCTTTTCCTCTAACTCTTTAACCAATTCAACAAACTGATCGTTACGATCATATTCATTTACAAATAATCCAAACGAAGCAAAGGCTGGAGAAAACAAGACAATATCATCTGAACTAGCCACTCTATTTGCTTCTTTTACAATCTGTTCTAAATTAGCAAAAACAGAAACTCCCACCTCTCCATTATGAAGAAGCGGAATTAACTTATCCGTTCCTGAACCAGGAATCAGAAAAACATTTTTACAATATTTATTTATTTCAAAAGCTAAAGGCGCGACATCAATTTCCTTGTCAGCTCCACCAGCTAATAAAATAATATTTTTCTTTCCCTCTTCTCCCAAGGCATTAAGTCCAGCAATTGTCGCTTGCGGAGTTGTAGCATTATTGTCGTTATATATCTTTGCGCCATTTTCGGTTGAACCGATTAATTGAAGTCGACCCTCTACTCCAGCAAAGCTAGCTAAAGAGTCAAATATTTCCTCATCAGATAATCCAAGTGCCCGACATGCGGCAGTTGCCAAAGATGCATTTAGTCGATTATGTTCACCTGGCATAGACAAATGTGCGTCTTCAGGAATTATTGAACTATCAACTAAAAGTACCTCCTGACCGATAGATATTTTTTTGCCAGCAGCAAATTTTTTTGCTCGTTCAAAAACGTCTGGTGTAGTCACTAGAACATCACTATCTTCTTGATTGATAAAAATATTAGCCTTATCAGCAAAGTATGCGTCTATGTCTCCTTTGTAGTAATTAAGATGATCATCCATGAAGCTCGTGAACACGGCTATCTGTGGAGAGATTTCGGCCCAACCAAACCCCTGCAACTGCCAAGAGTCTAATTCAAAAACTGCCAAAGAATCTTCTTTTACTTCTTTAAGTAATTGCAAATTTGAAACCCCACGAATATTTCCACCCTTTATTACCTGTTCACCAGTTAATGCCTCAATAATATGAGAAATCATGGCAGTGGTAGTAGATTTGCCACGAGTTCCTGTAATACCAATCATTGGTACTTTAGAAAGCTCAGCAAAGAGTGCTGCACTCTGCACCAAGCGCACACCTGCGGCGCGCGCCCTCTCCAAAAAAGGCGAATTCATCGGTACACCTGCTGCTACCAAAATCATATCCCTACCAATAAAATCTTCTTCTTTATGTTCACCGAGAGTAAATTTAATATCAGGAAAATCACTTAGTTTAGTCAATGAATCTGCCAATTGCTCCTCCGTCTTTAAATCAGTAATAATAAGATCGGCACCACATTCAGCCAAAAAACTAGCGTCACCAACACCACGACCTAAAAGACCGAGACCCATAACAGTAATCTTCTTTCCTTTAAAATAAGAAGCGAAATCCATATCTAATAGCATACACCGTACACCTGCAAAACGCCAATGTATATAGCATATCTGCTATATTACTTTAAATACCTTTTCTTTTTTATTTTCTCCGGTAAGTAACCTTTCTCATGAGAAAATCCTGCCTCCCACTTCTGACCTTCACCATAACCAAGTTCTTTCATTAGTTTTGTAGGAGCATTCCTTAAGTGTGTAGGAATTGGTAAATTACCATATTCACGGACATCAGCCTCCGCAGAGCGCAGAGCATCATAAGACCTTCTGTCTTTTTTAGCTTGTGCTAAATAAGCCACACCATGAGCCAAGTTAATGGTGCACTCAGGATAGCCAACTAACTGGCAAGCTCGAAAGACTTCGTTGGCAACCACTAGGGCTGTTGGTTGAGCTAAGCCAATATCTTCACTCGCAAACACCACCATTCTGCGTGCAATAAAAAGCGGGTCTTCTCCGGCCTCTGTCATACGAGCTAAGTAATAAATTGCTGCATCAGCATCACTCGCTCGCATACTTTTAATAAAAGCAGATATTGTATTGTAATGTTCCTCCCCCCTTTTGTCGTATCTTAAATGAGTACTTTGTAGAGTGTTCTCTAGCGATCCTACAGTTATCTTCTCATTTAAAGCAGATGTTTGATCAAGTAGAGTAAGCATAGACCGTGCGTCGCCATTTGCCATTCTGATAAGCCATTCCTGTGCAGCTTTTGGTACTTTAAGTTTGGTACGTTTAATTATCGACACCATCTCTTCTTCACCTAGTTCTTGCAGTACAAAAACTCTCGTACGAGACAAGAGTGCACCAATAACTTCAAAAGAAGGGTTTTCAGTAGTAGCACCAATTAAAGTCAGAGTACCCGCCTCAACATAAGGTAAAAGAAAATCTTGCTGTGCTTTATTAAAACGATGAATCTCATCAAGAAACAAAACCTTTGGTCGTAGACTTGGAGTCTGGATTATCTTTCGCACATCTTCTTTACCAGCTGACACAGCTGAAAGCTCAAACATTTCGGCATCGAGTGCATTGGCATAAATACGAGCCAAGGTCGTCTTCCCTACTCCAGGTGGTCCCCAGAGAATAAAAGAAAACAAATGTTTTCTATCAATCGCCTCACGGATAGGCTTTCCTTCACCAACCAGGTGAGTTTGCCCGATAAATTCATCGAGATTTTTTGGCCTAATCTGTGCCGCAAGTGGTTGCATACCCTTATGATACACGAATTAAACACAATTGAATAAATTGGGCTTTTCTGCTAATATAGCTGGCACTTGCGCGCTTAGCTCAGTTGGCTAGAGCATTCGACTGATACTCGAAAGGCCCTAGGTTCGAATCCTAGAGCGCGCACAAAATAAAGAGTCTGAAAGCGAATATTTGGAGCTTTTAGGCTCTTTTATTTTGCCAAGCTCTAGGATTCGAAAAGCTTTTGAGATATTTTGCCAGCTATGTTGAGTAAAATATCTCAAAAGGTATACTGCTCGTGTAACGAGAGAAATTCCTAGAGCGCGCACAAAAACAAAAGACCGGAAGCTTTGCTTCCGGTCTTTTGTTTATCTATTCTATGTTCTACTTACCAAATAACATAGTTCCACCACCTTGTAGCTCAAGTACTAACGCACCAGAACCAGCAAAGCTGAATCTTTCAGTTTTTGCCAAAGCCGAGGTGAACTCGTTCTCTTGAGAACCTTCACAATACATCATGGTAGAAGCCATTGGTCCAAAAGTTAGACTATCATCTTCTTTGACAGAATAACTACCATTAAATCCATTACAATCTGTAGTTCCATGAGCTCTTCCTGCTACCTCATCAAAAGTGATAGTGAAAGCATCCACTCTATTTGGTTCAGTTATAACTTCACCAATAGTAGTTGCCTGCCAAATCCAAGTTCCAGACAATTTATTAGCATCAGTTAAGCCACCAACATTGCCAGAAAATATTCTCTCTCCGTCTTTAGAGACAGTTACTTCATTTCCCCGATTCCATAACTCAACCCCTTCAGACTCATTTACATAACGAGCTCCCGAAGCTGCAATAGCAATATCTAACACAAGATTTTGATAACCTAGCCCGCTTAAGGTAGCTTTATCATTTTCTTGATCAAATAACACTTGTATCTCAGCAGAAGAAACAGGGTCTGTAAATGTTACATCTGTAGTATTAGCTGATTCATTAACCATTGTTTGTTTAATGAAAAAAACTACCGCAAATACAACCAAAACAATTCCTAGAACTATTAATATCTTTGATGTTTTTTTATCCATAATAAGTTAGTTATTTTAATTTTAAATTATTGATTGCCATGAATTTTAGCCCTACCATCTGGCTCAAAGAAACTCTCTACGTAGTATTTAAAAATACCCAATCCTTCTCTATCATAACGCATATAGAAATATCCAGAAACAGAAGCTATCAACGCCCCGATTGTATTTACAATCAAATCCCACATTGTATCTACTAAACCACTCTTCTGCATATTCATTCCAAATAGCTGATCCATAGAAAATTCAAATATTTCCCACAGAGCACCAATTGCCATAGAAACACAAAACGCTAAGACAGCAATCACTATTGCTGGAGCACCAAACTTCCCAGCACGATAAAATGAATAAAGTAATAAAAAGCCAATAAAACCAAAAGCTAATCCTGCACCAGTATGCAATGCAATATCCCACCACCAAAATTTAAAGTAGAAATCTCTTACCTCACCTAAAAACAAAGTGGCGTAAAGGAATAATACTATTAGGAACTCGAAACCTATTGGTAACCTAATATTGTAGTTCTTTGAAATTATTGTCGGTATTACAGTGGCAATAAAAGTTAAAATTGCTACAAAGGCAGTAGTCCAATTTGCACTTAAAACAGAAAGTACAAAAGCTAAGAAGAGTGAAGCTTTAATTAGGCGACTTAAAATAAACTGGATTCTATCAGCTCTAGATAAACTTTTTGGCGGAATAAAGATATCAATTAATTTCATATTGATATTTCTTTACTAATAATTAACAGCTGTTCTGGAGACAGTCTTAGAAGAATTATACTCAAGCAAGAATTAAACAAAACCACTGTAGTCTAACAAGAGTAGATGATATAATTATAAAGACATGAGAAATCTGCAAGAATTTATTATCTCTGGCACTCTTTTTATCAGCAATACACTTCTGCCGTTATTTTTTGGATTGGCGCTTCTTTTCTTTATCTGGAATGCCTTTCGTTTTTTTATACTCAATCCTTCCGATGTAACGGCAAAAGACAGTGCTAAAAATCTAGCCTTTTACGGAATTGGTGCTTTTGTTCTACTAGTAAGTATTTGGGGAATCGTAAATCTATTCATTAATGGTCTTGGACTTAATTCAAATAACTATGCAACTCCTGACTACATGCTGAATGATCCTTTTTATCGAGAAAATGTCAGACAAGCAGAATATTGTCGCCAAAATCCTAATTCATTAGATTGTCGATAGGATAAAAATAGTAAAAAATAAAAGAGCCGAAGCTTTGCTTCGGCTCTTTTATTTATATTTACTTTTTGAAATCTAAATACAGTAGTTTGCGTTTTCTTTTGTCTCATCCTTTAGTTATCTCGTTCTTTCTCGAGCGTCTAGATACAATTTATGGCATTAGTATCATATACCATTGTGTACTCGATCGAGATACACAATACCGACCCAATTAGCCGTTATAGACATCTTGTTACCAAGATGCAACGACGTGTCCAATTGGAATTAATCCACGACCAGCTTCCGCTAGCCGTGC
>CAZRNZ010000004.1:0-23145 GCA_964601615.1 uncultured Candidatus Saccharibacteria bacterium
TTAGCTGACGGAGCAACCAAAGTCAAAGCCATTGCTACTGCTACGAAAGCTACAGTGGAAAAGGGAATATGCGAAAGTAGTGCGGAGGCTCGGGAAAGAAAAAGCGCCGCCCGAAGGGCGGCGGAATTTCTTCTCCAAGAAAGGGGAGGGCGCCAAGAAGGAGTTTCATCGTCTCTGAAAATTCGCAACAAAAGAAAAGAAACTCCTTCTTGGCGCCCGGGATTTTTAAAAATATTGTTTGATATACTTATCACATATGTTTAACAATACTTTTTTTAAATTTCTTTTTGGATTTTTGATTGTTGTCACTTTGTCACTACTTTTAGTTTTGTTGTTAGGAAATCTAGATTAATAGGGGAGTGATGTCTAAAACAAATGTCCCGAAGCATAGCTTCGGGACATTTGTTTTTTATTTAATCTGGGTTGAAATTTTCTAGCAATTTTGTTACATTATCTCCCGACAGGTTCAAAGATAGTCGGTCTGATATCGAAAAGGATGTTGGATAAAGAATCAATTGATTCGCCGGCCGAGGCCGTACTCCTCTTATTACTGGATACGTGGTCGAGCCGTCTTATAAAACGGCCTGTCTAATATTTCCAAAAAATGGCAATTACTAAAGCAAAGAAGCAAACTATCCTCGAAAAGCTTGAGGTAGTTAAGACTGATTCGGATTCTATCGTATTCGTTTCTTTCAAAGGTCTACCAGTAGCTGATACAACTGCAATGCGCTCAACTTTGCGCGAGCAGGGAGTTGGTTATTTCGTAGCCAAGAAGACTCTGATGAAGAAAGCCTTTGATGGCGCTTTTGAAGGAGAAATGCCAGTACTTGATGGAGAGATTGCAGTTGCATATAGCCAAGACGCTATTGCTCCAGCACAAAACATCAAGACTTTCGCTGAAAAGCACAAGGATAATATCGCTATTGTAGGTGGAGTGTTCCAAGGAGTTTACAAGTCTCGCGAAGAAATGACTGAGATTGCATCTATCCCATCACTACAGGTACTACGTGGTATGTTCGTTAACGTAATCAATAGCCCTATCCAGGGACTTGCAGTTGCGCTTAATGCTCTAGCTGAGAAGAAAGCGTAATACTTTTTAATTAGGTATTCCTAATCAAAGAAAGTATTCATCTAAAAGAAATTTTTAAACTAATATTATGTCAGAAGAAGTAAAGAATGATGTAGCTGTTGAAGAGGTAGCTGCTACAGAAGAGAAGGTAGAAATTCCTGCTGAGTTCAAGGACTTGGTTGAGAAGGTTGAGAAGATGAGCGTACTTGAACTTCACGCTTTGGTGAAGGTTCTTGAGAAGCACTTTGGTGTTTCTGCTCAGGCTGTGGCTGTTGCAGGTCCAGCTGCTGGTGCTGGTGCTGAAGAGAAAGATGATTTCACTCTTGAGCTAACAAACGCTGGTGCTCAGAAGATTGCTGTTATTAAGGCAGTTAAGGAAGCTCTAAACCTAGGTCTTAAGGAAGCTAAGGATCTAGTAGATGGTGCTCCTGCTGTTGTTAAGGAGGGCATGAAGAAGGATGAGGCTGAAGCTCTTAAGGCTAAGCTAGAAGAAGCTGGAGCAACTATTACATTGAAATAAATACTTCAAATAAGTAGAAAACAAAAAACGCCCATTAGGGCGTTTTTTGTTTTATTTAATATTTAAGAAGAGGGTGCGGAGCGAAGCTCCGCACCCTCTTCTTTTATGATATAATCGCTATGTTATGGCTGATTCGCTTTCTATTCTGTTCGGAAGTACTGCTAGAGTAAAGCTACTACGATTTTTTCTATTTAATCCTTCCAAGGAATTTACCTTTGAAGAGATAAGTCGCCGTGCCAAACTGGTGCGTCGCACTGCTCGCACTGAAATGAACTCTCTTGAGAAAGCAGGGATTATTAAAAGTAAACAGATTTATCAAACTGTTCCAGGTCATTCTAAAAGAGTGCGTGTCTATGCGTATACTCTCAATAAAGAATTTGGTGAACTGCAAGCCTTACAGACTTTCTTGTTTGAAACCGCACCGATCAACGGCAAGACTTTGTTAAAGCATTTACGTAAAGCTGGTGTATTAGATTTTGTTTGTATAGCTGGAGTTTTTGTAAAAGAATTTGAACATCGCCTTGATGTAATGGTAGCGATGAAAAAATTACCAGAGTCAAAAGTAGAAACTGCTATTAGAGCGATGGAGGCTGAGGTGGGAATTGAGATTCGCTATGCCGCGTTTACTTCAGAAGAATTGCTTTATCGTGTAAGTCTGTACGACAAGCTAACTAGAGATTTATTTGACTACAAACATCAGATACTGGTAGATAGAATTGGAGTAGAAGATGAAGTGAAGTATCAAAGATAAATTATCACCACTTGTTGATATTTTTATACAAAAATTGTAAAGCTCTAATGCTATACTTTTTAAGTTAGACAATATGGTTGTCTTTTAACTTAAATTTAATATGGATTTTAGCTACATGGGTAAGAGTACTCTATTTCTAGTAGGTGCTATTGGTCTCGTTCTAGGTTTATTGATGGGAGTATTATTAACTAACTTATTCGTTAATACTGGAATAAATAACATATCGTCCGAAATTCTGTCTGAGGATGATGGGGTTTTGGGTAATGCTATTTACTCTCTAGATATTAGGGGAACAATATTATCGGCTGACGACGATAATATTGAGTTAGAAACTGAATCTGGTGTGTTTATTTTTCCTGTACCAGAGACAGTTAATATCTACATAAATTCATCAGCAACTATGTATGATGCTCCTGTTATTGTTTATGAAAGATATTTGATTGAAGGACAGTCAGCCAGTGTGACAGTTAATGTAGATAACGGAATTCCTAGCGTAGCAACTGTATTGGTTACCACTCCTTAGTTCATTATTTATTAATATTAATCTCATGTTTAATTCAATCAACCATATTAAAATTGATTTTAGGTCAATTTTAACCTTTGCTTCATTGTTGGTTCTATTATTTTTCTTTGGACATGAGCAGGTTTTTGCTCAAACTGCATCATTTAGTTCAAATACCACCTCTGTCCCTGCAGGTGGTGGTAACGTAACTTTCTCTTGGAGTGCTAGTAATCATGATGGTGTCACTCTGCATGTGAATGGTCAGCAGTATGTTCATTATGGTGCTACAGGTAGCAGAACTATTTTTATAAGTAGTAACACTACAGCTAAGTTAGATGTATGGCGAAATGATGGAAGATTAAACAGTTATTACAGGAGTATTTCAGTACAAAGTCCTCCTGCTCCTACATGTAGCTTGAGTGTTAATACAACGTCTGTACCTTATGGTGGAGGATATGTAACTGCTAGCTATAGCTCTAGTAATGCCACTGGTGGAACGCTCCATCCTGGAACTCTAAATGTTGGTACTTCTGGTTCAAGAAGTGTTTATATTTCAAGTAACACTACTTTACAATATGATGTTTGGAACTCAGCTGGAGTGAGTCGTACTTGTACAAGAACTGTAACGGTGCAACCGCCGCCATCACCCCCTACTGGTAGTTTATATGCTAGTCCAACCTCTGTCCCTGCAGGTGGTGGTAACGTAACTTTCTCTTGGAGTGCTAGTAATCATGATGGTGTCACTCTGCATGTGAATGGTCAGCAGTATGTTCATTATGGTGCTACAGGTAGCAGAACTATTTTTATAAGTAGTAACACTACAGCTAAGTTAGATATATGGAGAAATGACGGTACTCTTACTTCTAGGACTGCAAGTGTCAGTGTTCAGTCGGCGCTTCCGCCACCTAATGCTGCATTTACGGTCTATCCAACCTCTGTCCCTGCAGGTGGTGGTAACGTAACTTTCTCTTGGAGTGCTCAAAACAATAATGGTGTCACTCTACATGTAAACGGACAAGAGTATGTGCATCAAGGTTCTGATGGTAGTAGAACTTTGTATATAAATAGAGATACTACAGCTAAACTGGATGTATGGCGAAATGATGGTGCCCTCATATCTTATACAAAAAATCTAAAACTCGATTCAGTTAGTGGGCAACCTAGTTCCCCTAAAAACCTTAGTGCTGTATGTAGGACAACAGCTGATCCTGCCATCTCAGAAGTAACTGTGTCGTGGGGTTCTGTCGCAGGCGCTTCTAAATACCTATTGAGAATGGACTGGTTACCAAGTTCTTGGGCAAATACCGCACAGATGAGTGATCCTAATACGGCCTGTAGTTATGGTGACGGTAGTCAGGCTGGTAGAGATTATTGTCATAATAATCTTTATGGAACTTCTGCAACAGTTAGAGTTCCTACCGGCGATCCTTTTGATTGGTGGGTACATTCATGGAGTTCAACTGGAGTTAGTTCTGCTAATATGAGTTCTTTTGTTTGTGGGACAGTTAATCCAAATTATCCTCCAGAATGGGATGATAGACCTAAGAATCTTAGATCTTCTTGTAGTTATGACGGAAGGTCAGTGACACTTTCTTGGTCTGATGAATTTAATACAAATAATTATCCAATCAGATTAGATAAAAATCCAACTTCTTGGGATAGAAATGCTTCTTGTAGCGGTTGGCGAGCTAGCGGTGATTATTGTTCTGATAACCAAACTTCTAAATCTATAACTTTGAGTATAGAGCCTAATACTTCATATGAATGGTGGGTGCACAGTGGTGTAGGTAATCCGTCTAATGGGGCATTCAATTGTGCTGATCAGACTATAACTCCGCCAGTGGTAAGTATTACTTCTAGTCCATCGTCAGTATCTTCTGGTGGATCATCTACCATTTCTTGGGCAACAGCTAACGTAACAAGTTGTACTGCATCAAATGGTTGGACTGGATCTAAGACAGCTTCTGGTGGCAGTCAGACTATCAGTGGTATTACATCTAATAGAGTATTTACACTAAGTTGTACTGGTACTGGAGGAACTGCAAGTAACTCCACTTCAGTGTCTGTCGTTTCACCACCAACGGTAACATTAACTGCTAGTCCTTCTTCAGTTACTTATGGTGGTAATAGTACTTTGAGTTGGACGACAACTAGTGCCACTTCTTGTACCGCATCAAATGGTTGGACTGGATCTAAGACAGCTTCTGGTGGCAGTCAAACTATGAGTTCTTTAACGTCTAGTCAGACATACTCTATTAGTTGTACTGGTCCTGGAGGAACTGCTAGTGATTCAGTTACGATTAGTGTTTCGTATCCTTTACCAACTGTTTCTCTTGTGGCTAATCCTTCATCAGTAATTTACGGTGATACTAGTATCTTAAATTGGGCGACAGCTAATGCTACTTCTTGTACTGCTTTTGAAGGTTGGACAGGTAATAAAAGTGTTGGTAGCGGTTCTCAAGAGACAGGCGCACTAACTGAGGATAGTTCATACAGATTAGTCTGTACTGGTCCTGGTGGATCTAGACAAAGTGTCACAACTGTATCTGTTGTTACTGGTACAGGTGCAACCTTGAAATCTGATAAAGATATTTATGGACAATTAGTAAGACCTAATAGCACGATTTCGTTAGATTATGATGTTGGTACTAGTGAACCTGGAACATGTACAATCAAGAGAGGAGGTGTAGTAATATTGAGTATTACTGAAAAAACTGGAACTCTAGAAGATTTCATAGAGAGTGGTGAAATTGAATATAGTTTGGATTGTCCAGGCAATAGGTTTGATTTAGTAGTAAAGACTTTACCTGAGTTTCAGGAGACTTAAAAATAGTAAATAAGGAAATAAAAACCCCCTTAAAAGGGGTTTTTATTTTATAAAAATAGTTCTCTGTTTGTTTTATTTAGTTATTATAGAAAACCGCTTGACTTTATTTTCAGATAGGATAATATATCGCTCGTTATCTATGGTAATTGATTCAAGGAAATCGTAGCGGCCACAACATCGTATCTGCGATTAGTGACCGCAACAAAGCGGTTTTTTTAACATCAATTCCACGGAGATAAAGTTTTTTGAAAACTGCATATCTTCTAAGTCCTACTGAGCTCGACACTCAGTAGGCACTCAACTATATTTATATAGTTGAGCCAGGTAGTCTGTCTGGTAAAGTCATGTACAAATTCGTACAGGTCTTTTCGTCCCAGACAGACATCGAGTCGTGAGCTTCATTGAGGAGTTCTTTATTTATCGAATCAACCACTAACTCGTAAGGGAGGATGGGAAGGTGGTTTGATAGAGTGCGCGCGATTGCGCAGCACCAAGCAGGTGACGGACTTTCGAGGGAGAGTCCGTCACCTCCTCAATGAAGCTCACGACAAAACACACAGCGCACGCAGGTATGCGTGCGCGAACACTCAAATAAGTATTACGAACTTCACAGAGAATTTTCTCTTAAGTTCCTACTCCCAGTCACGCCCCCAGGCTCGAGGGAGTGGGTGAGGGAAGAAGTGGTTGTCTGCCCAACCTCTCTGATTGCCGCAAATCATAGAGAGACACACGATATGAAGCCGCTAGGCTTTCGTGTTACAGGTCTGCTGACGCTCAGACTTGTTGCCACTTCTTCTCTTCTTGTTCTTTAAACTTTACTTGGCAACCTCGGTTGCCTTCTCTGTGAAGTTCGTAATACGAATCGTACAGCGGTGTACAACATTCCTTGCAGGAATGTAAGGGTGTATGGTGGATGCCTTGGCTTTACAAAGCGATGAAGGACGTGGAATGTCTGCGATAAGCTTCGGGGAGGTGACAAACAACCTTCGATCCGGAGATTTCCGAATGGGGAAACCCCTCGTGTTACGCACGAGACCTGCCGTATGGCGGGAGCATACCTAGGGAAGTGAAACATCTCAGTACCTAGAGGAATAGAAAGCAATATATAGAACTTTCTTTCTGATCATTGCGGCTTCGGCCGCGCCATTGTGGTCAGGAAGAAGGTTCTTGCGATTCCCTTAGTAGCGGCGAGCGAAACGGGAACAGCCCAAACCATACGTATTTATATGTGTGGGGTTGTAGGGCAAAAACGGCATTTAGTTGCAAAGAGTTACAAATTGTATATATAGAAAAATATGCTGGAAAGCATGACCCCAGAAGGTAATAGTCCTGTATTCGAAATATATACAACTCTTTTGTTTTTGTTCCTGAGTAGTTCGAGACATGAATAGCTCGAATGAATCTGCCAGTACTAACTGGTAAGGCTAAATATTCTTGAAGACCGATAGTGAACAAGTACCGTGAGGGAAAGGTGAAAAGAACCCCGGAGAGGGGAGTGAAATAGATCTGAAACCATACACCTACAAGGAGTCGGAGCCTCAATTTATTGGGGTGACGGCGTGCCTATTGAAGAATGAGCCGGCGAGTGTACCTTTGTCCTTTGTCTAAGTGGTAATCCCACGGAGGCACAGTGAAAGCGAGCGTGAATAGCGCGAATATAGGGCAGGGGTACGACCCGAAGCGGGATGAGCTTGCCATGAGCAGGGTGAAGCGACTGTAAAAGGTCGTGGAGGCCCGAACCGGTTGGCCGTACAAAACCATCGGATGACTTGTGGTAAGGAGTGAAAAGCTTATCGAATTCCGTAATAGCTGGTTCTCTCCGAAACAGCTTTTGGGTTGGCGTCGCGTGGTCCCCCTGGGGGTAGAGCACTGGAAGGAGCAAACAGGGAGAAATCTCGTTGTTCCTATCAAACTCCGAATACCAGTGGATTATAGCGCGGCAGTTAGACTATGGGGGAGAAGCTCCATTGGTCGAAAGGGAAACAGCCCAGATCGCCAGTTAAGGTCCCTAAATATATGCTCAGTGCAAAATGAGGAGGTGAGGATTCTCAAACAGCCAGGAGGTTGGCTTAGAAGCAGCCATCCTTTAAAGAAAGCGTAACAGCTCACTGGTCGAGAGTCCTTGCGCCGAAAATGATCGGGGCTCAAGCATATTACCGAAACTGCGGATTTCATCTGTCTTCGGACAGGTGGAGTGGTAGGAGAGCGTTCTGTTCTGCGATGAATGGTGGGGGAGACCCTATCTGGAGCGTACAGAAGTGAGAATGCCGGCACAAGTAACCGCAAGACGGGTGAGAACCCCGTCCGCCGAAATACCAAGGTTTCCTTCGCGATGGTGATCAGCGAAGGGTTAGTCGGTCCTAAGGGAATCCCGAATGGGGGACCCGATGGATAGCAGGTTAATATTCCTGCACACCACTACGTTTCTATGGAGGGACGGAGCGTTGTACTTAGAGCATCTTATTGGATTGGTGCTGGAGCTATGAGCGTGTTGATTAGGCAAATCCGGTCAACAATAGCGCGAGTAGAGTCTGAATGTGAGGCCACGGCCAAGCAAATCTAGGGAGCACGCTTCCAAGAAAAACTTCGTTTGGGTTAAACGTAGCGGTTCCGTACCGCAAACCGACACAGGTGGTAGGGTCGAGAAGACCAAGGCGAACGAGTGAGAGGTCCTTAAGGAACTCGGCAAAAAAGCGGCCGTAACTTCGGGATAAGGCCTGCCTCTGAGCAATCAGAGGCCGCAGCGAAAGATTTCCTGGCAACTGTTTAACAAAAACACAGCTCTCTGCGAAGACGTAAGTCCATGTATAGAGGGTGACGCCTGACCAATGCGGGAAGGTTAAGCACGGATGGTGTAGTGTCCTCGGATGCTATGCTGGGCTGTGTAAGCCCCCGTCAATGTCAGCGATAACTATAATCGTTCTAAGGTAGAGCGCGCTTCCTTTGGAAGTTCGCTCTAGGACTAGAACGGTTATAGGTTAAACAGCCGAGCCATAGTTACCTTTCTTTCAGTAATGAAAGAATAGTCCAAATGCAACCAATGAGAGACCAAATGTTGCACACCCGACCAGTTTACTGAGGGTGAAGATAGAGTCCTATTGTGTACGAACTAGTAAGGCTAGTTCACAAAAGAAGGAATAATAGAGCGCAATTCCTTGTCGGGTAAGT
This sequence comes from uncultured Candidatus Saccharibacteria bacterium, assembly GCA_964601615.1. GTDB lineage: Bacteria > Patescibacteriota > Minisyncoccia > Phycocordibacterales > UBA918 > OLB19. The sequence continues at coordinate 8,838 of CAZRNZ010000004.1, forward strand.
TCCGACGTGCACGAATGGTGTAATGACTGGGAAACTGTCTCAAGGACCTGCTCGGTGAAAATACAATTGCTGTAAAGATGCAGCATACCTGCAGTTAGACGAAAAGACCCCAGGAGCTTTACTGTAGTTTCTTATTGGGGCTGTTCGATTGATGCGTAGCATAGGTGGGAGACTTTGAAGTATTCCTTTCGGGGAATATGGAGTCGTCAGTGAAATACCACTCTTCAATTGGGCAGTCTCTAACCCGATCGGCAAAACCGGTCAGGGACAGTTGGTGACAGGCAGTTTTAGTGGGGCGCTACCCTCCCAAAATGTAACGGAGGGGTCTCAAGGTCAACTAGGCGCGAATGGAAACCGTGCCGATAGTGCAATGGCATAAGTTGGCTTGACTGTAAGGCGTAGATGCCAAGCAGACACGAAAGTGGAGCATAGTGAACCGATGGTTGGCGTTAGATGCCGCCGGAGATTACCCGATAAAAGTTACCCTGGGGATAACAGGCTAGTCGTGCCCAAGCGTCCATAGCGACGGCACGGTTCGGCACCTCGATGTCGGCTCGACTTATCCTGGGGCTGGAGCAGGTCCCAAGGGTTTGGCTGTTCGCCAATTAAAAAGATACGCGAGCTGGGTTTAGACCGTAAAGATGACGATTAATTTCGAAATCTCTACAGTCTAAATCCCTTCGATGGATTGTTTTAACTTTTCGAAAATGAAATAAAGAGAAGAAACCAACTACACGGCGGTCACATATGGGAACATAAGTGATAATATCCGATTAAAATCGGTAAAACCCTAACAAGTAATGTTGCGGGCAATACCGAGAGAAGCAGAATAAAACTGGCAAAAAGTTTATTCGTGCACTTGTAGAGACTGAATATTGGACACCGAGAACCGGTGATGTTACAGTCCGTTCCTCCGAGTAATCGGAGCAAACATGAAGCGTGAGACAGGTTGGTCTCCTATCTACTGCAGGCGTCGAAACTTGAAGAGAGTTGTCCCTAGTACGAGAGGACCGGGATGAACTGACCTCTGGTCTGTCGGCTGTCACGCCAGTGGCACTGCCGAGTAGCTATGTCGGGAATGGATAACCGCTGAAAGCATCTAAGCGGGAAGCCAACTTTGAGATTAAGTTTCATTAAGCCCCCTAAGAGATGATTAGGTTGATAGGCTTTAGGTGTAAGCGTAGTAATACGTTGAGCCGTGAAGTACTAATAGGGCGTATTTCCTGCAAGGAATATTGTACATCGCTTACGATTCGTTTAAGTGAAGTGTGTGGTTAGAAGATATGTAATATTTAGATATTCTGAAACGATTTTATATCGTGAAAGTTTGGGGGGAGTAGCTCAGTGGGAGAGCACTGGTCGAATAACTTTCTCTGCCTTTGTTATGAAGGCACGGGGATTGTTTAAGACAGTGAGCTAGTAGTTGCAAATCATTATGTTGCAGCGAATACTCAACAGGGGTCGCTGGTTCAAAACCAGCCTCCTTCCATCAAGGTCGAGACGTAGCTCAGCTCGGTAGAGCACTGCAATCGGGGTGCAGGGGTCGCGAGTTCGAATCTCGTCGTCTCGACCAACTTTTGTTCTTTTGGAGAAGTAGCTCGGATGTGTTTGAACGGTCTCCCAGTGTGACGCACTGGTAAAAGGTTCTTAAAACACCAAGGTAGAGCGTCGGGCAGTTATCCCGAAGGTCGCTGGTTCAAACCCAGCCTTTCTCCGCCATTCTTTCTAGAATGGCATCGTTTCAGAATATCTAAGTAAGTTTTTAAGTATTGAAAGTTCTAAGTTGGTGCTACAGCGGAGGGGGTACACCCGTTCTCATTCCGAACACGGCAGTTAAGCCCTCCATCGCCGATGGTACTCCTTTATTGGGGCAGAGTAGGTAGGCGCCAACTTAGAGTTTTTAATTAAAAAAGTCCTTGGTAAAATCAAGGACTTTTTTATTGGGGCAGAGTAAGAATGTCCGCTGCGCGGAACCAGGCATTCTTTCTACCTAAGGTATTGCCCTCCGGCAATACTTCTTATATATGTTGCTTAGGCAACAACATAGGTAGTAGGTGACACCAACTTAGAGTTTTCAAGAAAGACCGTATCGTAAGATGCGGTCTTTTGTTTTATCTGGTTAATGATACCTTTGACAAAAAGTTTATTATGGTATATAATGAGGTTATAAGGTCTTTAGATTAAGCGTAGTACATTGTGCGGTTTTGTCTCGTTTCTCTAGCAGCTTCAGGCGCAGGAGAAAGCCAGGTTGAATAGCTAGGATAATAACCTCATTCAGTTTGTCGTGAGCTAAACGTACGCACGGGCAAAAAATTTGTGCTTTTCTTAGTGCTAGATAGGGAAAGTGAAAGCAAATTTTGAGCTGGATTTTGAACCGGTCACGCTACGCAATAAGGGCAGGAATTGTTGAAGACAATTCCTGCCCTTTTTCTTTATATCAACTTATTTTAAAGCTATGTAAATTGTATCAATTACTTACATGATACAATTTACGCAATGAGAACTACATCGGCCTGGGCTTTTTTTAGACGCTCCCAATATTTTACTGGTTTTGCTATTTTTTTCTTAGTAATAGGGACTTGGATATATTTTGCTAATTTTTATCATGAGCCAACTTGTTTTGATGGTAAGAAAAATGGTGACGAATTAGGAGTGGATTGTGGTGGTTCTTGTGTAAGGATTTGTTCATTCAGTGTAGAGCAGCCAGTAGTGAAGTGGTCACGTGCTTTTAAGGTCACTAATGGTACTTACAATGCTGTTGCTTATGTAGAAAATCGTAATCGTGAAGCAGCATCTTCTGAGGTGAAGTATACTTTTACTCTATATGATGAGGCTGGAATTATTGCTACTCGTTCAGGGACTACCATCTTACCGCCAGATGGTCTTTATCCTATCTTTGAAGGCAGAATTGATACGGGGCGTCGTATACCAAATCGTACTTTTATTGAGGTAGAACCACCTGAGGTTTGGCAGCCTTCAAATGCTGGTAGAGATCAGTTTACAGTGGTTGAAAGGGAGCTGAGAAGCGCTGATAGTAAACCAAGACTTGATGCCGTGTTGCGTAACAATAGTCTAGAAAGTGTTAAGGAAGTAGAGGTTGTAGCTACAATTCTTGATGTTAGAGGCACTGCTTTGGCCTCGTCTCGTACTTTTGTGGATGATTTTCCGGCTAGATCAGATACTCAGATATTCTTTACTTGGCCAGAGCCAATAGCTACTACTATGCGTTCTTGTGAAGTTCCGACTGATGTTTTGGTGACAATCGATGTGTCAGGAAGTATGGATGATGATGGTGATAATCCGCCACAACCAATAACTGATGTTAAGCTGGCAGCAGCTAGTTTTATCTCAAGACTTAATCAAAATGATCAGGTTGGAATCGCTACTTTTGCGACTGATGCAAAAGTAATAGCAAATTTATCAAATAACCTTTCAGCTCAATCTGCGGTATTGGCAGCTGTACAAATCGGGACTGTTGAGCAAAGAGGTTATACCAATACTGGTCGTGGTTTAGAAGAAGCAGCTAAAGAATTAAATTCTGCTAGACATAATGAAAATGCTCGTAAGGTTTTGGTTATTTTGACTGATGGACTAGCGACAGCGCCAGGTACTACAGAAGAATCAGAAGCCTATGCTTTGGAAATAGCAAATTCAGTTAAAGGTTTGGGTATAGAGATATATGCTATTGGTCTTGGTCAAAGTGTAAATATGAACTTTGTGCAGTCAATTGCTACGTCTCCAGAACATTCTTATCAAGCGATAAATTCAACTGAAGTAGATAGAATATACAAGAATATTACTTCATCATTGTGTGAAGAAGGGGCAGCTGTTATAGACATTATCCCAAAATCCACCTCTGGTTTTATTCCTTTGCGTTAAGTTCTAGTTAAAGTGGTCATTTTTTGCTACTGTTTTTAGGCATGTTGTCTTTTGTACGTAATTTATTCTCTGGTTTTGATATCTGGCTGTTTGGTGCGGCACTTTCTTTGTCTCTACTTGGGCTGGCGACTATGTACACCTTTCATGGTGATAATAGTTATTTTGATAGGCAGTTAATTTGGATTGGTGCTGGGTGTTTGGCCTTTTTGGTTGCTTTGTTGCCAGACTATCGTTTTTTGCGTTACGGACATATTACTTTCTGGATTTATTTAGTAACAGTGGCTTCTTTAGTTTTGGTACTGTTTTTTGGTGAGGTAACTCTTGGTGCACAAAGTCGCTTTAATCTAGGCTTCTTTTCTTTTCAGCCAGCTGAGTTTGCTAAGTTGGTTTTGATTGCAGTCCTGGCAAAATATTTTTCCAAACGGCACGAAATGATAGGGGACTTCAGACATATCATTGTTTCTGGTTTATATACTTTGGCAATATTTGGTCTAGTGTTTGTGCAACCTGACTTTGGTTCAGCTTTAATAATTTTTGCTATCTGGTTTGGTTTGGTCTTGGTGGCTGGTATCAGACTCAGACATTTGACCTTAGTTTTTTTGGTGGGTGCGTTAGTGTTTGGAATAATGTGGAATTTTGTTCTGTTGCCTTACCAGAAAGATCGTATTCATACTTTTATTGATCCAATGGCTGATATTCAAGGTGCTGGTTATAACGTTTATCAATCTATTATTGCGGTTGGTAGTGGGCAAGTTTGGGGTAAGGGAGTTGGTTATGGAACACAGTCAAAATTGGAATTTTTGCCAGAATATCAAACAGACTTCGTTTTCGCTGCTTTTGCAGAAGAGTGGGGATTGATTGGTGTAAGTTTGGTTTTTATTTTATTTGGAATCGTTGTTTGGCGATTATTGCGTTTGGCGTTAAATGGCGCAAGTAATTTCGAAAGACTTTTTACTACTGGTGTAGCTTTATTTATTATTGCTCACTTTACTATTCATGTAGGAATGAATATTGGTCTGATGCCAGTGACAGGTCTAACTATTCCTTTTATGAGTTACGGCGGTACGCACTTATTGGTTGAATTTATGTCGCTTGGTGTGGTAATGGCAATGAGTCGATATACGATGTCTCGATATAAGAGTGAAGAGATGTTTTAATATTTTCAGATATTTAACCAGTGCAACCTAAAGAGTGTCTCTGGTTTAGCTTATTTTATGTAAAGGAAAATTGTCTTTCCTAGCATTTTTTCGAGAGTAAATTGCCCACTTCTTTTTTCAGCATTTTCACCCATTTTTTTACCAAGTTCTTTATTATTTTGAATTTTTTTGATTGCTTCTAGCAATTCTTTGTTATTTTCAGGCTGAGTAAGGATTCCATTAATACCATTTTCTATCACCTCAGGGATTCCGCCTACTGCAGTCGCTATAGTTGGTGTGCCAGACATAATTGATTCAACTATTACATAAGGCATTGCTTCAGAGCGCGAGCTTAAAATAAAAGCATCTGATGCTTTGATGTATTTTGAAGCTTCTACAATTTGTCCAAGAAAAAATACATGGTTTTTTAGTCCAAACTTAGCGGTTAGTTTCTTTAGTTTTTCTTCCAGTTCACCAGAACCAATAATCAAATGTCTAATTTTTACACCCTCCTTTGCTAGAGAATTAACAACTCTGATAACTGCCTCATGTCGTTTGATAGGATGAAGTTCACCAATTGTCATTGTCCAGAAATCGTTTAGATAAGGTTTAAGGTTGTTAGTTTGTCCAGTAAAAAACTCTCTTGCTTCTAATTTATTGAGGAAATTAGGTCTGTTGATTCCGTTATGAATGACAATAATTTTTTGCTGAACAAAAGGCCAGTTCATTTGATTTTTTACTTCATGAGAAACAGCAATTGTTTCGTGAGAAAGTAGTACTGTTAGCCAGTGTAAATACTTCAAAATCATTCTTTGCCAAAAGGGTCTTTTTTCATTAAACGACCATCCGTGAGAAGTAAAAATTATTTTAGGTACTTTATAGAACCTACCCAATGCAGCACCAAATAATCCAGCCTTTGAGCTATTGATATGGAGTATATCTGGATTTTCATTTTTTATTATCCTAGCAGTTTCTTGTAGGGCCTGGATCTCTTTGAAAATGGAAATATCTCGTTGCAAAGATTTGAGAGGAATAGTTTTAATATTTTCAGCTTGGAGTTTATCAATCAGAATTCCATTACCGCCACAAGCAACAATTGTAGTGAATTTATCTTTCGGTAGGTTGGTAGCCAAATCAAAAACATATCGCTGAGCGCCGCCCCAATTGGATTTTGTTATCAAAAAGAGAACCTTTTTTTGCATTCTTATAATAATAAACTATTTGGCGGGGAATTTCGTTGCTTTTGGGTATTAGCCCCATATGCTTGCACGTGGAGCTAATTTTGCCCATAATACAGAGATGGGAGAAAGAGCTAGAGAACTTTCAGCATTGATAATTGGTGACATTATTTGTTTTTCGTTAGCCTTATGGCTGACGCTTTTGGTACGTTATCTGGAGTGGCCTACGGCCGAGAGGGTAGATGACCATTTTGGACCATTTTTTCTTTTAGCACTAATTTGGGTATTAGTTTTTTATATTGCTGGTTTGTATGACAAACATACGGTTTTTTTAAAAAACCTAATGCTTTCAAGAATAGTTAAAACTCAAATTACTAACGTTATTCTAGCAGCAGTTGTTTTCTTTGTTATTCCTTTTGGAATTGCTCCAAAGACCAATCTAGTTATATATCTTTTAATATCAATTGCTCTAGTCACAATTTGGCGTTTATATATTTATAATTTTTTGTCTCCCAAAACTAAACATCGTGCTATTTTGATCGCGGAGGGGAATGAGGCACTCGATTTGGCTCACGAAATAAACAACAACAATCGCTATAATTATTCATTCGTTCATTTTTTGAATGAAGATACAATGGTAAATACGCCAAATTTTGAAGGCAAGCTTCTACAGTTAATTGATGATGATAATATCGACATCATTGTAGCTGATTATAGAAGCGAACATATTCAAAAGTTCTTGCCATTTATTTTTGATCTATCTTTCTTGAAGTTTAATTTTACTTTGCTCGATTTCTACCAACTCTATGAAGACACTTTTGATCGTGTGCCGATGTCTTCACTGCGTTATGATTGGTTTATTAATAATATTTCCAATACCAAAAATACTATTTATGGTTCATTGAAGCGTGTTATTGATATTGTTGGAGCGGTTGTTTTGTTTATTCCGACTGGAATATTGTTTCCTTTCATAATTTTACTTGTTAAGTTGGAAGATAAAGGAGAAATATTCTATTTTACGGAGAGGGTGGGACAGTTTAACCGACCAATCAGAATTATAAAATTCCGTACCATGACTGGTCAGGATGTGGGACAGGAAGCTTTGCATAGCAAATTAAAAGTAACTAGAGTAGGGGCTTTCCTCAGAAAAACCCGTCTCGATGAATTGCCACAACTTTGGAATATCCTTAAAGGAGATTTGTCATTCATTGGCCCTAGGCCAGAGATGCCTGCCTTAGCTTCAGCTTATGCTGAACAAATTCCTTATTACAATATGAGGCACTTCATAAAGCCAGGATTATCTGGCTGGGCACAGATAAATCATTTTGATGCGCCAAGACAAGGAGTTGATGTTGATAGAACAAAAACTAAATTATCTTATGATTTACATTATTTACGCTGTCGTTCGTTAATGTTTGATATAGAAATCATGTTAAAGACAGTGAGAATACTTATAATGAGAAGCGGTACGTAATATAATTAACGCATGATTGTTGATGGAAAAAAGATAGCACAGGAGATTTATTTTGATATTCAAGACAGATTAAAAAAAGATAAAAGCCATCCTTGTTTGGCGGTTTTTACTTGTAACCCAAATGGTGAAACTAGGAAGTTTTTAGAATTAAAAAAACGTCGCGCTGCGGAAAATGGTATTGATGTGATGTTAGCTGAGTTGGATTCTGAGATTCAAACTGAAAAAGTAGTGGAGGTAATTAAGACTGCCACCGAAGGATGTGAGGGTGTGATTGTGCAACTTCCATTTCCTCCGCATATTGATGCTGATAAGTTGATTGAGGCAATTCCATTAGGAATGGATGTTGACGCCATGAATTATCTTGGCGAAGACACAGAAGTCTTGCCACCAGTGGTTGGGGCAATTGCGGAAATTACTAAAAAACACCAAGTCGATTTTGTTGGTAAGAAGGTTGCTGTGGTTGGCAAGGGAAGATTAGTTGGTAAGCCTGCAGCACTTTGGGCTAAAGCCCAAAGTGCTGCTGAAGTGATTGTTTTAGACAAACATTCCTCAAATACTGCTGAAATTCTCAAAGAGGCCGATATCATTATTTCTGGTGCTGGTGTGCCAGGTTTGATTGCTCCGGAAAAAATCAAAGAAGGAGTAGTAATTTTTGATGCTGGCACAAGTGAGGAGGGTGGGGAATTGAAGGGTGACGCCGATCCACTTTGTGCAGAAAAAGCTTCATTATTTACACCGGTACCAGGGGGAATTGGTCCAATTACTATTGCGGTCTTGCTTCGAAATCTGGTTATTTTGTCACAGAAGTAGCTTTATTGCGCAATATTTTTGATATTCAAATTGTGATATAATCGCCCTCAAGTATGGAAAATAAGACTGAAGGGAATTTGATGGTGAGAATTTTTTACGCCCTACTTACACTAATTGTGAGTGGTGCTATCGCTTTTTTCGTTTACTCCAATACCGTAAATGAAAATGCTAATTATCCGTTTAAGTTGGGATTGGATTTGGCTGGCGGAAGTCAGTTAACTTATGTAGCTGATGTTTCTGGAGTTGATGAGTCAGAGGTGTCGCAATTGATGGATGTGCTTCGTCAGGTGATTGAGCGTCGTATAAATATATTTGGTGTTTCTGAACCAAACGTACAAGTTGAACGCAGTAGCGTTGTGGCTGGTCCGGTGGAACAGCGACTTATTGTTGAACTTCCTGGTGTAACTGATATTGAAGAAGCAATTAAATCAATTGGTGAAACTCCTTCTCTGGAATTTAAGTTGGTTGATGAGGCTGCTTTGATTGATATTGAAGCAACTGCGGCAAATGAAAATGGTGAGTATGTCATAGACACTAGTGGCAAAAATAAGGAAGCTTATTTGGATACTGGTTTGACTGGACGTTTCTTAGAAAGAGCAGAGCTTGTTTTTGGACAAGGTCAGGCTGGTTTATCTAATGAAGCAATCGTTAGTATTACGTTTACCAATGAAGGAGCAGAGTTGTTTGAGAAGATTACTCGTGAAAATACTGGTCGTTCGTTAGCAATTTTCCTTGATGGTGAATTGATTAGTGCTCCTCGTATTAACGAAGCCATTTCTGGCGGACAAGCTGTGATTCAGGGAAATTTCACAGCTACCGAAGCTCGTGACTTGGTACAAAACTTAAACTTTGGTGCATTGCCTGTACCAATTACTCTTGATAGTACTGATTCTATTGGTTCAGCTTTGGGTGACCAGGCTTTGATGGCTGGAGTTTTTGCTGGCGCTGTCGGATTTATTATCTTGTCAGTATTTATGATTCTTTGGTACAGATTGCCGGGAATTGTGGCTGTATTGGCATTGTTTGTTTATGTGGTAATTATGTTGGCGTTATTCCAGTTTATCCCAGTCGTTCTTACTGCTGCTGGTATTGCCGGATTGATACTTTCTATTGGTATGGCAGTAGATGCAAATATCTTGATTGCTGAACGTATAAAGGAAGAGATTCGTGCTGGCAAATCTTCAGAAGAAGCTGTGCGTGAAGGTTTTGCTCGAGCTTGGCTGGCAATTCGTGATGCGAATATTACCAGTATCATTGCTGCCGTTATTCTTTTCTGGTTTGGTACTTCATTAATCAAAGGTTTTGCCTTGGTGTTCGGTATCGGTATTTTCGTATCAATGCTGTCTGCAATTACTATCTCAAGAACTTTCTTGATGGCTATTCCAGTAGACACTAGCAAGCCACTTGGTCGTTTTCTTATGAGTTCAGGATTATCTAAATAAATATGAATCTAAAAAAATACCAAAATTACTTTCTAGCTTTTCCGATAATTTTATCGATTGCTTGTTTGGCTGCTTTGTCTATTTGGGGACTAAAGCCAGGGATTGATATTTCTGGGGGATCAATGATCAGAGTTGATTATGCGGAAGGACGTCCAGATGTTGTTTCTTTGCAGAATGGTGTAAATGAATTGGGTTACGGCGAAGTTCGTATCCAGCTTTCAGGAGAGAATGGTTTTGTTTTTAGACAAAAAGTTCTTTCTCCAGAAGAAAAAGTTGGGCTAGATCAAACCTTGGCAACCTTTGGTGAATATACTGAAGTTCAGTACAGCTCTATTGGACCGTCTATTGGTGCAGAGTTGGTGAGTAAAGCTTGGTGGGCGGTTGGTTTAGTGATTCTATCAATTGTTTCTTACATCGCTTTTGCTTTTCGTAGAGCCTCAAAGCCAGTTCCTTCTTGGAAATATGGAATGGTTTCAGTTGCTGCTTTAGTCCATGACGTGCTTGTACCAATTGGATTGTTTGCTTTCCTTGGTTTCTATCGCGGGGCTGAAGTAGGTACTTTGTTTATTGTAGCTTTGCTTACAGTATTGGGAGTTTCTATTAATGGTTCAATTGTGGTGTTTGACCGCATCAGAGAGAATCTTTTGAAGAATGAAGAATCTAACACAAAAGAGCCTTACGTTGATGTTGTCTGGAAGTCAGTTGAACAGACCTTGGGACGTACAATCAATACTTCACTCACTTTGCTGATTATGTTGGTGGCATTGGTAATTCTGGGACCAGAATCTACTCGTGACTTTGCCTTAACTCTAACTGTAGGAATGTTTGTGGGTACTTATTCTTCGGTATTTTTGGCAGCACCATTGTTGGTATTAATAGAAAAATACCAGAAGCCGGCTAAAGAAAAGAAAAATTAACCTCATGATTATTGGCGTTACTGGCACACTTGGTGCTGGCAAAGGCACAGTCGTTCAATATTTAGTTGATAATAAGGGTTTTAAACATCTCTCTGCACGTTCTTTCTTTCAGGAATTGATGGAAGCTGAAGGGCTTCCAATAGACAGGGATACTATGGCAAGTTTTGCCAATTCTTTGCGGGAAAAACATGGTAGTGATTATGTTTTTCGTCAATTATTTGCAAAAGCTATGGAGATGGGTGGAGATGTAGTTATTGAGTCTTTGCGCACTATTGGTGAGGCGCGAGCTTTGCAGGAAAATGAAAACGCTATTCTTTTGGCGGTTGATGCCGAGCAAGGATTGCGCTATCAGAGAATTCACGGTCGCGGCAGTCCTTTGGATCATGTAACATTAGAAAAGTTTATCGAACAGGAGGCGGCGGAAATGTCTTCAACGGATGAACATAAACAAAATATTTCTGCGGTAATGAAGATGTCTAATTGTTGTTTGTTTAATGATGATGACACCGAGGCTTTGTATATAAAGCTAGAAAAAGCCTTGGAGGATTTTAAGAAATAACTGTTGGTATGAAAGTAAAAAGCAGCGACCGAAGGTCGCTGCTTTTTACTTTCTTAATTAGAAATCTTTGTGCCAATAAAATCTTTATCTTCCAAATAATTTTGTAGTTCTTCCAGTTTGTCACCATTGATGCAGGCCACCTCTATATTTTCTTTTTCAGCTTCACGGGCAGCAATCGGGTCGAAAGGGGAGGATAACCCAGGGTCCCATTCTTCAGGAATTAACTTTCTAAAATCACTCCATTTTATATCTTCTAATTTCTGGGCAGAACTATCTTTTCTTGGGTCTGCCGTATAAACATAATCAATATTAGAAAGATTTATTACTTTCTTGGCGCTGACTCTGTCAGCAATTTGGATAGCACGTAAATCTGTTGATGCACCAGGTCTATATCCAGCAGCAATTATTACTTTTGTTTCTGTTGATATATCGAGAATGTCATCAGGATTAGTAATCATGACTGGATGGGCTAATTCCTTAAAGATAGTCCTAAGTAAATGTCCATTAAGTCTAGTTGCATGAATACCAATCCAGTCTAGGTCGTCTCTGGTCAATGGATGAACTTCACCAGCAGCTTCCTGATAGCGGCGAGCTGTTCTTCCGCCCCCTGCAATAATAATAAAACGCCGGTCACTATTGGTGATCGACGTCTCTATAAACCTTCTAAGATTTTTTAAAAATTCGGTATCTATGTTGTCCGGGACAATTAATGATCCCCCCACAGACATAACAATGGTTTCTTTTGTCATTACAATTACTATTTTACATGACTCAGATGATACTTGACAAGTTTTATATTATGTGTATAATAGCCCGGCTACAACAAAAGTTGCGGCAAGTCAAAGGGGCGACATGGTGTCGCCTCAAATTTCTTCTTAGGAAGAGAAAGCTCTTTTAAATGATCAAGAATATCCTCTCGACCATGTTGGTTTCGGCCGCTTTCGTTGGATTCGTTGCTCCTGCTTCGGCAGGGACCCTCTGGTTTGGCCTGAATGGCGTGGGTGATGGTGATTTCAATTTCGAGATCACCGAAACCGAAACCTTCTCGTTCGAAAGTGGTTCGAGCTACAACTTCAACGGCGGCGCCGGCAGTAATGGCAATGCCTGGGCTGATGGCGGAGCTTCCAACGTATACGGCTCCTTCGATGAATTTGCCGGCGGCAACGGCAATGCCTGGTCGGACACTGCTGGCAACAACTATGCTAACTCGACTTTCAGCTCGGCATCGTACGCTGAAAACGGTGGTGAAGCGGCGGATCTGGCCTTCGGCCTCTCCAGTCTGAGCTTCAACGGACTCACTGTTGCTGGCGGCGCAGGTCAGGCCAATACTGGTCTGACTTCGACCAGTATCTACACCAAGGGCTGGGGTGCTAACTTCGACTACGACGTCAATGCCAATGGTGGACTCAACTTCGGCTATGTGCCGTAAGTTTTGATCAGCAATCAGACAAGGACGGTCGCAGCGAAGCTGCGACCGTCTCTCAAACTTGAGGAGAACAGTGTTGATCAAAACTAAAACAGTGAAGACTGTTTCGTCTGTATTGCTCGCTGCTTTGTTGTCAGCTTGTGCTACGACCAAGCAGCCGGTGTCGACATCGCATCAACATCAAACTGTTGATGGTCAACATTGGGCAATCCAGGTCACAATGCATTCTGGTGTGGCTAGCACGCCGCAGCAGACTGTGATGATTATCTACAACAAGTGGAGCAAGTCTCCAATTGCTGTGGTAAACGGTCAGACCAAGACTATGGGTGAAGAATTGATGGGTTCAATCATTCAGGCTGTTACAAGTTTTGGTGCTGCCGGAATCACTGGCAACTTCATGCTCAAAGCGGCAGAAGCAAGTTGTCCACCGACTGCACTTTGCGGTACCTTGGTCCAGGTGCATAATCAGGCAGGTGCTAATGCTGGTGCTGAATCAAATACGGTTCAGACGACCAATAGTTAGTTTCTTGTTGAGACAAAACAGGGGTATTAAAAGGTCTAAATGGCCGGCAATTCTTTCTAAGAAATGCCGGCCTTTTCTTTTATCTTTTTAATTAGTTAGATACTCCACTTTAATCGCTTGCAAATTTTATTTATGTCTGTATAATGGCGCTCACTTGTACGGGAAGTGTTGATAAACAATCAAGCATCAACACAGAGTCTCGCACAACGCTTTTTGACAACTAAATACAGTACGCATCACTCAGCACAATTTTCATAGCGTAAATTGTGCTGGGTAAAAAAATCCAATATGGCAACCACCATATTGGTACAGCAAGTCCAACATCTATTGTCTAGATGTTGGCAGAGACAAAAGACAATTTGTATTTTCTTTTGTCTCATCCTTTTAGGTGGTTCGTGGAAGAGTGCGACTAAGTACAGTCGCCCAAAAGTACATGAACCCAGGTAAGTATGTCTTCGGACATTTCGAAACCTGTCTTTAATTAGAGTTTGATCCTAGCTCAGGGTGAATGCTGGCGGCGTGGATGAGGCATGCAAGTCGAATGAATTTAGATTCATGGCAGACGAGGTAGGAACACGTAGGTACGTACCCCAAAGTCAGGGATAATCCGGCGAAAGTCGGGATAATACTTGATGGTCTCGCGAGAGTAAAGATTTATCGCTTTGGGAACGGCCTGCGGTCTATCAGCTTGTTGGTAAGGTAACGGCTTACCAAGGCTACGACGGATAGGGGAGCTGAGAGGCTGACCCCCACCGAGGGCACTGCGACACGGGCCCTACTCCTACGGGAGGCTGCAGTCGAGAATCTTCCGCAATGGGCGAAAGCCTGACGGAGCGACGCCGCGTGGTTGATGAAGTCCTTAGGGACGTAAAAACCTTTTATGGAGGAGAAAGTTTATTGATGTTACTCCATGAATAAGGGGCTCCCAACTCTGTGCCAGCAGGAGCGGTAATACAGAGGCCCC
>CAZRNZ010000005.1:0-2789 GCA_964601615.1 uncultured Candidatus Saccharibacteria bacterium
ACGCTGACATCAAGTCAGTAAAGGTACGTTACGAAGAGAACGCAAACAATGGTTCTAGAAACCAAAAGGTTGCTTCATTCGAAATTGACCTTTCTAGAACTTCAGGTGACATTGAACTAAATCGTGTTGATTTAGAGATTACTGTAGCTACAAGTTCTAGCGAAAATCGTCTTTTCCGTATTCTTGAAGCAGTTTCTATTGCTGATGCAAACGGAAAGGTTCTTGATACTGTTAAGACATCTAACCGTAACGACTGGAATAGCATTGTTGTAGACGGTGCTAATAACGAAGGAACACTTCGTATTGCTGGTCTTAAGGGTGTTGCAAGAGGTGACGCTCGTACTGAGTTCCAGATTCTTGTAGACACAGCACGTCTTTCAGATTCTGACTTGCCGGTTGCTCTAGGTCTAGAGGTTGCTAGCATTCGTTACACTGAGGCAACTGGAGCTATCATTACAGAAACAGCTCTTATCTCAGGAAATGGTGACTTCTCTATTGAAGAAGAGAACTCTGCTAGCTTAAGACTTCGTTCAGCTTCATCAAACCCTGCAGCTACAATTGTTAAGGGTGACGCTGATAACGAAACAAAGGGAGTGACTTCTAACGTTTTCACTGTTGAGTCACGTGAGCTAGATTTCTCAATTGACACAATCAAGGCTAAAATCACAGCTGCCAACAATGTTGTTCGTAGAGCTGAACTATACGTAGGTAATACTCGTGTAGCTTCAGAAAACGTTTCAGGAGCTAACCCTACTGTTACTTTTGATCTACGTGAATACGAACTACGCGCTGATCGTTCAGAGCAGTTCACAGTTAAGCTTGATCTTAATCGTGTTGGTTCTGGTTCTCTAGCACCTAATGGTTCTACATTCCAAGTAGACGTAACTGAAGTAGCTGGTTTTGATGAGAATGACAATGACAAGACTGTTTCAACAACAGCTTTTGGTAAGGTTCATACTCTTAGTCTAGAAGCTGCTACTGTTGACGCTTTTGCTTGGTCAGTTAACAATGTTGGTACAATCATCGACTTCACATTCAATGTTGAGGCTGATGACGAAAACTTCGTTGTTGATCTTGCTGACATTGCTGGTGTTGTTACTGGTAATGCTCCAACATCTACTGTTGCTAAGGTTCTTTCAGTAACAGGTGGCGACGCTACAGAACTTACAGCAACAACATTCCGTGTTGATGCTGGACGTGATGCATCATTCCGTGTTCGTTACTCTATTACAGCATCGAGCTCAAACAATGGTACATTCTGGGAAGTTAAGACTGACACTGTAAGTGGTCAGGCTGTTCCTAACAACAAGCAGACTTCACCTTCAGCTACTATCGACCTTCGTTAATCGAAAGTTTAAATAGTTGAATTTGAACTGTACAAAACAAAAAGCCCCCTTTCGGGGGCTTTTTGTTTTGTCTAAAAGTTAAGTAAAACTCAACTTAAGAACTACATTACTTAGACTAGAATACTTCTAGACCTGAGTACTGCTTGTCGTTAGGAACTGACTGATTAGCTACAGATGTAACTGAAACAGCCTTAGTACCAGCGTTGCTAACTGTGTAAGTTACCTCGAAGGTAGCTGTATCACCAGAGTTTACAGTGTAAACACCAGTGTTAAGAACAGCATTTCCTGAAACAATAGCCCATGAAGGACCTGTTGAAGAAGCTGTACCAGTTGTTGTAGCAACTAGAGTGTTCTGGTTGAAACTAAAGTCTTCGTCGTCAGCATCAACTGTGAAGCGGAAAGTAATAGCACCAGAGTTTCCAGAGCTAGCCTTTGCAATCTTCCAAGTGAATCCTTCAACAGAAGCAGCTGTAGTAGATAGGGTCATCTCCTTACCAGTAACATTACCAGAACGAGTAACACTATTACCACGAGTATCTTCAGCAACTACGTCACCGTGAGCAACCTTAAAGGTTACCTTTGTACCGTTGCTGTAGTTACCGCTCTGACGATTGAATTTAGCATAAACCTCAACCAATTCTGTGTCATCACCAGCGATTTCTAGGTCACCTTCATCAATAGTGAAGATAGCCTTGTTAGCAGAGATTTCATAGTCACGGTAAAGTGTAGAACCAATCTTTAGCCAGATGTCGTTAAGTAGATCTTCGGCATCAGCTGGATTTGTGATGTCTGCTAGCTCAACAGCTAGTTCAGTAACATCAATATCACCAGTCTTAGTACCAGTCTTCATACGGAATGAAAGAACATGGAACTCATCTGAAGATGAAGAATCATTTACCTTAAGGATTTTAGCAGCAGGTGTGTTAGAAACGTTCTGCAGAGTCAAGCTGTTGTCAGCTGAAGCTGCGTTGAATGTTACGTTCTTAGTAACTCCTGAAGGAGTCTCAGTCAAGATAGCACCAGTTGCGTCCTCAAAACGAACACGGTCAACTGCTACCTCAATGTCAGCAGTACGGTCATCGCTAGAGATAGAATCACGAGCTACAAGAGCTACGTAGAATCTGTCAGACTTACCAGCACGAACTACAGCATTCTTAAGGTTGATAGTTGCTGTGTGAACAGAACCAGAACGTGAGAAGTCGCCGATTTCAGCAGACCCTACCTCCTTATCACCTAGGAATACTAATACTTCATCTACGTAACGATTAGCACGTGATGATTCATTTCCTGTTGCATTAACAGTAAGAGAAACACGCACTGAAGTTACAGCGATGTCTGAGTTTTCATCAGCCTTACCTTCGAAAGAAACTACGTTTTCAGTAGCACCCTCAGTAATACTATTCTCAGTGTTTGCAGTCTTAACGTTAATGTCAAGATCTCCAG
>CAZRNZ010000006.1:0-304 GCA_964601615.1 uncultured Candidatus Saccharibacteria bacterium
GACCCCGATGCTTTCGAGCGCGAAACGCTTGAACAACTGGGCATGCCGAAGGAAATCGTCATGCGCCACCGGACACCGCAATTCGCGCATGTCTTCTCAAGCGATGGCTACTCGGCAGGCTACTACAGCTATCTGTGGGCCGATACGCTCTCCGCCGATGCGGCTGAAGCCTTTACCGAGGCGGGTGGCTTCTACGATAAGGCCGTGGCGCAGAAGATGTTTGCTCACATCCTGAGTATCGGCAACACCATCGATCCGGCCGAGGCCTATCGCGCCTTCCGTGGCCGTGACGCTGACCCCGCAG
>CAZRNZ010000006.1:314-1961 GCA_964601615.1 uncultured Candidatus Saccharibacteria bacterium
GGCCCGCCACCCGTCCCTTTTCCATTTGCATATGCGGGGTGGCCAGGCGCTGCCCCGACTATCGCCTTGAACGGGCTCACCCGCAGAAAACCCTAAACCGCCTGCCGATATACAGGCGTAGCTGTTTCTCACCTGAATGTAAAAATCTTTCAGAAACGCTTATCGCTTCACCACCTCATACTCCCCTGGCTATGCCGGGGGAGATGTCACAGCTTTGCTGTGACAGAGCGACTGTGTTCGCCGTCAAGGGTTTTGTTGTATCCATATTTGGTTGTCCCTGATCATGGCATTGAGTTGAGTGAGCAGTTTTCTGGCGACAGCGATAAGGGCGACCATCTTGGGTTTGCCTGCGGCCACGAGGGTTTCATAAAAGGCCTTGAGGCTTTGGTTGTAGCGCCGCGCACTCATAGCGCTCAGGAACAGTGCCGAGCGGACGGTCTTTCGCCCGCCGCCAATGAAGCTCTTGCCGCGCCACTGGCCCGACTGCCGGGTGAACGGTGCCAGCCCGGCCAGAGCCGCCACCTGCCGACGGGTCAGCGTCCCCAGTTCCGGCAACTCCGCCAGCAGGGTGCGCGCCGTCGTCTGGCCAATGCCCGGAGCGGTAACCAGCAAGCTCTCCCGATAACGCCACACGGGTGAGGCCTTGATCTTGCCGTCGATGTCCGTGTTGACACTGTCCAGTTCCCGTTCCAGCGCCTTGATCAGCCGCCGGATGCTTTTCTGAACCAGCTTCGGTGCCGTGTTGAAGCGCAGCTTTTCCGCCGTGATCATGTCCACGATCTGACGCCGACGCGCTACCAGATCGGCCAGCCCCCGCGTCTGCGCATCCGGCAAGGCCCGGACCTCAGGGTTCACCGCTTCCCCGAAATGCGCGATGACGCCGGCGTCGATCTGATCGGTTTTAGCGTGCTGCCCCAGCGCCTTAGCAAAGCTACGCACCTGTGCCGGATTGACCACCACAACCGGTAAACCGGCCACAGACAGGCTGGCCACCACTTCATTTTCAAGACCGCCCGTGGCTTCAAGCGCCACAAGCCTGACCTGATAAGCCTGCAACCGATCGATCAGCGCCTTGATCCCGCTCGCTGTCTGACCCACGCTGAACCCTTCGCCCAGGGGCCGCACATGCACATCAAGACGTTCCTTCGAAACGTCGATACCTACGTAAACAAAACGGTCCATCTTATCCCTTCCTTGCCTAATCGGGCTCACCTCAGGGCGGCCCCAGCGACTGTTCGGGGTCGATGGATGCCCAGGTGAATTACCTCGCTCTGTCACGGGCTCAAATACCCTAAGGGGGAACGGTCTCTCACCTGATGCCGCAGGACCACTTATAGCACCTACAGCAAAATCTGTCTTACAAGGGGGTTTCTTGCTTTAAACCACAGTCCGTATGATGCAAGGGAGACTGTTGTTATCCCCTAAACCGCCTGCTGATACAGGCGCACCTTCTTTTCACTGACCTCGACCTGCAAACCGAAACTGGCCGCTACCGCGCGGGCAAAGCCCACCGGATCATTCGACTGGAACAGACCGGTAATGGTTTCATTGGCCACTACAGGATCGTCGATCAGGATACGCGTATCGCTGTAGCGGCGAAATTCCGCGGCTGCCGCTCAACCTCACGCTGCTGAAAAGCTGCGACAT
>CAZRNZ010000006.1:1971-2330 GCA_964601615.1 uncultured Candidatus Saccharibacteria bacterium
ACCCTCTCCTTGCAGGGGAGAGGGTTGGGGTGAGGGGCTAGTGACCTGAAGGTTTCCTCTTACCATTTCCTTATACCCTGCCTTCGCCTCCCGCACTGACCCCTTGCAGGCGACCTGTCAGCCTGAACCCCTACCATCATACAGGGGACTAAACTCATGGCCACAGCCAGCGGATCGAATAAGGGCCTGATAATCGGCGGCCTGATCGCCGTCATCATAATTGCCGTCATCGCGTTTCTCGCTCTGGCGCCGGACAACCGCACGACCGGCGAACGCACGGTCGATGCCATCGAAGCCCTGCCGCAGGGGGTTGACGAAGCCGCCGGTCAGTTCGAGGACAAAAGCCCGCTCGAAAAAGC
>CAZRNZ010000007.1:0-2001 GCA_964601615.1 uncultured Candidatus Saccharibacteria bacterium
TAAATTCAACAACCCTTCAGGTACTACCGCACAATACATTAGAGGAGATGGTTCATTAGCTACTTTCCCAAACATTCCACAAGGAACAGTGACTTCTGTGGGAATGACTGTACCAACAGGTCTTACAGTTGCTAACTCACCAATTACTTCATCAGGTACTTTGGCGCTATCTTTGACTGCTGGATACAACATTCCTTTAACTGCTAGTACTACTAACTGGAATACAGCTTTCTCATGGGGTAATCATGCGGCTGCTGGTTATCTAACAAATATAAGTGGTGAATCTTTTTATGGTTTGTCTGATACTCCAACAAACGCTACTGCAAATCGGGTTCTTTTCCAGAATGGTTCAGGAGTAGTTGATTCTGCAAACTTTACATTCGATGGTTCGCTATTAACGATTCCAAGTATTCGTATTACTGACACACTAAGGGACTCATCTAATTCAGCAGGTACTAATGGACAATTACTTTCTTCTACTGGTACCGGTACATCATGGGTGACACCTAATTTCTTAACAACAATTTCTACTAGTACTGTTAGAGGCATGTTCAGTGGTACTTCACCAATCACATACAACCCAACTACTGGTGAGATTGGCTTCACTAACCCTGGCTATCTAACTAACGTCTCTTGGGGTGACATCGCTGGTAATCTAGCTGATCAGACAGATCTGCAGAATGCACTTAATGCTAAAGCAAACACATCAACTACTATTACAGCTGGCACAGGTCTAACAGGAGGAGGTAATCTATCAGCTAACCGTACTCTATCTCTAAGTACTACAACAATCGCTTCACTAGCCCTAGCTGATACAGCAGTACAAACACTAGCTGATCTAGGTATCACTGCTACAGCTTCAGAACTTAACGTACTAGATGGTATTACTGCTACTACCGCTGAACTTAACTACACTGATGGAGTTACCTCTAATATTCAGACTCAGTTGAACTCTAAACAAGCCACAATAACTGGAGGTGCTAGCTCAATTGTTTCATCTAACCTTACTGCTAATAGAGCTTTGATATCAGACGGTTCAGGAAAGGTTGCTGTGTCAACTGTTACTTCAACTGAACTTGGTTACCTAAGTGGAGTTACTGGTGCTATCCAAACTCAGTTGAACTCTAAATTCAACAACCCTTCAGGTACTACCGCACAATACATTAGAGGAGATGGTTCATTAGCTACTTTCCCAAACATTCCACAAGGAACAGTGACTTCTGTGGGAATGACTGTACCAACAGGTCTTACAGTTGCTAACTCACCAATTACTTCATCAGGTACTTTGGCGCTATCTTTGACTGCTGGATACAACATTCCTTTAACTGCTAGTACTACTAACTGGAATACAGCTTTCTCATGGGGTAATCATGCGGCGCAAGGTTACCTAACCGCTATCGCCACAACCACAGTACGTAGTATGTTCGCAGCTGGTACAGGTCTTTCATACAACCCAACCACAGGTACATACACTAATACAGGAGTCACTGCCATTGGTGGTCTAACAGGGAACGTAGCTACCTCTTCACTAGGACTACCAACCTTTGCTGATTTGGCAACAAAACAAAATACAATTACTCCTGGTACAGGATTGTCATTTGCTGGAAATACTCTAAATACTGTTTGGACGACTTCTGGGAATAATATCTACAACAATAATATTGGTAATCTTGGGATTGGGACAAATAGTCCAACCTCAAAATTACATGTTGTTGGTGATACCCTTATTGACGGAATATTTGAACAACCTGATCAGTGGGGTATTAAGTGGAAGATGGCTGGAAATTCTGACTACGTTGAAATGAATAATGCTGAAACTGCTTGGAAGTTTAATATAGATGGTGGAGGTGTAGATAAGTACCGTTTTGCTTCTGCAAAGCCCGGCAGTATTAATGGACCTATTCTTGATTTGTTGACAAGTGGTAATGCTATTTTCTACGGAAACCTCGGCATCGGCACCACCACACCAGACTCACTCCTATCTCTAGCTAAAAACTACTC
>CAZRNZ010000008.1:0-1776 GCA_964601615.1 uncultured Candidatus Saccharibacteria bacterium
GGAGCGGTTGCATTCGTGTATTCGGCTTTGCGGTGGGAATGTCCCGAGCCATCATGGAATCCGCGGAGCAGGGCCATACGTTCAAGCGGCCACGAAGGCCAGAATGGTTATCGGCTTGACTGCTTCGGGGACCGACACGCTTGCATGAGTTGAGGCTTGCAACGTCAGTGGGTTTGGAGCGGTGTTGCGGTACTGCGTGATGCGGTGCGTTTGAAGCGGAAAGGCATCATGCGGCGTGAGGTTCTCGCCGGCTGACATGTTCGGGATCGAAGCGTGTGCCGTGATGTTCGGCTGCCCAGAGCCTTCTGGCCACCTTGTTGGCGAGGGCTACGGCAGCCTTGTTGTGACCTTTTCGTTCCGCCAGCGCCAAGGCCCATTGCTGGGTGCGATCCAGCGGCTGCCCGCGTTTTCGCGCCGTGCTTGCGACCAATAGCGCGGAGCGCGCGCCATGGATCAGCAGCGTGCGCAGGTACACATCCCCTTGTTTGGTGATGCGCCCGAGTTTGCGGGTTCCGCCGCTGGAATACTCGCGCGGCGTTAGGCCCAAGGCGCTGGCGAAGTGCCGGCCAGACGGGAAGCGCGCAAAGTCGCCGATGCCCGCACTCATCGCCGTGGCGGTGATCAATCCCACGCCGCTGGCCGCCATCAGGCGCTGGCTTCGGGTATCGCACTTGGCAATCTCGGCCAACTGTTTTTCGACGGCGGCCATCGCTTCCTGGCACGCGGTGATCTGGTCCAGCAGCGCGGCCAGGGCGTGACGCAGGGGCATCGGGATATCGTTATCGCCGTCTTCCAGGGCTGCGAGTAGCGCAGAACGCACTTTGTCGGCCCCGGCGGGGAATGTGATGCCGAACTCACGCAACAGGCCGCGCACGGTATTGATCGCCGCCGTACGCTGCGCCTTGTGGTGTTCGCGGATGCGATGCAGAGCCTGTGTGCCCTGTTGCTCGGGCGTCTTGATGGGAACGGGGCGAATATCGCCACAGCGCGCCGCTTCCAGCAGACCGGCCGCATCGGCGCGGTCGGTCTTGTTGCGCCGCACGTACGGCCGCACATGCTGTGCTGGCAACAAGGTGACCAGATGACCAAGCCGCTCGAAGCGTCGCGCCCACGCATGCGCCGAACCGCAGGCTTCCATCACGATGCGCAAAGGCGGACGGTTTTCCATGCACGCAGCAAACGGCCCACGCTTGAGCCGCTTGCGCTCGACGATGCACCCGGCCGCATCGGCAAACGCCAGTTCGAAAACCTCCTTGGCGAGATCAACCGCGAGCAGGGTGGCGGAAGATTCTATTCCGCCGCTTTGGGTGGTAGCGTGCATGGAAACCTCCTCTCGTGATCCCTTGTCCGACAGCAGTCGCCGAAGTGTGGCGCATCGCCGCCAGGGGGATGGAAGGAGTCCATTCGATCATTCAAGCCGAAATTGCATCGCTACGCCAGGCACATGGCACAAAGAGCTTGCCATGTGCCCAGCTACGCGCTGCAATTCGGCTTAACTTGAGCGTTGGGCGGCGGAGAGAGCTTCCGGCGTCTTTCAGCTTGCGCATTCGCACGAAGTCATCTTTAGAGGGAAGGTGAACGGATATGGGTGACATCAAGAAAGACGAGCTCAAGGGCATCGTGTTTGTAACGGCTCACAACACTGGCGAGCTGACCGATCAGGTTAAGCTTGGTATCGACGCTTTTGATTTCGACACGTATCAGCGATTCCTGAAAGTCGCCCTGGAGAAGAGGGCGCAAGCCGACCGTACAGGCGAGCATGGCGGGGGAACACGT
>CAZRNZ010000009.1:0-1426 GCA_964601615.1 uncultured Candidatus Saccharibacteria bacterium
CATCAGCGATACGCTTGGTGCGCTCTGCCATTGCCGCAACAATGGGTGGCCACACAAAACGTTGTGTCAGGTAAATGAAAATGGCAAACGCCACTATCTGACCGATGAAAGTTGCATTAAGGTTCACAGTTGAATGCCTTTGTTAAAGGGATTTAATGTTTATTTCGTGCAGTATTTAAACAACAGCAAACAAAATATACATGCCGATACCAACACCAATCATTGGAACCGCATCCACCAGACCCATTACTACGAAGAACTGGGTACGCAACATTGGCAATAATTCTGGTTGACGTGCAGCGCCTTCCAAAAACTTGCCACCTAACAGTGCTACACCGATTGCAGCACCGATTGCGCCCAAACCGATTACCAGTGCACCTGCCAAATAAATCAAAGCTGTTGCTTCAGTCACAGTGTTTTCTCCTACTTAAGTTGATAAAAATTAAAAACAAAAAACGATTAAAAATGAAAACTAGTGTTGCTCATCCGTTTGGAACGCCATGCTCATATACACAATGGTAAGTACCATGAAAATCATTGCCTGCAAGGAAATAATAAGGATATGCAGCATCGCCCAAAGAATTTGTATAACACCGGCAAAACCAGCAAATAACAGGCCTGCTCCGTACATAATGGCAATCAATATAAAAATTACTTCCCCTGCATACATGTTGCCAAACAAACGCAAGCCAAGAGAAATAGGTTTGGCAATCAGGTTAGCCAGTTCAAGTACCAGATTCGCAGGAATTAGGAGTATTTGTAAAAATACGTTTTTAGTATTAAACGGATGCAGGCTTAGCTCTTTTGCAAAACCAATTATCCCTTTTTCGCGAACACTAAAGAACAGAATCAGCAGAAATACAGTACATGCCATACCCAAAGTAATATTGGGATCGGTTGAAGGAACAACCTTGAAGAATACCGAATGAGGATCTGCGCCCAACACATGAACGCCAAAGAGTTCAGCTGTTTTTGGCAGCAAATCAATAGCAATTAGATCCATGGCATTCATAAAGAATATCCATACAAAAATGGTTAACGCCATAGGCGCAATCATTGTATTTTTGTAAGGAAACATACCTTTTACGCTGTTATCAACAAACTCAACAACCGCTTCTATGCCGTTTTGAAAACCGCTTGGCGCATCGCTAGTTGCTTTTTTAGCAACACTGCGAAACAAAAAGAAAAATACAAATCCAAGTACCAATGACCAACCCATACTATCGACATTGATAGCCCAAAAGCCCATTTGTGCAGCTTCATCGCCATTGTGAGCGAAACCCCAAGTACCATCGGGCAATTTGCCATAGGTGAGGTTGGTAAGGTGGTGTTTAATGTACTCAGAGGACGTTATTGCTTCTGCGTGTTCGGCGGATGACATCGTTAAGTTCCAAATGACCAAAGTTGAAAGCGGTTTTGGCTGTGG
>CAZRNZ010000010.1:0-1295 GCA_964601615.1 uncultured Candidatus Saccharibacteria bacterium
TCAGGGCCATCGCATCAAATCATGAGTGAATACCGAGTACACGGAGCATGTACTGCTCATTGACAGCAGCCACGAGCCGCTTGGTCTTCAAGCTGGCTTTGTCGAAGTTAGTGCCCGCGTTCTTGACGGCTGTGAGGAGATTGACGGCCATGTGGCGTATGACTGCGAAGTTCTCGGCGGCATAGCCCGCGCGTACGCGACAGTCGTCCTCGCGAAAGGCGACATCGAGGACCCAGTGGAGCTGATTCTCGATTCCCCAGTGGCTCCTGGATGCGGCCAGAGCATCTTCCGGAGAAAAGTCGCGACGCGAAGTGATGTAGTGGCGTTGCTCGACGGAAGTTTTCCCTGCCAGCGTGCGCTGAGTTTCGACGCGGATAATGCCGTTCAACCCGGTCCATTGGTCGAAGGGTGCGCCACACTGTGCGTCCAGGTTCATGGTCCAGCATCGTCGAACCTCGATGCGGCCGTGACCCTTGTTCTCAGTCTGGTGATGACCGGCGGCGAACTCCGGCTCACGTAAGGCCTCGTCGAAGATTCCTGTGATGGTCGAAGCGAGCGTTGGTTGATTGTCTTTCACAGCGAGCATGTAGTCTGCATTGGACTCCACGATCTTGGTCGCGATCTCTTTCTGACAACCCATCGCATCGATCGTCACGAGGCAGCCGTGGAGCTGAAGCAGCTCCAACAGCCGCGGTATGGCCGTGATCTCGTTGGACTTCTCCTCGGTCTTGACCTGTCCAAGGACCATGCGATTTCCGGTGGACCACGCACTGACCATGTGAACGAACGCGCTGCTGCCCGCCTTCTGAAACGAACGGCGGAGTGTCTTGCCGTCGATGGCAACCACCTCTCCTTTGGTCAACGTGGCCAGTGCGGAAACCCACTCTCGGAAAGCCTGCTCCAGAGCCTCGGGGTTCACCATTGCGAAGGTTCGGCCAAGAGTATCGTGGGAGGGGATGCCGTTGGGAAGGTCCAGAAACGCCCGGAACCACGCTTGCTTCGCCCTCCCAAAGTACTCGATTTCGACGAACGAGTTGGCGCCGCCGATCACGGCGCACACCGAAAGCGTCAGGATGCTTGCAAGTGAATGAAGCCGAGAGCGTGTGACTCGCGGATCAGGAACCCGTGCGAAGTATTCGAGGAGCGACGCGGTCTTCATGTTCTCGTCCACGACGGGCAGCTTACGCTTGGTCATCGGGGCGGAGAGGATCACGTCCGCCATCCACGGACAACCTCCTTCTTACGTCATCTTTCTAAGTGATCGAAATGATCACGCTTTTGATGCGATGGCCCTG
>CAZRNZ010000011.1:0-1105 GCA_964601615.1 uncultured Candidatus Saccharibacteria bacterium
CACCGTACAAGTCGACAACGCTGCGCGAACATCGACCGCCAAATCATCGGGAGTGGGCCGATTCCGACCCCACCAAGGTGCTCGCCTGGGCAGAAAAAATGGGCGTACAAACGACCGCCTACGTACGGAAGCTCATCGACATGCGACCGACCGGCCTACGGTCGGCGCTGGGCCTCAAGCGAGTCGCCGAACCATTCGACCCCTCGCGCATTGAGGCTGCTTGCGCCGAGGCGCTGCGCTTTGACGGCCGCTCGTACCTCTCCGTCGAGCGCATCCTCAAGCTCGGCACGCGGACCGAGGAACATGTCGCCAAGTCCCCCATCCGGCACGGCAACGTGCGCGGCCCCAGCTACTTCCACTGAATGCACGTATGACTGAAAGGGATCGAAAAAGTATGCTTACTCAGCCCACGATCGAAAAACTCTATGCGCTGCGCCTCGGCTCCATGGCGGCCGCTTTTGCCGAGCAGCAAAAGGACGCGAAGGTCAGCAGCCTCACCTTCGATGAACGTTTCGGCATGCTCGTCGATGCCGAGCACTGCGCGCGCGACAATCGACGCATCAAGGCGCTCCTGAAGGAAGCCGAGTTGCGCATTGCCTCTGCGTGTATCGAAGACGTGGACGCATCTGCTCCGCGCGGTATCGACAAGGGACTCCTTCGTCAGCTCGCAAGCTGCGCTTGGGTCGATCAGAATCAGAACGTGCTGATCACCGGCGCCACCGGCACCGGCAAAAGCTATCTCGCATGCGCACTCGGACAGACAGCGTGCCGGAGAGGGCTGCGCGTTTCTTATCGTCGTATGCCGCGTCTGCTCGACGAGCTGGCTCTCGCCAAAGTCGACGGGACCTACGCCAAGACCTTGCGCAAGCTCGCCCGAGCCCAAGTCCTGATCGTCGACGACTTCGGTCTCGGCCACCCCACCGATGCCCAACGCCACGACCTCCTCGAGGTATTCGAGGACCGCTACGGCTCCCGCGCCACCGTGATCACCAGCCAGTTACCGCGGGAAAGCTGGCACGAATGGATCGGGGACGAGACCCTGGCAGACGCGATCCTGGACCGACTCGTCCACAACGCCTACAAGATCGACCTCAAGGGACCCTCG
>CAZRNZ010000012.1:0-1100 GCA_964601615.1 uncultured Candidatus Saccharibacteria bacterium
TCGGCATCGGCACCACCACACCAGACTCACTCCTATCTCTAGCTAAAAACTACTCAGGTTCACTAGCAGGTACAACTGCTGGTATTAGCCAGATATACTCCATTGCTCCAACTACAGGTGGAACTCAGTATGGTAACCTCACAAGTATCACAAACAATCCATCAACTAACGCTAACGCATTAGTCGCCTCAATGTTCAAAGTCCAAGACAACAGCTCTCTCGCCAACACAGTCCGCGGTCTTGAAGTACAAACAAACCAAGGCACCAACACCCAAGGAGAAAACACCGCCATCTCAGCCTTTGCTCGTACCTTCGGTGTTCGTGCAGTAACTACTGGAGATGCAGGAGGAGTATTCGAACCAGCTGGTCTATTTGCAGAAACTAGAGGAACAACTCAAGGTAACGCTATCCGTGCTTTCTCAGAGAACATCACCTCATCTTCACTAGTATCACTAATGCAAAGAGGATCAAACTTCTCTGGTGATGGTCTGTTAATGAATTTCGCTAATGCTTCAGGTACCTTCTCTGGTAACTTCCTTAACCTAAAGGACAACAACAGCACCAGATTCCTAGTTACTGCTAGCGGTAGCGTAGCTATCGGTACTACCACACCAACTGCTCAACTAACCACCACTGGTACAGTACGCTTTGCTAACTACGGAGCAGGTACACTCCAGACAGATGCAGCTGGTAACCTCTCAGTATCTTCAGATATGAACCTCAAGGTACTAGAAGGTAACTTCACTAGAGGTCTAGAAGATCTAGCTAAGATAGACCCAATACTGTACCGCTGGAATGATAAGTCAGGTCTAGAGACAGAAACTATCTATGCTGGATTCTCTGCTCAAAACGTTCAGAAAGCCATCAAAGAAGCTATTGGTACCAATGCCGACGGCACACTCACACTATCTGATAGACCAATCCTAGCCGCTTCAGTTAACGCCATCAAAGAACTAAACCTCAAGCTAGAAGACCTGACTGCTTCTGCTATTACCGCTGATACTTTCAACTCTCGTCTGAACAGTCACCTTGAGAGTGAATCATTCCTTAATGGATTGTTCGCTAAGGTTGGTGTGTGGTTGGGGGATAGGGCGAATGGT
>CAZRNZ010000013.1:0-1054 GCA_964601615.1 uncultured Candidatus Saccharibacteria bacterium
CATCACCAAACATCTCACAGTGGACTAACGACGCTAACTACCTCACTTCCTTCACAGAAACAGACCCACTATTCTCATCATCAACAGCAGCTACCATCACAGGTACTAACGTAACTAACTGGAATACTGCCTTTGGTTGGGGTAATCATGCGGCTGCTGGTTATCTAACTGAAATAGCTAGTACCACAGTACGTGGCATGTTCAGTGGTACTTCACCAATCACATACAACCCAACTACTGGTGAGATTGGCTTCACTAACCCTGGCTATCTAACTAACGTCTCTTGGGGTGACATCGCTGGTAATCTAGCTGATCAGACAGATCTGCAGAATGCACTTAATGCTAAATTCAACAACCCTTCAGGTACTACCGCACAATACATTAGAGGAGATGGTTCACTAGCTACTTTCCCAAACATTCCACAAGGAACAGTGACTTCTGTTGATCTTAGTGTCCCTACAGGATTCACTGTGACTGGTTCACCAATTACCGCTAGTGGTACTATCGCTATTAACCTTGATTCTGGATATACCATTCCACTAACAGCTAGTACTACTAACTGGAATACAGCTTTCTCATGGGGTAATCATGCGACAGCTGGTTATTTAACTGCTATCCCATCAACTTATCTTCAATCTGGCGACAACGTGAGTGAACTAGTTAACGACGCTAACTACCTCACTTCCTTCACAGAAACAGACCCACTATTCTCATCATCAACAGCAGCTACCATCACAGGTACTAACGTAACTAACTGGAATACTGCCTTTGGTTGGGGTAATCATGCGGCTGCTGGTTATCTAACTGAAATAGCTAGTACCACAGTACGTGGCATGTTTAGTGCAGGTGCTGGAATGTCATATACAGACGGAGTATTTACTAATACAGGAGTGCTGTCATTAGGAGGATTGACTGGAGATATTGCTACCTCTTCGCTTGGTTTTAAGGAAGGTTTGTGGTCACTAAATGGTACTTCTGCTTATTATAATGATGGCAACGTCGGCATCGGCACCACCACACCAGACTCACTCCTATCTCTAGCTAAAAACTACTC